>NZ_LGCM01000033.1 GCF_001306035.1 Levilinea saccharolytica
CCCCCTGGGTCATGCCCACCCTGCTGCCCAGCCTCACGCCAAGTCCCTTGCCGCCGCCCACTCAGCCGCCTCCGCCTCAATTTACCCCCACCATCACCACCACCCCGGCCGTTATGGGGGTGTTTGGCTTTCCAGCGGGCGTCAACCCCCTTACCGGTCTCACCGTAGAAGACCTCACCCGCCTGGAACGCCGTCCGGTGATGGTCAAAGTCTCCAACGCCCCGCCCTCGGTTCGCCCCCAGGCTGGTCTATCCTTTGCTGATTTGGTATTTGAATATTACATTGGCGAAGGCGCCAACCGCTTTTTAGCCGTTTTTTACGGTCAAGATGCCAGCCGTGCCGGTTCTTTGCGTTCCGGCCGCCTGATAGACGGCCAGCTGGTCAGCATGTATCAGGGGCTTCTGGCCTACGGTTCCGCCGATCCTCAGGTGGACGAAGTTCTGGAAGAGACCCTGGGTGACCGCGCCATCTCGAACCTGGAAGCCAATTGCCCCACCTTCTGCGGGCGCGACACCCACTCCTCCCCTTGGATCTACGCCAACACGGCTTCCCTCAGCAATTACGCCAACAAGCACGGCATCAGCAACACACGCCCGCCCCTCAACGGCATGATCTTCCAAAGTGAGATCCCCGAATCCACCGGCGCGGGTCAGAAGATCGCCGTGGAATACAGCGCCTCGCGCGGCGAATGGCGCTATAACCCAGAATCTGGTCTGTATGAGCGCTGGGAAGAGCGCCGTCTCAATCCCGATGACCTCATCCCACTCACCGACCAGCTCAACGATCAACACCTGGCCTTTGCCAATGTGATTGTGCTCTTCGCCGAATACACCGAATTCGCCCCCACACTGCACGACGTGGAGATCTGGGGCAATCAACTGGGGCGTAAAGCCCTCTTCTTCCGCGATGGTATTCTCGTGGAAGGCTCCTGGCGCACGGTGGACCGCGGCCAACCCATTCAGTTTTTCAACCAATACGGCCTGCCCATGATCCTCAAACCAGGCACCTCCTGGATTCACATTGTGGGCCTCAACACCGATCTCAGCCAGCCGGAACCTGGGCACTGGGAACTGCGTTTCCACCTGCCCTAGGCCCCCTTTCCTATGAAAAACCCTCGCCTGTGGTGGTTCGCGCTTTGCCTGAGTCTGATGCTTTCGTCTTGTGCCGCCCCCACCCCAGTGACCATACCCTCTGCGCCGCCGACGCTCGCCGCCGCACCCAGCGCCGTCCCCACTCAGACGCCCTCTTCCACCCCTACTTTCACCCCGCCGCCCACCGCCAGCCCCGTTCCCAGCCTCACTGCGCTTCCCCAGGCGGTCGGTCCGTCCAATTTCCCCGCGGCGGTCAACCCTCTCACCGGCCTGCCCGTTTCGGACCCCGCACTTCTCTCCCGCCCGCCCGTATTTGTCAAAATTGCCAATTTCCCGCGTGAAAGCCGTCCCCAATCTGGCCTCGCGAAAGCCGATCTGGTCTTCAACGATTACATCGGCGAGGGCACAGACCGTTTCACCGCTGTGTATTACGGCCAGGACGCCGCCAAGGTCGGCCCCATCCGTTCCGCCCGCCGCGTAGACGCCCAGCTGGTGCGCATGTATCAGGGCATTCTGGCCTACGCTGGCGCCGACCCGGAGCGTGTCTTCCCCCTGCTAGACCGTTACCTCGGTCAGCGCGCCGTGAACGCCGCCCCCGCCACCTGCCCGGCCCTGTGTGACGTCGGCCCGCACACGGTGTTCAGCGTCTTCACGGATACCGCCCTGCTTTCTCGCTACGCCGCCGAAGAGCGCAAACTTGCCCCCGCCCGCCCTATCTTAGACGGCATGGCCTTTGATCCCCAACCGCCCAGCGGCGGCTTGGAAGGGGCTCAGGTATCCGTAACTTTCAACGCCTTCAACAAAGGTCTGTGGAAGTACGACTCCGCCTCCCAGCGCTATCTTCGCTGGCAGGAATCGGTGGGAGAAGAAAATTCCATCAGCATGCTGCCCCTCACCGACCGCGCCGCGGGCGTTCAGTTAGCCTTCGATAATGTCATCATCGCATTTGCCCCCTACCAAACCATTGCGCCCACACTGCACGATATTACAATATGGTATAACCAGGATGGACGCCGTGCGGTGCTCTTTCGAAACGGAACTGCCTTCGAAGGGCTCTGGCGCGCCCCTTCCGCCGACCGCCCCATGCAGTTCTGGACCCCCCAGGGGCAGCCGCTGGCCCTCAAACCGGGAAACACCTGGATTGTCCTGGCAGGCGTATCCTCCACCCTCACCCAGGATGCCCCCGGCATTTGGAATATGACCTTTTACACCCCCTAAAGGCCCCATGCGCGTCCTCGTCATGTCCGACATCCATGCAAATCTCACCGCCCTCCAGGCAGTTCTCGCTGCCGCGGGTGATTACGACGCTGTCTGGTGCCTGGGTGATCTGGTGGGGTACGGCCCTGACCCCAACGAATGTATTGAGGTCATGGCAGCCCTGCCCAACCTCACTTGCCTGCTCGGCAATCATGACGCCGCCGCCCTTGGACAAATTGACCTGGAAACCTTCAACAAAGAAGCGCGAATTTCCGCCGCCTGGATGCAGAGCACCCTCACCGCCCGCAGTTTCCAATTTCTGACCACCCTACAGGAGAAAATTGTCCTGGGTCAAATCACCCTGGCCCACGGCAGCCCGCGCAACCCTGTGTGGGAATATCTCCTGGATAAATTCACCGCCGCTCTGAACTTTCGCCACTTCGACACCCAGCTGTGTTTCACCGGCCACACCCACATCCCCTCGGTCTTCATTGAAAACGAAAGTCGGCGTGAGATTGAATGGCGGCGCATCCCCCCCAATTTCCCCCTCACCCTGCGTTCGCGCGCCATCCTCAACCCCGGCTCCGTCGGCCAACCCAGAGACCGCGACCCGCGCGCCTCGTTTGCGCTCTTTGATACCCACGCCAATACCTGGGAAATTCACCGCGTGACCTACGATGTCGTCAGCGTCCAATCGCGCATCCAACACGCTGGCCTCCCCGATCGACACGCCGTCCGCCTCTCCGCCGGGTGGTGACGCAAGCCTGGAACCTTCCGCCCGGATTCGTCGTCTATGGGTTAACCCATTGGCTGTTCCCTTAAGGAGGAGAATCCCATGTTCCGAAAAGTGCTCATCCCGCTCATTTTAACCGCGCTGCTGCTGGCTGCCTGCTCACCGGCTGCAAGCGCCCCAGCCGCCGACATGGCCGAACCAGGCATGGGCTTTGCCCCACCCTCGGCCCCCGCTGCTGCCCCCGAAATGGAAGAGGCCCGATCCTACGAAGGCGAATCCACCAACTCCGTCAATGTGGAGGGCGCCGCGGTGGAACGCATCGTCATCATGAACGCCAACATGGCCATCGTGGTGGAAAACCCCTCGCAGGCCGTGGACGAGATCGCCAAGATGACCCAGGAAATGGGCGGCTTCATCGTCAATTCCAACCTGTACCAGTACACCACTGATGACGGCGAAAAGATCCCCGCTGCCTCCATGACCGTCCGCGTTCCCGCTGAGCGCCTCACCGAAGCCCGCGACCGCATCAAAGCCCTGGTCGCCGACGGCAATCTGGACGTCACCACCGATAACGTCTCCGGTCAGGATGTCACCCGCGAGTACACCGACCTCAATTCGCGCCTGAAGAACCTGGAAATGGCCCAGGCTCGCCTGCAGAACATTTTAGACGAAGCCGTCAAAACCGAAGATGTTCTGGCGGTGCATCAAGAATTGACCCGCATCTCCGAAGAGGTTGAGGTCGTCAAAGGACAAATCAAATTCTACGATGAATCCTCACGCCTCTCCGCCATCACGGTGGATATCAAATCCAGGGCTTCCGTGGCCCCCCTCACCATCGGCGGCTGGCAGCCGGTGGGTGTCGCCCGCGATGCGATGCAGGCTCTCATCAACTTCGGCAAATTCCTGGGCAACGCCCTCATCTGGATCGTCATCTTCTGTCTGCCCTCCAGCCTGGTCACCATAGTCCCCCTGTTCTTCATCATCCGCGGTATCGTCCGCTACGTCCGCCGCCGCAAGGCCGCCAAAACCGCCGCGGTGACGGAAGTGAACGCCCCACAAAGCTAAACGCTCTCCCCACGCCCAAAAACGGCCTCTGCAATCCACCGCAGAGGCCGTTTGATATCACCAATAGTTCTCTAGCGGTTACGGAAGAATCGCGCCTTCCTGAATCAAATTCAGCCGCAGCTCAGCCCCGTCCGCCCCGCGGATCACCAGTTCATCTCCCTCCACACCCTCCAGCGCATACGGGCCGCTGCCGGGCAGGCCCACTTCCTTGCGCAGATCCACCAGTACGCGTTCCGCATCGTAACGCAGGATCACCACAATTCCGCGGGTTGGGTCCTCGCCGTCCGCTCCCACCATGACTTGCAAATAACCATCCTGGCTCACCCCCTGCCAGCGCCGTGTAATCTGCGCCTGCCCGCTGCGGAACCAGCCCTCATCCCCTTCAAAAATTCCCGTCGCGAAGGGAGCCGCTTCCACCACCGGAACCTCTGGCGGGGGCATCCCTTCTGTTTCGGCCAGCAGCGCAGATACCCCCTGTTCCCGCTCCATGCGCAGCCACAGTTCCCGCTTTTCCTCCAGGTTGCTGCGCATCGAGGGTTCCAAATGGGTCTGCTGTAGCACCGCCTCAAGGGCCGCGGCCTGCCGCGCCGCACCGGTGGGCCGCATCTGCATCGCATCTGCTTGAATGGTCAGCGACGACCGCCACCACAAGATGTCCGTTGACCAGCGCAGCTCCTGTTTGGTGCGCGCGTCGCGGGCCAATTCATCATACAGCTGCTGCCAGCCCTCCTCAGGGCGGTTATCGAGCCCCGGGCCGCACCCGCTGGGGTACTGCTGGCAGGCCTGCCATTGGGTCATCACCCCCTGAATCTGCATCGGCGCGCCCTTGTTCTGCGCCGCCCACAGGCTCATCAATGCCCACTGCTGCGCGTTTCCCGTGTCCGTCGCATAAATCAGGGGCAGCGGGAAAGCCGCCCCCACGCCGTAGGACACATACCACAGATCTTCTTTGGTCCAGGCGTCCTTGCAGTCCCAATCTGGGAAAATCCGTGTCGGGCAGCTGTTGGCGTCCCCAAAGTTCAGATAGGGGTACAGGTTCCCATCGTCGTAGCCGTTCACCCAATTGCGGGTCACATCCGGCGGGTTCCAGCCCAATTCGATATCAATCGCGCCCACGGCCGCCACCCGGTGGTAATAGTTATTGTCTTTCAGCCAGCGGTTGACGTGATCCACGAAATTGTTCCAGGCGATCCCGCCGCTGTAGCGCACCATGTCGCCGTAATTGCTGGTTCCCAGGCCCAGCGTCACTGTGCTGAGCGTGTCCGCCCCCGCGCAGTCCACATATCCCATCGCAAACATGGGGATCAATGTTTCCAAAACGGTCGTGGTGGTCGGCGCCACATCAAAGAGACTGGCCCCGTACACTGTGCCGATCTTTACCGGCCTGCCAAAAGCCAGCACCACCAGGCTGTCCTGCGTCCCCGCCAGGCCAAGATCACGCTTTCCCTGCGCACAGCCCAGGTTGTAGTACGCATTCGGGTTGTTCGTGGTCATGTACACGCTGGTGCCAAAACGCGGTGGGCCGGCTTCCACCTGCGGCACAGTTTTATGAACGATGGGGAAAAACAGCCGGTGGGGTTCAGCCCCCTTCACCGATGTTGACCCGCCTATCAGCCCTACCCATACCAAACCCAGTACCCATAGCTTGAACGCCCAACGGGCAGTTCGTTTCATCGGTCTGTCCTCCGCAGCCGGATTTCCACCGGCCCCATCCCCGCTGCTGGGATGTCCAAGTAGCCCCTCTCACTTTGTGTCTCAACCCGTTCGGCGCCCACCCAGGCTTCCCACATCCCCTGCGGTACGGCGCACACCACCCTGCCCGCCACGCGGCGCCCAACATCCACCGTCAAATCCAGCCCCTCGGCGCTTTCCTGCCAGCGCTGTACCTCCAGCCCTTGCGAAAGGTGCAGATCGCTGCCCAGATATTGAACCCGTCCCGGCTCGGCCCGCCGTACTGCCGCGGCAAAGATCCCGTGCGGAGCCACTGTGCCAAAGTCCCAGGTCCTCCCCGCTGCCAGGAATTGTGTTCGTCCGCTCCAAAATTCCCGCACCCACAAATCCTGCGCAGCCAATTGGAATCGCGCTCTGTCCAACTGAAAGGTCTGCGCCGTATCCGCGCTGTTGTACCAGGCGATCAACTGCCATTCGCCCGCCGCCCCCTGCAAATCCAGGCGTAAGCATTCCGGCGTTGTCTTCTCCATGCCGTCCAACACCAGCGCGCGCTGGCCAATGGCCGGCAGCAGCGTCGCCGCAATCCGCCGCCGTTCCTCCGGCACCGCCGGTAAATCATCCGAAAGCAGTAGCAGCCCACCGGTCAGCGCCGCCAGGGTGGCGAAGGTGCGCACCTCATCCAGCGTCAATTCGCTGTCCGGCCGAATCAGCAGGCAGTCGGGGTCATTCCACCACCACCGCCGGTGCATTCCCGCCCGCGTGAGGATATTTTGAATCGCGTTGCGCGCTGCCGGCATGGGGGTGATCTTTTCAAACGGCCGCCGCCAGCCCGCAAAGCGCGGCGTCCAGGTTGGGGCGGTATCCGCCCCAATGCGCATGGCGTCCACCAGCCCCAAAACCGATCCCAAAGGCGCCCCGCAGCCCAAAAGCAGCGTCTCCGGCCCTGCCGCCCGCCGCAGCGCCTCCATTCCCCGCCGCAGCACCTGGGCCCGCGTTAAACTGGCATCTTTTCGCCGTCCGCGGATCGCCCCAGCATACAAGAAGTCCAGCTTCAAGTACGGGTATCCCCAGCGGTGCGCCGCCGTCTCAATCACCGTGTAGGCGTAGTCCATCGCCGCCGGGTGGGTCAGATCTAACCCCGCGGTGATCGCCCCCCAGTTATACCCGGCTGAGGCGGGCAGCCCCCACCGGCCTTTGACCAGCCAATCGGGGTGCTCGCGCGCCGTTTTGGAACGCGGGTGCACAATGAACGGTGCCAGCCACAGGCCTGGCATCCGGCCCGTGGCACGGATCTCTTCCGCCAATCCGGCCACCCCCTGCGGAAACGTGGAACGGAATTTCAGCCAGTCACCCACCACTGCTTGAAATCCGTCGTCAATCTGCACCAGTTCCAGCGGCAGTTCCCGTTCCATCTGCGCAATTGCCCGCAAATTATCGCGAATCTGACCTTCGGTTACCCGGTCAAAAAAGTGATACCACGAGCACCAGCCCGCCGGCATCTGTTCCCGCAGCCGCACGCCGTTTTCTGCCCCGGCCGCATCGAAATAGCCGCCCAGGCAGTCCGGGTCGTGCACGTTCACCGGCCCGATCACCGCCCAGTCGGTCTCCAGCCGCTGCCCGGCTCCCAGCCAGACCCCATCGCCGTCCGCCCATAAGCGCAATGTGGGCAGTTTGCCGCGCAAATCCGCCTCAACCACCCCGAACTGCTCGCGTTGGCTCAAGAAGCCGCTCACCACCCCCAACCCGGTTTTGCAGTCCGCCACCACGCTGAAAAAATCACTGGCAAAGCGTCCCACCTGCCGCGGGCGGGGCGTGTTGGCGTTGTACCACAGCGGCCCCTCCAGCCAATCCAACCAGGTGGCAGGTTGGCGCTGATCCGGGCCGTATACGCCCGCCGCCCCCCACGACTGCCAGCCGTTAACAAAGCAGCGCCAGTCCTGCGGCCGCGAGCCTTCACCCAGGTGCAGCCCCTCTCCCACCAGCAGGTTCAGCTTTCCCACCCGCACCCGCCGCCCGCCCCCATTCGTGATCACCCCCTTGCAGGCGAACAGCGCCTGCTGCGGGCCGCCGCGAAAATGCAGCTCCGCCGTCAGCCCAGCCTCATTCGGTTCAAAGGTCAGAATCCAGGTTTTCAACGCCCGCCCAGCCGCGTCCACATCCTGCAGAACGTGCGTTTCGCGCACCCGCCAGGGCTGATTGGGCAGCATCATATCTTCCCCACGGGCATCACTGACCCAAAAATGGATGCGTGCCGTCTCAATGCTCGCGGCGTGGGCCTCTTTTTCCCGAAATTCCAGAATGCCTTTCTTCGTGTCCAGGTGAATATCCCAGGCTGGATGATCCAAATTCATGTTTACCTCTCGCCATGTCGTTGGGGTTTCCTTCAGTATAGAATCACCCGCTGCCCCCGTCAACCCTCATCCCTGAAAGGCCGCCCGCAGTCCGCATCAATCCGCGCACCTACCCAGCGCAATGCCTATACGCAGTTTTGGCGCGTTTTTCCCTCCCCGCCCTGGCAATGGTATAATCTCATCCATGCCTTCTTACGTCGCCCTCGATATCGAAACCACCGGCCTCGATCCCCAATCCGATGCCATCACCGAAATTGGCCTCGTGCGCTTTAACGGCCACCGTGTCGAAGCCGAGTGGTCCAGCCTGGTGAACCCCGGTCGGTCCATCCCGACCCCTATTACCATGCTGACCGGCATCACCAACGAGATGGTACGCAACGCCCCTCCGCTGAAGGCTGTTCTGCATGAAATTGCCGATTTTGTCGGCGACAGCCCCGTCGTCGGCCACAATATCCGCTTTGACCTCTCCTTTCTCCAGCGTCAGAACCTGCTCCTCGACAACCCGGCCATTGACACCTACGAACTGGCTGCCGTGCTGCTGCCCACAGCCAGCCGCTACAACCTCAGCGCCCTGGCCCAACTGCTGGGCATCCCCCTCCTTGAACATGCCCACCGCGCCCTGGCTGACACGCGCGTTACCCACGCTGTTTTCACTCGCCTGAGCGAGAAAGCACAGGATCTGCCCCTCGATCTGGTGGCAGAGCTGGTACGCGCCGGTGAGCCAATCGAATGGGGCGGACAATACTTCTTCCGCCAACTCCTGCGCACCCGCGCCCGCGCCGGGGTTTCCGCCGCGCGTCATGCAGATTCCGGTGCTCACGGCCCGCTCTTCGCCGCCGCCGAACCCCCATCCGCCCCCCTCCAGCCCGTCAATCCTCCTGAACCGCTCGATGAAGAGGAAGTCGCTGCTCTGCTCGAATACGGCGGCCCTTTTGCGCGCTATTTCGAACAATACGAACACCGCCCCCAACAGGTGGGCATGCTTCGCTCGGTAGCCCATGCACTTTCCTATGGGCAGCACCTCATGGTCGAAGCCGGCACAGGCACCGGCAAATCCTTTGCCTATGTCGTTCCCGCGGCCCTTTTTGCCCTCCAGAACAATCTGCGCGTGGTCATCTCCACCAATACCATCAACCTGCAGGATCAGTTGATCAAAAAAGACATCCCCGATGTCCGCGCTGCCCTGGGCATTGATCTGCGCGCCACGGTCATCAAAGGCCGCGGAAATTACCTCTGCCCCCGCCGTCTGGATCATTTCCGCCACCGCGGCCCAGAAACAGCCGAAGAAATGCGCGTATTGGGCAAAATCCTGGTCTGGCTGAACGAAAACGGCAGCGGCGACCGCAGCGAGATCAATCTCAACGGCCCCATCGAGCGCGATATCTGGAACCGCTTTTCGGCCGAAGATGACGCCTGCAAGACCGAAGTCTGCCTCAGCCGGACCGGCGGCGCATGTCCCTTTTTCCAAGCCCGCTTGGCTGCTCAAAACGCGCATCTATTGATCGTCAACCATGCCCTGCTGCTCTCCGATGTGGCCACGGGAAACCGCGTCCTGCCGGAATACGATTTCCTCATTGTGGACGAAGCCCACCACGTGGAAGCCGCCACCACCAACGCCCTCAGTTTCCGCGTCACCCAGGGGGATCTGGCCCGCGTGCTGCGCGAATTGGGCAGCACCAGCAGCGGCTTGCTAGGCCGCCTGTTGGGTGGGCTTTCGCATATCCTGCGCCCGTCCGATCTGGCCGCTTTTGAGCAGTCCGCCCGCCGCGCCACCGACCTGGCCTTCCGCCTCGATCACGACTTCCGCGAGTTCTTTGCTGCCCTCGATTCCTTCCTCACAGACCAGCGCGACGGCCGGCCCGTCAGCCCCTACGGCCAGCAAGAGCGCATCCTGCCCGCCACCCGCGCCCAACCCGCCTGGGGGGATGTGGAAGTGCAGTGGGATGTCGCCCACGAGACCCTCACCTTGCTGCTCACCCTCCTTTCCACCTTCAGCAAGAGTCTGGCGGATCACGCCGAGCTGCTGGATGAAGAGCTGGAAGACCTGCAAGGCAGCCTTTCCAACCTCAACCGCCGCTTTTCCGAAGTGGAGATGAGCCTCAACGCCCTGGTCAGCAGCCCCTCATCGGACTTCATCTACTGGGTAGAAATTTCTCCCAATAACAACCAGCTCGCCCTGCAAATCGCCCCTCTCCACATCGGCCCCCTCATGCAGGAATACCTGTGGAACAAGAAAAGCAGCGTCATCCTCACCTCTGCCACCCTCACCGCCAGCGGTGACTTTGACTACCTCCGCGAGCGCCTGTACGCCGCAGATGCCGACGAACTCACCCTGGGTTCGCCTTTCGACTACCAGAGTTCAGCCCTGCTCTACCTGGTCAACGACATCGCCGAACCCGCCGATGCCAACAACTATCAGCGCTCGGTCGAGCAAACCCTCACCCGCCTGGCCAAAGCCACCGGCGGCAAAATGCTGGCGCTCTTCACCTCCTATGCCCAGCTCAAGCGCACCTCCCAGTCCATCGGCCCTCACCTGGCTGAAGCCGGCATTCAGGTCTATGAGCAAGGCGAAGGCGCCTCGGCCAACACTCTGCTTGAAACCTTCCGCGAGGCCGACCGCGCCATCCTGCTCGGCACGCGCGCCTTCTGGGAAGGCGTGGACATCCCCGGCGCAGCCCTCTCCATCCTGGTAATTGTCAAACTGCCCTTTGATGTCCCCTCTGACCCCATCGTGGCCGCCCGTTCCGAAACGTTTGAAGACCCCTTCTCCGAATACAGCCTGCCCGAAGCCATCCTACGCTTCCGCCAGGGCTTTGGCCGCCTCATCCGCACCCAATCCGACCGTGGCATCGTTGCCATCCTCGACCGCCGCATCCTCACGAAGCGCTACGGCAAATTGTTCATTCAATCCTTGCCGGAGTGCAAACTCAAGATCGGCACGATGGCCGATCTGCCCGCTGCTGCGGTGCGCTGGCTGAACCTTTAGTATTTTGGCGAATTAACCCCCATTTCTCTTTGATCCTTTCCGATTCCGCAAAGCTCCGATAAGCTTTGCGGAATTTGATACCTGACATTTGTCATATCGGTTTTATGACATTTGTCCAGGCAAACCCCTTGTAATTCAGCACCTCGTTGATTACAATGATATACGATATATCGGATATGTAACCTGTTACAATCACGATAACCATGCTCTCTCAATCCAGGCCTGCCTTGGCTGGAATCTCAATCCTCAGTAACCTAACGCTCAGTTTAATAACAGGTCTCCCTCTGCACATTTCCACAGCTTGCCTTTGCAAGCTCCGTCCGTAGAACGCACACAGCCTGAGGCTGTTGTGTTTTCTGTCACCCACCGTTTTTCGACCCTTGAGGAGGATCCATGAAAGTGCCCCGCACCCTGTTGTACCTGCTTTTGGTCGTATGTTTTGCCATGAGTGTGGTCGGCTGCCAACCGCCCGCTGCGGAAACCCCCGCTGCGCCCGAAGCCCCGGCCGCCACCCAGGCCCCCGCTGCTGAGCAGCCCGCCCAGCCAGCCCCCACCGAAGAGCCTAAGCCCGTCACGGCTGAGGATCTTCCCGTTCTGGTCATGGCCATGCGCCTGGATGACGTCGTCACCCTGGATCCTGGCTATGCCGGTGAAACCACCAACCTCACCATCCACATCAACACCTACGACACCCTGGTGGATTTCCGCCCCGATGACCTCACCAACATGGTCGGTCGCCTGGCTGAGTCCTGGGAAAACAACGCGGACTTCACCGAATTCACCTTCAAACTCAAACCCGGCCTGACCTTTGCTTCCGGAAACCCCATCACCGCGGAAGATGTTGCCTTCTCCTGGAACCGCATGATCAACATCGCCGGCGCCCCCGCCTGGAATCTGGACGGCGTCACGGCTGTGGAAGCTGTGGATGAACTCACCGTCAAGGTGACCTGCGCCGAACCCAACCCGGCCTTCCTCTCCATTGCCGCCAACCCCTCCCTGGGCATCATGGACTCCAAGCTGGTGAAGGAACACGGCGGCACGGACGCGAAAGACGCCGCCACCACCGACACCGCCAAGGAATGGCTCGATCAGAACTCCGCTGGCTCCGGCCCCTTCACCCTCGTGCGCTGGTCGCCCAAGTCCGAAATTGAGCTGGTCGCCAACATGACCTACTTCAAGGGCGCCCCCAAATTCGGCAAGGTCATCATCAAGCACGTTGAAGACCCCACCACCCAGCTCCAAATGCTTCAGACCGGCGACGCCGACCTCATCGGCCAGCTCGATTCCGATCTGATGGAAGTGGCCCAGGCCGACTCCAACCTGGTTATCACCACCGACCAGACCCTGGACATGAACTACCTCGCCATGACTTCCAACTGCAAGACGGAAATCAGCCCCGAATCCTCCGCCCTGCTGTGCGACAAGCGCATCCGCCAGGCGGTGGCTTACGGTATTGATTACGACGGCCTGATCCAATCCGTCATGAACGGGTACGGCGTGCGCGCCCCCAGCATCATCCCTCTGGGCATCCTGGGTGTGGACCCCGCCAAGACCTGGGGCCGCGATGTCGAAAAATCCAAAGCGCTCCTGGCCGAGGCCGGTCACGCTGATGGCATCACCCTAGACTACTACTACGCCTCCAACGCCACCCGCGAAATCGTCGCCGCGAAGGTAAAGAATGACCTGGCCGAGGTCGGCATCACCCTCAACCTCAACCCCATGGAACAGAGTGTCTATCTCTCCGAGATGCGCGCCCAAAAACTGCCCATGGCCCAAGGCGGCTGGACTCCCGACTACCTGGATCCCACCATGTGGACAGACTACTTCGCCCTGGGCGATCGCTCGGTTGCCTTCCGTATGTGGTACAAGAACGAGAAAGCCACCGAATTGGCCATGACAGTCCGCACCAACATGGACCGCGCCGCCCGCGAGAAAGCCATTGTCGAACTGCAGGACATCCTCATTGACGACATGCCTTACACCATGCTCTGGCAAGGCGTTGGCATCCATGCCCACCGCAACACCCTCACAGGTTACAAATTCCACCCGGTTTGGCTGGTGGATTTCTGGGAACTGGCTCCTGTAGAATAATGCTGCCGTAGCATCGTGTGGGGGGCGGGATGGGGTCCCGCCCCCCCAAATTCTTCCCTCCCTTTCATCGAGGAGAGCTGGATGAACCTGATTTCTTACATCGTACGCCGCCTTTTGCTCATGATCCCCATGATCATCGGCATCACCATCGCACTGTTCGTCGTCACCCGTATTGTGCCCGTCAATCCGCTGGCGGTCATTCTGACTGAAAAATCAATGGACAACCCCGCTTCGGTGAAAGCTGCCACCGAGAAGTGGGGTCTGGACAAGTCACTCCCCGAGCAGTACTTCATCTACTTGAAAAATCTGGTGCAGGGCGACATGGGGATTTCCTTCAAGACCAAAAATCCGGTCACCAAGGACATCATCACCTTCCTACCCGCCACCATTGAATTGGGTATCGCCTCCTTTATCTTTGCCATCTTACTGGGTCTCCCCCTGGGCATCTTCGCAGCCCTGCGCGCCGGCAAATTCATTGACCATTTCAGCCGTGTATTCGCCCTCCTTGGCGCCTCCATGCCGCCGTTCTGGTCGGGGCTGCTCATGCTGTTCCTGTTCTATTACAAGCTCGGCGTGCTGCCCGGCCCTGGCCGTGTGGACGCCCGAATCGGCCCACCCACCCATGCCACCGGGCTGTTCCTGTTCGACTCGCTCCTCGCCGGGGATATGCCCGCCTTCTGGAGTTCCCTCAGCCACCTCATCCTGCCCGCCATCATCCTGGGCTGGTTCACCTTGGCCCTCATGGCGCGCATCACCCGCTCCTCGCTCATTGAGGTTCTCCAGCAGGATTACATCCGCACCGCCCGCGCCAAAGGTCTGCGGGAATCTGCGGTGGTGGTCAAACACGCCCTGCAAAACGCCCTTATTCCTATGGTCACCATCATGGGTCTGGCTTTCGCAGGCCTCATGACCGGCGCCATCATGACCGAAACCATTTTCGCCTGGCCGGGTATCGGCCGGTATGCCGTCGAAGCCTCGGTTAATCTGGATTATCCGGCCCTGATGGGCACTACATTGGTCATCGCGATCCTGTACATGTTCATGAACCTCATCGTGGATGTCCTTTACGCGGTCATTGACCCCCGCATCCGGGAGGCTTAATCATGGCTCAATCCGACAACATCGCCAGTTTAAAGATCCAAAAATCCGACGCCCCCTGGAAACGCAGGGTGAAATCTCTCCTGCGAAACCCAATGGCCATGTTTGGCGTGGGTATCATCATATTCTGGATCCTGGTCGCCTTCCTGGCCCCCGTCATCGCCCCCAAAGGCCCTCTGGAACAAAATATCGGTGACCGCATGCAGCCCCCATCCAGTCAATACTGGTTTGGCACGGATGAGCTGGGACGCGATGTCTTCAGCCGAGTCGTTTACGGTGCGCGCATTTCGCTGCCCATCGGCCTGATCGTGATCGTCTTCGCCATGATCTTCGGCTGTTTCATCGGGGCCACCGCTGGCTATTTTGGCGGCGTTTATGACCTGCTTATCATGCGCCTGGCCGACATCACCATGTCCTTCCCGTCCATCGTGCTGGCTCTGGCCATTGCTGCCGTCCTCGGACCCAGCCTCACCAATGCCCTCATTGCCATGATTCTGGTCTGGTGGCCGGAGTACGCCCGCCTCATGCGCGGGCAGGTGCTCAGCGTGCGCAACAATGAATATGTCGCCGCGGCCGTCCTCCTGGGGGCCAGTCAATCGCGCATTCTCTTCCGCCACATCCTCCCCAACACCTTTGGACCCATCCTGGTCAAAGCCTCGCTGGATGCCGGCAGCGCCATCCTCAACATCGCCGCCCTCAGCTTCATCGGTTTAGGGGCCGTGCCGCCCACCGCCGAATGGGGCGCCATGATCTCCACCGGACGCTACAAATTCTACAACTGGTGGATGACCACCTTCCCCGGTCTGGCCATCCTCAGCGTGGTCCTGGGTTTCAACTTCTTCGGCGACGGCGTACGCGACGCCTTTGATCCCCGAACCAACAAATCCTAGTTTTCCCCATCCTCTCAAAACAAGACCCACCGGCGGCTCAGTGTCCCGCCGGTGGGTCTATGAATCCAGGCTTACTTCCCTAATCCCGCACGTACACCCGCGGGATGCGTGCGTTGATCACCGCGGTCACATCCGCCTGCGAGGTCTTCCAGCGCGCCGAAAGATCTTCAATCTGAATGGCTTCCTGGCCCTGCTGTCCCAAAAGTACCACCTCGGTTCCCTCCGGGTAGGTCTGATCCAGCTTCACCATGCATGCGTCCGCGCAAACCCGCCCCACCACCGGCACACGCCGGCCATTCATTAGCACCTCGTTGTCGTACACCCGCCGGAAACCGTCCGCATAGCCCACCGGCAGTACACCGATCCATTCCGCGCCCTGCGTACGGTACACCTGCCCGTAACTCAGCCCCCAGCCGTCAGGCAGCAGCCGGCACGAAGCCAACTGCGCCTTCCAGCTCAACACCCGTCGCATCTCCGCAGGGAACGGCTCGAAATAGAATGGGCGAATCCCCACCAGCACCGACCCCGCCCGCGTCATGTTCATCCACGATGGCGGGTATCCCATCGCTGCGGCGGAATTGGCCGTGTGCAGCCAGCGCGGGTTTACCCCCACTCCTCGCACGCCTTCTACCGCTTGCCGGAAGCGTTCCATCTGTACCGGCGCCATCGGGTCATCCGGTTCATCGTCAATCATGGCAAAATGGGTGTAAATCCCCTCAATCTCAATTCCCCCCAGCCCCACCGCAAAGGCCGCAAATTCACCCGCCTCCTCAGCCAGTACCCCCAGCCGCCCCATGCCCGTGTCAATCTTCAGGTGCACCTTAGCGGTCTTCCCCAGGGCTTTAGCTCGCTGGCTGATGCGCTCCGCGTTTTCACGGCTGTGCAGGGTCATGCGCACTTCCTGTCCAATGGCGGCCTCCACCTCCGGCAGGGTCGTCATACCAAACACCAGGATAGGTGCATCAACGCCCTCCTGCCGCAGCGCCGCCGCCTCACAATACCGCGCCACAGCTAGCGCCTTGGCCCCCGCCGCCAGCATCTCGCGTCCAATCGGTACTGCCCCCATGCCGTAGGCGTTGGCCTTCACCACTGCCATTAAGTCCACCCCCGTGCGTTCCAACAGCCGCCGTGTGTTATGCGCCACAGCCGAAAGGTTGATCTCTAGCCAGGTCGGGTAAGGCTGTACAGCCGTGCCAGGAGTGTTCATGTGCGATCCTCTAGGTTTAATTTTGGTTGGAAATTCATGCTTGACAACCTCTCATTAATTCTTATAATACGGTATATCAAGTATGGTGTATGATATATCATATTATAGGATCATATGCCTTACTTGGCAACACATCCATCGTTTCCAACCCTTTTTACAATCGTACAGATTTTCAGTAACCAGGAGGTGCAGGCCAGTCCATTCTCAAAGGTTGTGCTGTCCGTTCATGGCTGCCACCCTTGATACCCAAACCCTATCCATCCCCTCTATTGTTTTCGCAGTCACTCACCCAACTCAAATCCCTAAGGAGAAATACGCACACATGAAAAGCCGCATTCTCATTACCCTGATTCTCGTTGCGGTACTGCTCAGCAGCTTGCTGTCGGCCTGCAAGCCCGCCGAACCAGAAACCATCAAGATTGGCAATCTGGTTGCGCTCACCGGCCCCAGCGCTACCTGGGGACAGTCGGAAAACAACGCCCTCATGCTGGCCGTGGATAAAATCAACGCTGCCGGCGGTATTGACGGCAAGAAGATCGAAATCATCGCCTACGACAGCCGCGCCGACAAACTCGAAGCCGTGAACGTTGTCAAGCGCATGGTCGAACAGGACAAGGTCGTCGCCATCATCGGCCCCGGCCAGTCGGGTGTTGCCAACGCCGTCCGCGAAGTCAACAACTCCGCCAAAGTTCCCCTCATCGCCACCACCGCCACCAACCCCAAAGTCACCGTGGCCGATGACGGAACGGTTGTGCCCTTCACCTTCCGCGTGTGCTTCATTGACCCCTTCCAGGGTACCGTTGCTGGCCAGTTTGCCCTCAAAGACCTGGGCGCCAAGAAAGCCGCCACCCTGTATGACATCGGCGACGAGTACTCCCAGTTCCTGAGCAAATACTTCGTGGAAGCCTTCGAAAAAGGCGGCGGCACCATTACCGCCAGCGAAGCTTTCCGCTCCGGCGAGTTGGACTTCCGCGCGCAGTTGGGCAAGATCAAAGAAGGTAACCCTGACGTGATCTTTATCCCCACCATGCAGAAGGAAGCCGCTTTGGCAGCCAAACAGGCCCGCGACCTGGGCATCACCGCCACCCTCATCGGCGGCGACGGCTGGGGCAGCCCCGACATCTTCGATCTGGCCGGCCCCGCCATTGAAGGCGCCTACTTCGTCAACCTGGCTGCCATGGAAGATCCCACCATCCAGGACTTCCTCAAAGACTACCGCGCCAAATACGGTGCCGACCCTGTGCTGCCCAACCCGTTGATGTCTTATGATGCCATGCTCTGGCTGGCCGACGCCATCAAGCGCGCTGGTTCCACCGACGGCACCGCCCTGCGCGACGCCCTCGCCGCCACCAAGGATCTGCAGGTTCTCACCGGCATCCTCACCATTGACCCCAGCAACCATAACCCCCTCAATAAGCCCGCCGTCATCCAGCAGTGCAAGGACGGCAAATTCACCTACGTGAAGACCTTCGTCACCACCGATTAGCCTTCTCTCTCCTCATGAAGTTCCGGCGGCTCACCAATGGCCGCCGGAACTTTCAGAGATTTATCCCAGGGGCCCCGCTGGCGGCCCAACCCCCGCTACATTCGGAGGCTGCATTGATTTTTCAAACCATTATCACAGGTTTATCCATCGGGAGTATTTACGCCTTAATGGCGGTAGGGTACTCCCTGGTTTTTTCGGTGTTGAATTTCTCGAACTTCGCCCATGGTGCGGTGATCACCCTCGGCGCCTATGTCGCCTGGGCTGTCATGGTCAATATCTTTCAGTTGCCCTTCCTGCCCGCCCTGCTCATCTCCATGCTCGGCGCCGGGATCATCGCTTTCTTAGTGGAACGGATCGCTTACAGCTCCCTGCGGCACCGTCGCGCCCCCTCCCTTTATTTCATGATCAGCGCGATGGGTATGGCAATCGCTCTGCAAAACGTCCTCTATGCCACCATCGGCGCCAACCTCTATGCCCTTCCGCCGGTCTTCGCTCAAGACAGCATCCAGTTGGGCACCGCCGTCATCTCCAAGATGGATCTTTTCGCCTTTGGCTTTTCCATTCTGGCCATCGCCCTGCTCACCTTTATCCTCAACTTCACCCGCGTCGGCACAGCCATTCGCGCCGCCTCCCATGACGCCGAAATGGTCTCCGTCCTCGGCGTCAATCTGGATATGCTCGTGGCCGTGCTCTTCCTCTTGGCCGGAGCGCTGGGCGGCATGGCCGGGGTCTTCATGGGCGTCAAGTACATGGTCTACCCCAGCATGGGTTGGATCACCAACAAAGCCTACATCGGCGCGGTTATCGGCGGCCTCGGCAGCCTGCCGGGGGCCATCGTGGGCGGCATCTTGTTGGGCCTGGTAGAAGCCCTCATCTCGGTCAGCACCATCGGGGGCGTCCCCCTGTCCACCTACCGCGACGTTTTCAGCTTCGGTCTTTTGGCCCTCCTGCTCATCGTCCGGCCCACCGGCTTGTTTGGCCGGCACGTCGAAGAGAAACTCTAGGAGAGACCTGCTATGGCTTACGCGCAAGCAATTTTTACCAACGCAGCCATCTACATCATCGCCACCATGGGTCTGGCCATCTTCACCGGCTACACTGGCCTGTTCTCCCTGGGCCATGCGGCCTTCATGGCCATCGGTGGCTACACGGCGGCCATTCTGACCTATTTCTTCAAGGTGCCGCTGCTCCCTGCCCTCATCGCCGGGGTGATCCTCTCCGTCCTGGTGTCTGTCATTATCGGCTACCCCACCTTGCGGGTGAAACTGCGCTCCGACTACTTCGCCATTGCCACCCTCGGCTTCGGCGAGGCCGTCAAAGTCCTTCTGGAGAACCTGGAAATCACCCAGGGCGCGCGCGGTCTCCCCGGCATCACCAAACTGGCTGATCCCTTCAACACCTTCCTGTTCATGATCCTAACCATCTGGCTGTGCCGCAACTTTCTCCACAGCAATTACGGCCGTAAGATCATCGCCATCGGTCAGGATCCCGTCGCCGCCGAAATGATCGGCATCCGCCTGCTGCCCAACCAGATGCTCTCCCTGGCCATCAGCGCCGGTTTCGCGGGCCTCTCCGGCGGCCTCCTCGCCCATTACATCACCTTCATCCAGCCCGCCATCTTCAACATGGATCTTTCCAGCCTCATCACGGCGGGCGTGGTCTGCGGCGGCATGGGCAGCCTCACCGGTCCCTTCGTGGCGGTGGCCCTCTTCATCGTCATCCCTGAGCTGTTCCGCGGGCTGGCCCTCTGGCGTCTGGTGATGTACGGCGCGCTGCTGGTGGTCATCATCAACTTCCGCCCCAAAGGCCTCTTTGGTTACGAAGAAATCAACCTCAACAACGCTCCTAAGCTCTTCACCATCATCGGTATCACCGTCGGCCTCACCGTGGCCGCCAGCATCTACAACGAATATGCCAGCTACTGGGGGCGCTTCCCGTCTGTCCTGGCGGCACTGGCTGCTGCCGTGGCCATCTCTTTCATCGTGTCCTACGCAGGCCGCTGGCTTTCCTCGGCGCTCAAACCGTTCTCAGCCAAATTCAGCAAGTCAATGAGTGCGTTCTACGCTCGCTACGTGGCTGCCTTCCAAAAAGCCTTCACCCCCACCCGCCGCCTCGAGGTTCAGCTCAACGCTCTCAAAGAACGTCTGGCCGTCGTTCGCTTGGATCACTCCCAGCCGGTACTAAAAATTGAGCACCTCTCGAAAAAATTTGGCGGCGTGGTCGCTGTCAACGATCTCAGTTTTGAAGTGCGCCCGGGTGAAATCCTCGGCCTCATCGGCCCCAACGGCTCCGGAAAAACCACCGTCTTCAACCTCATCTCCGGCGTCTACCCCATCGACAGCGGCGATATTCTCTTCGAAAAGAAGAACCTGGTCGGTCAGCCCCCCACCGCCATCGTCCTCTCGGGCATCTCGCGCACCTTCCAGAACATCCGCCTGTTCGGCTCCATGACCGTTCTGGAAAACGTCCAGACCGCCCTGCACACCGCCAGCAACTACTCCCTGCTGGAAGCCTTCATCCAATGGCCCTGGTCGGTCAACCCAATGGAACAGCGCCAGCGTGAACAGGCACTGGAGCTGCTAAAATTAGTAGATCTGGAAGAGTACGCCGACCGCGTGGCCAAAACCCTGCCCTACGGCCTGCAGCGAAAACTGGAAATCGCCCGCGCCCTGGCCCTCAACCCGCGCCTCCTGCTGCTGGATGAACCCGCCGCGGGCATGAACCCCAAAGAATCGCTGGAGCTTGTGGACCTCATCGCCCGCATCCACAAGCTGCGCAACCTCACCATCATCCTCATCGAGCACCACATGGATGTGGTCATGAACATTTGCGAACGTATCGTGGTCATCAACTTCGGCAGCAAGATCGCAGAAGGCACCCCGCAAGAAATTCAATGCAACCCTGCCGTCCTCGAAGCGTATTTGGGCGACAAGGTGGAGGTGGAAGAATATGCTCCTCTCTGTTGAGAACCTGAACGTCTTTTACGGTGAGGCTGTCCACGCCCTGCGGGATGTCTCCTTCCAGGTGGATCAAGGCGAAATCGTCTCCGTCATCGGGGCTAACGGCGCCGGAAAAAGCACCCTCATGTGGACCCTCATCGGCCTGCTGCGCCCCAAATCGGGTAAGATCACCTTTGGCGGGAAGACCATGAACGCCGTGCCCCACCAGGCGGTTCAAGGCGGCATGGCCCTGGTGCCAGAGCGCCGCCGCCTCTTTCCCAACCTCACCGTGCGCGAGAATTTGAGCCTGGGCGCCTACCTGCGCCACGACCGGGCCAAAATCGCCGAGGATGAGGCCTACGTGTTCTCCCTCTTCCCCATCCTCAAAGAGCGCCTCGGCCAATACGCCGGAACCCTCTCCGGCGGCCAGCAGCAGATGGTGGCCATCGCCCGCGGGCTGATGTCGCGCCCCAAACTGCTGCTCCTGGATGAACCCTCTCTGGGCCTGGCTCCCGTGCTGGTCAACCAGATGTTTGACTCCATCCAGCAAATCGCCCGCCAGGGAACCACCATCCTGCTGGTGGAACAAAACGCCCTGCAATCGCTCAAGATCGCCAACCGCGCTTATGTGCTGGAAGTTGGCCACATCGTCCGCGAAGGTACGGGGCAAGAGCTGCTGCGCGATCCATCCGTCCAGGCCGCCTATTTGGGCGTCCGCCAGAATAAAGAAGAAGTGCTGCAAAACGCGTCTGCTCCTCCGGCGGCGTAGTGTTGGAAAGCTGGCGGGGTATCGCAGCCCCGCCAGCAAATTTGCCTAATTTTGGTATTTTTTGAGGTACTTTCTGCAAAGTGGCTTGACAAACCTTTGAACCGGTCTTACAATAGGTGCATATCATATACGATATATGATATAACGGAAGGATGACATGAACAATAACCCACTTTCCCCCGTTGCATCACCCACCTCTCTGGAAAAGATGGCCTATGAAGCGATTAAACAAGCCATCCTTTCCTTTCAATTTAAACCGGGTGAAAGCCTGGTGGAAAATGACCTCGCCCGGCAGCTCAATATCAGCAAAACCCCGGTTCGAGACGCCCTTTCGCGCCTGGAAAAAGAAGGCTTCATCGTCAAAATCCCCTACAAAGGCTATTACATCGCGGAAATTTCCCACCAATCCGTGATCGAAATCTTTGAAATCCGCGCCGTCCTCGAAGGCCTTGCCATCCGCCTGGCCGCCAAAAACTGCACCGACCAGGACGTTCAAACTGCCAGCGAACTGATCGAGAAGCATGCCCAGGCCGCCCGGGCCGGCAACATCGTCGAAGCCTCGCGCCTTAACCGCCAGTTCCACGACCTGCTCATTGACCGCTCTGGCAACGAACGCCTAATGCAGATTTTGGGCAATTTAGAGGATCATCTCGTCCGCTACCGCACCCTCTCCAATTTTCAAAGCGGCCGCCTGGAGAAATCGGTCAGCGAACATAATGAGATCCTGCACGCCATCGTCACGCACGATTTGGACGCCGCCGAAAGCGCCGCCCGTGAGCATATCCTCAGCGTTTCCGCCGATCTCGCCCCCCAGGATTTCCAAGAGTTGGTCGAACGCATCAAACTTCAGCAAGAACCGTAAACCCACGGACACCCAAGGAGAAAGGTATCATATGGCTAAGAAATTTCAATTCCGCTATCAAATGTACAAGCATCTGCAGGCCAACCAGGCCGGTATCTATGCTGAATGCCGCCAGGCCGCCGAGGAAGTCGGCATCACCGGCGAATGGAAGGGCAATGTAGGTCTCACCGGCGCGGTTTCGGGCTGCCACGGTCTGCTCGGCCGCAAAGTGGAAGACGCCATGAACGACGTCGCCCGCAAGGTGCTTCCCAGCGCCGTGCTGGATGAGCGTCTGCGCGACGTGGTTAAAGCCTATTACGGTGACGAATACGACGCCGTTCTGGTTAACACCTGCGAAGCCGGCCTCAACACCGCTTTCGACGTTCTGTGCATGCCCCCCACCCTGGGCCGTGGTGAGCCCTACCGCGCCCGCTACCTGGCCCCCTACGAACGCCACACCCACCATCAGGCTGCCTACGGCCGCCCCTTCCCGCCCAAGTACAAAGAGGTCAACGCCGAGCGCGGTGAAGCTGCGGGCGAGTACGGTGTGCAGGGCAAACGCGCCTTCAATCTGGATACCGTCTATGTTCGCCCCGTCGGCGCGGAATATCCCTGCCACGGTATCAAGAACAACCCCATCATCCACCTCAGCAATGTGGACGGCGGCAAGACGGTTGATCTCTTCGACACCATCGCCATGCGCCACATCGATACCCTCGCCGGTTTGGTGTGCGTCGGTTATGACACCCCCGGCTACGGCTACGGCGACCAGGATGCTGAAGGCACCCCCGTCCTGCAGAAGGGCCTCGGCGACCT
Source organism: Levilinea saccharolytica (assembly GCF_001306035.1). Taxonomy (GTDB): domain Bacteria; phylum Chloroflexota; class Anaerolineae; order Anaerolineales; family Anaerolineaceae; genus Levilinea; species Levilinea saccharolytica. Next base: position 23,232 of record NZ_LGCM01000033.1, read on the forward strand.
GGCCCTCAAGTATGACATCCCCTTCATTGTGGACAATGCCTGGGGCGTTCCATTCATCGGCACCGACATCCGCAAGATCGGCTGCGACGTCATCATCTACTCGATGGACAAGGCCTCCGGCGCGCCCACCTGCGGTCTGATCATCGGTAAAGAAGAACCCATGGTGCTCATGCGCCGCGCCCTGGGAGTCCACGGCGCTCGTTACGGCACGCTCTCTTCACACGGCAAAGCCGCTTACGTCGGTTTTGACCCCGGCAAAGAAGCCCTCGCGGGAGCCATCGCCGCCATGCAGATCCTCAAGGAAACCCCCGAAATCGCCCTGCAGGCCACTCAGGACCTCTACCGCATCTGCCTGGAAGAGTTCGAACTCCTGCCCGCCTCCCTCAAACCCGGTTGGAATATCTGCATGTCCAAGAACTCCCTGGCGGTCGAATTAAATTACTTCGACACCTGGAAACACAACGAAGCCGGTATCCCCGTCTTCTCCATCGAAGATATGTACGCCGGTTCTCACGTCCTTCAGAACGCCATGTCCCAGATGGGCATGGTCCCCACCATCGCCTACGACGCGAATATCTTTGTGTCCAACGGCATCGGCAACCTGGACGAAGAAGGCCGCCTGATGGAAAAACCCACCCGCATGTCCATCCGCGCCATGTTCAAAGCCATCGAGATCATCAGCCGCTACGCGGGTCTCCTCGACTAATTTCTGGTTCGGTCCCCCTGTCTACAGAGACGCCCCTCCGGGGGCGTCTCTCACACTACCCACTCACCCGCCGCACACCTCGCGCACACCCACCCCAAGAAAGGAGCGCCTCATGCCCAAAGCCCTGGATCAGGTTGTGGACGCCTTGGATATTGAGACTTATCTGTATTGCAAAAGTGAAGAAGAAGCCAAGGAATTGGCCGAAGCGCTCGCCGCAGAAATGAATCTGCCGCATCCCGATATCGTGTTTTTAGAGCACCGCGGCTGGGGCGCGCGTGTGCGCATCCGTACCTATGTGCACCGCCCCGGCGACCATTACCGCTGGCTGGAAGAAGCGGGAGGCCAGGCATGAAAACCGTACTCCTCGCCCCACTCGACCCCGTGCACGACAACGCTGTCAAGCTGCTCAAACGCAGGCTGGACGAAGCCGGCTATCAGGCCCTCACCATGCCCCCCGGCACCACCGTGGAAGAAGTGGTGGAAAAGGCTCTCGCCGTTCATCCCGCCGCCATTCTGGTCAGCCGCACCCTCGGCTATAAGGTCGCCGAAACGCTCGGCCAATTGGTGGACCTGGCCGAAGCCTCCGGCCTGCGTGAAACCACCCGCCTGGGCGTGGGCGGCATGGCCATCACCAAAGAAACCGGCGCCGAGCTGGGCTTTGACGGCACTTTTGTCGGCGCTTTGAATATTAAAGAAGTGATTGCCTTCATCGAAGGCCGCCAGGGTGTGCTGGAAGAAGATCACAGCGCCCAGGTGCAGCGTCCCAAACCCGATGTCGTTGCCGGGCATACCTACGCCTGGAAAGACCGCAAAATCGAAGCCCTGCTGGATACCATCACCGACCAGATTTTGGACTGGACGAAAGGCAAAACCAGCGACGGCATCCAGCGCGCCCTCATCCGCACCGAAATGCTGGAGGCCGGGGTGGCCCACCGCGCATCCCCCCAATCTCCAGTCCGCCAGCGCCTCTTAGAAAAATACCTCTCCTTCTGCGATGCAGAAATCCAGGCCGCCTATCAGGAGGGTAAACTTCCCTCAGGCGTCCGGCCTTTGGATCAAGCCGAAATTGACCGTCTGCCTGAACGCCTGGCTGGAGGACATTTTGAATTCCAGCCCCTCCGCCATGTGGGCGACAAGCCCCTCTTCTTCGCCCAATACGGAACCGGCTGCCCGGTGATGGACGTGGTCCACATCAAAACCACCGAAGCCTGGGGCGCAGACGGCGTGCTGCATTTCGACCCCTCCTGGGGCGCCCAGCGCGAAGGCCTGCTGCAAGGTCATCTCACCCATGAACACGACGGCACCATCCTGACCCTGGAAAACTTGAGCTTCATCCGTCAGCACATGGAAGCCCCCACCCTGTGGAACGTGCGCGGCCACCGCGGTCTCAACACCCCCGAAACCCAGGTGCTGGCCCATGCCGCGGGTGCTGACCTGCTGAAAATCAACATCCCTTACGGCGGCACCGCCGGCGGCACAGACCCCGAACGCCTCACCGTGGATGGTGTTTTCGCCCTGCGGCTGGCCGCCCAATACGGCCTGCCCTTTGACATCCCCGGCAACGACGAACTCAGCGGCGTTCCGCCCCACAAGACCTTCGCCGGCCTGCTCATCATGATGATGCTCGGCCTCAAGCTGGGCGCGCGCCCCATTCCCAAGCCCCTGCTGTGCTACTCGCCCCACATGACCATCTACGGCCACATGGATGACAACATGGTGGATATGAACGTGGCCAAGCTGGCCGTCTGGCAGGAGATCGTGGATACCCCTGTCTGGCCGGGAGAGCCCGTCGGCTTCATGACCCACACCCCCGACCGTGTACAGTCCGCCGTCACCACCGCCAACCACGCTGCTCTGGCTGCCAGCATGGGCGTGTCGGCCATGACCTTCGCCTCCTCCGATGAGGCCTATTCCAAAGGCCCCATCTCCGTTCCCGCCCGCGTAGACACCCTGCGGGCTGTGCGCGAGAGTCTGCGCTTCCTCGGCAGTGCCCACTTCCAGCCCACCCCCGCCGCCCAGCGCATGCAGGCCCAGCTCCACCTGGGCATCACCGCCGTCTTGGAAAAAATCGCCCAGCGCGGAGATTTCGTCGCATCCATCTACGAAGGACTGCTCGGCGACCAGGAAGACGGCCTCTACCCCGGCCGCACAGGCCGCGGAACCGTCCGCGCCGAATAACCCGTACGCTCGAAAGGCCAGCCGTGCAGACCATCAGTTTTGCAGGCACCGCAAAAAACACCGGCAAAACCACCACCGCCCTTCACATGGTGGAGCGCTGCCACGCGCGCGGTCTGCGGCTGGCCCTTACCAGCATCGGCTATGACGGTGAAATCAAAGACAACGTCACCGGCCTGCCCAAACCGCGTTACGTGCTTCAGCCCGGCGATTGGGTAGCCACTGCCGAAAAATGCCTCAAAACTGGTACAGCCGGCTACCACATCCATCACACATCCTCCATTTACACCGTCCTGGGCCGCATCGTTTTCGTGGAAATCACCTCCCCGGGTCTGGTGGTTTTGGCGGGCCCCAACCGCCGCACAGATTTGGAACAGGTCTTAGCAGATTTTCGCCGCATCGGGGTGGACTGGGTGCTGGTGGACGGCGCCCTCAACCGCCTGGCCCCCATGATCTGCACCGGCGGGCTGGTGCTCTCCACCGGCGCAGCCTTCACCGAAGATATCCCCACCCTGGCCGAACATGCCCGCGCCCTGTGCGCCATGTTCCAATTTCCCCTCTCGTCCCTGCCGCCCACAGCGGCCGTTACCCTATCCCTCCCCAACAGCGACCAGGAAATAAAGCTGGACAGCGGCTCTTTGCTGAGCCAAGCCGCCTTTCAAGCGCTGGAGGCCGCCGCAGAAGCCGCCCCACCCCAGCACGTACGCATCCCCGACGCCTGCCATCCAGCCTGCTTGCTGGACCTTCTCACCCGCAAGCCCGCCTTATGCCAGGCGCAATGGGTGTTTGGCAGCCCCCTCAAGCTGCTTGCCTCCGGCGACCCGCGCCTTTGGGAAGCAGTTTGGGCGCGCCTCCAGCATCCCCCGCAGTATTTCGAAACTCTGCCCCTGCGCTGCCTCACCCTCAACCCCTTTTACCCCTCGTACCACGCTGCCACATGGAGCTACAGCGAGAAATTCCTGGATGCTAACGCCTTGCTAACTGCGGTCCGCGCCCAGGTGACGGCCGTCCCCGTGCTTAACCTGCGCCAGCCGCCCATCCCCGACCTACTCGACCTGCTGACCCCCTCGTGCACCCCCTCCTAAGGAGTTCCCATGCCCGATCCCTATGCCAATCAGTTATTCAGCACCTCCGGCACACCCTGTGTCGAAAAAACCCCCGTCACCGGTGTGATCAACTGCACCCTCCACGCCCGTTCCGAACGCCGCGGTTTGGAATTGGCCGCTTTTCCTTCGCGCGCCCTGCTGAAAAATGAAATCCACGAGCTGATCCTCACCGCCGAAGAGTGTGGCCCCGGCAAAACCGTCAATCAAATTGCCTACCTGGGATTTTTTGAAATCCAGCAAGGCGGCATCCTGTGGGTCGGCGACCGCGTAACCCTCAACGGTGAAACCATCGGCGTGCTCGCGGGTTACGATCTCACCCACTTCCCCAACCATTTCAATATCGTCATCAAAGCCCCGGCCCCGCTGAAAACGGGTCTCGAATCCGGCGTTCACCCCGGCGATACCGTGGCTTTCATATTTGAGAAACCCGAATCCCAATCCTGAGGAGCCACTACCGTGGAATCAAAAATCAAAGTTACCGTAATGGGCTGCGGCCATGTGGGGCAGTATTCCGCCCGCGCAACCCAGCTTGCCCCCGATATGGAGCTGACCGGCATCATCGAAATGGGCTGCCGGCTGGATGAGATCCGCTGCATGTTCAGCGGTATCCCTGTGGTGGAATCCGTTGAAGAACTCCCCGAAAAACCGGATGTCGTCATCCTTGGCGTTCCCTCCCGCACTGTCATCGAAACTGCCCCCAAACTGCTGGCAGCCGGAATCCGCACCGTGGACGCTTTCGACATGCACGGCGATCCCTTCCTGAATCTGCGCGAGACCCTCGGCCCCATCGCCCGTGAAAACGGCTCCGCCGCCATCATGGGCGCGGGCGTAGACCCCGGTGTCAGCACCATCATCCGCTCCATCTTCGAGATGTGGGCTCCCACCGGTCTGACGTATGTCACCTACGGCCCTGGCATGAGTATGGGCCACACCGTCGCCGCCAAATCCTATGCGGGCGTGCGCAACGCCCTCTCCATCACCCGCCCCGGCGACCCTGGCTGCCATAAGCGCGACCTCTATCTAGAAATTGCCCCCGGCTTTGAGTTTGAAGAAGTCAAAGGCCGCGTGTTAGCCGACCCTTATTTCAACCATGATGATGTGCGCGTCTTCCAGGTGGAAGATGTCAATCCGCTGATTGATATGGGCCACGCCATCCAGATTCACCGCAAAGGCGGCGCCTCTGGCATTGACAACCAGCTCCTCAGCTTTGAAACCACCTTCCACAACCCCGCCTCCACCGCCCAGGTCATGGTTTCGGCCGCCCGCGCCGTCACCCGCCTGCAGCCCGGCGCCTACACGATGATGGAAGTTCCCCCCTTAATGTACCTGCTCGAAGGCGAGCGGCTGCTCAAGCGCTTGTTCTAACCCTTAAACCCAGCCGTCAAAAAAAGGCTGTCCGAAACCACCCGGACAGCCTTTTCGCGTTTCTAGCAGGTCTATTCAGCGTCTTCTTCACCAGGTTTGCCTTGCAGGGTCACCGTGTGAAATTCAACTGGCCGCTCCGTCTCATCGTAGCCGCTGATCACAATGATCAGTGTAGCCACATTCGGCCCATTATTTCGCCAGCGGTGGGTCATCTGCGCGGCAAAGATCAAGGTATCGCCAGCCGAAAGCGTGTACACATCCTGCCCCACCTCGTATTCCACCGTGCCCCGCAAGCAAAACACAAATTCGTGCCCCCCGTGCACAATTCCAAATGATCCGCTGCTGCCGCCCGTCTCCAGCGTCAATGCAAAAGCCTCCATGCGGCCCGCAAAGTTTTCGCTGCCCAGCCCTTCCCACAAACCCCGCAGGAACGGCAGCCGCGAACGCTGCGAGGCCCTGCAGTACACCACCGGCTGACGTTGTGATTCGATGCGGAAGAAGGCGGTGATGGGCACTTCCAACGCCCCTGCCAGCTTGTTCAGCGTGCTCACCGAAGGAGAAGTCAGGCCCCGTTCAATCATGCTCAACGCGTTGGCTGAAAGTCCGCTCAAACGAGCCAGCTCGCGCATGGAGATCTTGCGCTCTTCCCGCAGCCTGCGCAGCTGCATTCCCACGTCCACCGATGCTGCCTCTCGATCCATTAATTCCATCCTCAGCCTCCATTTCGCCGCGCACCGCGCAGCCGGTTACAACCATCCTCTTAGCCGGTAAACCCACATACCGATATATTCCTTCAGCGAGTTCGTCGTTAATCCCAGATCGCTCGCATTGGGCATGAGGTAAATCAAACGGTTCGCAATCGAGCCGTTATGCAGGTCGTCCCACCCTTTCTGGGTCACCTTAAAATCCACCGGCGCCGGGGTCACCTGCATACCCTGCTTTTCAAACAGCGCCAGCGCCCGCGGCATGTGCGACGCCGAGGTCACCAAAAGAATACGCTGCACGCCCATCTCTTTCAGCATTTCGCAGGAATACAGCGCGTCTTCGTAGGTATTTTGCGAGCGTCCTTGCAGCAAAAGCCGCTCCTCCGGCACACCCAAAAGGTCCAACAGCGCGCCCATATCCGCCGCCGGATTACTGGTCTGGCCTGTCATCCAGGTGGTTCCCCCGCTGATGAGGATCCGTTCCGCCTTGCCCTGCTGGTACAGATACGCCGCGTAAACAATCCGATCCCCCGCCCCGTTCAGCTCCACCATCGGCCTGGGCGGTTCCGGCGGTTCGGTGCCCCCACCCAACAGCACAATCACCTCGGCGTTTGGCATTTCCGCAGGCGGTAAATGTTTCCACTCCAGGTTTTTTGTCAGACTGTAAGACACCCAGCGGTTGCCGCCCAAGAACAGCACCGCCAGCGCACCAATCAGCACAGCTCGCTGCCAGCCAGGGTGTTTTCGCAGGAGCAAAGCCGCCGCCACCAACAAAACCACCAGCCCCAGCGGGTATACAAAAGGCGGTAAAAATTTCGAAAGAAAAACAAACATGGCATCCTTCTTGAATTCACCAGTTCAGAGCTTAAATTCTAACACATCCCCCAAGGCATTTCTGAGCGCGGAAAAAACCCAGCCCGTCCGTCAAAGAACCTTAAATTTTTCACCAAACTGTTCCCCTTGCCCTTTTCGCTTGTGCGCACAATCTGGTATAATACCTTTGTTCATGCGGGTGTAGTTCAGTGGTAGAACGCTTGCTTCCCAAGCAAGATATCGTGGGTTCGAATCCCATCACCCGCTCAAACATCTCCCCCAGAACGGATTGCCCTTTCCATCGGAAGGTGGCAGTCTGTTTTTTTAATTTGCGCTTTACAGATTTGTTATTTTAGCCCATATTCGGAATGATTATGGGGCGATTATGTTAAAATGCAAATTAGAAGGATTATACTCATGCCCAAACCTATCACCATTCTCTATGTTGAAGATAATTTTGAAAACCGCATGTTGGTGCGGCGGCTGCTGACGGTTGAAGGGTACGAGATTGTCGAAGCAGAGAACGCTCACAAAGCCCTGGCAATCATCCCTTCCATCGAGCCGGATTTAATCCTCATGGATATGAACATGCCAGATATTGACGGCTACACGTTGACCGCCCAGCTCAAGGAAATTCCCAAGCTGGCCGCCGTGCCCATTATTGCCATCACCGCCAACGTCATGCGCGGCGATCGCGAAAAAACCATGCAGGCGGGCTGCGACGGCTATATCGAAAAACCCATTAATGTGGATAAGTTCACCGAACAGGTAGAACGATTCTTGCACGGTGTTAAGTAGGCTGGAACCGAGATAAGGGTACAAACAACCAATGTCTGAAAACGAAACCCCTTCCGACGCTCTGCGGCAAAATCGAAAACCCATCAATCTCAAAGAGATCACGGTTCTCGTCGTTGAGGACAATGTATCCAACTTTGTCCTGATTGCGCGCCTCTTAGGCTTCCTCGGCATCCACTGCGAATGGAAGACTTCGGGCTACGAAGTCGTGGAGTATGCCGACACCCTCCCCCGCGTGGATCTCATCCTCATGGACATCCGCCTACCCTACGAAGACGGCTACGGCGCACACGCGAAAATTCGCCAATCCGGCCGCTTCAAAGATGTCCCTGTCATTGCCGTCACCGCCGAAGCCAGTATTGAACAGATTAATAAAGCCCGCAAAGCCGGGTTTGACGGCTTCATCGGTAAACCCCTTGATCCGGATCGTTTTCCGGATCAGATTAAACGCATTTTGTCTGGCGAACCCGTTTGGGAAATGGGCTAAGGAGAGCTTGGTATGGCCTTTTTGCAGAGACTGCTGGAAAAAAAACCTAAACCCGCTCCATCCACCACGGACAAGCAATTTCGGGGCAGTCTCGCCCGCAATGTAATTTTCCTGCTCGTTCTCCTGTCCATCATCCCGCTGCTTATCACCGGTACAGCCACCGTGCTGCGCTCGCGCGAACTGGTTCGTAATCAAACCAGCACCCAGCTCGAATCCATCGTCAAAAATCAAGCCACGCAGTTGGCTCAAGTGGCCGCCACCAGCACCAACGTGATCGCTGAGCTGGGCACGCGCGAATCTTTTATCGCCAATCTGCGCGAACTGGCCGAAGATCCCACCAGCGAATCCAAACAGTTCCCCGTCCTTTTCCAACTCCTGCGTTACCAAAACTCCACCATCGGCGATACCTATGCCAACGTGGATCACCTTTTTGTCCTGCTCCCCGACGGCTCTCTTGTCGCCTCCACCAACGACGCCTGGAAAAACCTGAACGTCGCCACCGCCGCCGATTTGATGCGCCTGGTGGGTCGGAACGACACCCTCGCCCTCTACAACCCCGCCCCGCTCTATTTTAACCGCCTGGTCATCTTCAGCACCCTCACCGTTTTCGACGATCAGAAAAACCCCCTGGCCACTGTCGTTTGCTCCTCGCTCTCCAACCAGCCCAAAGGCGTGCTCATCTCTGCTGGCTCCTTCTTCCCCTCCGCCAATGCCTACATGATCACCGAAAACCGCTCCATGCTGGGCATCAACCCCACCGGTGAAGAACTCATCCAGCTGCAAATTTCACCCGCCTACGAACAGGAAGTTAATAATCTTCTGGGGCAAAACCGCGACGGCCGCCTGGGCAGCTATGTTTCCCTCGGCGGCATCCCTGTTTTTGCCTACACAAAGTGGATCCCAGAGCTTCAGCTCGCCCTCACTCTCGAAGTCCCTGAGCGCGTCGTTTACGCTCAAACCAACCTGCTCACCCCCACCAACATCATCCTCTTTGGGCTGACCTTGCTGGTCGCTGGCGTTATCGCTTCCATCGTTTCTGCGCAAATCGTCCGCCCCATCCTCGACCTGGTGAGCCGCGCCCGCAGTTTCTCAGCAGGCAACTGGGATCAACGCGCGCGCGTCACCCGCCGCGACGAAATCGGCCTTTTGGCTCACTCCTTCAACGGCATGGTTGAGCAGCTCAGTGATCTTTACCGCTCGCTGGAACAAAAAGTGGAGCAGCGCACCCAACAGGTGCGTATGGCTTCCGAAGTGGCCCAAATGGCCACCTCTTCCTTTGTTCGCGATGAAATCGTGGCCCGCACGGTGAATCTGGTCATTGAACGCTTTGATTATCTCTACGCTTCCATTTTCCTGATTGACGATACCGGTACGGTGGCTTCAATGGAAGCGGAAGACTGCCGCGTCGATCCTTACAACAAATACACTGGCCTGCGCCTGCGCCTCGGTTCCGACTCTCTGGTGGGCTGGGTGGCTGCCAACAATCAGGCGCGCGTGATCCAGGACGTGTCCAACGATAGCTATCCCCAACAGGTTCTGCAGGAATTAGCTCGTTCCGAAGCCGCCCTGCCCATCAGCATCGGCAATCAGGTGTTGGGCGTGCTCGAAGTGCAGTCCGACCAACCCGAAGCCTTCGACCCGGATGTCGTTCCCGTCCTGCAAACCCTTGCCAACCAGATCGCCTCTGGTCTCCAGAACATCCGCCTGCTCGAATCCACCCAGATTAACCTGCAAGAGACCTCCCTCCTCTACCGCACCAGCCGTCAGATCACCCAGGCTCAGGGTCCCGAAGAGGCCACAGAACTGCTGATTTCCATTTTGCAGGAAATCCCCTACGTCTCCGGCGTCTATTCGGTAGAAGAAGACCACCTGCGCATCATTCACATCCACGATCCTAAAGACCGCATGGCGCGCTCCACCGCCCAGGGCATCACCCTTCCGCTTCAACACCTCGCCTCTCAACTTACCAACCGATCCATGGTGCTTTTGGACGATCTCAGCCAGCGCACCGAGCTGCAAAGCCTGATTTCGTTCTTCGCCCGCCGCGGCTGCGTGGCCGCCGCCATCTTCCCCATCCATGTCAACGGCGTCCTCTCTAAAGTCATCGTGCTCAGTACGCGCGAGGCGCGCCAAATTTCTGAAACCGCCTTGCAGCCCTTCGCCAACCTCATCGAAGTCACCTCCACCACCCTGGGCCGCTTTGGCATCCTCAGCAGCCTCGAAACCAAGGTCAACGAGCTGCAAATCCTTTCAGAAGCCTCCCGCGGCCTGTCCAATGAAATTGACCGTTCCCGCCTCTTCGAGCAGATGCACGCAGCGGTTCGAGAAATTGTCGGCGGTGATGTCAGTTTCTACGTTGCCACCTACAACGCCGAACAGCAGACCATCGAGATCCCATACCTGTATGACAACACCGAGGTCAGCAGCATCCCCCCCTTCCCCCTGGGTGAAGGCATCACCTCAGTGGTCATCAAGAGTTTGCAGCCCTTGCTTCTCAACCGCGACACCGAACGACAGGCCCAGGCCCTGGGCGCAAAACTCGTCGGCAAAACCCCCAAATCCTGGCTGGGTATCCCCCTCATCGTTGCCAACCAGGCGGTCGGCGCTCTGGTGGTTCAGGATATGCAGACCGAAGAGCGCTTCACCGAAGACCATCTGCGCCTCTTCAACACCCTGGCCCCCCAAATGGCCACCGCCATGCGCAACGCTGACCTGCTCGACCAGATGAGCAAAGCCCTGCACGACTATGATCAGGAACGCTTCCTGCTCAACACCCTGCTCAAAAACCTGCCGGATCTCATCTACTTCAAAGATGCCGCGGGGCAATTCATCCGTGTCAGCGATTCCTTTGCCAAACGCTTCGGTTACGACAAGCCTGAATCTTTGGTCGGTATGACCGATTTCGATCTCCTCGGTCAGGATATCGGTTCCAAGATTTTCCAGGAAGAAATGGAAATCATCCGCCTCAACGAGCCTCAGTTAGGCAAAGTGGAGCAGGAAATCAGTTTTGGCAAGAGTCCTCGCTGGCGCATGGTCAACCGCATTCCCATGCTCACCGAAAGCGGCGACGCCACCGGGCTGCTGGGCATCACCCACGACATCACCGACTTGAAGCAGGCTCAGGAGCTGGCCCAAAAGAACGCCCGCCAGCTGCGCATTGCTGCCGAAGTTGCCCGCGACACCTCCAGCACCCTCTCCACGCGCGACCTCATGCAGAAATCGGTCAACCTCATCCGCGACCGTTTCGGTTTCTACCACGCCTCCATTTTCCTCTTGGATCCCCTGGGTGAATATGCCGTTTTGCAGGAATCCACGGGTTTGGCGGGCGAGCGCCTGAAAGAGGCCAAACACCGCCTGGCGGTTGGTTCGCGCTCCATCGTAGGTCAGGCTACCCAGGCCGGCGAACCGATGGTGATCAATAATGTGCATGTGGATCCTAACTACTTCCCCAACCCGCTCCTCCCCGAAACCAGCGCCGAACTGGTCATCCCCCTCAAATCTGCCGGGCGGGTTATCGGCGCCATTGATGTACAGTCCACCCAGGTAGACGCCTTCTTGCCCGAAGACATCAGCATTCTTGAGATCATGGCCGACCAGCTCGCCATCGCGGTGATCAACGCCCAGCTCTACGACCAGGCGCAAGATACTCTGGCCCGCCACCGCCTGCTGCACAAAATCACTGCTGAATCTGCCACCACCACCTCCGTGCAGGAAGCCCTGGTGGCCACCGCCCGCAGCCTTCAGACCAATAATCCCGACGACCGCATCGCCATTTACCTCTACAACGAAAACCGCTCCATCCTGGAGCTGCGCGCCACAGCCGGGTACAAAGAGGCTGCGCCGCTCCCGCCCAGTATTCGTATGGGAGAAGGTGTTATCGGCCGAGTGGGCGAAACCCGCACCCCGCGTCTTCTTCACGATGTACGCTCTGAAGACAACTATCTGGTGATTGACGAAACCACGCGTTCTGAACTGGCCGTTCCCATCATCTACCGCGGCAACCTTATGGGGGTACTTAACATCGAAAATCCCCAAATCGCCGCCTATGACGAGACAGATCAAGAAATTTTCAACACGCTGGGAACTAACCTCGGTACCATTCTCTACAACTCGCACTTGATCGAAGAAATTCGCCAGCAGGTCGAGCGTCAGCGTGTCATTTACGAAACCACCACCCGCATCCGCCGTGCGGTGGATATCCAAAATATTCTGGAAACCACTGCCACTGAAGTGGCCCGTGCCCTGGGCGCGCGCCGCTCGCAAATTGCCATCACCGCCGGAACCCTCACTGAATCCCCCGCCGAGCCTACACCGCCCAACGGTAAGAAAAACGGCAAGGAGGCACAGTCATGAGCTTCTTCCGACCTTTCTTCCCCAACCGCGTTCCACTGCCGCTGCGAGGTAAGTCCGAAAGTTGGATTATCCGCGAGCGCATCTTCCAGACCATTCTGCTGGGCGGTCTGGGGGTATCCACCATCACCACCTCCACAGTGCTGCTGTCCGGCGTCAATGTGGCCAATTCTGGGCTGTTCATATTCTCGGTGATCTACCAGGTCAGCTCGATCATCCTCGTCCTCACCCGCCGCCAGTCCTACATTCTGCGCTCCGGCTTGTTTATGGTTCTGATCTATGCCCTGGGGCTCTACAGTCTGATGGCCAACGGTCTTTCCGGCATCGGTCTCCTCGTCCTGCTTGCCCTCATCTCACTATCGGCTGTATTAGCCGGGCCAAGAACCGGCTTAGCCTTCTTTGTGATCTCCCTGTTCACGGTGTATTTGGCAGCCTCTTCACATACGGGATCCAGCGACCTGCTGCAAATCGCCACACGCTATTACGACTCCAAAGCCACCGCCGATTGGCTGTCCATCGGTGCGTTCTTTACCGTCATGTCGGTGATGATTGTCATTTCACTGGGTATGCTTCTAGGCAGCATGCAGCGGGCGATGGACTTACGTATTAAAATGGCTGAACAGGTGGAAATGGAACGTGCCGGCCTGGAGCAGCGTGTCAAAGAACGCACCTCCGAATTGGAACGCCGCCTGGTTCAAATCCGCACTGCCGCAGAAATTTCCCGCGTTATCAGCTCGATTTTGGACAGCCAATCCCTCTTCCAGCAAGTGGCCGATATCATCCAGCAGCGCACCGGCCTTTACTATGTGGGTATCTTCATCGTGGATGAAGCCGGTCAATATGCAGTTCTGCGCGCTGGCAGCGGTGAAGCCGGTCAAAGAATGGTGGCCGAAGGTCACCGCCTGGTCGTCGGCGGTAACTCCATGATCGGGTGGGCCACAGCCAACCGCCAGGCTCGTATCGCCCTGGACGTGGGTGTGGAAGCCGTCCGCTTCAACAATCCTCACCTGCCGGAAACCCACTCCGAAGTCGCCATTCCCATCCTGGGCCGGTACAAGACTCTGGGCGCACTATCCATTCAATCCAAAGAATCGAACGCCTTTGACGAAGGCGACATCGTCATCCTGCAAGGTATTGCTGACTCTCTGGCCATCGCCATCGAAAATACGCGCCTCTTCCAACAAAGCCAGCTAGACCTGGAAGAGATCCGCTCCCTCAACCGCCAGTATCTGGAACAGGCCTGGTCCGAGGTGCTCGTCAGCTCTGGCCAGTTGCAGTACAGCTATGAAAACCCCAGCCTGGCGGCGCGCTCCGGTGAGGTTCACCCCCACCAGTTCCCCATCCTCCTCCGCGATCAGGCTATTGGTGAGCTGATCCTGGAAACACCTCTGGAAAACCTTTCTTCTGAAGACCGTGAGATGGTCGAAACCATCCTGGCTCAAACCGCTCTCACCCTCGAAAGCGCCCGTCTTCTGGCAGAAACCCAGCGCAAAGCCGCCCAGGAGGAAAAGATTAACGAATTCACAACCCTCTTTACCCGCGCGCTCAATATCGAAGAAATTCTAAAGACCGCCGTCCAAGAAATCGGCCAGCTGCCAACAGTGGCCGAAGCCTCGGTGTATCTCGCCCCCAGCGGCATGGACTTGATCGCCTCAGAAAATCAACCCAAGCATAACGGCCATAACCAGGAGGCCAACCAATGAGCATGGGCTTCCTCCAAAACACCAATCCGGCCCACACACCCGCCGGAGTTGACCCCCAAAACACCCTCATGGTCTTCCGTGAGCGCGTCTTGCAGAGCATCTTGCTGGGGATGGTCGTTGTTGGTACTGTCGCTTATGTCGGTGCCATGTCCGCTATCATCCAACGCCAAATTTGGGCTGCGGTCATCATTTACACACTGTGCTACATCACCCTGATCACCCTGGCTTTTTGGCGCAGCCTGAATTATTACCTGCGTGCCGTCTTATTCCTCGTCGTGCTGTCCGTGTTGGCCTTCACCAGCCTGACACAGTTCGGCATGAGCGGTATCGGCCGACTTCTGCTCCTCCCCATCCCCGTGTTAGGCGCACTTACCCTGGGAATCACCGGCGGTATCCTCACCACCCTGCTCGCCAGTCTAGGCCATTTCATCATCGGCGTCCTCATGGTGAACGGCAACATCCCCGCCCCCTCCATCCAAATTCAAGCCAACGCCGCGCGTATCAGTGATTGGAACACCTCCTCATTGATCTTTCTGTTGGTCGCTGCGCTCATGATCTTCGGGCTAAACCTGCTGTTCGGCAACCTCGACCGCTCCATGAAAGAGCAAGCCCGCCTGGCTAAAGATCTGGCGGAGGAGCGCGACACCCTTGATCAACGCGTAGATGAACGCACCAACCAAATACGCCGTCGCGAGGCTGAATTGTTTGCAGCCTCCCGCCTCGCCCATGAAATCGCCACATCAGAAAACCTCGACGATCTCCTGGATAAATCCGCGGATATGATCCGCGACACCTTCGGCTTCTACCACGCCGGTATTTTCCTCCTCGATGAGAAAAAGGAATACGCCGTCCTGCGCTCCGCCACCGGTGAAGCTGGGCGCATCATGCTCGCCCGCAACCACCGCCTGAAAGTGGGTGAAGTCGGTATCGTCGGTTACGTGGTCAGCCGCGGCGAGCCGCGCATCACCATGGATGTATTGCAAGACTCCTTCCACTTCAAGAACCCCATCCTCCCCGAAACCCGCGCGGAAATGGCCATTCCCATGCGCATGGGCAGCGAAATCATGGGTGCGCTGGACGTTCAAAGCACCCAACCCAACGCCTTCACCACCGATGATATCCGCATGTTCCAAACCATTGCAGACCAGTTAGCCATCGCCATTGACAAGGCCCGCCTGGTTCAAAAACTGCAAGCATCCATCGAAGAAATGGAAAAAAGCTACCGCCAAACCACCCGTCAGGGCTGGCAGTCTTACGTGCGCGCCTCTCGCCGTCACTATTCCTTCCGCTACAACCAGCAAGCCTTAGAAGCAGGTGTGCTGGAAACTCCCGAAGTTCACGAGGCTCGCCGGCAGAATCAATTGGTGGTTAAAACCATCCCTGCTGAACAGCCCGACCAAAACCCAGTCTCGGTCATCGCTGTACCCATTAAACTACGCCAGGAAGTCATCGGCGTGCTCGATATCCGCGTCCAGGCTGAAACCGTTTCTAAAGAATTATTGGAGCTGCTGGAAGTCACCTCCAACCGTTTGGCGCTGGCCCTAGAAAACGCCCGCCTGGTCGAGACGGTTCAAATCCGCGTGGACCGCGAACGCCTCGTATCCGAAATTTCCAACCGTGTGCGCGCCTCCACCGATGTGGACGGCATCCTGCGTACCACGGCGGCTGAACTGGGCCGCCGCCTGGGCGTTTCAGAAGTTGTCGTCCAGCTCCGTTCCGATGAACAATAGAATGCTGCCCAATGACCGTTATTTTGGAGAGTTCTTATGATGACTGCGCAAGCGAATAATCCCGATCAGCCTAAAAACCCAATGGTCGGTTTGCAGAACGCTGCCGGGCGTGCGCTGAACTTAATGACCATCTCAGTTGTGATCGGCCTCATCTATTTGGCCGGGGCAGCCCTCTTCCTCTCGCGCGCTTTTCAACTGACCGGTACCAACAGCGTCGAACAACCCATTTACTACGCCCTCGGCTTCGTCTTCAGCATAGTGGTAATCATTTGCGGTGTCGCCGCCACCAATTTCTTCATCCGCTCGGTCACCCGCCGCGCCATGCTGCTGGCTGTAGCCGTGCAGCTCAGTCTGGTTATGTTCTCTATCCGCGTCGCCGATCTGGGCGTTCCCATCGCTATCATCGCCCTCATCTTCACCACGGTTTTAGGTTTTGCCACCCTCCGCCGCGAACAAAGCGACCTCATGACCAATCTTGGCATCTTCAGTGCCGTACTCATGGCTCTGATCAACATTCTGGCACCCCTCAATCAGGTGGAAATTCGGGAGCTCAAGGTTTTTGTGCCCACCATTTTGGGCATCCAGGTCATGATCTACATCGTCCTCATGGCTATGGAACTGGTCTCCGCCACCTTGCGCATCAAAACCACCAGCGCCTTCCTGGCCATCACTCTGGTTCCGGTGGCGCTCCTGGCGGTCATCCAATCCAACTTTACCCAGCGCGCGTTGCGCACCCAAAACAACGAAGGTTTGGTGCTGGCCGCCGTTCAGGCAAGCAACGTCATTGAAGAATTCATCAAGACCAATCGCTACAACACCAGTCTGGACGCATCCCTACCCATCGTAACCGAATTCGTAGAAGCGGATCCTTACGAACGACAAGAGGCTGAGCTTCAGCAAGAGCTTGAATACGCGCTTTCCATTCTCACCCGTTCGCGCCAGCAAAATTACTTGAACTCCTATGCCATCCTGGATAAAAACGGCCGGAATATTTACGACACGAATAAGTTCCAACAGGTGCAGAACGAAAGCTCTCAGGAGTTTTTCGTCTCGCCTCTCATCAGCGGCCGCCCCTACGTTTCCCCGATCTTTTTTGACGATGACGATAATCCGTATATCGTCTTCAGCGCACCCATCTTCAACCGCGATCGCGAGGTCATCGGCGTGCTGCGTGTGCGCTACATGGCCATTGCCTTCCAACGCTCACTGGAAAACTACAAAGGCCTCTTTGGCCGCCGCTCCTACCCCATCCTGCTGGATGAAAACTTCGTCCGCGTGGCGGATGTCAGCAACCCCGGCCTCATCTACCGCCCCATCGAACCGATCAGCGCCGCCAACATGCTCATCCTGCAGTCCACCCGGCGCACACCAGCCAACGCCCTCAGCGACGATGAAACTGTCACACCCTACATCCCGGAGATGGCCAAAGCCCTGCGCAGCAGCGCTCCCAACCCGTACTTCACCTTCTCCGACCCAGGCACCACCGGCCAGATTCTCACCGCCGGAACCGCAGTTCGCCTGAGCAGCACCAAATGGTATCTGGTCTATATCCAGCGCCTCGACCTGCTCGCACAGTTGTTCGAAGAGCAAAATCGGGTTTCCTTGCTGGTGGCCACCCTCATTGCTGGTATGGTCAGCATCGTCGCCAGCCAGATCTCGCGCATCCTCTCCAGCCCCATTATCAACCTGACGGCCACTGCCGAGCGCATTGCTGGCGGTGATCTGGAAGCCGAAGCCGCTGTGGAATCGGGCGATGAAACCGGCGCCCTGGCCTTGGCTTTCAACCAGATGACCGCACAGGTACGCACGCTGATTAACGAGTTGGAAGACCGCGTGAAAGCCCGTACCCAGGAATTGGCCGCCCAAAATGAAACTCTGGTGCTTCGCTCTCAGCAGCTCCAAACCGTTTCCGAAGTGGCCCGCGGTATCACTTCCACCCGCGAATTGGAACGCCTGCTCACTCAGGTGACCGAGCTGATCAGCGAGCGCTTCAATTTCTATCATGTCGGCGTCTTCCTGATTGACGAACAGGGTGAATTCGCCGTCCTGCGCGCCGCCAACTCTGAAGGCGGCCAGCGCATGTTGGCCCGCCAGCACAAACTGCGCGTCGGCGCCGTCGGTATCGTCGGCTACACCACCGGTTACGGCGTACCCCGCATTGCCACCGATGTCGGTCAAGACGCCGTGTTCTTCAACAACCCCGACCTGCCCCTCACCCGCTCCGAAATGGCCTTGCCGCTCAAGGTGGGCGATCAAATCATCGGCGCGATGGACGTACAGTCCACGGAAGCCAACGCCTTTACCGCAGAAGATATCGAACTCTTCTCCGTTTTGGCCGACCAGGTCGCCATCGCCATCTTGAACAACCAGCTTTACGAAGAAACCAACCGCGCCCTGGAAGAATCCCAGGCCCTCCACCGAAATTATCTGCGCATGGAGTGGACGCGCGAAGGCATGCAGCGCCGCATCAACTCTTACGCCTATACGCAAAAAGGCGTCGAACCGCGGCCTGTGGTGCTCACACCCTCTATCGAAAAAGCCCTCACCACCGGCGAAACCCAGGTGCAAACCCAAGAGGAATCCACCCTCACCATCCCCATCTCCCTGCGCGGTGAACCCATCGGCGTCATCCACCTTCAGGAGCAATCCAACGCCCAGCGCGATTGGACCGAGGAAGACATCACCACCGTCCAATCCGTCGCCGATCAAATTGCCCAGACCCTGGAAAACGCCCGTCTGTTCGAACAAACCATGCGCCGCGCGGAACGCGAACGCAAGGTGCTCGAAATCACCAGCAAGATCCGCTCCACCAACGATATCCAAACCATGATCCAGATTGCTGCCCATGAATTGCAGCAAACCCTCAACGCCAGTCAAACGCAGGTCATCCTGCAAGCTGCCCCCTCAACCCCAGCCCAGGAACCCAACGGCGGCAACGGCCGTTCCGGCAACGGGCACCAGCCGGACGGCGTGGATTAATACCGGGAGATGCTGAATGTACACCATCGCCTTCTCAAATGAAAAAGGTGGCGTCGCCAAAACCACCACCACCGTGTCATTGGGAGCCTGCCTCGCGGAAGCGGGCCGAAAAGTCCTGGCGGTTGACCTGGATCCTCAGGCCAATCTCACCCTGGCTTTAGGTGTGGAGCCAACCCGTGTGGTCCACTCCACGGCCTCCATCCTTCTGCACGACCTGCCCTTGCGTCAGGCCATCCTGCCCAGCAGCGTCTCGAATCTGGACCTGATTCCCGGCTCCAGCGAAACCAGCCAATCAGAACGCTATCTGCCTGTCCGCGAACGCTACGAGTACCTCCTGCGTGACGCCTTTCAGCAAGCCGCGCTCCAATACGACTTCGTCCTCATGGACTGCCCGCCCGCCCTGGGGTCGGTCACTCTCAACGCGCTGGTCGCGTCCAATCTGCTGCTCATCCCTACCCAGGCCGAGTTTTTCTCGATTTACGCCCTCAAGAATTTGATGAATTGGGTCCGCCGCATCCGCAGCGAATATAACCCTCATTTGACTTACCGCCTGCTTTTAACCCTCTTCGACCGCCGCAACCGCATTCACCGTCTGCTCAGTGAGCAGCTCCGCTCCAATTTCAACAACGGTGTCCTAGAAACTGTGATCGAAGTGGATACCAAACTGCGCGAAAGCCCCATTGCGGGCGCCCCCATCATTTTCCACGCCCCCAAGAGCCGCGCCGCCGCCCAATACCGCGCCCTGGCCCAGGAGATTATTGCCTATGTCGAAAAAGCAAATCTACAGCCGGCTTGACGATTTCTTCACGAATCTGGAAGAAACCGCCATCCCCCAACCCGGCGAAATCTCCGCTGGCGAAACGGGCTGGCAGTTCCAGTGCGACCCCCAGGGCCGCCTGACCAGCTGCACCCCCCAGGTGACGGACTTTCTCGGTTACGCGCCCGATCAAATCATCGGCCGCCATCTCACCGAGCTGGCCCACCCCCACACCGCCGATTCGCTGCGCCACACCCTCAATAACGGCAGCACCCAGGCCGAGCTTCAAGGGAAATGGCAGCATACCCAGGGCAGCTGGGTCGAGGTCAGCATCCTTCTGGAACCGCTGAAAGATACCGACGGCGGCCTTTTGGGTTGGCGCGTCACCAACAGCGCCCTCCCCGCGTCGGCTGCGCCCGCCGCGGCGGCCCCCGTCCTTCCGGCCCCGCCCGAAAAAGCACCGGCCGCTCGCAAGAAACCGGCGCGCCCAGCCTCACCTCGTGCACAGGCCCCCGCCCAACCCATTTTTGAATCCACACCGGCCCCTGCTGCGCCGGCCTATCCGGTTCGCCCGCTGACGCTGGAGACCCCCTCCAAGCCGCTCACCTCTGCAGGGATGCGCAGTTTGCAGGAGTTTCAGCCCATCACCCAAAACGCCGCCGCCAACGCCCCCGCCGCACTGGCCGTTCCCTTCCGCCTCGGTGAACAGAACCGCGGCCTGCTCGAGATCGTCGATGAGCAGGACCAAAAACGCACCTGGACCGAAGATGAGCGCGCCCTGGTGCAGGAAGTGGCCAACCAGCTCGGCCTTGCCATTGAAAATGCCCAGCTGTACGCCGTCGTCCAGCAAGAATTGGCCCAAAAGGTTAAAGCAGAGCAAGAAACCCTCCGCCGCAACCGCGATCTGGCCGCCCTCAACCGTGTGGGTCAAGAGCTTTCGCGCCTTACCGATCAAGATGCCATCATCCAGACTCTGCACTCCACCATTGACCAACTGGCCAGCGCCGGCAATCTGATCATTGCAATTACTGACCCCCAAACCCGGCAGCTCTCCTTCCCGGTGCATTCCGTAGACGGTCAGCACCAAGATGAGCCGCCAGCCCCCATGGCAGCTCGTGTCTTTGAACATACCTTCACCACCCGCCGCCCGCTGGTTCTGCAAAGCGGTGTCGCGGCTTTCCTGGCCGAGCAGAATATCCCCCTGCCCGTCCCCACCCCAGCTTCTCTGGCGGCCATCCCCATGTTGGCTGCCGAGCGCGCCGTAGGCGGTATCCTCATTCAAAACTTTGAGACTGAAAACGCTTTCGCCGACAGCGACCTGGAACTGCTCTCCACCATTGCCTCACAAACCACCACCGCGCTGGAGAACGCCAACCTCTTCACAGAAATCCGCGGCGCCCTGGAAGCCATTGAAAACCGCGAACGTTACCAGGCAAACGTCACCCGCGCCGTCGCCTACCTGTCAGAGTCCGGCACGCGCTCATTGCCCGAAGTGCTTGAGGCCCTCGGTCAGGCCGCCCAATGCAGCCGTGTGTATTACGCCCAAATCCAGGAAGACCCCAGCGGCATGCACTGGCGCGCTGTGGCCGAATGGATCAATCCCGAAACGCCGACTTATTACGAGCGCGGTGCCAGCCAGCATCTTCCTACCGCCCTCTTCTCCCATTGGGCTGCAGCATTGCGCGAAAAGAGTATGCTGACCGCTACTCAAGCCGATTGTCCGCACCCAGAACTGGAATACCTCTCCAGCCAGCAAATCCAATCCACCCTGCTTCTGGCCGTCCCCGGCAAAACCGCCATTCCCTCCTTCATCGGCTTTGATCAGGTAGACCGTCCGCGCCGCTGGCTCAACGAGGAAATCTCAGTTCTGCGCGTCTCCACCGACGCCCTCGCCAACACCATCGTCCGCGAAGACCTGTTGGAACAGCTTCAGGTCTCCCTGGATGAAACCGAACACCTGTACAAAGCCAGCCACCGCCTGGCCCTGGCCAATGACATGCAGGAAATGGTCGCTGCCATCTCGATGGCCCTGCATACCCCCGTCATCAACCGCGTGGTTTTGGCCCTCTTTGAAGAAGACTCATCCGGCAACGTGGAGCATATTCGGGTGGCCGCCTCCTGGTACAGCAACCGCGGCGCGCCCCCGCCAGAAAATGGCACCGAATACGACCTCGCCATCTACGGCAAATTCCTGCGCACCTCCAACGCGGCCTTCATGGATGACATCAACCATCAGCCCATGGATGACATCCTCCGTGAGGAGTTGAAGCGCAATAACGTCCGCTCCCTGGCCATGCTCCCCCTGTGGGCTGGTAAACACCAGCTCGGCGCCATCCTCATGCTGTCCGAAGAGCGCCACCACTTCTCCGGTCTGGAAATTCGCTCGTACCCGCCGCTGGTCGACCAGATGGCCACTTCGGTGGAAAATGCCCGCCTCTTCCAGCAGACCCAGGAAGCCCTGGCCGAATCCGAACAGCTCTACAAGATTGCTTCTGGGATTGCTCAGGCCACCTCCACGGAAGACCTAATCACCCTCATTGCTGAAACTGTTCTCCCTGAGAATGCCGAACGTGTTTCCTTGACGGAGGTCTTCAACAACGAAGAGGGCGAGCCCATTGAGCTGTCCGTGGTCGGTTTCCATGACCGTCTGGAAAAATATCAACGCATGGGCATGCGTTTCTCGCACCAGGCCTTGCCTATTCTGCGCAAGCTGACCCAGGATGCGCTCATCATTGATGATGTAACCAACAGTCCCGTGCTGGATGACACCTCCCGCCGTACCCTGCTGCGTCTGGACATTCACGCGGTTATCATCGTTCCCCTGCGCTCTGCTGGCCGCTTGGTGGGTTTGCTCGACATCTCCTCTCGTCAACCCACCACCTTTAGCAAAGATGATGTCCAAATACTCCAGGTGGCAGGCGCCGGTATTGCCGTCGCCCTCGAAAGACAGCGCTTGCTCCAGGAAGCCCAGCGCCGCGCCCTCGAATTGCAGGCCGCTGCCGAAATCGCCCGCGACACCACCTCCACCCTCGCCCTGGATGCCCTCCTGGCGCGCATCGTGAACCTGGTCTGCCAGCGCTTCAATTACGAACACGCCTCCATCTTCTTGCTGGATGAATCGAGCAATTATGCGGTCGTCCGCGAGGCCACCGGTGAGGCCGGCGTTCAGATGAAGGCTTCCGGCCACCGTCATGCAGTTGGTTCGCGCTCCATTATTGGCAATGTCATGGCCAGCGGCGAGCCGGTCATCGTCAATGATGTCTTCAACAGCCTCATCCACGTTCCCAACCCGCTGCTGCCCAACACCCGTTCTGAAATCGGCCTGCCCCTGCGCATTGGCGACCGTGTTATGGGCGCCCTGGATATTCAATCCAACCACCAAAACGCCTTCGCCCCCAACGATGTCGCCGTGCTCCAAATTTTGGCCGACCAGATCGCCGTCGCCATCGACAACGCCCAGGCTTACGAATTGACTCAAAAAGCCATCTTGGAAATGCAGGAAGTGGATCGCCTCAAGAGCCAGTTCCTGGCCAACATGAGCCACGAACTGCGCACCCCGCTCAATTCCATCATCGGCTTCTCGCGCGTCATCCTCAAAGGCATTGACGGTCCCATCAATGATATTCAGACCCAGGACCTCACCGCCATTTACAACTCCGGTCAGCACCTCCTCAACCTCATCAACGACATCCTCGACCTCTCCAAGATCGAGGCGGGTAAGATGGAATTGTCCTTTGCCGATGTGGATCTCAATGACCTGGTTAATTCCGTCCTCTCCACCGCCATCGGCCTGGTCAAAGACAAACCCATCAAATTGCAGCATAACCTGCCTGTCAATTTGCCGCTCATCTACGCGGATCCCACTCGCGTGCGCCAGGTTCTGCTGAACCTGATCTCCAACGCTGCCAAATTTACCGATGAAGGCTCCATCACCGTTGAGCTTAGCACCGTCACCAGCCCCGAAGACCGCCCGGAAGTGATGGTTGCCGTCGTGGATACCGGTGCAGGCATCGCCGAAGAAGATACCGTCAAGCTCTTCCAGCCCTTCTCCCAGGTGGACGACTCCCCCACCCGCAAGACGGGTGGAACTGGCCTGGGCCTCTCCATCTGCCGCTCCTTCATCGAAATGCACGGCGGCCGCATCGGGTTGCTCCGCAGCGAAATCGGGGTTGGCTCCACCTTCTTCTTTACCCTCCCCATCCCTGTCAAAGAAATTCCCATTCCTGCGCCGGAAATCGACAGCGACGAAAAAGCCGTCATCTTGTCCATTGATGATGATGCCCAGGTCATCAGCCTGTACCAGCGCTATCTGTCGCCCCACGGCTATTCGGTCGTCCCCCTCACCGACCCCAAACAGGCCGTTGAGGAAGCCCGCAAAATTAAGCCGCTGGCCATCACCCTCGACATCATGATGCCCGAAAAAGACGGCTGGTCTGTGCTGCACGACCTCAAAAATGATCCAGAAACTCGCCAGATTCCGGTCATCATTTGCAGCATCCTGGAACAAGAGGAAAAAGGTTTCAGCCTCGGCGCCTCCGATTACCTCACTAAACCCTTCTTGCACGAAGACCTCATCGCTGCCATCAGCCGCCTCAACCGCGATGAAACCATACACAACATCCTCATCATTGATGATGACCCCGACGATCAGCGCCTGGTGCAGAAAATGTTGGAAGATTCGGGCAAATTCCAGCTGACCACCGCCAACAGCGGCGCATCCGGCTGGGATGCGATCCAACAGAACCGCCCCGACGCCGTGATCATGGATCTGTTCATGCCCGATATGGACGGCTTCACCCTACTCAGCAAACTGCGCTCTGACCCCGACCTGCGCTCTCTGCCCGTCCTGGTCATCTCCGGCGTGGACCTCACCGCTGAACAGCACGCCCAACTGGCTGAATTCGGCCAACAACTGCTCACCAAGGGTTACCTGCGCGAAAGCGAACTGCTGGATCATCTTGAAGGCGCGCTGCACAAGCTCCGCAGTACAAATCACGAAAAGGAGGCGTGACCTTTCCACAGGTCACTTCATCCATGATGCCTTTACCGTTTGACATCGAATGTCTGGATTGCGGTTACCGGTCAAATTACCACCCGACCCAGCCCACCTGCCCCATGTGCGGGTCAGCCTGGCGAGAGGTGCGCTATGATCTGCCCCAAATTGCCGCTGACTTGCCCAAAAAGTTGGCGCGCCGTCCGTTTGACCTGTGGCGCTACCGCGAGCTGCTCCCTGTTCAATCCCCCGACCCCAACCTGTACCTGGGCGAAGGTGGCACACCCCTGATTCACGCCCACAACCTGGGCATGATGTTGGGCAATAACAACATTTACATCAAAGACGAGCGCCAGGGTCCCACCACCTCCTTCAAAGACCGCCAGGCCGCTGTCACCATCGCAGCCCTCAAAGAAGCTGGCATCGCCGATCTTGTGGTCGCATCCACCGGCAACGTAGCGATCGCCTACTCCGCTTACGCCGCCCGCACCGGGATTAAGTGCTGGGCTTTCCTCACCAGCCTCGTGCCTGCCTCTAAAATGCGCGAAGTCGCCATCTACGGCACCCAGGTGGTCAAGGTCACCGGTTCGTACGACCAGACCAAAAAAGTGGCCTCGGAATTCGCGCAGCAGCACGATTTTTACCAGGATTCCGGCGCACGCTCCATCCCCTGCGTCGAGTCCATGAAAACTATTGCCTTTGAAATTGCCGAGCAGCTCGGCCAGCCTGACTCAACCGTTGTGGATGAAATCCCCTCCTTCAAAGCGCCTGATTGGTATATTCAGGCGGTCAGCGGCGGCATGGGCCCCATTGGCGTCATCAAAGGCTTCCAAGAAATGCTGGAGATGGGCTGGACGGACAAAATCCCTGCGGTGGCCATCATCCAAGCCGAGGGCTGCGCGCCGATGGTGCACGCCTGGAAACAGGATCGCGATCAGGCCTTGCCCGTCAAAAACCCGCAGACACTCATTGAAACCCTGGCCACCGGCGACCCTGGGCGCTCCTATACCCTGCTTCGTCAAAAAATGCTGGCCGCCTCCGGCGGGGCGATGGAATCCGTTACAGATGAAGAGGCCTTCCGCGCCATTCACCTCCTGGCCAAAATGGAAGGCATGTCGGTCGAGCCTGCCGCCGCGGTGGCCATCGCCGGGCTGATCAAGCTCATTCGCAATGGTCAAATCAAACCAGATGAAACCGTGGTCATCAACTGCACTGGCCACACCATGCCGGTAGAAAACAACATCCTGGGCGATAACTGGGCGCGCAACCTGGTCTTCCCCACCCAAAATGCCCCCGCGCAAAAACAAGAAGAAGGCCTTTTAGCTGCCCTCTCTCACGTAGCCAGCGATCGCTTCCCGCGCATCGCCATCGTGGATGACATGCCCGAAGTCCGCACCCTTGTCAAACGCATTTTGCAGTCACAGGGTGCATACACCCTCTTCGAAGCCAGCAACGGCCGAGAAGCCATCGAAATGATCCGCCGAGAACTGCCCAACCTGGTCATCCTGGATCTGATGATGCCAGAGGTGGACGGCTTCTCCGTTTTAGATACCCTCAAATCGCAGCCGGAAACTGCTGAAATCCCGGTCATCGTGGTCACCGCGAAAGAGCTAACCCCAGCAGAAAAAGAACGGCTAAAAGGGCGTATCCAATCCTTGATGCAAAAAGGCGATTTCATGAGTGACGAACTCTTGGACGAGGTTCGCACACTCCTCAATTAACCGAAACGACCCACCGCCCCGGACGTGCATCTCCGGCGCCAGTAAAGGAAGTGGATGAGCGCCTCTCTCCGCAAGATAGGCATCCAAGCTGCCTTAGCTTCAGCCATCTTTTCGGGATGTGCCCCCATTTTTGGGAAACAGGCCATCCTCTATGGCTTCTCGCCTCTGGCGGTCACGGCCATCCGCACCACCCTGGCGGCCGTTGCCCTGCTCATCCTCATGGCGGTCTTCAAGCGCAGCTACCTTTACATGTACCCCGTGGGGCTCATCGGCTGCGCCCTGGCTGGCTTTGTCAACGGCATCGGCTCTATCCTCTATTACTCCGCCATCTCCCGCCTGGATGCCTCCCTGGGTCACCTGTTGTATTCTTTCTACCCGCTTTTCATGGCTTTCTGGATGTTAGTGGACTTGCAACCCATCAGCCGCATCACCGCTCTGCGCCTGGTGGTGGCCTTGCCGGGGGTTTACTTGCTCATTTCCAACAGCAGCACCGGCGTGGATTTAATCGGCGCCGGAATGATGATCGGGTCTGCCGTCCTCTACGCCCTCCATATCCGCATCACCCAACGCATCCTTTTTGAAGCCCCCGCCCAATCCGTCACCCTCTACACCCTCATGGCCATGGGCCTCACGGTGCTGATTGCCTACCTGCTCTTTGACCGCAATCTGCCCGCCGCAGGTACCCCCTGGTGGCCGCTCATCGGCATGGCCTTCGTCACCTTTTTCTCCCGCTTCACCCTTTTCTTGGGGGTCAAACACCTGGGGGGCATACAAACAGCCCTCCTCGGCCTGGGAGAGCTGTTGGTCACTGTTGTTCTGGCGATGGTCTGGCTGGGTGAACGCCTGACCCCTCTGCAATGGCTGGGCGGCTTCATTCTGGTGGTCAGCTTGCTCATGGTCGGCTTCGACCGCCACCCCCCTGAGAAAAGGCGCAGCAGCGGACTGCTGGCCTGGCTGAATCCCTCTCCCCTCGGTAAAACTGACTTCCCCTGGCAGCCTCACCCCTAAGGGGTTTACACCACCGGGCTGATCAAATACCCCGCACCGCGCACGGTTTGGATGACTGCGCCCTGGCAAGGGGTCTCATCCAATTTCTGCCGCAGCCGGCTCACCATTGGACGCAAAATCACCGCAGCTTCTTCTTCTTCCACATGATAGCCGTGAACCTTGTAGACCAGATCCACATAGCTTAACACCGCGCCTTTGCTCTCCAAAAGCGCCCCCAGAAACCGGCTCTCGCTGGGGGTCAAATTGCGGCTTTCGTCTTCCCAATAAATCCGCTGCAATTTGGTGTTAACGGTCACGCTTTCGCACAGCACCCAGTTGGAGTCATCCCGCCGCCCATATTCCAACCGGGCTTCGGCCAATTCGATTTCCTGTGCGCTCTCTTCAAAAGCCCGCTGCACGCTGACCAAAATTTCTTCCATCGTCACCGGTTTGAGCATATAGTCGTGCAAACGCTGGCGCAGCGCCTCAACCGCCGTTTTTACCGTACCGTGAGCGGTAATGACGATGATCTTCATCCGCGGGTATTTTTCCAATACCCGCTGAATCAATTCCATCCCACCCATTCCCCCCATCTTAAGATCCACAATCAGCAGCGCAAATTCCTGCTGTTCCAAAACCGTCAGCGCGGCTTCGCCTGAGTTCACATCTGAAACCAGATACCCTTCCAATTTCAAGATTTTCGAAAAGGTCATCCGGATGACGTCGTCATCATCCACGATCATAATTCGCTTCTCAACCATTGGCCTAAGCCTCCTCTCGGGGCAAGGAGATTTCAAAGCGGGCGCCTGTTCTGTGAATGGGAGATACAATGCTTAGGCTCCCGTGATGATCTTGCACTATTTTATAACAAATTGACAAACCCAACCCTGTACCGGTCTCCTTGGTGCTGAAGAACGGCTCAAAAATCCGGGCCTTCATCTCCGCTGTCAGCCCATTACCCGAATCCTCCACCGCCAATTTCACCCACTCTTCGCCGGGAAAGATCTCCACCCAAATTTTGCGCTCCCCTTCGCGCTCTTGCAGCGCTTCCACCGCATTGACGATCAAATTAAAGATCACCTGCTGAATCTGATTGCGCATGATGCACACCGGCGGCAGGTCCTTGGGGCTGTCCAAAACCACAATTACGTTTTCCGTCTTCAAATGATGATCCAGCAAATCCAACACTTTGCCCACCAGCCGATCTAGAAACACCGCTTCTTTCTCACGGTTCGCCGGCCGGTAATAATCCATCATCGTCGCCACAATTCCCGCCAACCGGTCAAATTCCGATTTGGCCAGCTCGGAATACTGCGCCTGCTCTTCAGGCGACAAATCCGCGTGTGTGGCCAAATGCAGGCAGTTCCGAACGGCCTGCAGCGGGTTATTGATCTCATGTGCCACCGAAGCCATCAGCCGTCCAACTGCCGCCATCTTCTCTGATTGGATCAACGCCCGGTTTGAATCCTCCAAACGCACAATCGTCGTGCGCAGCTCTGTGTTCAGCTGTGAATTTTCCAACGCAATGGCTGCCTGGCGGGCCAAAATCCCAAAAAGTTCTTCATCCGCATCAGCAAAGGGCTTTAACCCCATCTCGCGGCCGGCAAAGAACAAATAGACATCTTCGCCGCGGGCCACAGAAGAAATCATCACCGACTGCAGCCGGTGTTCCTCTAACAGCATGGCCACATCCCCATCCACAAAACCCATCTGAAAACGAAGGTCAGCGCTGGGGATTCCCACCTGATCCATCAATTTATCGCCAAAGCCGCGCCCATCCCAGCGGATAAAATGCGGCCCAAAATCCGAAATCCGCTCAAATTTGGGCTGACCCGCCTGGCGCAAGAAAACCCCCGCGCGCGTGGCCTGCAGCAGGTCGTAAATGAAATCCAAAATTAACCGGCCTAGCCACCTGACACTTTAACAAAAGAATAGTTGATCGGCACCAGATCTCCACTAAAATAGGTTTTCCGGAAGCATTTTAGAAACGGAGTAAACCAATGCCGACCGACCTCCTTTATCATAACTGGT
>NZ_LGCM01000023.1 GCF_001306035.1 Levilinea saccharolytica
CGGTTTGCAGGCTGGGGAAGAAGGGCGCAAAGGCGTACACCACCAGCAGCGGCGCCAGCCAGGCGGTGCGGAAGGGGCGCAAATGGCGCACCAGGATGTCGTCCGATTTCGTGGCGGTGCGCGCGGCCATGTAAAAGAGCACGCGGCCAATCACGTTGCGCGCGAATAAAAACGCCGCGGCGCTGAGGATGAGCAGCGCGCCCAATGCCATTTCGGGGTTCTCAACCGCCCAGGTTTCCAAGGTTGCCCAGTTCATGCCCTTCCCTCCTGCCCAACGTATTGATCTCTCCACCAATTCCGCAAGAACGATCCGCAGATGACGCAGATTTCGCAGATGAATCCTCACCCACTCTGCATGTCATCGCGAGGCCGGTGCTTTCCCGGCCGCAGCGATCTCTTCGCCAATTCCGCAAGAACGATCCGCAGATGACGCAGATTTCGCAGATAAGGCCCTCGCGTTTTTGTCATTACGAGCCGCGCAGCGGCGAGGCAATCTCTTCGCCGTGGGTAGAGACTGCTTCGACCGGAAACCCGCCGGTCTCGCCCTCAAAAGGCGAGGGCTAGCCCTCAAAAAAACGAGGGCAGGCAGTGACACATTCATTGATGTCATCGCGAGGCCGGTGCTTTCCCGGCCGCAGCGATCTCTCCGCCAATTCCGCAAGAACGATCCGCAGATGACGCAGATTTCGCAGATAAAGCCTTCGCGTTTTTGTCCCTGCGAGCAATCCCTTCGCCCAATCTGCGGGTGTTACCACCTTTTTATTTTGACATATTTTGTCATTAATATCAAGAATACCGCCAACATTCACCGCATCCAAACCACCCCTGAACCAATTCTTAATATCCCCCTGCTATCCTAAGACCGTGATCGAAAAACGATCCAACTTAACCAAAACATATAAGGAGTGCACCATGAACTTCAAAAAATGGATCCCCGCCATCCTTGCGGGAACGCTGCTGCTGACGGGTGTCGTCGGCGTCATCGGAATTTCAGCCGTCAAGATGGTCAGCGCGGCTGCTCCAGCCGCCCGCATGGCGGACCTGCCCGAACCCATGATGGGCCGCGGCCCCGGCGGCGGCTACGCCAGCGAAGAACTGGCCAGCGCCCTGGGCATCACCACCGACCAGCTCGAACAGGCCTACCAAAACGCTCAGGAACAGGCCCTGGCCCAGGCTGTGGCTGCCGGCCAGATCACCCAGGCCCAGGCCGATCAGATGAAAACCGGCGGACGCATGCCCTTTGGCATGGGCGGCGGCTGGATGCAGGACAGCGGTGTAGATTTTGACGCCCTGCTGGCCGAAGCCCTGAACATCACCCCCGAACAGCTTCAGGCCGCCCGCGAACAGGCCGCCCAGGCTCACCTGGCCCAGCAAGTGGCCGACGGCGAGATCACCCAGGAACAGGCCGATCTGATCCAGGGCCGCCGCACCCTCTTTACCAACTCGGCTTTTATCAACCAGATGCAGGCCGCCTTTGAAAAAGCTGTGCAGCAGGCCGTGTCGGACGGCGTCATCAGCCAGTCGGCTGCCGACCAGATTTTGGCCGAACGCGCCGAAAACGGCACCCCCGGCATGGGCGGTTGGATGGGCGGCTGGATGGACGGCGGACGCATGGAGCGCGGTATGGGCCGCGGGATGGGGGGCCGCCGCTAACCCGATCTCCGAGACAACTCGTAACTGAAGCGCCGCGCCTGGAAAGAGCTTATCCAGGCGCGGCTTTTTGCCTTCGTCCCCACGGCGTGCGGTTTGCGGGTACAATCCACCCCAGAGGTCATCCCCATGTTTGTCGGCGGCGAATTTTATCCCGACCCGCGCTGGGTGCGGGCAGAACCCCAGCTCCACACCACCGGTCTATATTTCCTCAACGGCGGACGAGCCTGCCTGACGGTCATCGCCGCCGCCCTGCGCGCCCGCGGTGTGCGCCGCATCCTGCTGCCCAGCTACCTGTGCCCTTCCATCCCCAAAACCCTGCGCGCCTGCGGCCTGCCCACCGCCTTCTACCGCGTGCGTGCCGACCTTTCCCTCGATCTGGAAGATATCGCCCGCCAGCAGAGCCGGGCACAGGCCCTGTATTTCATTAATTACTTCGGCTTTGCCCACCCCCCCGCCGTGCGCGCCTTTATGCAGGATTACCAGCGTTCCGGCGGCTGGGTGGTGGAAGATAACGCCCAGGCGGGTTTTTTGGAACCTTCTGTTGGCGATTTCGTCTTCAACAGCCTGCGCAAACTGTGCGCGCACGACGGGGCCTACCTGCACAGCCGGGTGGATTTGGCCCCCCTGCTGGCCAGCTTTCCCCCCGTCCCCAACCCGCGCCTGCCTCTCATCCGCGCCTACCGCCAGGGCCTGTACGCCTACCAGGTCGAGCACCGCGGCAGCCACGCCCGCCTGCGCGCGCTCTACCGCCAGGCCGAACGCCTGTATGAGCGCCTGCCGGTCATCCACGGTGACGCGCAGGAACGCTGCGAGATTGAGCATCTGGATTGGGCCGGGCTGCGTCAGGCGCGCCGCAGCAACTATCAAACCCTTTTGGATCTGCTGAACAGCATCCCCCAGGCCGTGCCCGTCTTCCCCCAACTGCAGGCTGATACCCTGCCGCTGGGCCTGCCGGTGTACCTGCCCCGCGGCCTGCGGGACCGCGTCTACGAGGCCCTGGGGCAGGCAGGGGTGGGCGCTGTCATCCACTGGCCGCCCCATGCCCGCGCCGACCCCCACACGCGGGCCGCCGCCGAGCGCATGTTAACCCTGCCGGTGGACGAGCGCGCCAGGCGCAAACACATGGAATATGTGGCCCTCCAGCTTTCGCGCGCTCTGGCCGGTGTCTAGTCCGCGCCGCGCCGAGATCTGGCAGAGTGTTGTATACTTAACCATAGATGTTTTCTGTCCGCAGCATCCAGTGCACACCCCCCTCTTTTTTGCAGCCAAACACCAAGCGGCAGCTTGCGTTTGAACCACCCTTTCCAAGATTTTGTGTGTTTCAGGAGAACCGAAATGAAAGCCGTCATCATCTATGATTCCGTTTTTGGCAACACCGAGAAAGTGGCCCAATCCGTCGGGCAGGCCCTGGGTGCTTCTGCCGAAGTGTCCGTCCTGCCCGTGAGCGAAGCCACCCCCGAACGTCTGCGCGGGGCCGATCTGCTCATCGCCGGTGCGCCCACCCGCCAGTTCCGTCCTTCGGACGGCATGCGCCAATGGCTCGATTCTCTCCCCGCGGGAGCCTTGCAGGGCATGAAAACCGCCGCCTTCGACACGCGCATGTCGGTGAAAGACGCCAACGTGTGGGTCCTCACCGTGATGGTAAAAATCTTCGGCTATGCTGCCGAGCCGATGGCCAAAAAGCTAAAAGCCAAAGGCGGTCAACCCACCGGCACGCCCGCGGGCTTTTTGGTCAAGGGCACCGAAGGCCCCTTATTCGACGGCGAATTGGAACGTGCCGCCGCCTGGGCGCAGACCCTGGCTGCCCATTAATTTTCCCCTCCGTATTCAACACAATCACCCCGCCAAACTGCGCGGGGTGATTGTCTTTCGCGGGCAGACATGGTACAGTACAAGGGTACATCCGTTTACCCCCCTTGCCTTTCCCAGGAGAAACCGCCATGTCCTCCACCCGATCCGTGGCCCAAGTCTTTGCCAGCCGCCCCACTCTGGAAGGTGCCGGCGTCCATCTGAAGCGCGGGTTCAGTCACGGTCAAGAAACCCTCTTTGACCCCTTCCTGCTCTTCGACGATTTCAGCGGTGACGACCCCGCCGACTTTATCGCCGGTTTCCCCTGGCATCCCCACCGCGGCATCGAAACCATCACCTACCTGCTGGAAGGTGAGGTGGAACACGGCGACTCACTGGGCAACGCCGGCAGCATCCGCCCCGGCGACGTGCAGTGGATGACAGCCGGCAGCGGCATCATTCACCAGGAAATGCCCGTCCCCAGCCCCAACGGAAAACTGGTCGGCTTTCAGCTGTGGGCCAACCTGCCCGCCAGCCACAAAATGATCGCGCCGCGCTACCGCGGCATCACCGCCAGTGAAATTCCCCAGATTCACCACGGCGGGGCGCGCGTGCACGTGATCTGCGGCACCCTCCAGGGTCACACCGGCCCCGCTCAGGATATCATCATCGCCCCCGAATATCTGGATGTCAGCCTGGACGCCAACGGCGCCTGGCTGCACGCCACCCCCCCAGGCCACACCGCCTTTGCCTACCTGTTCGCAGGCACGGCCAGCTTTGCCCCCGGCGCGGCCAAAGTCGTCTCCGGCAGCATCGTGCTGTTCAACAGCGGCGACCAGGTGGAGATCGCCGCTGGAGATAACGGCGCCCGCTTCCTCTTCATCACCGGCAAACCCCTGCGCGAACCCATCGCCTGGGGCGGGCCGATCGTGATGAACACCGCCGAAGAACTGCGCACGGCCTTTGCCGAATTCCGCGCCGGGACCTTCATCAAGCATCCCCAGGGCTAATCCGCGCCCGCCTCAGGCCAACTGGTGCAGCTGCACGGTGAACACTCCCGCGCAGGAGGAGATTTGTGTGTACTGCGCGTCCAGGCCGGCTGCCCGCAGGGCCGCCAAGGATTCATCCGCCAGCCAGAAATATTCCTGCTCCCATTCCGGCCCCATCGCCTGCCGCAGGGCGTCTTCGGCCGCGGCGTTCTCAAAAGCCAGGTCGCCAATCACCAACCGGCCGCCCACCTTCAGATACTGGGCCAGGTAGCGGCGGCACAGCCTGACCTTTTCTTCCAGGGGAAAATGGTGCAGGGTGTAGCCAGAGACCAGCGCATCATAGCGGCGTTCAAATTCCTGCGGCCACGGCCCGCGCACATCCGCCTGGGCAAACACCGCCCCCGGTAACTTGGCCCGCGCCCGCGCCAGCATCTCCCCCGAAAAATCCAGTCCCCACAGGCGGCAACCCCGCCGCATCAGCAGTTCAGCCAGGTTGCCCGTGCCCGTACCCAAATCCAGCACCGCGTCCCCCTGCCCCACGCCCGCCGCCTGCACCACCGCCGCCAGCACGCGCGAATACCCGTCAAAGGGAAAGCCCGTGTCGGGCCGCACGGATTCATCGTAGCTTTCCGCCCAGGCGTCAAATTCCTCCGGAAAAAATTCATCCACCATTCTTTCACCTCGCGTTTTCAACAATCCAATGGGCGGTGCGTTCGGCCAACCGGCTCAGGGCCTCCACCGCCAGGCGCAAATCTTCTTCGCGCGTGTCTTCTTCACGGGTATGCGAAAGCCCGCGCAGGCTCTGCACAAACAGCATGGCCGTGGGCACGCCGCTCTGCGCCACCACCACCGCATCGTGCAGCGGCCCGCTGGGCATGACGTACGCGTTGCCGCTCAGCTCACCCACCACCTGCGCACCCAGCGCGGTCAATTCCTCATGAAAGCGCACCGGCGGCACATGATAGAGTCGCTCCCAGGCCACCTCCACCCGCTCCTCAGCCGCAATCGTCTCACTGGCCGCGCGCGCTTCGGTC
This sequence comes from Levilinea saccharolytica, assembly GCF_001306035.1. Lineage (GTDB taxonomy): Bacteria > Chloroflexota > Anaerolineae > Anaerolineales > Anaerolineaceae > Levilinea > Levilinea saccharolytica. The sequence continues at coordinate 5,465 of NZ_LGCM01000023.1, forward strand.
AGCATGGCCGCCAGTTCGGGGGCCTCGATATGCCGCTGATCCAGGGTGCATTCGCACTCCCCCGCCACCGCCGTCACAATTCCCGGCCGGGGGATGAGGCTGCCCACCGTGCTCACCCCGCCGTGCTGCACGGCGATCTCGCGCACCGCCAGGGCAAAGCGCGCCGCCGCGCTCAGGGCATCCCGCCGCAGGGCCATGGGGGTCGAACCGGCGTGAGCGGTCTGTCCGCGAAACACCAGGCGGTGGCGTTCCAGTCCCATCGCGCCCAGCACCGCGGCCAGGGGCAGGTTCAGGCTTTCCAAAACGGGGCCCTGCTCAATGTGCAGTTCCAAATAGGCCGCCGCGTTCTCCATCTGGCGCGCTGCCATCCCCGCCCGATCCAAATCCACCCCCCAGCGGCCAATCACGTCCGTCAGGCGCGCTCCGTGTGCATCGCGCGCCGTGCGCAGCGCCGCCGGGTCAAAAGGCCCGCAGGCCGCATGGGAAGTGAACATGCTCAGCCCAAACTGGGTGCCCTCTTCCTCGGCCCAAGCCGCCAGGCGCAGCGTCACCGGCGGGGTCCCCCGCGCAGCCCAAGAACGCAGCACCTCCAGCCCGGCGGCCACGCCCAAACAGCCGTCCAGCCAGCCGCCCCCCGGCACCGAATCAATATGGCTGCCCAGGATCAGCGCGCGCGGCGAAGCCCCCCGCAGGGTGGCCCACACGTTCCCGGCCTCATCCACGCTGACCTCTACGGGAAGCTCGGCCAGCTTGGCGCGCAGCCACTGCCGCGCCTGATCCCAGGGCTCTGTCCATGCCAGGCGCTGCGCCCCGTTGGCGTCGCCCGTCAGGCGCTGCAGCTCGCGCAAATCGTCCACCACCCGCTGGGGGTTCAAAACCGCTGTATGCCCGTTGTCCGTCATCCCTGCGCCTCCCGCGCGGCAATCGCTGCCAGCGCCCGCTCAATAAAAGATTGATAGTCGCGTTGAATCGTTTCCGCGGTGATATCCCCGCGCCCGTAAGGTTCAAAGAAAGCCGCCCACCCCGCCAAATCATCCCCCGCCAGGCGCGCCAGCCGCAGTGCCGCCGCCAGATCCCAATACGGCAGTCCGCCCTCGTCCACAGGCCGCACGGTGCGGTAAGCGTCCCAAAAGGCCTCGGCCGCTTCCCAGCCCAGAATCCAGGCCAGGTCTAAACGGCTGATGCCGGCGTCCCGCAGCGGATCGCCCAAAAGCGCGTCTTCCCAATCCACCACCGCTGCCAGCCGCCCGTCGCGCCACAGCAGGTTCCCCGGCCAGTAGTCCCCGTGCAGCAGGGCGACGGGGTTGGCTGCGGGCAGCGGCCACAGCGGGCGCAGCACCGCCCGCAGGCGTTCCTCCTGCCAAAAGGGGTCGTGCTGCCCCGCGCCAAAGGTCGTCTCAAAGCCGGTCGGGGGCCGCTCCAAACAGTCTAACGCGGCCGCCTCACCGCCCAGATCATGAATTTTAGCCAGGTGCTCGCCCATCTGACGCGCATAGGCTCGCCGGTCGGCGGGGTCAAATTCCACCCGCCCCTCCACATAGGCCGTCACCCCATAGGCCTCTGGGAACACCCGCCCGGAGAGGTCCGCGCCGTAGGGCTGGGGCACAGCCAGGCTGCTCGCCCAGGCCAAGCGCAGGCATTCAAATTCCACCTGCACAGTCTGGGGCAGCCCCCGGCCCGCGCGGCGTACTACAAAGGTACGCAGCCCGCCGTCAGCCGTCTCCACCTCCACCCGGCTGGTCAGCGCGGAAAGTCCCCCGCCCAGCACCTCCCAACGCCGCAGCCTGCTGCCCGGCATCCAGGTTTCGACCCACCGCAGGTATGCTGAAGGCCAATGCTCGTCCGCCACATGCACCGTCCTATCCAAAAATGCCCATCTAGCCATTATAGCGGCACTTCACGGCCGCCGTCCAACCCAAACTGCCGGTTAGCCGCCAGTTTGCGAACCTTTAGAGATAGGTCGCGATTCGCTTTTCATTTCGTTGCAAATCCGGTGGTTTTCCGCTTGACGCCGCCCGCCGTTCATCCTATGATATTTTTATCTCTGGTTTTCTTTCCCGCTCACCTTCCTCACCCTACAACCAGAATCCTGGAAGCTTTGCCTGGTACTGCCCGCCTTTCCCAAGGAGGCCGACCGATGAAACCCCTGAGACTCAAAATCGAGCAACGCATTGCGCTCATCTATCTGATTTTTGGTGTGCTGTGGATCTTCTTTTCGGATCTGCTGCTGACCCTGCTCACCAATGACCCTGAGGATCTGACCCGCATGCAAAACCTCAAGGGCTGGGCCTTTGTGTTGGTCAGCGCTGGCCTCATCTACAGTTTCCTGCGCCATTATCTTGAGATTCAACGGGCTGCTGAAAAAGAATTAGCTGCAAAAGAAGAGCGCTTTCGCATGTTGTTCAACACCAGCCCCGACGGCATCCTGCTGACCGTTCCAGAAGGCCCCATCCTGGCCGCCAACGCGTCCGCCTGCCAGATATTAGGCCGCAGCGAAGAAGAACTGCGTGTCACAGATCCCAGCGGTGTCGTGGACCTGCAAGATCCCCGCTTGCCTCAGGCCATAAGCACTCGCGCCGAGACAGGCCATTTTCATGGGGAAATAAATTTCCTGCGCAGGAACGGGGAACGCTTTCCTTGCGAAATTTCTGCCGCAAAATATTGGGTCGGCGATGGAAAAGAAGAAAGCGCCATCATTCTGCGTGACATCAGCGACCGCAAGCGGGCCGAAGAAGCTCTTCAGAAAAATGAAGAGGATCTGCGCCTGCTGAACACACAGCTTGAGCAGCGCGTGGCCGAGCGCACCCAGGAACTGAGCATCGCCGTGCGCAAAGCCCAGGAGGCTGACCGGCTTAAATCTGTCTTCCTCGCCACCATGTCTCACGAGCTGCGCACCCCGCTCAATTCCATCATCGGCTTTTCGGGCATCCTTTCGCAGGGGCTGGCCGGGCCGCTGAACGACGAACAGAATAAGCAGCTCGGCATGGTGCGCCAGAGCGCCCAGCATCTTTTGAACCTGATCAACGACATCCTCGACCTCTCCAAGATCGAGGCCGGTCAAATGAAGGTCAGCTGCGCCCCCTGCGATCTGCGCGCCGTCATCGAAAGCGTTTTGCAGCTGGCCCAGCCCCTGGCCGCCAAAAAAGGGCTCGCATTGCAGGCCGAGATCGGCACGGATATCCCCGTCATCCTATCGGACGCCCAGCGCCTGAAGCAGATTCTGCTCAACCTGGTGAACAACGCCGTCAAGTTCACCCCCCAGGGGCTGGTACGGGTGGAATGCCGCCGCGGCGAGCAATCGGTGGAAATTTCCGTGCGCGACACCGGCATCGGTATCGCTGCCGAAGATCTGCCCCACCTGTTCCGTCCTTTTCACCAAATTGAATCCGGCGCCAACCGCAAACATGAAGGAAGTGGATTGGGATTATCCATTTCTCATCAGCTTGCCAGCCTGTTGGGTGGTAAAATTAACGTCCAAAGCCAGCCCGGCGAAGGCAGCCTGTTCACCCTGGAACTTCCCCTGAAGGCGCCGCCCTGCTGAGGCTTACAGTTGACCATCAGTTCAGAGTAAACTATGGCAAAAATACTGATCATCGAAGATAATGAGAATAACCTGTATCTGGAGACCTTCATCCTCCAGTCGCACGGCCATCAGGTTTTGCAGGCCCGCGACGGAGAAAACGGCATCGCTCTGGCGTTGGAGGAGCACCCAGATTTGATCCTGCTGGATATTCAGCTGCCCGTCATGGACGGCTTCCAGGTGGCCGCCGAGCTGCGCAAGCTGCACCTGCTCAACACCACCCCCATCGTGGCCGTCACCTCCTACGCCATGGTGGGCGACCGCGAGACCATTCTGGCGGCAGGCTGCAATGATTATCTGGAAAAGCCGATCAACCCCGATACCTTCATGGCCCAGGTGCAGCATCATCTGGCCAACCCGCAGAAAGGATAAAAAGGATAACGATGAAGTGGGCGCTGGTCGTTGACGATCACGAAGAAAATTTCTACCTGATCAAGACCATCCTGTCCACGCGCCAGATCAGCGCTCGCTGGGCAAAAAACGGCGCCGAAGCCCTGAACTCCGCCCGCCAGGAAAGTCCTGATCTGGTGATTTCGGACATCCTCATGCCGGTGATGGACGGCTTTGAGTTGTGCCGCGCCTGGAAGCGAGATGAAAACCTGCGTCAGATCCCTTTCGTGTTTTACACCGCCACCTACGTGGAACCCGAAGACAGCGAATTTGCCCTCAGTCTGGGGGCCGACGGCTTTATCGTCAAAAACACCGAACCGCAAGTGTTCCTTAATTCCCTGCAAGAGATCCTCACAAAGGTTCCGAGCGGCCGCCAACCCGCGCAGCCTGAGCAGGAAGAAACCGGGGAAAACTATTACCGCCTCTACAGCCAGGCCCTGGTGCGCAAGCTGGAAGATAAACTGGCCGAGCTGGAGCGCGCCAACCAGGCTCTGAAGCAAAGCGAAGCCAACTACAAATTCCTCTTTGAGCACAACCCCTTCCCCATGTGGATTTACGACCTGGAAACGCTGCGTTTTCTCACCGTCAACGACGCCGCCTCCCAGGTGTACGGCTACACCCGCGACGAATTTCTGTCCATGACCCTTAAGGATATCCGTCCCCTCGAGGATCTGCCCTCGCTGCAGCAAAACATTCAGACCCACCACGAAAGCTACCAGCAGTCCGGTCCCTGGCGCCACCGCATGAAAGACGGGCGCATAACCTTCGTGGAAATCACCTCACATGCCATCCTGTACCAGGGCAAAAAAGCGCGCTTTGTTGTTGCCCAGGATATCACCGAGCGCAAGAAGGCCGAAGACGCCCTGCGCCTGCAAAGCGCCGCCCTCAACTCCGCCGCCAACGCCATCCTCATCACCGATGTGGACGGCCGCATCCAATGGGTCAACCCTGCTTTTGAACGCCTGACCGGATACACGAAAGAAGAAGTCATCGGGCAAAATCCTCGCATCCTCAATTCCGGTGCGCAATCCAAACAGTATTTCATCAATATGTGGAACACCTTGTTGGAAGGCAAGGTCTGGCACGATGAAATCATCAACCGCCGCAAAGACGGCAGAATCTACTACGAAGAAGAAACGATCACCCCCTTGTTTGACCTTGAACAGCGCATCACCCACTTCATCGCCGTCAAGCAAGACATCACCCAGCGCAAGGAATCAGAAAAGCAGCTGCGCGAGAACGAAGAGCGACTGCGCCTGACCCTGGAGGCCGCCCATCAGGGCATCTTTGACCTCAACCTGCAAACTGGCGAAATGGTCATCAATGATATTTACGCCACCATGCTGGGCCAGGACCCCGCCACCTTCGTGGAAACCAACCCGCAGTGGCGTTCTCGCCTGCACCCGGATGATCACCCTCATGTCAGCCAGGTGTACAATGCCTATGTCAACAATGAGATCCCCGAATACCGCGTGGAATACCGCCAGAAAATGCCCGACGGCAGCTGGAAATGGATCCTGTCGCTGGGCAGCATTGTGGAGCGCGACGCGGAGGGTAAACCGCTGCGCATGATGGGCGTGCACACCGACATTGACCAGAGCAAAAAAGCCTCACTCGAAATTGCCCGCCTGTTTGAAGAATCGCAGCGCCGCCTGTCGCGCCTGGCCACCCTACGCAAAATTGACATCGCCATCAGCTCTGACCAGCACATGCTGCAAATTTTGGAGACCCTGCTCACCCAGGTGCAGTCGCAGCTTCAGGTGGATGCAGCGGCCGTCCTGCTCTTTAACGAAGCGGAGCAGGCCTTCGAATACACCGCCAGCATCGGGTTCTCCGCAGAGGATATTAGACGCGCCCGCGTCCCCTACGGAACCAGTCTGGCGGGGCGCGCCGCCCAAATCAAGGGCCGTATCCACCTTGACCCGTGCCAATCCCCCGACCTGCACCCCGGCCTGCTGACGCTGTGTGAAAAAGAGGGCTTCCACACCTATTTTGGCTTCCCTCTGGTGTTCAAGGACCACCTGAAAGGTGTGCTGGAGCTGTTCCACCGCCAGCCCTTAGACCCCGACCAGGAATGGCTGGATTATTACGAGACCCTGGCCGGTCAGGCCGCGATGGCCGTGGAAAACGCCCAGCTCATTACCGGTTTGCATCAGGCCAACGAGGACTTGATGCAGGCCTACGATGCCACCATCGAAGGCTGGTCTATGGCCATGGATCTGCGCGACAAAGAAACCGAGGGCCATACCCTGCGCGTCACCGATATGACCGTCGCCCTGGCCCGCAAGCTGAACCTGTCGGATTCCGAGATTGTGCATGTGCGCCGCGGCGCTTTGCTGCACGACATCGGCAAAGTCGGCGTGCCCGATTCCATCCTGCTCAAACCCGGCCGGCTGACCCCCGAAGAGCGCCAGATCATCGAAAAGCACCCCGTCTACGCCTTCAACATGCTGCAGTCCATCGCTTACCTGCGCCCCGCCCTGGATATCCCCCACCTGCACCACGAAAAATGGGACGGCAGCGGCTATCCCTACGGCCTGCAGGGTGAACAAATCCCCCTCACCGCCCGCTTGTTCGCCCTGGTGGACGTCTACGACGCCCTCACCAGCGACCGCCCCTACCGACCGGCCTGGTCAAAGGATGAAACCATCACCTACATCCGCGAGCAGAGCGGCAAACACTTCGACCCCACCCTGGTGGCGCTTTTCCTGGAATATCTGCGAGAAAACCCCGATTTATAAAAGCGCACAGGCTTAATGGGTTTCCGTCACCTTGCGGATGGTGCGCGGATTCTCGGTGTCGTAGCCTTTGGCGCGCGTCAGGTGATAGCAGAAGAGCTGCGCCGGAAGGATGCTCACCAGCGGCGAAAGCCATTCCGGCAGATCCTCCGGCAGCGGCAGGGCCGTCTGCGCCAGGCGCAGCGCCTGGGGCGCGTTGGAAACCACCACCAGTTCGGCCTGCAGATCCTGCCGCAAATGGGTGAGCGTCTCCAGCATCGAAGCAAACACCTTCCCCTGCGGCGCCGCCGCCATCACCGGAAAGCCGCGCGCCACCATCGCCACCGGCCCGTGCTGGAAATCAGCCGAGGAGAACGACTCGGCTTCCACATAGGTCAATTCCTTCAGTTTCAGCGCCCATTCAAAGGCCGTGGCGTAGTTATACCCCCGTCCCAGCACCACACACTGCTGCATATAGCGGTAACGCTGCGCCGCCTGTTCCACCGCTGGTTCCAGCAAAAGTGCCTGCGCTGCCCAATCCGCCGCCCGTTCCAGCTCGGCCCAGCGCGCCGCATCCCCTTGCAGGGCTGTAGACAGCATGGCGATGGCCATCAGCTGCGCCGTATAGGTTTTGGTGGCGGCCACCGCCTGCTCCGGCCCGGCCTGAATATCCAGGACGAAATCCGCCGCCTGCGCCAGGGGCGAATCAGGCGCGTTGGTGATCGCCAGGGTCAAATTCCCCTGACGACGGCCCTCGCTGACCACGCTGACAATATCCGGGGACTGCCCCGACTGTGAAATGCCCACCACCAATGCATTGCGCAGCCTGGGCGGCTGCTGGTAATAGGTGAACAGCGAAGGCGCCGCTAACGCCAGCGGCAGGGCGTTGGCCGCCCCCCACAGGTAGTTGGCGTAACGCCCGGCGTTATCCGACGTGCCGCGCGCCGCCAAAAACGCAAAGCGGATGTCCCGCTCGCCGATCGCCCGCGCCACGGCTTCCACCGCGCCGCGCTGAGTGCGCAGCAGGCGCTCCAGGCAGGCGGGCTGCTCAAAAATTTCAGCGTGTAAACCCATGCAGTCGTTCCCTCCAACCCACGCTAGATCAGACCGTGACCCAGCGGATACAGTCCTTCAATGCTCACCGGCAGCCGCCCCCAAAAGTCGCCCTGGCCCATCAAAGCCCGCGCCAAAGCCCGCATAGACGGGGGCAGCAGGCTGTACGTGCACACAAAGACCGGCGCTTCGGGGAACACAGCCAAATCATAGGGCAGCCGCAAGGCCGCCGCCACCACCGGCATGGGCAGCCGCAGCACCTGGCGCACCAGCTCGGCCTGCCCCGGCGCCGCAAATGCGTTCAGCGTGCCCACCACCGCCGCCCCGCAGCCTTCCAGCCGCCGCAGCGCCTCGCTGATCTCTTCCGCGCTGGGGTTGTGCCCCACGCTGATCTCTTCCACCTGCGGGTGCAGCTTGCGCAGCTCCGCCGCCAACTGGGGGGTCACGTACGAAGAGGTGTCCGCCGGGGTCAAATCCACCGGCCGGGGCATCACCACCCCCAGGCGCTCCTCCGGCCCCAAATGCAGCGGCAGGATCCCGTGATGGTCGCGCACGCGTGTCAGCGCCCGCTCCGCGATGGTTTCGGCCGTTTTTTGGTGCGCCGCGCAGCCCACCGCGCTCCCATCCGGCGCGTCAAAACCCGACAGCCAGTCTCTCAAATCCGCGGTACGCCGCAGGGAGGCTTCCAGCGCCTGTGGGGTCAACCGTCCATCGCGCAGGGCCTGCTGCAAATGCTCAAACACCCGCCGCTGATCCTGGGGATCCGCGGTCACCAGCAGCAAATCCACCCCCGCCGTCACCGCCCGCAGCGCGTCTTCCCCCAGGGCTTCCCCCTGGCGGATGGCGCGCATGTCCATGGCGTCCGTCACAATCACGCCTTCAAAGCCCAGTTCTTGGCGCAAAATGCCCTGCAAAATGCGCGGCGAAAGCGTGGCCGGGGGCGCATCCGCCCCATCCACCGCCGGCAGGGCCACATGCGCGCTCATCACCATGCGCACGCCCGCCGCCACCGCCGCCTGAAAAGGCGGAAACTCCACACGCCGCAGCCGTTCCAGACCGTGCTGCACCGAGGGCAGTCCGTGGTGCGAATCGCCGTCCGTATCGCCGTGCCCCGGAAAATGCTTGGCCGCCGCCGCCACCCCGGCCCCTTGCAGCCCGCGGATCACCGCCGCCGCCAGGCGCCCCACTGCCTGGGGGTCTTCGCCAAAGGAGCGCGAGCCGATCACCGGATTGCGCGGGTTGATGTTGACGTCGCACACCGGCGCGTAGTCCACATTCACGCCCATGGCGGCCAGTTCGCGCCCCAAAACCGCTCCGGCCTCCTCGGCCAAAGCCTCCGAACCCGCCGCCCCCAGGGCCATATTCCCCGGCAGGGGCGTGACCCCCTCGCCCACCGCCATCAGCTGCCCGCCCTCCTGGTCAGCGGCGATCAGCAGCGGCGGCAAGCCCAGTTCCCGCGCGGCCCGCTGTAAATCTGCGCACAGCGCCTGCACCTGTGCCGGATGATCCACGTTCAAATGGCGAAAGAGGGTTATCCCCGCGGGGCGGTAATCGCGCAGGGCCGCCTGCATCTGCGGGGTGAAGTGTTTACCAGCGAAGGCCAGCAGCATTTTTTGGCCGACTTCGTGTTCTCCCATATCTCAGCCTTTCAGCCCCGAAACCACCACCCCATCCAGGATGAAGCGCTGGGCGAAGAAGAACACCACCATCAGCGGCACGGTGGTCAGCACCGCCGCCGCCATGATCGTCGGCCACTGCTGCACCGTCAGATTGATGTTATAGAGGGTGGCCACATACACCGGCAGGGTATAGAGCTTCACCGTCTGCAAATACATCAAGGGGGCTAGCAGACTGTTCCACAGCCCCACGAACAGGAAGGTGGCCACGGTGGCCAATGGGGCCTTCACCAGCGGCAGAACCACCTCCCAGAAAATTTGGATGTGGTTGGCCCCATCCACAAAGGCGGATTCATCCAGTTCCTTGGGGATCTGCGCCATGGCCTGGCGCAGCAAAAATACCATCGCCGCCCCGCCCGCGAAGAAGCCGGGCAGAATGATGGGGTTAAACGTGCCGATCCATTTCAGCTTGTTGAAGAACACATACTGCGGCACAATCAGCGCCTGCGGCGGGATCATCATGGTGGCCAGCATCAGGAAGAACACAAAATTGCGCCCCGGCCATTGAATGCGGCTGAAGGCATAGGCCACCACCGCGATGGAAAACAGCGTGCCCATCAGGGCCAGGGTGGTGTAAAACACCGAGTTAAAATACGACCGCAGAAAATCGGGGTTCTGCAAAATCGAAATATACGCCGCCAACGTGGGAACCTTGGGCAGCCAGATGATCCCCGCCGAGTTGGTCTCTTCCAGAGTCTTCAAAGAAGATGAGATCATCCAAAACAGCGGGAAGCTCATCACCACCGTGGCGCCGGTGAGCAAAAAGTACAGCCCCAAACGTTTCAAAATCGGCCAAATCGTGCGCATGCTACTCTCCAATACCCGTTTCCCGGCTGCCCGCGCCGCCAACCAACCCGGCGCCTGCCGCGCTTATCTTAATACAGATCATAGGTCACCCAGCGGTCCTGCAGCTTGAACTGGATGAAGGTGATGGCCAAAATCAGCAGCAAAATCAACCAGGAGATGGCCGAACCGTAGCCAATTTCAAAATGGCGGAAGCTGGCCTGCCACAGGTAATACACCATCGAAATGGTCGAGGGCACCAGCGGCTGGTTGTCGCGGTAGAGCACATAAATGGGCTCAAAAATCTGCATGGCGTTGATCAGGCCCACGATCAGGTTGTAAAAGATATAGGGGGTCAAGAGCGGGAAGGAAACCCGCCAAAAGCGCTTCCAGGGCCCGGCCCCATCCACCTCGGCCGCCTCATGCAGCTCTTTGGGGATGTTCTTCAGCCCCGCCAGGAAGATCAGCATCATCGCCCCGCAGCCCCAGATCATCAGCAAAATCACCGACATCTTGGACCACATCGGGCTTTGCACCCACAGCGGGATGCGGTTTTCGGCCGGGAAGCCTGCTTCCCACACCTTGATCAGCAAATTAAATTTACCGTTGCTCAAGCCCAGGAAAAAAGCACTGGTCAGTTCCTGCACAAAAATCAACGCCCGGTTCAAATACCCAAAGGGCGGAAAAATCTGCGTCAACCCGCGAATGATTTGATTGATAATGCCAGTTCCAGTGTTCAGCATCAGCCGCCAGGCCAACAGCACGGCGGTGTTGAAACCCAAAATCACGGGCAAGTAAAAAGCCATGCGAAACACGCGCTCACCGCGCATTTTCTGATTCAGCAAAACCGCCAGCAGCAGCGCTGCGCCCATTTGCAGAGGCAGGCCCACGGCGGTCAAATACAGCGTGTTCACCACCGAGGCGCGAAACCCGGTGTCTTTCAGGATCAACTGGAGGTAGTTTTCCAGCCCGACCCATTTGGGAGCCGCGTTCGAAACCACGCGGTAATCCGTGAAACTCCAATACAACGAGAAACCCATCGGGATCAGCACAAAAATCAAAAAGCCAACAATCCACGGCGACGCAAACAAATACCCGGCAAAAGTGTTCTCCTGCTTGCGGCGCGAGGCCCCCAGCACTTTGGCAATCAGGCGCGCCGCGAACCCAATCAGCAAGCTGGAGCCGACGATAAACAGCACCGCGGCCGCTGCCATCAGGATTGCGTCATAATAAGGGTTTTTCACCATGTGTCACTCTCAGGGGGTTGGCCGGTGGGCGGTTGCCCGCCCACCGGCTGGATCTTCAAAAGTTCGTTACTTGCCCAGGGCAGCCGTGTATTCTTCTTGAATCTTGGCCACAACTTCTTCGGGGGTCAATTCTTCGGTGATCAGTTTGCCCAGCGCGTCCTGCATGATCGTGGACAGTTTGGCGGCTTCCAGGATGCCCGCGAAGCCCACACCGTACTGCGAAGCCAGTTCCGCCTCGCGCTTCAGCTGCGCCGATTCGGTCACATAACCGTATTGGGCGTCGTTGCGGGCCGGGATCAGGCTCATGGTCTCGTTCCAGCGGTGGTTGGCTTCCTTGCTGAAAGCCAGCTTCAGCCATTCCGCGGCCAATTCTTTGTTGGGGCTGTAATCCGCCACCGCCAGCCAGTCATTGAAGGCCAGCACAACCGGCTTGCTGTTGGGGAAGTTGGTCGGATCGCCGTAGAAGGGATCAATGCTCACGTTTTCCCACACAGGGCGGTCAAACGCCGGGGCCGCCCAACCCGAATGGGCCAGACACACCGCGCCGTTGTCTTTCTGGGTCTCATCGTTGACGTCAATCACAGAACCCTGACCGGTCGGCAGGGCGCCCACCGCGTCAGCAGCGGGGCCGTAGATGGCCTGGCGCATATCCAGCACGAACTGGGTCGCGGCCAGCGCTTCGGGCGAGTCAAAGTTGGGGGTGCCGTCGGCTTTGTAGAGTTCGCCGCCCAGGGAGTAGTACACCAACAGCCACCACTGCCAGTCGGCCATCGAGCCAGCGTCCACGGGCACCAGGGCTTGCTGCACCAGTGAATTAGTGGCGGGGTCAATCTTCGAGGCCTTGCCCGCAAATTCTACCCACTGGGCAAAGTCTTTGGGGGTGCCGCTCGTCCAGCCAGAGGCTTCCATCAAGTCGGTGCGGCAGAAGACGTAGCGCGGGGCGGTGAAGATGGGCAGACCGCGCAGCTTGCCTTCGAACTTGGCGTTTTCCAGCGCCGGGCCAAAATTCTTAACATCCGCCCAAGCAGCCTCGCCCAGGTAGGGCTCCATGTCGGCCAGGCTGGCGCCGTAGAGGGTGTTCATTTCAGAACCCAGGTTGATGATGTCGGGGCCTTCGCCAGCCGCAAAGAAACCGCTGAAGGTGGTGTCCCAACCGCTCCAGGTGCCTTCGGTGATTTCCACGGTCACGCCAGGGTGGGCGGCTTCAAAAGCGGGGTTGATGTCGCTCTTCAGCCAGGCGATCGTGTCGGGGGTGTAGTCCAACAGGTAGATCTTCAGGGTCACAGCCTCGGCCGCGGGGGCAGCGGGGGCTTCGGTGGGGGCGGTTTCCGCCGGGGCCGCGGGTTCAGCAGGGGCCGCCGGGGCAGCGGGTTCGGCCGTGGCAGCCGGAGCCGCCGGGGCGCAGGCGCCTAAAATCAGGCTGACAAGCATGAACAGCACAAACAATTTGGTACGCATGGAATCTTCTCCTTCTTGGGGTGTGTTCTCACTGAATTTTGAGGGTTAAAACCGCAAACAAGGGTGTTGGTTGATCCGTTCGAGGACTGCTCCTTTCCACAGCCTGCCCCAGCGCGCGTCAGCTCAGCCGCTGAATGCGCCCGGTCACATCCTGTGCAAACCGTTGGATAAACGTTTGAACCCACTCGTCTGGGGAAGTGCGGTCTGCATCCATCAAAGGCGTCAAATCCATCGCAAACGACAGCCCCGTGGATGCATCCACCTGGTGCGATTCGCTGTAGGTGGCGTTGGCGCGGCGGCGGGCCAGCGAAGCCAGGTCGTAGCGCTTGCCGCCGCTGATCTGTGAGTCAAAGACTCCCAGCAGGGCCGCCTGCAAACATTCCTGGTCCGACAGGTCCATCATCACCTTATCCGCATCCATCAGCCAATCCAGCCCGCGCCACACCTCACAGCCGTACAGCCGCTGGGGGCGCTCGGCTGGGGCTAAACTGCGCGCTGCCTCCACAACGCGCAGAGCCACAGCCACATGCGTATCGTGCTTATCCGCCAGATTGTGGGTGTAGACCACCTGCGGGCGGCATGCCCGCAGCAGCCCCGAAATATCCTCAATGGCACTGCGCTGGCTCCCATCCTTAATCACCCGGCTGGGGTAATCCAGCATCACCTGGGCGGCGTATTCCCCCACCGCTGCCGCCTTGCGCTGTTCCTTAAAGCGCACCTCGCGCATCTGTTCATCATCATAACGTGCATACATCCCGCTGCGCGGCGAGCCGCGCCCGTCTGTCACCACCACACCAGTAAACCAGCGTTCGTCCTGCTGAAAGCATTCCAGAATCGGCTGGGCCGCCATGATCTCGATATCGTCCTGGTGGGCGGCGATGCACAGGTGAGTGGTGCGCCGCAGCGCCGCTTCCACCGGCAGCCCGTCCGGCACAAATACTTCTGCGGTCTCAAGGTTAAATTTCATGACGTCCCTCCGCCACCTTCAGCACCGGCAGGCTGGCGGCCGCGATGGACTGCCCCACCCGGCGGCTCTTTTCGTCCGGCAGTTGAATGTGAATGTTTTCCGCCAGCCTCGGGAACTCCGCGCCCAGCACCTGCTGCGCCCCCTCCAACAGCAGTTCCCCGCCCCGCCCCGAAGTGCAGCGCCCCAAAATGAGCACATGGCGGATGTCGTAAAAATCGGCGTAATGCGCCAGGCCGTAGCCCAAATACACGCCCATGCTCTGCCAGATCTGCACCGCCCCGCTCTCTCCAGCTTCCAGGCGCGCCTGGGCAGATTTCAGCCGTTCCGCGTCCGTGCAGCCCGTGGGCAGGCTGATGCCGGCCAGGGGCGCCAGGCGGAAGACGCACTGCTGCGAAAAGTAAGAAGCGCCGCAGCCCCGGTCGCCCGACCATTCATCCACCGCCGCCTGGGGGTTGTAATCCACCGGCGCGAAGGCCAGCTCATTCAGCCAGCCCTTGATGTACCCTTCTGCGTCCACATACCCGGCTGCCTCGCTGGAGCCCAGGGCGATCCCCAAAATGCCGTTATCCTCCAACGACATGGAACCCGCCAGGGCAGTGACGTCGCCGTCGTTGATGATCACCAGCGGCACGCCCAGCTCGCCTTGCAGGCGGTGGAACAGCTCGCGGATCTCACCCATGCGCTCCGGGGGGATGTTGCGGAACAGGGAAGCCACCATGGGGCGGTTGTCAATGTAAATCCCCGCCGAGCTGCCGCCGATGGCGTCTACGCGCGGCAGCTTGGAAGCCGCCGTTTTGAGGGCGGTTAAAATTTCTGCATAGTGATAGCTGGGGTCGCGGTGCTTAAACGGCTCCCAAATGACCTCTTCGCTGTACACGGCTTCGCCGTTCAGTACCGCGCTGACCTTGCGGTCCGAGGCGCCCAGGTCGAAGCCGATGCGCGCCCCGTCCAGGTGGCGGCCCAGGGGTTTGCTGGTTTCGCATGCCGCGGGCACGTCCTCCGCCCGACAGCAGATCACCTCAAACGGCCGCTCGTACACCTGCGCACCCATGAAGTGATGGTCAAAGCTGCGCGCCCCCTGCGCCCCGTAACAGGCGGCGATATACGCCCCCACCCGCGCCGGGCCGCCGATATACACGCGGAAGCCGCCCCGCTGCCACAGCAGGAACTTCACCAGCCGTTCGGCGTACACCAGGTTCTCGGCAGCGCGGGGGTGATCTTCGGGGAAGACCCAGGTTTCATAGCGCGAGAATTCGCCCTGGCTGCGTTCCAGCCCCACCACCAGCGGCACGCCCACCGCCTGGGCTTCGGAAAGAAAAGCGTGATTGGCCAGCACCGCCGGACGGAAGTTGGGATCCAGCGGGGGCAAAAGTTTGGGAGTCGGTAAGGTCAAACGCGGCAGCATGCAAGTTTCCTAATCGTTGGTTTTAATCGTTCGTTTTGATGAAGAGCAAATCGTAGTTTTCCAGCAGCATAAAAGCCGAAGCCCCCAATATGCAAGCTTGAATATCCAGCAGTCCAAAATCCAGGGTGGTCTGCTGCGCCAGGCGTCTCAGCGACACTCTCGCCGCGGCCGCGCGCACCTGCTCCAGCCAGGGCGCGCCAAAGCAAGCCAGGTCGCCGGTGAGCACGATCTTTTGAATATTGAGCACCCCCACCAGCGCAGCGATGGCACCGCCCAGGTATTGGGCCGCGTCGCTCATCACCCGCTGTGCCAGGGCATCCCCCGCGCGCCAGGCCGCCTCAATCTCGGCCAGACCCGCCGCCGGGTTTTGCGCCAACGGGGATTGAGGATATTCGCCCGCCAAAGCCCGCGCCCGCCGCACCACCGCGTGCGCGCTGGCGATGGTTTCCAGGCAGCCGCGATTGCCGCAGCGGCACAACGCACCGTCCTCCTGCACCACCACATGGCCAATCTCGCCCGCGCCCCCGCCGTCCCCCTGGAACAGGCGCCCGTGAATGAGAATGCCCGCGCCGATGCCGTGCTTGACGGTGATCACAATCAGGTTGCTGTCTGCGGGGTGATCCTGGCCGTACACAAATTCGCCGATGGCGGTGGCCTGGCTGTCATTTAAAATGGATACCGGCAGGCGGTAGCGCGCCTCCAAAAGCTGGGCCAACGGCAGATCCTGCCAGTCCAGATTGACGGCGTTCACCACCACCCCCTCGCGCGTGTTCACCAGCCCGGGCGTGCCGATGCCAATCCCCACCAGCGGTTTCCAGCCTTTAGCGGTGAGCTGATCCAGCATCTGGTACACCAGCTGCAAGGCCTGCACCCCGTCGCGTTCGTTGACCGGGAATTCCAGCATCTCTTTGATCTGCCCGCGCAGGTTCACCACCGCCCCCACAAACTTATCCTTGGCCAGGTTCAGGCCGATCAGATAGCGCGAATCGGCCACCAGGCTGAGCAGGATGGGGGCCTTGCCGCCGATGGATTCCCCGTAGCCAATCTCTTCCACCAGTCCCTCTTCCATCAATCCCGTCACAATTTCGGACACCGTGGCGCGGGTCAATTTGGTCAGGCGCGCCACCTCAGCCCGGCTGATGGTCTCGTGATCGAAGATCAGCTTCAAGACCAGATCGCGGTTGAGCTGCTTGGTTTGCTGATGGGTCGCTTTTTTAGACGCCATAAGGGCTCCGGGGGCGGTAAATTGAGCTGCAAGATGAAAAAAAGGGGGTCAAGCCGTTTGGCTTTGTATGTTTACTGAATTTACAAAGTCATTTTACAACCATCTGCCCCCTTTTGCAATACCCCATTTTCGTTTTTCAGTTTAATTTAAGAATCCCTGCCTCCAGCCTCCATGCTTTGCCTCCCTTGGGGTACAATCAGGTTCAGACGCAGCTTTTGACCCCTGGCGCGCGCCCGCCCTACCCTCTTTCGGGCGCAAGGAGACCGGATGACCCGTTTGTGCGCTTTCCTCACCGCCCTGCTCCTCTGCCTGTCAGCCTGCGCCCCGGAGCCGCCTATGACCCGCCTCACCCAAATCACTTTCAGCCGCGATTCGGGTTCCATCTTACCCGAGCTGCAGCTGCACGAAGAATACACCCTCACGCGCCAAAACGCCGCCTTCAGCCGCAGCGGCAAAATCGCCGCCACCCAGGCCAACGCCGGCGCGTGGGACCTGTCCGCCGACCCCGCCGCCCTGGAGGCTCTCTTCACCCAGGTAGAGGCCCTGCCCTGCGCCAATTTCAAGCGCGTGGAGCCCCCAGACCCGCCGGACGGCGGCGGCACGCAAACTTACACCCTCACCTACGCCAGCGGCGCCCCCTGCACCCTCACCTTT
Organism: Levilinea saccharolytica; assembly: GCF_001306035.1. Lineage (GTDB taxonomy): Bacteria > Chloroflexota > Anaerolineae > Anaerolineales > Anaerolineaceae > Levilinea > Levilinea saccharolytica. The sequence continues at coordinate 22,620 of NZ_LGCM01000023.1, forward strand.
GACCCCGGCGTCACCTACAGCGGCAGCGAAGCCCTCACCCAGCCCGTGCAGCAGTTCCTCAGCTCGCTCACCCTGCCCGCTGAGGCCGCTGCCCCCTATCGTCTGGCCCCCTGACGGCCGTGCTCATCCTATTCCCAACGAACTGGTTTGGCTTATGTGGAATCCTCGTAAACCCAAAAAACAACTGGCCTTTGTCCTCAGCGGCGGCGGATCGCGCGGCGCCATGCAGGCGGGCGCCCTGCGCGCCCTGCTGGAAGCTGGCTACCAGCCCGATCTGATCACCGGAACCTCCATCGGCGCCGCCAACGGCGCATTCCTGGCCGTCCACGGCTTCACCCCCCAGGGCATCCAAAAGCTGGAAAAAATGTGGGCCGCCACCGTGGATCAGGATCTGCTGCCCACCAATCTGTGGTGGCAGACCATGCGCACCTTCTTCAAGCGCCCTGTTGGTTTTTCGCAGGACCGCATCCGCGAATTTGCCATCGCTGCCGGTCTGGCCCCCAACCTGCGCTTTCAAGACCTCACCGGCATCCGCTTCTTCCCGGTGGCCGCCGATCTCAACTCCGGCCGGCCGGTCGTCTTCGGCACCCGCCCCGAAGAATGCGTTCTCGACAGCGTGCTGGCCTCCATGAGCCTGCCCCCCTGGCTGGCCCCCCGCCAGGAAGACGGCCGCTATCTGATGGACGGCGGCGCGGTCAGCAATCTGCCCATTCAGGCCGCCCTGGAGCAAGGCGCCACCGAGATCATCGCCCTGGATCTATTTGACCCCGATGAGGTCAGCGATGACAACGCCGGGCTGAAAGGGTTTTTGCTCAAGCTGGATAAAACCGTGGAGGGCCGCCAGGCCGAGCTGGAAATTGAGCTGGCCAAAGCCCGCGGCGTGCCCGTGCGGCATATCACCCTGGTGGGCGAAAAGCCGGTACCCCTGTGGGATTTTCGCTCTTCCATCGAGCTGATCGAGCGCGGCTACCAGTTGGCCCAGCAGGCCGCCGCCGAATGGCCCCCTGCACCTCACCCCCGCTGGCAAAAGCTGCGTCTGAAGACCTTTCTGTCCGATCTGCTGGACGCCCTCGATTGACCCCCATTCCCCCCTGATTTTCAGGGGGGATTTTCAGATTCGCCCCTTAAACATTATACAAATAGTATATACATAGTGACAGGGGCCCGCGAAAAGGGTATATTGTCTTTATACAAAGCATTACAAAAGTTCATACAAACCTTAACCGTAGGAAATAGGAGACCGAAATGAAAAAGAACCGTGTTGTGTCGCTGATGATTGCCCTGGTGCTGGTCTTTTCTGCCTTCTTCCAGGCCGCCCCTGCAAAAGCCGCTACGAACACCATCGTGGATGTAGCAGCATCCGATCCCCGCTTTTCCACCCTCGTCACCGCCCTGCAGGCCGCCGGGTTAGATGCCACCCTGCAAGGCCCTGGCCCCTTCACCGTCTTTGCCCCCACCAATGACGCCTTTGCCAAACTCCCGAAAGGCACCGTTGACGCTCTCCTGGCGGATATCCCCGCCCTCACCAACGTCCTCACTTACCACGTGGTCGGTGGTAACCTGGCCTCTGGGGACGTGATCAGCGCCTCTTCTGTGAACACCGTGCAAGGCTCCAAAGCCATCATCCGCAAAGTGGGCAAGAACTATTTCATCAACAACGCCCGCATCATCATCACCGACATCCCCGCCGATAACGGTGTGATCCATGTCATCAACCGCGTCATCATCCCCCCCGCCAAGAACATCATGGAGACCATCCGCGAAGACAGCCGCTTTGACACCCTCGAAGCCGCCATCGACGCCGCGGGTCTGGCGGGTGTGTTGGAAAGCGCTGGCCCCTTCACCCTCTTTGCTCCCACCGATGCGGCCTTCAAGAAGCTGCCCAAAGGCACGGTTGAAGCCCTCCTGGCCGATATCCCCGCCCTCACCAATGTGCTCACCTACCACGTCCTGGCTGGGGCTTCCTTCGCCCGCGACGTCAACATGCTGATCTCCGCCGACACGGTGCAGGGTTCGCCGGTCATCTTCCGCAAGACCGATGGCCGCCTGTTCGTCAACCGCTCCATGATCCAGCGCGCCGACCTGCTGGCCTCTAACGGCGTTATCCACGTGATTGACCGCGTGCTGCTGCCCCCCACCAAAGATATCGTCCAGACCCTCAGCGATGACAAGCGCTTTGAGACCCTGGTCACCGCTGTGGACGCGGCCGGTCTGGTGGGCACCCTGCAAGGCCCTGGCCCCTTCACCGTCTACGCCCCCACGGACGCCGCCTTCAAGAAGCTGCCCAAGGGCACTCTGGAAGCCCTGCTGGCCGACATCCCTGCCCTCACCAGCGTGCTGACCTACCACGTTTCGGCGGATGAGCTTTTCCGCGGCGAGATCCGCATGCTGGATACTCTGCCCACCGTCAACGGCGCTGAGATAGATGTGGAGATCAAGCGCGGCCGGCTGATGCTGAACAACGCCCGCCTGGTGCAGAGGGATATCATCACCACCAACGGCGTCATCCACGTGATTGACGCGGTGCTGCTGCCCCCCGCGCCGTAACCCCGGGCTCGATCATCACAAATACGCCGCCCCTCTGGTTTCAGAGGGGCGGTAAATTTTTTTCTCAGGCTGCCAGCCGGGCGGGTCTTTTTCGGTGCAGGGTCAAAATCACCGCCGGAGCCAAAAACAGCAGCAGCATGGCGAAATCCGCCCAGCCAAATTGATCCAGAAACAGGCTGAAGGCCAGCCCGCCCAGGATAATCCAGGCCGCCGGCAGCGCCCAGCGCAGCCCGCGCCGCACAGCCCACATCAGCCCGCCTAAAACCAGGGCCACGGCCAAAAACAACGCCGCCATGCCCCAGCGCACCCCCGCCGAAGCGTGCACACCCGGGTGAGCGTTCACCATCAGCAGAACGGCCAACCCCACCCACAGTACCATCTGCACGGTCAGCAAGGCGTACACCCCCCACATCCAACTGGAAATTTTCTTCATGTGCTGCCTCCATCCAATTCCTGGGTACTGCGATCAACCAGCAGGCTCAGGCACTGCGCCCCCACCGCAGCATAACCAGCCCAATGCGCACCGCGAAAACCGCCCACGGAACCAGCGATGCCAGAGAGAAAATCAGCCCGACCATCCCCACAGTGGAAGGGATCAGCATCAACACGCCCGCCGCCAGCCCCCAATACGCCGTCACCTTGCCGAAGCGCAGGCTGCGCAGGGCGATCACAGCGAAAATCAACAAAGCAGCTGCATTGAGTACGTAGTACGAATCAAACGCCGTCCCCCGATAAATTTGCAGCAAGGCCTGGCCTGCACCCAACAAGGCAATTTTCTCACCCTCGCTGGCCGCCGCGGCAAACTGGCCGCTGAGCGCCCACATCTCAAAACAGGTGTTGGATGCAAAATAAGCCGCGATTCCCACCAGGCCCAAAACTAACCCCACCAGCATGGCGCTTTCTGCCGAACGCCGCATGGCTGCATACAGCGCCAGATAAATGGGCACCAGCAAAGCGTTGTTCACCAGATACAGCAAATCCATGCTCAGCAGGCCCAAAAAGCCGTTCCTGGCAAACAAGTCATAGAAACCTTCCACCGTGGTGGGCGGCGGCCAGACGGAAAACACCAGAATCTGCACGATCATAATCGCGATCATGCCAAAAGCCGCGCTGCCGCCAGCCTGGTATAGCCCTTTCCACTGCGGCTCCACCGTGTTACCTTCAGATTGAGACTTCATTGATGAAAACTCCTTGTGCAAGCAAAATGGGTCACAGCCGCCCTCAACCGGCTCGGCAGCTCAGTAGCTGCGCGTTTGGGAACGCCTGCCGCTCACCAGCGGTGATGCACCTCAGGCCGGATCCAACGGTCGTACACCGCGCGCACCGCCGCCATCGCGGGTTCCGGCAGGGGCGGCAGATCGGCCGCGGAGAAATTCTCCTCTGCCTGGGCTGGGCGCTTGGCCCCAGGGATGGCGCAGGTCACCGCCTCAAACATCAGGATCCAGCGCAGGGCGAACTGCGTCAGGCTCATCCCCGCTGGGCACGCCTCGCGCAGGGCCTCCACCGCGCGCAGCCCAACGGCATAATCCACCCCAGAGAAGGTCTCGCCGCGGTCAAAAGCCTCACCCGCGCGGTTAAAGGCGCGGTGATCCTCCGCCGCGAAGGCCGAATCTGCCCGCATCTTACCCGTCAGCAGGCCCGAAGCCAGCGGAACCCGCGCCAAAATGCCCACCCGGCGCTTTTGGGCCTGCTCAAAAAACAGCTCGGCCGGCCGGTGGCGGAACATGTTGAAGATGATCTGCACACTCTGCACCTGCGGGTATTCAATCGCCTTCAGGGCCTCTTCCACCTTCTCCACGCTCACCCCATAGTGGCGAATTTTGCCCGCCTGCACCAGATCGTCCAGCACGCCGAACACCTCCGGCAGGTAATACACGGGCATGGGCGGGCAGTGCAATTGCAGCAAGTCCAGGGCGTCCATCTGCAAATTCTTCAGGCTGCGTTCCACAAACGCGGTCAGGTTTTCGCGGTTGTAGCCCTCCGTGATGTGCGGGGTCAGCCGCCGCCCGGCTTTGGTGGCGATGTAGATCGTCTCGCGGGTTTCTTTGCGCAGTCGGCCCAGCAGCCGTTCGCTGATGCCGTCGCCGTACACGTCGGCCGTGTCAAAGAAGTTGACCCCCATCTCCAGGGCGCGGTGCAGAGCCGCGGTGGATTCAGCCTCATCCACCGGCCCCCAGGTGCCGCCGATCGCCCAGGCGCCGAAGCTCAACGCCGAAACCTTCCATCCCGTTCGTCCCAGTTCGCGGTACTGCATGGTTTCACCTCTTTCTCTCCAGCCGCCCATACCGGCGGCCAGCGGATTTTTTGTCATCTTCATTATGCCACAATTCCCCTCTCTGCGTTCGCCCTCATCGCAGACGCACATCCGAAAAATGCCCGTATGGAGTTTGCACAGATTCCCCCCTGCCCGCGTATAATGAACCTGTTGGGGGCTTTTTCCTCGGCAAGGGTTTCCGGTTTGGCCCCATTCATCTTTCTTCTCCGCAGTTACCCCCTATCATTCGCTGGTTGGCGGTATGCATGAGTTCCGCACCCCAACCGCGCCTATTGCACACCTCCAGGAGGTACTTCCCATGTCCGCGCAGATGAAACGATTTCTGACTCTGCTTTTTATCCTCACTTTTCTCTTACCCCTGCAGACCGCCAACGCCGCCCCACCCCCGCCGGACGAGATGGACGCCCAGGCGATTGCCCTGGGCAAGGCCGGAACGGTGTACCGCTATGAGAAAACCTACGGGGTCAGCGAACAAGCTTTTCCCTCGTATGACCCGGGCTATTTTGGCTGGCCGCACTCCGTATGGGTGCAGGCGGACGGCAGCGTGCTGATCTCCGATCCGTGGGCCAAAGCCGTGCGCAAGTACGACGCCAGCGGCAATCACCTGGCCGATTTCGGCCACCCCGGCACCCGCGGCTGGTCTGAGGGCTATTTCGATGACCCGCTGAAGATGGCCTCCACCCCGGCAGGCACCATTTTCGTCACCGACCACAAGCTGAACGCCGTGCGCATCCTGAACGCCGCCGGCGATCAGATCGGTTGGCTGGGGCAGCCCGGTGGGCCTGGGAATGACCACGGGCAATTCGACACCCCCGAAGGCATTTTCATCTCCCCGGTCAACGGTCAGATCTACGTGGCTGACCGCTACAACCACCGCATTGAGGTGTTCGACATTGACACCAATTACCTCTTCACCGTCGGCGAAACCGGCGTCAGCGGCGACGATGACGATCATCTGAACGCCCCCGTCGGCGTGGCTGTGGATGATTCAGGGAATATCTATGTGGCCGACAGCGACAACAACCGCGTGGTGAAGTATGACGCCGACGGCGATTACCTGGCGCAGATCACCGATCTGGAATTCCCCACCTCGGTTGCGGTGGATAACACTCGCGGTCACCTGCTCGTGGGCGTGGTCTATGATGCCTATGTGCCCTATTACAACCTGGCTGATCTCAGCTACGCAGGCGCCTTCGGTGAGCTGGACGTCCAGGGGGATGACGCCACCCATTTCATGGAACCCCACGGCGTGGCCGTGGATGCAGTGGGCGGAAAGGTCTACATCGCCGACAGCTTCAACCGCCGCGTGCTGGTGTACAACGCCGATACCAAGGCTTACCTGCGCCAGTTCGGCCATACCAACCAATTCATCCCTACCGATGACCAACATTTCTTCGAGCCTTTCGCGGTCGAAGTGGAACCGAAGGGCTCCATCATCCTCGGCGAAGGCGCCATGCGCCTGATCAAACTCAACCCCGACGGCTCCACCGCCTGGACGGTGGGACAATCTGGTTTTTGGGGCCAACCCCCCGACCGCCTGGACGGCAGCCCCAACGGGATCGTCTCGGACGGCAAAACCGTGTATGTGGCCATGAGCTGCTCGATTTACAAGTTTAACAGCGCCGACGGCGCCTATTTGGGCGTGTTCGCGGGCGGCGGGGATTGCTGGGCCCCCGACAGCCTCTTCCAAAGCATCAGCGACATCGCCCGCGATTCGGCAGGCAATATCTATGTGACCGACGGCGAGCTGCACCGCGTGGTCCAACTGAACAAATACGGCGCGGTGCTGGCCACCGTGGGCGTGCGCGGTGAAATGGGCTCGGATAACGCCCGCTTCCGCGGCCCTCAAGGTCTGGCGGTGGATAAGTCCCGCAATGTGTACGTGGCGGATGAGGGCAACTGCCGCGTGCAGAAATTCGACAAATATCTGCGCTACCTGATGACCTTCTCCACCACCCTGTGCGGCGACAATCACGACCGCCTGGGCGGCCCGCAGGATGTGGCCGTGGATGCCAAGGGCAATGTCTTCGTGGCCGAAGATTGGAACAACCGCATCCAGATCTACGATAAAGCCGGCGCCTACCTCAGCAGCATCGGCGGCAGTTGGGGCGGCGCCTCGGGCCAGCTGCGCACCCCCTTCAGCCTGGCGATGGACAAGAAGGGCAACCTCTTCGTGGCCGACCGCTTCAACCACCGCATTCAGGTGTACGCCCCCGGCGTGCCCTATTTCGGCCAGCAAAATCTGAACGGCTTCGGCAGCCGCTACACCTATTGGGGTGAAACCCTGGCCTACTTCAAGAACCAGCTCTACGCCGGAACCAACGGCCCCAACGGCGGGCAAATCTGGCGCAAGGGCAAAACCGGCTGGGAACGCGTCATCGCCGACGGGTTTGAAAACTGGGCCAATGTCACCATCGGCCACCTGCTGGAATATAAGGGCTACCTGTACGCCACCACAGCCAACACCACCGATAACTGGGTCACCTCAGAGGGCGGGCAGATCTGGCGCACAGCCGACGGCCTCACCTGGGCGCCGGTGGTCTTCGGCGGCTTCGGAGACACGGATAACCACTCCATCCACCATCTGGAAATCATCGGCGATGACCTGTGCGCCGCCACCTGGGCGGGCGGGGTGCACGGCCCGCAAGTGTGGTGCTCGTCCACTGGCGACATGGACACCTGGGAACAGCGCTGGACCAACCGCTTCGGCGGCCCCGATAAGAGCTGGGCCATCCTCGATTTTGTGGAATTTGCCGGGACGCACTTCGCCGCCACCAACGGACCGCAGGGCGGGCTGTACCGCCGCAGCGGGGATACCTGGTCGCGCGTTTCAGCCCCCATCGACTCCTCTGAAACATATGCCATCGGCGGCGTGACCGCCTTCAAGGAGGCTCTGTACATCATCACCGCCACCCACGGCGATCAGCCCTCCCAGGTGTACCGCTGCACCAATTGCACCAGCACGCCGATCGCCTGGGAGCTGGTGGGCGAGGCTGCAGAATTCCCGGTCAACAACCACGGCCGCAACAGCACCCTCTTCACCAACGGCAAGACCCTCTACGCCCTCATCGGCAGCCCTGACGGCCTGGTGATCTGGTCTTCCACCGACGGGCAAACCTGGAAACAAGCCTCCCTGCCCGGCCTGGGCGACAGCCTCAATGAAAGAACCTCCTTTGGGCACAGTATCCTCTTCTACAAGAACGCCTTCTACATCAGCATGCACAATTTCAGCACAGGCGTGGAAGTGTGGAAGTTCTGCCCGACTCAGAAGGTGTGCAAGTAAGCGCACCGGAACGGAAAGTAAGAACCGGCCTCACGGGTAACGCCGTGGGGCCGGATTTGATTTAACCATGCAATTCAATCCTTTGCGATCATTGCTTGTTCATGACAGGATCTGGTGGGGTTTCCAAAAATCGGAGGCCCCGAACGCTTGCAATTTTTTCAAGTTGTCCTATACTGATCTTAGGGGGTCGAATGGACGACTTCCACACGCAGATTCGGTTGAAAAAACGGTCATGGATGGGGGAGGAAGCATGCCGTTAATACAAATTAAGCCACATCAGGGAGGAAGATCTATGCATACCAAGATTCAGAAGTTCTGGTTGGTTGGACTGCTGGTGATTGTGTCCATGTTGGCCAACGTCAGCGGCGCGGCGGCTTTTCCGGAGCCGCCGGATGGACCGGCGCCTGCGCAGCCGCGCGGCGGCACGGCGCTGGGGGTAGCGGTGACTCAGGGCGCGGAGATCAACGCCCAGGCCATCGCTTTGGGCAAGCCGGGGACGGTGTACCGCTATGAGAAAACCTACGGGGTCAGCGAACAAGCCTTCCCCTGGTATCATCCGGGCTATTTTGCCTGGCCGCACTCCGTGTGGGTGCACACAGACGGCAGCGTCTTCATCTCGGACCCGTGGGCCAAAGCTGTGCGCAAGTACGATGCCAACGGCAACCACCTGGCCGATTTCGGCCACCCCGGCACGGAGACCGGGTGGATTGATGACGGTTATTTCCAGGATCCGCTGAAGATGGCCACGGATGCGGACGGGAACCTGTACGTCACCGACCACTACCTGCACATCGTGCGCATCCTTAACCCCCTGGGAGAACAAACCGGCTGGATCGGCGACCCCGGAACTTCGGGGACGGACGATGAGCATTTCAACACCCCCGAAGGCATCTTCATCTCCCCCGTCAACGGCCAGATCTACATTGCTGACACCTACAACCACCGCATTCAGGTGTTCGACAGCGACGTCAATCATCTCTTCACCATCGGTGAAGCCGGCGTCAGCGGCTCCGATGACAACCACCTGGATAACCCCATCGGCGTGGCCGTGGATGATTCGGGGAATATCTATGTGGCGGACACATTCAACAACCGCGTGATGAAGTACGACGCCGACGGCGATTACCTGGCGCAGATCACCGATCTGGAATTCCCCACCTCGGTTGCGGTGGATAACACTCGCGGTCACCTGCTCGTGGGCGTGGTCTATGATGCCTATGTGCCCTATTACAATCTCGCTGATCTCAGCTACGCAGGTGCCTTCGGCGAGTTCGATGTTCAGGGGGATGACGACACCCACTTCATGGAACCGCACGGGGTGGCGGTGGATGAGGTTGGCGGCAAAGTCTACATCGCCGACAGCCCCAACCGCCGCGTGCTGGTGTACAGCGCGGTTACCAAGGCATACCTGCGCCAGTTCGGCCATACCAATCAATTCATCCCCGCGGATGACCAGCACTTCTTCGCACCCAGGGTTGTGGAAGTGGAGCCCAACGGTTCGGTCATCCTGGGCGAAGGCGCGCTGCGCCTGATCAAGCTCAACCCCGACGGCTCCGCCGCCTGGACGGTGGGACAGTCCGGTTTTTGGGGAGAGCCACCGGACTTGGTGGAAACCCCCAACGGCATTGTCTCGGACGGCAAAACTGTGTATGCGGCCATGGGCTGCACCATTCATAAGTACAGCAGCGCCGACGGCACTTACCTGGGTGTGTTCGCGGGCGGCGGGGATTGCTGGGCGCCCGACAGCCTCTTCCAGCATATCAGCGACATCGCCCGCGATTCGGCCGGCAACATCTACGTGACCGACAACGAGCTGCACCGCGTGACCCAACTGAACAAATACGGCGCGGTGGTCGCTTCCGTGGGTGTGCGCGGCGAAGAAGGTTCGGATAACGCTCACTTCCGCTACCCAGAGGGTATTGGGCTGGATAAGGCCCGCAACGTGTATGTGGCGGATGACAGCAACTGCCGCGTGCAGAAGTTTGATAAACGTCTGCGCTACGTGATGACCTTCACCACCACCCTGTGCGGCGACACGCACGACCGCCTGGGTGGGCCGCAGGATGTGGTCGTGGATGCCAAGGGCAAGGTCTTTGTGGCGGACGCCTGGAACACCCGCATTCAGATCTTCGACAAAAGCGGCGCCTATCTCAGCACCATTGGCGGCAGTTGGGGCGGCGGCACTGGCCAGCTCCGCGTTCCCTCGAGCCTGGCGATGGACAAGAAGGGCAACCTCTACGTGGCCGACCGCGACAACCACCGCATTCAGGTGTATGCCCCCGGCGTGCCCTACTTCGGCCAACAGAACCTGAACGGCTTCGGCAGCCGCTGGACCACGGGAGTATATACCGTAGCGATGTTCAAAGGCATGCTGTACGCGGGGAGTGATGGGGAACACGGCGCGCAGATCTGGCGCAAAGCGAAGAGCGGTTGGATGATGGTGGAGAGCGACGGCTTCCATAACAGCGCCGAGGCCATTAACCACCTTTTTGAATACAACGGCATGCTGTACGCCGCCACCTACACCTATAACGACCCCAACAACGGCGGGCAAATCTGGCGCACGGCCGACGGGCTGAGCTGGCAGATCGTGGTGAACAACGGCTTTGACCAGGGACAGCGTAACCCCGAAGTCTTCCGCATGATGAAGCTGGGGAATGAACTGTGCGCCACCACCTGGAGCGCCGGCGCTGGGGCGCAGTTATGGTGCAGCGCCACAGGGGATTCGGGCAGTTGGGAGCCAAAAGACCTGGGCGGTGACGGTTTCGGCAGCGATGATAACATTGCTATTCTGGATGCTGTCGAGTATCAGGACGCCTGGTATGCATCTACCAACAATGCTGGTGAAGGCGCCCAGGTGTGGCGGCGCAGTCTGGGCGGCACCTGGAATCAGGTGAACATCAGCGGCTTTGGAGATCCAGATAATACCATGATCCCCTCGTTAGTCCCGTTCAACGGCAGCCTGTACGCCATCACGCATCATCGGGTGGGAGGTTCCTCGGAAATTTGGCGGTGCAGAAACCAATGTACCAAGACCAGCGACTGGCAGTTTATCGCCGACGGCGAGAATTTGGGTGGTGATATCAACTACCGTGTGATGTCGTCCTTGGCGATCGTTGGCAAGTACCTGGTGGTCGTGATGGGCAATCCTGACCTGGGTCTGGTGGTATTCACCACCCCAGACGGTGTGACCTGGTGGTCGCAGGCGGGGCCATCGGGCATGGGTAACAGCGGCAATAGTCGTATTTACTATACAAACGCTCTCTTCCCGTATAAGGGCAACCTGTACATGGGTGTGATCAATAGGAATACGGGCGGCAGCGTGTGGAAGTTCTGCCCGACCAAGAAGGTGTGCAAGTAAGCACACCGGAACGGTAATAAACAACCGGCCTCACGGGTAACGCCGTGGGGCCGGATTTTCGCTGTTCTAGGTCGCGCCGCGGGGGCAAAACCTGTATAATCAATCCATGATTCTGGAAACCTATATCAGCGTGGATGTTGAAACTGCCGGGCCGGTGCCCTGCGAATATGCCCTGCTCTCGATCGGCGCCTGTCTGGTGAACGACCCCGACGTCACCTTTTACCGCGAGCTCAAGCCCGACCGCCCCGCCGCCCGTCCGGATGCTCTGGACATCTCCGGCCTCAGCCTGGAGACTCTGGCGCAAACCGGCTGCGATCCCCAATGCGCCCTGCGCGACTTTGCCGAATGGCTACAAAGCGTCACCCCCGCCGGCCACCGCCCGGTGTTCGTGGCCTTCAACGCCCCCTTTGATTGGATGTTCGTGGCCGATTATTTCCACCGCTACCTGGGCCATAACCCCTTCGGCCACAGCGCCCTGGATATCAAAGCCTATTACATGGGCCTTACCGGCGTCCTCTGGAGCGAAACTTCCCTCCAGCACGTCGCCCGCCGCCTGCAAAGCAGCACCGAACTGAAGCACAACGCCCTCAGCGACGCCCAGGACCAGGCCCGTATCTTTCAGCAAATCTTCCGGCGGCCCCAAATTGCCGCGGTCTAAACCCCGCCGGCCCCGCCGCTTACCGTCCCTTTCTGTCAGCCCGATTGGAGGAAGCACATGTCCGATTTGAACCCCAAAGCTCAAGCAGAACTGGAGCGCATCCTGGAATCAGCGCGCCGCCTGGGTGTGGAAGTGAACGAGGCCGACGCCTTGCAGTGGCTCACCAATATGGCCGCCGTGCAGGACGGCAGTATCACCATGGATGAACGCAGCGGTGTGTTCGGCCACAACGTCTCCATGCTGGATTTCAGCCAGGATGAGCTGGAATATTTCCGGCGCATCGGGCGGCTGGTGGAATTCACCGACATCCCCGGTCAGGTGGAAACCGCCCTGGCCCTCTCCGGCTCCGCGGCCCAATCCAAAATTCAATCTTACCCCGGCGACTGCGACTATTTTGAGCGCGTCAACCTGCTGGCCCCCACGCGCGAAGAGGCCTGCCAGCTCCTGGCGCGCATCATGCGCGAGAAGGCCCTCAGCGCCCTGCAAGGTCCCACCTACCAGCTCATCGAGGTCAAATTCGGCTCCTACCCCGAAGAGATCATCGTCGGCGACCGCACCTGCCGGGCTGGAACGCCCATCGCCTGGAAACCCTCCCAAATCCAGGCGGGCAAGATCGAAGGCTTTCATGCCGACGGCACGCCTGCCGAGATCACCTGGGAGCAGGCCGCCAACGACCCGGGCTGGTGCAAACTGGACTGGGTGGTGGCCGACCCGCTGCGCAAACAGCTAGCCAACGCCAGCAACATGCTGGACGTCACCTGGGAACAGCCCGACGGCGAGATCATCCCCCTGGACGGCTACCTGGATCCCTACTTCCAGGAAGTCTATCTCGACGCCGGTTCCGTGCCCATCTTCTCCAAACTGGCACAGCACGTCTCGGCCAACGCCCTGGATCATTACGTGGAACAGTTGGAGCGCGAGGTGCGCAAATACCTCACCAAAGACATCAATTACGGCAAGGTGGCCAAGCGCATGTACAACATCTTCCGGCTCACCGGCCGCTATGAAGAAGCCGCCTTCCTGCGCGAACTGTTTGACGAGCCCGCCACCATCCTCTATCAGGTGTGGTCGCTCATCCGCACCATTGACGACGCCTATTCGGCCGGTTCCAGCATCCCCCAGGGTGAGCTCATCGCCGCCGCTGACCGCCTGATTTTGGATGTGATCAAAGCCCTGGAGGGCGATCAGGAAGCCCAGATCGTGCGCCATCTGCTGCGCCTGCGCGACGCCCTCTCCCGCCCTGAGGCCGGCATCAGCCTGACCGCCGAAGCCGAAGCCGCCCGCGCCGAGGTGATCAACATCGTCAACAACTTCTTCTACGACCGTCTGGTGGGTATGCCCGCCATCCGCACCTACATCGAGGGCTTCGTGCCCCCCGCCGTGTAGCCCATCTTAACCCCGCAAACCACAGCCCCCTCCCCGGCATATCGGGGAGGGGGCTGAACTATTCAGCAGCGCGGTTAGGGGAACAACGGCCACAAGAGCGGCAAAAAGATCATGGTCACAATGAAGATGATCACGTTCAACAGCCAGCCCACGCGGGTATAATCCAAAAAACGGTATCCCCCCGGCCCAAACACGAGCACATTCACCTGGTGCCCCACCGGCGTGAGGAAGCTGGTGGATGCGCCGATGACCGTCGCCAACACAAAGGCGTGCGGGTCGGCCCCCAGGCCCACGGCCACATCGATGGCGATGGGCACCATCAAAACCGTCGCCGCCGCGTTGGACATGGGTTCGGTGATCAAACCTGCCAGCCAAAAGATGCCCGCCAACACCGCCAGCGGCCCCCAGGCTCCCAGTCCGCTGACAATCCCGTTGGCCAAAAAGCGCGCCGCGCCCGTGTTTTCCATGGCCAACCCCAACGGCAGCATCCCCGCGATCAAGAACACGCTGCGCCATTCGATGCTCTGATAGGCTTCGTCCATCGTCAGGCAGCCCGTCAGCACCATCAGCACCGCGCCGATCACCATCGCAATAGAGATGTGCAGGCCGCCGAAGGTGGCCAGGGCCAAAACCAGCCCCAGGCTGGCCAGAGCGATCCAGGCCTTATTCCAACGCCGCAGCTCCATCGTCACCGGCTCCAGCACCAAGAATTCGCCGCTCTCCTGCAGCGCCGCCCGGCGGTCGCGCGGCCCTTTCAGCAGCAGGGTGTCGCCAAAGCGCAGGCGCAGATCAATCAGCCGCTGGGTCAGCACCGCGCCCTTGCGCCACACGGCCAACGCCGTAAAGCCGAAACGGTCGCGAAAGCGTACCTGCCGCAGCGTGTGCCCGTCCATCGCGGAATGCGGCGCCAGGGTGGCCTCCACCAGGTGGAAATCCTCCGTTTCCAACTGCTCCAGCGTCATTTCTGGCTCGGCTTCCATCACCAAACCCAGGGGTTGCTTGGCCCGCAGCAGCGTGGCGGCCGCTCCCTCCACGAACAGCAAATCACCCGCCTCCAGCGCGGTATCGCGCCCCACCGCACGTAGCGGCCTGCCCTGCCGCAAAATGGACAGCACCGTCAGGTCGTACTCCGCGCCCAGACGCGCCTCACCCAGGGTTTTGCCCACCAGGGGGCTTTCGGCCAATACGCGCACCTCACTGAAATACTCGCGCAGCTGCTGGGTTTGCAGCTCCTCAGCATTCTTGCGCGCGGGCAGCCAATGCCGCCCGATCAAAACCATGTAGAGGATCCCCGCGCCAAACACCAGCGCACCCATCGGCGTGAAGTCAAAAAAGGAAAAGCTGGCATAGCCGCGCTCGGCCAGCATACTGGAAGCCAGGATATTGGGGGGCGTGCCGATCAGGGTCATGTTGCCCCCCATCAGCGACGCAAACGCCAGGGGGATGAGCAGGCGCGACAGCGGGATTTTGGTCTGGCGCGCAATGCCCGCCACCGCCGGCAGCAGCACGGCCACCGCCCCAATGTTGTTCATGAAAGACGAGAGCAGCCCCGAAACCAACATGATCACCGCGATGAGGCGCGGCTCGCTCGTGCCCGAAACGCGCGCCACCACCTGCCCGATCTTATCGGCCACGCCCGTGCGGAACAGGCCTCCCGAAACGATGTACACCGCCCACACGGTGATCACCGCGGGGCTGGCAAAGCCCGAAAACACTTGCTCCGGCCGCACCAGCCCGGTCAGCGCCACGGTCAGCAAAACCAGCAGAGCAATCACATCCACGCGCAGCTTTTCGGTGGCAAACAGCGCCACCGCCGCGGCCACAATCGCCAGGGTCAGAAAGATTTCAAAGGTCATGCCGCCTCCCCCGCGCCAGCCGCCGCGTCACTCCCAAAAATCCGAGGCAATCTCAATCAAATTGCCGTCCGGGTCGGCGATCATGGCCGAGCGCATCTTCCAGGGCTCATCCCGCGGCGCATACACCGCCCGCCCGCCGCGCTGCACCAGCTCCTGAAATTTCACATCCACATTCCCCGGCTGGCCCACGTTTAGCGCCAGCTCAAAGGTGCCGTTCAGGCCCTGCGGAAAATCCGGCGGCGTGCCCAGCAGACCCGGCAGCTGGCTGCGGGCGTACATCGACAGGCGAATGCCCTCGTGGCGAAACTCAGCGTACGGCCCCTCGCCGTTCCAATCCGTCTCCAGGCCGACGGCGTTTTTATAAAAATCCACCATCTGGGCCAGGTCGTTCACAAAAATGCCGATCATATCAAAACGAACCGCGGTCATTAAAGCCTCCGTTCATCCAAATAGGCTTATCTACTTTCTTGATTATAGCAAAAATGTTCTGCCAGCGCCCCCTACCCAAATGGCCATTGAAAAACTCATCCACCGTCTATAAGCCAATCCCCCATTCGCAGGATGCGCACGCCGCCCTGGCAAATTAGAATGAAAGAAACCATTTGAATGTACCCTACAAGACGATGCTCATCCAATTTTCGAATCTCCCCACCTCCCCCGATATGCACCCCTCTTACTCTGCCGGACGTTCTCGCTTTCAAAAAATCGCCCAACGTATTGGGGCATTACGATCATCGCTTTTCCACTCCCCCCTTCTCCCCGCCTCGCGCGTATGGCGCGGGGCAATGTACGGCCTGGCGCTGACCGCTGCCCTGGTTTGGGCCGCGCTGTCTTTGGCCGGTTTTGCCCTGGCGGGCGCAGCGGCCGGAATTCTGGGCTGGCTCGGCGGTATCCTGGCCGCGGCTCTTTTGGCAGCGCTGCTGATTCTTGTGGCCCGTCTGCTGGGCCGCCTTCCCGCCTTGTACGCCTGGGTTTTTTTGACCGCCCTGCCGCTGATGCTGATCGCCTACATGGCCATGCCGCTGGCCTACGGTATGGTTGCAGTCGTTTTCCTTCTTCTGGTGAGCGCGTCCACCCTGGGTGCAGGTATCGCCCAGCTCGCCGCCTGGCCGCGCCTCACCCAACGCCAAAAAGTGACCCACGCCGCCGTTCCTCTCCTCCTGGGTCTCCTTTTGCTGACTCTGATCGGATCTGTGCTGCTGCCAGAAGGCCGCACCATCACCCCACCCGTTAACGCCGCGGCGGTATCAGCGCAGGCTGTAAAACCCCTGGAACTTTCGGACCCCTCTCTCCCTGGCCCATTCGCTGTGCAAACCCTCACCTACGGCAGCGGTGCCGATCTGCGCCGCCCGCAGTATGCCGCCCAGGCCGACCTTAAAACAGAGCCAGTGGACGGATCCGCCCTGGTCGAAGGGTGGTCTGATCTGCGCACGGCATATTGGGGTTTTGGTCCCCAGGCCATGCCGCTGAATGCACGCGTTTGGCTCCCCAAAGGCTCCGGGCCTTTTCCCCTCATTGTGCTGGTACACGGCAACCATCCCATGGAGGACCCTTCTGAAGATGGGTACGCCTACCTGGCAGAACTGCTCGCCAGCCGCGGCTTCATCACCGCTTCCATTGACGAAAATTTTCTTAACCTTTCGCTCACTGCCGACTTAGCCTTTCTGGCCCCCCTCAAAGAGGAGAATGACGCCCGCGCCTGGCTCATTTTGCAGCACTTGCATCAATGGCAGCAGTGGAGCACCACCCCTGACAATCCTTTCTACGGCCTGGTCAATATGGACAGCATCGGGTTGGTGGGCCATTCGCGCGGCGGTGAAGCTGTGGCGCTGGCAGCTGCCTTTAACCGCATGCGCTGCCATCCTGATGACGCCTCTATCCCCCTGGGCGGCGGGTTTAACATCCGCTCCGTGGCCGCGATTGCCCCTGTAGACGGCCAATTCCGCCCGGGCGGCCGCCGCGTACCCCTCAGCAATATCAATTACCTGGTTCTGCACGGCGCGCAGGATATGGACGTGGCCACTTTCAGCGGGTCGCGCACCTACCAGCAGCTCTTTTATGATGACGGCAAGCCGTACTTCAAAACCGCGCTGTACATCTACGGCGCAAATCACGGCCAATTTAACCGCGCCTGGGGCCGCCGCGACATGTTGGGCCCGGCTCGCCAGCTCTTTAATCTCACCCAGCTCATGCCCGCAGCCGAACAAGAAAAAATCGCCCAGGTGGCCGTCAGCGCCTTTTTCGAAGCCTCCCTCCACCAGCAATCCGGCTACCGCGCCCTGTTTCAAGACCCGCGCAGCGCCGCTGCCTGGCTTCCAAACACGATCCTGATCAGCCAGTATCAAGATTCATTCACCCTGCGCGCCGCCACCTTTGAAGAAGACCTAGATCTCACCAGTGCCTCCTGGCCCAATGCCCTGCAGGGTGAAAACTTGACCCGCTGGCAAGAGAAAATCGTCCCGCTTAAATGGGGAAATTTGGAAACCAGCGCAGTCCTCCTCGGTTGGGATCACAGCACAAAAAGCGGCACGCCCCACTATACCCTCAGCCTACCCCAGCAGGACCTGGGGCTACAGCCGCATACGTATCTGACCTTTTCTCTGGCCGCGGTGGATGAATCCCCCTTACCCCATGCTTCCCGACCTACCCAGCCGTTCACCCAACCCATTGATTTAACCCTGGATCTGGCAGACCGATCTGGTCAGACTGCCCGCCTGCCCCTCAGCCATTTTTCCCTCCTTCAGCCGCCCCTGCGCACTCATTTGGGCAAAATGGATTGGATGAGCTTTTTGCCCCTTTCTGAACCCATCTTTCAAACTTTTGAATATCCCCTGAATGATTTTACTGCTCAGAATCCCGCCCTGGACATCGCCGATCTCGCCGAAGTTCGCTTCGTTTTTGATCGCACCCCTGCGGGTGTGATCCTCTTGGATGAGATCGGTTTTCGACGATAATCCGTCTTTCAATCATGGAGTGAATGCCAATATGTTTCCCAAGCCAGACAGCTCTCACATCACCACCACCACCCAAACCATCGCCTTGGAGGAGGGCGCATCGCTGTTCGTCAAGGTGCTTCGCGGTCCCCAACGCACCGGACGCCGCGCCATCTACATTCACGGCGGGGGCGGGGGCGGCAACCACACCCTCATTGATCGCCCTTCGCGCCACCTGATCAACGACGGCTTCTTCGACACCATTTATCTGCCCGACCGGCGCGGCGACGGGGCCAGTTCGCCCCTCACGCACAAACAGACCATCCGCGAGCACGCCAAAGACATGGCCATTCTGCTCGACGGCCTAGGTGAAACCGGCCCGCTGACAGCCATGGGCGTCTCTTACGGCGGCCCCATCGCCCTGGATCTGGCGGCCATCGATCTGCGCATCGAGCGCGTGGTGCTGGTGGCCTCTTCTCCAGCCCTCAGCCAAAATAACGGCATAGCACGCGTCATGCTGAAGACCGGTTTCCTTTCTGTGCTGATGAAAACGGTCTACCGCCGCTTCCTGGGCCAGCTTCCCCCAGAATATGTGGATTTCGACCCCGCCTACGACGCAAAATCCTCGCGCGAGCTGGTGAAGATGTTCACCGAAGCCCTCAAGCGCACGCCCAAAGACCGCCTGGATTCTTTCATTTACTCCATCGAAGCCACCCTGGATGAGGCCAACGCCAGTCTGGCCGAGGATGTGACCCTCCACGTTCCCGTTTTGCAGATCATCGGACAGCGGGATGAAGTTTGGGGCAGCAAGCTGCTGCCTGCCTATTTGGAGCGATTCCCCGCCTACCGCCAGATCATCGTTCCGGAAGGCCGCATCCACAAGGACGTGTTCCTCAAGCCGGTGCCCTTCTATCAGGCGCTGGTCCGCGGTCTGAGCGAAGCTCTCTCAGCGTAATATCCCCCTCCCCCCATAAAAAACTGCGCCCGGCTCAGTTTTGGCCAGGCGCAGTTTGCTACTTTACCACACGTACGGGATCAGCCGCCAGGAGTGCCTGACGTAGCGCATGTAAGCCTCGCCGAACCACTCGCGCAGCCAGCGTTCCTCCACGCGAATACGGCTCACCACCGCCGGGATGCCCAGCAGCGCCGCCAGACCCAGCCCGCCCCAACTGCCCAAACACAGCGGAATGCCCAGAAACAGGCAGAGCAGCCCCAAATAGGCCGGGTGGCGCAGGCGTTGATACACCCCCGTGGTCACCAACTGGTGCTTTTTCGAAGTTTCCACATGCACGCTGTACTGCTTGCCCAGTTCGCGGCGCGCCAAAAAGCGCAAGGCCACCCCGGCCACCGTCAGGGCTGCCCCCAACCCGCGCAGCCCCCACAGCGGCGAGGCAAAGGTGGTCCAACTGCCCATCCAGGAGTCCGCCAGGGCGTAAAACTGGCTGGCGTACCAGCTGATGCTGATCCACCAGTACGAAGCAGCCGCCAGGCGCAATCCCCCCGTCTGCTGCTGCTTGGAAAGGGAAAAGCCGCGCTCCACCACCGCCCAGGCGATGAACCCGCCCAGGCCGATCCACTGAAAGATTTGCACAACGTTCACAGGTTCCATCCTCATCTAAGATTTTGAGTCCAAACACGCCTCAATCCGGCTGACGGCCGCTCTCAGGCCGTCCTCCGCGCGGATGCGCTGGCCCAATTCCGCCGCGCGCCGGGAATATTCTGCCTGTTCCACGCCCTGCCGGAAGATCCCCTCCAGCCCGGCCGCGTCCAGATGGCGCGCGGCGGGGGCTGCCGGCCCCAGTCCCAACTGTCGGATGCGGCGCGCCCAAAAGGTCTGATCCACCGAAAAGGGCACAGCCGTCTGCGGCACGCCCGCCGCCGCGGCCGCGCCGGTGGTTCCGGCCCCGCCGTGATGCACCACCAGCCCCATGCGCGGGAACAGCCACCCATGGGGCGCATCTTCCACCACGCAAACATCCTCGCCGCCCCAACCTGCCGATTGGGACGTGCCCAACACCAGCCGCAGCCCGCAGGCCCGTGCCGCGATCACCGCCGCCTCCAACAGGCGCGGCAAATGCTGCGAGCGCACGCTGCCCAGGCCAAAATAGACCGGCGGCGGCCCAGCTTCCAAAAACCGCACCCATTCGGGTTGGGGCTGCCAGCCAGGGGCCGCAGGCAAAGGCCAATAGCCGGTCACATGGGCGTAGGGCGGCCAATCCGCTGGCGGGGGCAGCAGCGCTGGACTGTAGGCCAGCAAAACCGGGGTCTGCCCCTGGCCGCGGCCCGCGAAAGGCCAGTCTGCCAGCGCGGGCAGTTCCGGGACCGAGCGGCGGATCTGACCGTACATCAGCCGCGCGCCGTAGCGAAACACGGCCGTGTTCAGCGCATGGGTGGCCCAGCGGTAACCGCCGCCCAGGGGCCAATCCGGCATGGCCACGTTTGGGAAGGCGCGCGTGGGCAAGAACACCGGAAACAGTTGCGCCGACACATCGGGGATGCCCTGCTGGCGAGCCAGGGTGTGCCCCGCATCCGTCATCAGAAAAGAATGTACGATCAATTCCGCGCCCTGCGCGGCCTGCTGCAGTTGATCAAAAACCCCCCGCGCCAGCGGCAGCACATGCGCCGTCATCCCCTTCACCATGCGCAGCCAGCTTCCCCCGGCCTGATCGGCAAACTCCCGCGAGAGTTCTTCGGGATTACCCGCCAGCGGCACAAATTCCAGGTCGTACCGTTCTGCCAGGGATGCAAACCCGTGCGGGGCCGCCAACCGCACGCTGTGGCCGCGCTGCTTCAATGCCGTTCCCAGGGCCGTAAAAGGCGCCACGTCCCCGCGTGAGCCGTAAGTCATCAGGGTGATGCGCCTGCCTGGCGTTTCTAGGCCCATGCGCCCACCCTGTTGGCGAGCAAAGCCGCGCGGACCCTCAGCTCAGGAGCCAATTTTTGGCCTCCTCCAAGGAAGTATACATGCGCACATACAGCCCGCGGTTCACCGCCACATCTTCCCAAAACTTACCCACTTCCAATTGGCTCGCCTGGGTGACAATCGCCACACGGTGCAGGGAGGGCACCAGCTTTGAAATATGCTCCGCGCTGAAAAAGGTCTCGGCCACTTCCAGGCGGTACACCAGTTCGAGTTCGTCACACAGAATCCGGGGGCAATTGTGCTGAACGGCAGCCTGGATCACCGCTTCACCGTAGCGTTTGACCTCCTCCAGGTTTTCATCCGCGCCCCAGGCCTTCACCAACAAGTAATCGCTTTGCATGTGAAAAGAATAATGAATGGTCATCCCAGTCCCTTCGCCCGGTAATCTGTAAAAATGATTGTAATCGGGAACTGGAAAACAGGGGGAATTTTTTGGTGCGTATGTGCGGGCACGCGCCTGCGTATCTGACCATTCACATAAAAGGCGTGCCCCTACATACGCCTCTACGGGCGAATATCCCGCCTTGCCCCCCACGCCCCCTGCGAACACGCCTCAGGCGGGCTGGCTCACCTTCGTCTGCACGGCGTCAAACGATTCCTGGGTCGAAAGCACCAGGAACACATCCCCCCCCTGCACCACCACGCCGCCGCTCGGAACCAGAAAATCGTTCTCGCGCGCGATCAGCACCACCAAAAAATCATCGGGCAGCCCCAATTCAAAAATGGCTTTGCCAATGGCGCAGGACCCCGGCGGAACCGGCATCTCTTTCAATTTGCTCTTGAACCCGCCCACGGATGTGAACTCAATCGGGTACACACGCTTGGGCACCACCGGCAGATCCAGCTTCAGCCGCCTGGCCACCTGCGGGATGGACGTGCCTTGCAGCAGCACAGAAGTCAGCACCACAAAGAAAACGATATTGAAAAACAGATCGGCCTGTTCCACCCGCGCCAGCAGCGGAAAGGTGGCCAAAATGATGGGCGCAGCCCCGCGCAGCCCCACCCACGAGATGAAAGTTTTCTCTCGCCAGCCCATGCGGCTGAAAGCCAGAGTCAGGAACACGCTCAGCGGGCGCGCCACAAACATCAGACAAAAGGCGATTAACAGCCCCACCCCCATAATCGGCACCAACCGCGAAGGGAACACCAGCAGCCCCAGGGTCAGGAACATGGCGATCTGCATGATCCACGCCAGCCCATCGTGAAAGCGCAGCAGGCTGCGCTGGTGCAAAAAGTCGTCCTTGCCCAAGACGATACCGGCCATGTACACCGCCAGGAAGCCGTTGCCTCCCACCCAATCCGTCAGGCCGAAGGTCAAAAACACCAGCGAAAGGGTCAGCACCGGGTACAGCCCCTCGTGCCCCAGCTTAATGCGGTTCACCAGCCAAAACATGCCCTTGCCCATCACAAACCCCGCCAGCGCCCCCAGCGCCATCTGGCGGATAAAAAGCGTGATCAGGCTGAAGGGAGACAGCTCTGGCTGGGTCACCAGTTGAATCAAGCCGATGGTCAGGAAGATGGCCATGGGGTCGTTGCTGCCGGATTCCAGCTCCAGCAGCGGTTTCAGCCGCCCTTTCAGACTGATGCCCTTCGAGCGCAGCACCGAAAAGACTGCCGCCGCGTCCGTCGAAGAAACAATCGAGCCCAAGAGCAGCCCTTCATACAGGCTCAGCCCCAGCAGCAGGCTGGCAAAGCCCCCCACGATAAAGGCCGTCAGCAAAACCCCCAGCGTGGAAAGCAGCAGCCCCTCGCGGGCTGAATCGCGCACGTCCGTCCATTCCGTCCCCAGCCCGCCGGAAAAGAGGATCAGCACCAGCGCGTTGACGCCGATGAACTGCGCCAAAGCCGGATCGTCAAAATAAATCCCCCCCAAGCCGTCAGAGCCCGCCAACATGCCCAGGCCCAAAAACAACAGCAGCGCCGGAACCCCAAAGCGGTCCGAAATTTTGCTCACCAGCACGCTGACCAGCAAGAGCAGCGCCGCCGCGATTAATGTCACACTATTCATACTGCCTCGCCCATTTCTGGCCTTCTCCAGTCGGTGAACATCCCCCACTGCCTGAATGGGAAACTATCCCGCTCAAGAAGGCACTGTAGATCCGCTCAATTATCGTTAATCCATGACCCGGAGGGCAATAACCCGCGCTGAATGGAACCATCAGCCGGTTTGATTAAACCACATTTCTTCCATCCTCACCACCAAAACTTGCCGGGGTTATTCCGCGGGCGGTTCCCCCCAGCCAGCGCTGCGCCGCATGATGCGGTGATCGGCGTTCAATTGCAGCAAATCCCACAAATTGCCGTACAGGTCTTCAAACACCGCCACCCAGCCGTATTCGGCCTGCTTAGGCTCGCGCACAAAATGTACCCCCGCCGCGCACAGGCGCTGGTAATCCCGCCAAAAATCGTCTGTGTTTAAGAACAGGAACACCCGCCCGCCGCTCTGACGGCCGATGAAAGCCTCCTGCTCCGGCGTGGACGCCCGCGCCAGCAGCAGCGTGGCCCCCCGCGAGCCTGGCGGGGCCACCACAACCCAGCGCTTATCCTGCTCCGGCTGGTAGGTATCTTCAATCAGCTCAAATTGCAGCGTATTCAGGTAAAAATCCAGGGCCTCGTCGTAATCGCGCACCACCAGGGCAATATGAACCAGTTCCTGCCGCATACACTTCCTCGCTTTTCAAAAAAAGCCCCTCCAGGCGGTGACATTACCCGCCTGGAGGGGTTGGGGTATCCTCAGCCTACCAACCAGAGCAAGTGCCTTGTTTCCAGGTCACGTTGACCCCGCCCGGGATCCAGTTCGTATCCAGAACGCTGCCGTCCAGGGCGTTGTTTTGGAAGAGCACATTGTTGAGCGTCAGAGGAATGTCCGCCGTGCTGGCAAAATATAACGCGTTATCCGAGTTGCCTGAAAACACACCGCAGTTCACCGTCAGCGGCTGGTTGTTGATGGCGTAGGACATGCCGAAATTCTCGCTGTCCCAACCGTTATCCGCCACGGTAATATAGTTCAGCACCGCCGGGCCGGCCTGCAGGTAAATGCCGCGCGTGCCGTTGCCCACAAAGCGGTTGCTGCCGCCCTTGTTGTTGATTTGGATCGGCGACGCAATGGTGTTATTCGAGCTGCGAATGCTTAAGCCGTTCTCGGTGTTGGCTGAGGTCTGCACTGCCGAAAGCGTCACCGGGCTGTCGGAGAAAATATACAGCCCATCCCCACCGTTGGTGGTGGCCTGAACGTCTTGCAGTATCACTGGTCGGTCCTGGCGGTGGAAGGAGGTGTTGGTCACCGCGATGCCGGCATCCGAATTGGACCCCGCCGTCAGTTTTTTGCCAGTCACAGACGCGCCCGTCTCCACCCAAATGCCCGGGCCCGCGGCGGTCAATCCGTTGCCAACTGCGGAAATCTCCGCAACCGAAACGCCCAGGTCGCCGTGATCATTGCGAATATGCAGGCCCAACTGACCGTTCCCGCTGGCCTGCACCCCGCTGACCAGCACCTTGCCGGTGGCGCGAATGTCCGCGCCCACGGCGTTATCTGCGAACTGGTTCTGACCGCGCCGGCCTTTCAAAATGACGCTGGGAGAGACCTCCGTTGCCGCGCCGTCCAACAGCAGGCCGTGTTCGCCGTTGCCGCTGGCGGTGATCTTGCTCAGGGTGACGTTGCTAGAGGTGATCACCTGCACGCCCTGGTCGGTGTTGGCATTGGCCGTCACGCTGTCCATCAGCAGCGGCGTTTTGCCTTGCTCCGGCCCGCGCAGGTTTAACGTCACGCCGCGGAATCCGTTCCCCGAAGCCTGAATGGATTTCAAGGTGATGCGCCCGCGGCCAATCATGCTGAGCCCATCGCCGCTCCGGTTGTGGTTAAAGGTGGAGCGCAGGATGGTGACTGGCTTGGCCGCCGTGGGGGTAAACTGCTGAATATAGAACCCAGCCACGGTGTTGTCATCTACCTGACAGTCGCTCATCACCACCCCCCCGTTGGTGTTCACCGCCCCCCCAGACAGGCCGTTGCCCGTCACCTTGACCCGCGACAGGTTGACGCTCTGTCCGCTGTCCAGGTTCTCCACCTGCACGCCGCCTTTGAGATTGTTGTTCGTGCTCAGCCCGCTGAGGGTGACCGCCCCCACTCTTTGGATATACAGGCCGGTGCCGCCATTGCGCTGAATGACCATCGGGCCCAGGCGGTCGCGGATGACCACCGGTTTAAACGCCCCGCTGTTGGTGATGAGCACCCCATACGTGCCCGCGTTGCGTTCCACCGTCACCCCATCCAGAGTGATCGCGCTGGCGGTGTCCAGAACCATGCCGCTATCACCGTTACCAGAGACGGTGCTGCGCAGCAGGCTGAACGCCGCCTTGGTGGCCGGGTCCAGGTTGAGGACGGCCAAACCAGTCCCCCCATTTCGCGTGGCGCTGATCTTATCTAACCACACCGGACCCACCACGCTCATCGCCAGGCCGCCGCCTCCGTTGTTGCTGAAGGTCGAGGAGACCGCGTTCACCGCAGCCTTAACACTGTCGGTTTGAACGCTGGTCCCTGTGCCCGTGTTTGCAGAGGATGAAACCCCATTCAGCAGCACACTCTCATTCGTGCGGATGTATAAGCCGTCCTCCGCATTGTCATGGAAGGAGCTGTTGGAGATCACCACCTTGCCATCGGTGTGAATAAAGGCTCCTCTACGGTTGCTGCCCCGAATGTTACTCTCCGTAATCGTCACCGGCCCGGTCTGCTTATCCACCTCCAGCCCCCGGCCGCTCAAAAACTGCACGCGGTTCACATTGACGCTGCCGATGCAGTTGACGGCAGACACCGTCGTGCCTAAAGCCTGCACCAGCCGCAGGTCGCGCAGGCCCCACGAACGCATCCCCACGATGGAGATGTTGGAATATAAGTCAGTCACCGGGCTGCCGTCATTCAACGACCCCATGCCCACCAGGTTGATCACCGCCGGGGGTGTGGCCCAATTTGCGCTGTCCAGGGTGATGTGAGTGGCCGGGGTGGTGCCGGGTGCGGTGAGAATGTAACTGCCCGCCCCGATGAAAATATTGCCTCCGGCCGGCGCGGCGTTGCGGCCGCTCAGGTAATTAATGCCCGCCTGAATGGGGTTGGTACACCCCTGATTCCCAGCCGTGTCTGGGTCGCAGTCGGCGGTGGTAAAGGCGTAGCTGGTCGCGCCAATCTTGAAATACGCCCCAGGGTCTGGGTACGGCACGGCTGCTGCGTCCACGGGGTTCGCCATCGGCAGCACCGTCACCCCTTCGGGCGGCAGCTCAAATTCGAACTCAGCCGGTTCACCTTGCTCTGCCCCTTCGACGACCACCGGGTCGCCTTCGGGGGGTTCGCTCTGCCCCGCCGCTGCCCCCACCGGCAGCAGCGCCAGCGCCACACACAGCGCCAACAGCATCCGCCAAACCGCACGCCATCTTTTCATCTCAGACCTCCTGACTCTCGCTGCTTCCCAATTCGTTTCTGCGCCGTCACCATCCCGTGCAGGCGCCCATCTGCACCGAAGCGTTGGTATCCAGCTCAATGATCCAATCCTGGTAGGTCAAATCCCCCAGTTTGTTGCCCCCCACCAGCACATTCTTAAACTGGATCAACCCTTCGCCGTTCTCCACCCGAAAACCCAGACCGATATTACCGCTGAAATCCCCGCAGGTGATCTTGAACGGCAGCCCCACCCCGCGGAAGAAGGCGGCGGGTTCCCCTGTGGTCAGGCCGCTGCCGCGCGCCTGCACATAGTCTCCGGTCAGGGGGCCTTTGACGTCAAAATACAAGCCCGAGCCGCCGCTGCCTTCCGCGCGCACCTGGCGCAGCACCACCGCCGGGTTGGGCATCGAGGCCACCAGGCCGTTCTGGCTCAGCCAGATGCCGTCCATCTGGCTGCCCACCACGCTCACCCGCTCCATCGTGACCGGCTGATTGCCGTACACCATCACCCCGTGATTCACACTGCGGTTGACGCTCACCTGGCTCAGTTTCACCACAGAGCTTTCCCCTTCGATGTCATCACTGTTGATCTCCAAACCGGTATTGAGCGAATCGGTCACCTGCACATTTTTCACCAACATGTTGCCGCGCCCACTCAAATAAATCCCCGTTCCCCCAAACACAGCCGCGTTCTGCAGCGAGACGTCTCCGTCCATGATTTCGGCAAAGATCCCCAGGGAATCTCCGCCCTGCGTCCGAATACCGCTCAACGACCCGCGGTTCCTGCCAACCACGATTAAAGCGCTTGACGCGTTGTTTTCAAAGCTGTTCTCACCGGCCCGCCCCTGCACAATCACGCTCTGGGTGGGGTATCCCAATCTATTCCGGCTGGCAAAATACGCGCCGTTCTGCCCGTTGCCGCTGCTGGTCAGACCTTTGGCGGTGATCATGCTGCTGCTGTCCACCGCCAGCCCAGTGCCGCCGTTTTGCAGAGTGCGAATGTTTTGCAGCTTGACCGGCAGGTTGAATACATCCGTCACCTGGTTGTTCACGAAAATGCCGGTAAATTGGTTGCCTACGGCCAAAACATCTTTAAGGGTCGCACGGTTTTGCAGCGTCATGATCAAACCATTCCCGCCCCGGTTGCCCGAAAACGTGCTGCGCTGCACTACTACCGGCAGGGCCGTGCTGGCAGATTCCTGAATCACCTGCAGGCCGCCGAAGCCGGTGTTGCCGCTTACCTCAACGTTGACAGCCGAAAAGCTGCCGTTGGCGATGGCATGCCCGCCTGCCAGATTACCCACCGAACGTACGTTGTTCAGGCTGATATTCGCACCCTTGAACGCGAATCCGGTGTCGCGGTTTTGATACGCCCGCAGCCCCTGAACGCGAATGGGGGCGGACATCTCCTCTACGGAAAGGCCAACGTTGTTATTCTGAAACAGGCAGGGCCCCAGGCGGTCCTGAATCACCACTTCTTTGGCCGCGTGGATCACCGCGCCTTCTCCCCACGAAGCGACCACCTCCAATCCGTCCAGCAAAACTTTCCCCGCGGTCCAGAGCTCTAAACCATTGCCCGTATTGAAGCTGAGCGCGCTGCGCAAAATCGTCGCTGCCGCATATGAGTTGATCCACACGCCCCCCGATTGATTGCGCAGGCTGGAAACGCGGTCCAGATACACTGGTCCTTGTGTGTCAACAATTAATCCGATGAATGTGTTGCGGGAAAAATTGGAAAACGTCACCCGCACGGGGGTGTTGGTTGAGAAGGTGCCCAGAATCACCCCGTGGCTGTTGTTGGATAACGCGCTGACCCCATGCAGAGAAACTTTCTGGGCATTAACCACTTGCAGCCCAGGACCGTTATTCCCCGAAAAACTGCTGTTGAGGATCTCCAGACTGCCGTCTGTGCCCAGGTGCGCCCCTGCACCGGTGCAGTGGGAAATATGCACATCGCGCAGGGTCACATTCCCGGTTTGTGCGCTGATGATCAGGCCGGTGTCGGGGGTGTCTATGTTCGTCCAACCGCTCACCACCGCCGTGCCGGAATTCTCCGAGGCGTTCAGCACGCCCTTCATCTGAAAGTCGCTGACCCCCCAGTTATGAAGAAAGTTAATATGAATCCGCCCCACCAGCCGGGTTGTCGCCTGCCCCCCGCCGATGGTGCCCCCCATGCCCACCAGGTTCAGGGCTGCCGGGGGCGTTTGCCATTGGGAACCGTCCAGCCGCACATGCGCCGGCGTGGCCGCCGTCAGGTCATATTCCCCCGCGCCGAGGTAGATGGTTCCCCCCGCGGGTGCGGCATTGTGACCGCTGAGGTAATCCACCGCCGCCTGAATGGGGTTGCTGCACGCCTGATCCCCGGCTGTGTCCGGGTCGCAGTCTGCAAAGGTGAACGCGTAGGGGGTCGAACCGATCTTAAAATAAGCCCCAGGGTCGGGGTATAAAACCGCCTGCTCTTCCATTGCTCCGGCCTCCGGAGGGTTCAGACCCTCAGCCGCCGCCGGAGTCACCCACCCGGTGAACAGACACAACCCCATCATCACGCTTGCCGCCAAGCGCCGCAGCCCTGCCGCACGTTGCACCATATTGCCTCCCCAGCCCAATGAAAAGTGGTTTTCGGAATCACGAAGCGTATTGACACCCCCCACGGGCGTGCCCATCCCCGAAAAAGGGATTCCAGCGCGTGATAGAACGATGATAGCAAAGATCAAGATTGTTTTCAACCGTTTTTCCACCGATTCCTACCTTCCAATTGCCCGCCCCTGACTATAATGAAAGAGAAATGATCCCTTCGCTCCAATCCCTCGCAGACCGCTGGGCGCACGTGCCCCACCCCACCTGCCAGGCCGAAGTACGCCTGCACCAGCCCTGGGCGCTGTTTCTGGCGGGTGCGGCTTTGCTGTGGTACGCCCTGGAGCTGTCCCCCGCCGCCGCGGTCATCTTCACCCTGGTGGGCGGCATGGTCCTCTGCGCTTACCTGTGGGCGCGCATCTTGGCCGCGCGTCTCAGCGGTCAGCGCCGTCTGCGCTACCGCGCCTTTCAGGTGGGCGACACCCTGGAAGAGGAAATCAGCCTCACCAACCGCAGCCCCCTGCCCGCCCCCTGGGTGGAGTTCAGCGACCGTTCCGACCTGCCGGGCTATCAAATCAGCGAGGTGCGCGCCGTCAGCGGCGGCCAGACCCTGCGCTGGAGCGCCAGCACAGAATGCCGCCAGCGGGGAATTTTTCGCCTGGGGCCCTGGGAACTGCGCAGCGGCGACCCTTTCGGCCTGTTCAGCGTGCGTCAGGTGACGGCTGACCCCCTGGAAATTG
>NZ_LGCM01000048.1 GCF_001306035.1 Levilinea saccharolytica
AATGAGGCTTGGTGCATCACGTAGGGTTTGAATACGGGCGCTGTTGGTCTTCTTTTCATCCCCCTATTGAATCACGCTTGCTTTATTTTGGGAAGGGGCTGCCCATTGTTACTTTTTGGACAGCCCCTGTCTGCTTGAAAACCAAGAGATTAGTCTTCGACTTCTTCTTCTTTCTTGCCTTTTTCGATCACTTCGGGTTCGGCCATGGTGGCTTCGCCTTCAACGATCGTTTCTTCGGTAGTACCGCCAGTCACAACGACGATCATTTCGTCCTTGTCGGTGTGCACGATCACATTGGAGGCCAATTTGAGATCGCGGACATAAATCCCGTCGCCGATATTCTTGAGCTCGGAGATATCCACAACGACACGTTCGGGCAGATCCTGGGGCAAGCTTTCCACCTCGATCGACTCGAGGCCGTTGATGACCACACCGTTGTAGTCTTTAACCGCGGGGGCGACGCCGTGAATTTCAATGGCGACGGAGGCGCGGATTTTTTCGGTGAGGGACACAGCCAGGAAATCCACATGCAGAAGAGTGCCGCGGATATAGTTTTTCTGCTTTTCGCGAACCAGGGCGGCGTGCATCTGACCGTCCAGCTCAATGTTGACCAGGGAGGACGAGGTCAGCGTGGCGAGGGTGCGGCTGGCTTCGCGTTGATCCATGGTGATGGCGATGGGTTCCAGATGATGGCCGTAGATCACGCCAGGGAGCTTACCTTCGCGGCGCATAGCGCCCACTTTTTTGCCCGTCACGGTGCGGCGGGTGGCTTTGATAACTGCTTTTTCCATTTCATCCATCCTTCGAGCGCCTCTCACCTCGCATTGAGGTTACCTTCGCTCTCGTGAGAAAATTCCGGCAAAGCCGGGTGGTTTGGGTTGAGCGGCTGAGCCTGAACCGGCAGGAGGTCAGCACAAGGGTTGATTTTATCCTGAAAGGGGGAGAACGTCAACGGCCGGCGGTCAAATTTCACTGGAAGAACCGGCGATTAACTGCGCATAGTCATCCGGTGTGTCGATATCTTGAAATACCTGAGGGTCAGGCCAGGGAATTTTGCGGGGTGGGAAGTGGGTAAATAATTGGCGGCCGCCAGAATCACCTGTGAGGGCCATCAGGGCGGCAAATGTAGAGCGGTCAAAGAGGGTGGGATTACCTGGGCGGCCTTGAGCTTCGGGAAGCAGGATGGGATGGGGTGAGGCGGCCTGTTCCAGGAGAAGCAGATCAATCAATTCGACAGGAGTGCGCGGCTGGTCGCCCAGCAGAAAGACAGCGGCAGAGACATGGGCGGGCAGGGCCTGAACTGCGGCGCGGATGGAGGTTGCCTGCCCGGAAGCCCAATCGGGATTGGAGACAATTTGCACCGGGTAAGCGCACGCAGCCTGTTGAATTTGATGGGCATTAGCGCCCACCACAAGGAGAAGGGGACTGAGCCCGGCTTGGAGGGCGGTCTCGATGACATGATGCAGGATGGGTTTGCCTTGCCACGTTTGCAGCAGCTTGGGCGCACCGAAGCGGGAGGCTGCACCCGCGGCCAGGATGATGCCAGCGGTGGGCTTCCAGGATTCGATGACTTCCGTGCGGCCGCAAGGGAGGATGGGCGACGGCTGAAGGTGGGAGAGGTGGACGGCCTGATAGGTGGGGAGCAGTTGGCGGGCGATGCTGCGGCCGGCGTTCTGTTGGGAGGGTATTACGGCATGCGTCAGGACGGCCTGAGGGGTGATGTGGGCGGGGATATTCTTCAGGCCGCCAAAAGGGTGGAGGAAGGCATCGGCGATGTGCTCAGAGGCGATGGGGGCATTTTCCGGTAGGTGGGTGATCTGGGAGAAGCCCGTGGGGTTGTAGACAGATTCTTCGGATAAGGGTTTCCCAAGAGCCTTCAGGTTGGCAACGACGATGACGGCGTTGACGAAATTTGGAATGGGGGGCTCGTGCTCTTTAGGAGCTTTAAGCAGGCGTGTGCGCGCTCCGTCAGCTTCGATGAGCAGGGGAATGTGATTTTGTGCGGCAGATTCAGCCAAGCGCAACAGGAAGCTTTCGGGGACGCTCGCGACGCGCTCGCTCTGGGTGAGAGGGCCGGAAAACAGGGTGAGACGGCTTGAAAATTCACCAGCGTCAAGGTTCTGGGCAGGGTCGGTGACGATGACGTGCCTGTCGGACCAACTGCACTGTTCTTGGGAGAGATGAGCTGTGGTGGCTAGCCAAACGGGAGGCGAAAAGGAGCGAGCGAGGGAAAACAGCAGGGTTGTTTTGCCCCCTGCGCCGACGATTGCGGCGCAGGTTTCGCGAGTGAAATTCAAGGCGGTGAGGAGATTGGGCAATTGGATGACCTGGGTCTAAAAGATATGACTAATATACCATTGATTCCATGCGTTTTTCATTTGTCGGATTCAATCAATCACAGCTATAATGATAATGCGAGCAGTTGTATTCACACTGGGATTGGGCGTCTCTAGCGCGTAAGTGCCAGTAAACGACATGCCATAGAAGGAGAATAAAATGAAAGTCTTTGTAGACCCCGATATCTGCATGGGTTGCGGCGTGTGTGAGACCATCGCGCCTCTGGTTTTTGAATTGGGTGAGGATGGGATTGCAAAAGTGCTGGTGGACATCGTCCCGGTTGAATTGGAAGCGGACGTTCGCCAGGCGGTTGAAGAATGCCCCGAAGAGGCCATTTCGATTAAGTAACTGCTTGAAGTTTTTAAGGTTGAATCGCCCTGGGTGATCTGGGGCGATTTTGCTTTCTGCAAGTTGAATGGCTGCCAGGTCTGGACAGATCGGGCGCTGGGTGGTAAAATTTTGTCGTTGTTGGGGGTTCGTCTAACGGCAGGACAGCAGACTCTGGATCTGTTTGTGGAGGTTCGAATCCTTCACCCCCAGCCTAAAAAGCTCCTCTCTAGGGAGCTTTTTTTATTGGCTCGAATTGTCGGTTCGAACGCCATCGAGGCGCACGTCACTTCACCCCCAGCCTAAAAAGCTCCTCTCTAGGGAGCTTTTTTTATTGGCTCGAATTGTCGGTTCGAACGCCATCGAGGCGCACGTCCTTCACCCCCAGCCTAAAAAGCTCCTCTCTAGGGAGCTTTTTTTATTGGCTCGAATTGTCGGTTCGAACGCCATCGAGGCGCACGTCCTTCACCCCCAGCCTAAAAAGCTCCTCTCTAGGGAGCTTTTTTTATTGGCTCGAATTGTCGGTTCGAACGCCATCGAGGCGCACGTCCTTCACCCCCAGCCTAAAAAGCTCCTCTCTAGGGAGCTTTTTTTATTGGCTCGAATTGTCGGTTCGAACGCCATCGAGGCGCACGTCCTTCACCCCCAGCCTAAAAAGCTCCTCTCTAGGGAGCTTTTTTTTATTGGCTCGAATTGTCGGTTCGAACGCCATCGAGGCGCACGTCACTTCACCCCCAGCCTAAAAAGCTCCTCTCCAGGGAGCTTTTTTCTTTTTTTGGTTCGAACGCCATCGAGGCGCACGTCACTTCACCCCGAGTGGGTAGATTATTAAAACGGGCGTTGGCTGACTGCACCAACGCCCGAATGGCATTTGTTGAGAAGATCAGGGAGTCTGTGGCAGGCTGGTGAGTGGGGTGGGGAAGCGGGTGAAGCGGGTCTCGCTCTCATGGGCCAATTCAATGATGTGGTGCATGACGTTGTCTGCCACACTGCGCACATAGGGGCGGTTTTCCACATCGCCGCCGAAGAAAAGCGGCTTGCCGCAAGTGACATTGTAAGCGCCGCGCAAATACCAGCGTCCATACTCCACACGGCCGCGTACGGTGGACTTGATGGTATGAATCCGTTCGCGCTGCAGATGGATACCGACGGGCACAACGGGAGCTCCACTCATCACCGCCAGACGGGCGACACCGGTGCGGGCTTTTTGGAACCCGCCTTGCTCTGGGCTGAGGTCGCCTTCAGGAAAAATGATGATGGTGTGGCCCAGCTTGAGATGCTCCAGGGCAGCATCCAGAGCGGCTGGGCCGTTGCCAGCCTGAACGGGAATGTGGCCTGACCGGCGAAGATATTCCCCTAAGATAGGAACCTGAAATAATAGCTCATTGATTAAGATATAGGCCTGCTGACGAACCATGGCAGCCACAAAAAAGGGGTCGGTGGTGGTGGGATGATTGGCAGCGATTATCTTCGCGCCTGTGGGGAAAACTTCGTGCCGGCGAACATCCATCTTCAGCATGGTGCCTGCATAGGTTCCCACCACGGGGCGAGAGGCTAAATACAGTAATTTGGAAGTTATCATCGTCATCCTAACTCTATGGGTTGATTCGGTTTTTTGATCTACCACACAGCAACTATATCGGTTTTATCTTTTGCACGTACCTGCGCTCAGGCATACTGTGGGGTGAAATGGGGCATAGATTTTTGTGCCCAGGGGGGACAAGTCACAGTGCCAGTATGACTGATAAAACCCCGAATCCCCAACAGAAGTTACGCTGCTGGGGACATTTGCATTTCTGTAATCTTGGAGGGAAAGCTGGTTCAGGAAACAAGGCGCGCGGCGTAATCCATCAAAGACAGCGCATCCAGATCACCGGTGACGGCAAAAGCGCTTCTGGCCTGGTCGGGCCAAAGGCTAAAGCGAATCAGGGGTGAACCAGAAGCCTCAATCTCAGCGGCAATGGATTCCAACTCAGGGGCGGTAACGGAAGCCTGCGGCGCGAGGTAGTAGACATAGGCGTTGGGGTCGAGGGAGTTCTCGGTGATGAAACCGCGCTCGTGCAGCCAGCGAAGCGCCTCTGGGGAAAAATCGGGGTGAACCCCAAGCCAGGGACGTTTTTCGATTGAGGCGGGCAGGGTAAGGCTGCGAGATTCCAGCAGGTGATCGGGCCCGTACCAGGGGCGGGCATGGATTGTGGGGATGCCGCGGATGAGGACGGCAGCGCGGGGGGAAGCCTGAAACGAAATAGTGATGTTGCCCTGGGGGGCGGCGGTAATTTGCGCGGAGAATCCGTCTTTTTCTCGCCACCAAGCGCTGATGTCACACAGGCGGGCCAGCCAGACTTTGGGGGTGAGATTGGAGACGGACTGCAATAGATTCTCCAATGCGGGCGCAAATTGATCCGCCAGTTCAGGGTGTGTGAGCAGGGTGAAAAGCTCGCCGCTGCGGTGGGTGCGCTGGAGGGTTTCCACCCAAAATTGGGCGATCTGCTCTTGACTGAATTTTAGGCCGTCCTGCAATTGGAGATCGTCAGGGACAAAGAGGGGGATTTCGATTAGATTCTCGAGCCGATAGGGAATAGACATCATGGTATCGGCAGAAGCCGGTGCGTAAAACTGGTTTATGGTATTGAAGACGCCGCTGTCCTGCTCGGATATGGTCGGTAAGAACGGCGCGAGAGAGACAGCCTGGTTGCTGGAATATTCAAACCACTGCGGCGGCAGAGCAGCGAGCAATTCCGGCCGCCAGCTGAGATAGGGGCAGCGAAAGCCGCTGGATTGGATGCCGTGGCGTTCGAAAGCTTTCAGGGCGGCGTCCAACTCATCCAAAGCTGTTTCCAGGGGGCAGGTGCGCAGATCAATGTGGTGGTAGCTGTGCACGCAGATTTCGGCCCCCAGGGATTGGAGTTTTTGGATAAACCGCGGGTAGCGGTCCACCACCTGGCCGGGAGTGGGATAGGAGGGCGCACAGCCGTAGCGCTGCATGAGGCGGACACTTTCCTCGATCCTTCTTTGGGCAAGCCCAGGGGTCAGGCCGTACCTTTGAAGCAAATGCAGGCCGCGTTTGAGGACGAAACCGCCGCCGCGTTTGGCATACCACTTTTTCCAATCCATGAGAGCCTCACAGGGGTTAATGCCGCGTTGAGCGGGAATTTGTATTGAGACGATCAAAGGCTTTTTGCGCCAAACCCAGCGTGAAGCGAAAGCCCGGGCGCCAATCATCGCGGTCGTAGATGGCGGACATTTTCTTGCCGCGGATGGAACGCAGCCAGGCCGCAGCGGTCAGCTTGTGCTGCTTGCGGTAATCCCAGGCGGCGCGCAGATCACGCTGCCAGTCAATCCAGATGAGGCCGTCCTGGTATTCGAAACGGGGAGGAACGGGCTGCCCGGTGGCGTCGCAGTAGGACAGATAGGGGAGATCCACACCGCAGAGCACGCTCAGGCCGTCCCACATGCCAAA
The DNA here is from genome assembly GCF_001306035.1 of Levilinea saccharolytica. GTDB lineage: Bacteria > Chloroflexota > Anaerolineae > Anaerolineales > Anaerolineaceae > Levilinea > Levilinea saccharolytica. Next base: position 6,125 of record NZ_LGCM01000048.1, read on the forward strand.
GCGGGTATTCACCTCGATGAGCTTATAGAGGCCATCGCGCGGGTCTTTCTTAAATTCTATGCCGCCGTGACCTTGATAACGCGCCTTCTGCAGAAAAGAAATTCCCAGGTCAATCAGTTCGGGATCGTGAATGGTGCGGACATAACTGGCGGAACCAAATCCGGTGGGGATGATGCGGTGCTTGCGTCCAGCGATGTAGCCGAGGGGCTGTGATTGACGGTTGAAGTACACGGCGAGATAGACCAAAGCCTCGTCCTCTCCGGGGATGACCTCCTGGACGATCATGCGGTCATCGTGAGCGGCGATGGTCTGGTAGGCTTCAATCAGGGATTTTTCATCCGGGCAGTAGATCACTTTGGCGCGCCCAGCAAAAAAGCCGCGGCGGAGCAGGCGTGTGATGGCTTCGGTGTGCCAGTAGGTGCTTTCTGTGGGCTTGAGGATGGCTGGGAACTGAAGCTGACGGCATAGGCTGTGCAGATGCTCCAGATTTTCAATAAAATAAGAGGCCGGGGCGGGGACATTAAACTGGCGCGCCAAGCGCAGCAGACCATCTTTGGTGGCAAAGTCCTCCATGGTTTGATGATCGGGCATGACGAAATCGAAATAAGGCTGCAGATCGCTGCGGTATTGGGAAGCGACCAGGGCATGACGGTCGCTGAGCGGATAAAGAACGGTACGAGCAGATTGCTGCTGACCAAATTGAATCAGGGATTGGACAAAGAGGTGCTCATCTTCGACTTCTGGATCGGCTCCGGGGACAAAATGGATATATTTGGAATAACAGCCCGGAGATTTGGCGTTGGCGTCCATCCCATACACAGTGACGCCTTTGCGGCCTAAGGAGCGGGCGATATCTAACCCCATGTGTTCGTCGACAGGGGTAATGAGAACCGGCTGCTGCGGATTCATGCGGCCTCCTTTTCATGGGCGGAACTTTGCGGTGAGGATGACTGCGGGGGGTGCGGCGCGCTCGAGCCAGGGCGGGCTGAATAGAGCCAGCGGCGAAGAAATTCGTAGGCGGTCTGACTGAGGGCCAGGCGCACAGGATGGTTCTTGTACACGTAGCGCCCAAAATCCACCAGTTGGCCGCCAAACTTGGCTTTGAAATCGCGCACGCCGTAGGGTTCACCGGGTTTGCCTGCACCGCCGAAGTCGTAGAGAGCGTAGCCGTTTTCTGCCCCCCATTTCAGGATGTTCCAGGTGAGAATTTCATTGGGAATGTAGGCGCTGAATTCGCGCTGGGTACCGCCGTACCAGCCAAAGACCCTGTCTTTGTACAGTAATTCAACGGACACGGCCGCAACGGTGTGATTCACAAGGGCCTGAGTAAACCGAACCATCTTCAGGGGGGCGAGAATGTCGAAGGCGGCGTAGAACAGGGAGATATCGGCCAGGGGAACACTGCGAGCCTGGTAGGTCAGTTTTAACACCCGATACCATTCGGGAATTTGATCGCGCCTGTGTAATTCCTCTATGCTGACGCGGTTCTTCTTCATTTCCTGGCGCAGGTTTTTTTGGGTACGTTTGCCAATCTGGCTGAAGATCTCCTCCGGCGGACGGTTTAGATCTACGAGATAGTCGAGATGATCTTCATACATAAAACCGTTGGACTCCAGAACGGAGCGTTGGCCGGTTTGCTGGCGTAAGTTGCGCAATTCGGTGTAGAGGACGGCCGGGGACGCGTTTCTACGATAATGGCGCAGAAGTTCATCCAGGGCGGCGTACCCCTGGGGATCGGGCTGGCACAGGGCGCTGCCGTAAACGACGGCGCGGGTGGTGAAGTGGCGCGCGGGACCTGGATACAGACTCAGCTCCACGGGGAGGAATAAGGCCAGAATCTGGGCGTCCTGCTGCGCGGCCCACAGACGCGGGGTGTGGTTTTTGGCAGCAGCGTACACCTGAAACATCTGCGGGGTGTGAAAGATATTGCCCTGCGGATGCTGCAAGACAAAATCCTGCCACAGGCCCTGGGGGAGCGACTGCCGGATTTGGAGAGACGCTGCGGGCATAAGCCTAGACCTCACAAGCGGAAATCATAGATCCCGTCCACGATTGGGTACGCACGTTGACAGCTCGGACAAACGAGGCTCTGATCAGCCTCATCGAGGGAGGAGTGACACTGCGGGCAGGCAAAGATCGCGGATGAGACCGCCGGGGAGGGTGAAGAACCGGCGGTGGGGTTTTTGTGTGCGCTGCAGAACATCCAGGGGGCCAGGTGGGTCCAGCCAAAGAAGGGTGCCCAAAAGAGGCCCATAGGTACCAGGCGCCAAAACCGGCCAGTGTAATTGGCGAGCTTATCCATCACGCCTGCGCCTAATTCGGTGTGGTATTTGAAGTTGGCCTTGCGCAGCGAGCGGCGGATGAATTGGGGATGATGGGCGAGCAAATGGATATTGGCAACCGAGGGGGCGGTATCGAAGGGGCAGAATTTCACACGGCCGGTGAGCCATTTCCAAATGATCATGGGGCTGAGCTTGTTGTTATAAGTGAACAAGAACAGACTGTTGTCCTGCTGCACGCGGTTGAATTCGGCGAAGCTGGCGTCCACATCGCTGAGATGGTGGAGCACGCGGATGAGAAGGACGGCATCGAACGCTGCGGGCATAAATGGGAGCTTCATAGCATCCGCAGCCACATAGACGGCGCGGTTTTGGGTGTGCTCCTGCGCCTGTTTCAGCAGCGAAACTGAGCCGTCTAGAAGGACGACCTGTTCAAAGCGGTCTATGTAGCAGGGGGCCAGGCGCGCATACCCGCAGCCGATGTCTAAGATGCGCTGCCCGCGGGCGGGCAAGAGGCGGGTGACCAGGGCATGTTCCAGTTCGTCCAGCTTGATTTTCTGCTGGCCTTTCCAGTAGTCCTGATATTCAATGTTTTCGTAGATCGCATACTCTTTTTTGTTAGGATCCACTTCAAGCGGCAGGCCCATAAGATCTCCTTAGGGGAAGCGTTAGAGGACAACTTTTCGGAATTTTTCTCGCCCAGCGGGCGCTGGCCCTTTGCGGAAGCAAATGATGGGTTCAGAGGCATAGGTGGGTGGGAAAATGTTGTAATAGAGGCTCATCACGGATTGGATGCCCAGCGCGGCGAGGCGGTTCTTCTGCGACAGTTCGCGGAAACGGGCGCTGCCGGCTGGTTTGGCGATGTACGCGGCAATGGGGGTAAAGCCAAAGGAGGCCACGAAGGACAGCAGGGTTTTATAGGTGAAATAGCGCACGTGAGCATAAAACTCATAACGCGTGTCGGGATCACCCAGGGGATCGTGGTAACTTTGACCGGTGAACAGCACCCTGCCGACGTACTCTGGGGCGGCGTAGTTGGGGGTGGAGATGTACAGGTAACCGTTAGGCTCCAGCAAGCGGTATATTTGTTGGATGAAGTAATCTACATGTATGAGATGCTCGATCGTGACCAGGGAGACGATAGCGTCAAAGGATGCGTCGGGGAAAGGATAGGGTTGGGTGTCGTCATCCAGGTCAAATGAGACCGTCTCCAGGCCGATTTTGCGCAGCGCATTCACGCAGGTGGGGGTGATGTCGTTGCAGATAATGTTCGCGGGATAAAGATCGCGGATGCGCTGAGCCGCGCAGCCCATTCCGGCTGAGATGTCCATGACACGCTTGTGTTGGCGGTCTTCGAACACGGCTGGGAACACACGGTGGCGCTCTTTGAACCAGGGATAATCCTCGATACCGGTCATGCCTTCGAGACGTTTTTCTTCAATTGCAACCGCTGTTTTCATAGGTCATCTCCTGTCATTAAAAAGGTGTCATTCCTATCTTAAGACCGCACGATCTTCGTGCCGAGGTTAAGGCAGGGTTTGGGTTTGTTTGGACAGCCAGAGCTGGAGGTAAAAATCCTCCAACTGCTCCGTGAGCAGCTGCCAATCCAGTTTTTCTTCCGCCAGCTTGCGCGCTGCCTGACCCATTTGGGCGGCAAGGTCTGGGTTTTGATAGATTTGCAGAATTTTGGCCGCAAAATCCGCTGGATCCCAGGCGGCCAGGCTGCCGATGGAGTGTTCTTCCAGCAAGGTTTTGACATCTCCCACGGGGTTCGCCACGATGGGGCGGCCAGCACAGAGGTAATCACCGATTTTGTTGGGCCAGCGACCTACGTTATAGACTTTGTCGGGGAAGGGCAGGATAAATAGATCGGCACAGCCCAGATAAACGGGCAGGTCTTCAAAAGAAACATAACCAGTGAGGAAGACGTTTTCGGAAACGCCGTACTCCTGGGCCAAGCCTTGAACCAGGGTGCCGGGCTTACCCGTGATCATGAGTTTGGCATCGGGGAGGGTTTTCTTGATCTCGGCGATCACTTTGATGATCATCTCCAATTCGTAATGGGCAACGATGCTGGAAAAGCCTACGATGAGTGATGAGGAGGTCACCCCAACGCGTTGACGGCACTCTTGAACCGGCCAGCAGGGATAATCCTGGGGGGTGGCTCCGCCGGAGATAACCCGTATGCGGTCGGGGGGCATGCCGAGCTGCACGGCGCGCTGTTTTAGGGCGGTGGAGATGACGGTGAGCCCGTCCGCGCGGCAGCGAAAGGCTTCTTCGTAATGGGTTTCCAGGCCCTCAAAGAGCCAGCGGTACCAACGCGGGCGGTTCTCTGAGATGATGCCGCCGCGGCCCCACCAGTCATTCCAATCGGTGAGAAAGAGGGCTGGGCGGCGGCGAAGCTGCCGCAAGGCGGGGTAGATGGACACGGGGCGGGTTTCAAAGGTGTGGACAATGTCGTACTGGCCGGAGTCGCGGTCCATAAAGCGCAGGCGATTGAACAGGTTCCAGAGATCCCAGCCCGTGCGCATTTTTCCGGTGAACAAATCCGGCGATTCGATCATGCGCACGCCGTCTTCACTATCCACGGACATGCCCGTTTTGCGCTCTTCGGCGGTGGACAGAAGGGTGACTTTGTGGCCGCGCTTCACCAGGTTCTTGGCCATAATCAACGAGCGGGCGTAGGTGCGCGACCGGCGGAGGTGGGAGATCATGAGGACTTTGAAGGGTGAGATCATCGGGTTGTCCTGGGCGGAAATTGGGCGGCAGGTTGGGATGAGCCGCTTGGAGAGGCTGCGGCGCGATAGAGCCGGTCGTAGCTGCTGAGCATCTGCTGCAAGTTGAAGTGTTGTTCGACATAAGCGCGCCCACTGTGAGCAAAACCAGCGGCTTGATCAGGCTGGTCGGCCATTTGGATCAGGGCGGCGGTAAGGGCCTGGGGCGACCCGGCAGGGATGAGAAGTCCGTTGCGATTCTGATCGAGGACTTCGGCTGTGCCGCCAACATCGGTGGCGATGACGGTTTTTCCGGCAGCCAGGGCTTCGAGCAGGCTGAGGGAGAGGCCTTCGTTTACAGAAGGCTGAACGAATATATCCAGACCGGCGAGCATGCGGGGGATATCCTGGATAAAGCCCAACCAGAGGACGGAATTGGCGATTTGCAGGGATTGGGCCAGGGCTTGCAGCGTGGGACGCTGATCGCCATCGCCCGCCAGAATCAGAACAGAATCGGGGTGGGCTTGATGGAAGGCGGCAAAGCTGGTGAGCAGGATATCCAAGCGTTTGGCCTGCACGATGCGGCCCATGAAACCGACGGCCAGGGTTGTGGGAGCGATACCCCAGGCGGCGCGGCAGTCGGCACGCACATGGGGGCAGAAGTAATCCTGAGTGCGGATGGCGTTGCGGATGGTAGTGACTTTGGTCTCTTGAATACCGGGGAGGGCCAGAATCTGCGCACGCATAAAGTCGCTGACCGCAACCAGATGGTTGGGCAGGTAGAGCGCCAGCCGATCTGCGGCGGCATAGAAGAGGCCGTGACGTCTTTCAGAGGGGCGGGTCAAAATATGTTTGGTGGCGATGTGGAAGGGAGGTTCTTTTTGGCCGGCACAGGCGCGCGCCCCCAGTAGGATGGATTTGATGGTGTGGGTATGGAGGATATCTGCGGGGTGCTGCTGGAGGTAGCGGCGAATGAAGGCAGTGGGAGACAAGACGGCATTTTCGGGCAAGGAAAGGTCCACGGCGACCGCCCCGGCTTTTTTAAACTCTGGCAGCAGCGTGCCGCCGGTGAGGCCCAAAACGTGCCAATGGTATTCCTGTGTGCCCAGGTGGGTGACAAAGTTTAAGATAATGCGCTCGATGCTGGCATCGGCGAAACCGTTGATGAGGTGAAGTACGGTGATGGGCTGCATGCTAACTGTCTTTGTCCGCCGTGGGCGAGGCTTGTTGGATGACTTCGTACTGCATGGGAAAGTCCTCTGGCCTCTGAGGAGTGATAAAGAAACCGCGTACGGTCCCCGCCGTGACAAGGGTGCGCTGCACCAGGCTGTAGACCATGCGGTAGAGGCTTTTCTTGCGGAGAGCGTCGGCGATGAGCACAAGGATTACAAGCCCCAGCCAGGCTAGAAACCAGCCTGCCTGGCGGGTGATGAGTGATGTGGCGAAGGTGGCTGCGCCGAGGGCAAGCACCAGCAAGGGGGCGCAGCCGTAGCCGCGTTCCCAAAAATACGGCCAAAAGTATTCTGTACCAAGCTTGTTCCGTAAATTTTGTCCGAAACCCATGTATAGACGGCGGCGCCAGCGCCCGATCATGGTGGAAATTTTGTCGGTGGGATCGCTGAAGTGGTACACCATTGGACGATCCAGCATGATGACCTGGTAACCTTTTTGACGAATACGGATGCAAAGCTCGGGCTCGCCTTCGCTTTTCAGCCAGGGGTTAAAGGTGCCGATTTTGTCTAAAACAGCTCGGCGGTACATGCCGGCGCCACCGATGAAGGGAAGAGGGATTTGGGCGGGGTCGGTGGGCAGCAAAGATTCATCTTCCACGACGGTATCCGAATTTTTGGGGACGTCCACCGTGGCGCCAGTGATGACGGCGACCTGCGGTTGGGCAGCGAAGACGGCCAGGGCTTGCTCCACCCAACCACGAGAGAGCTGCATATCACCATCCAGGAACAATAAATAATCCCCCTGGCTGACGGAGTGACCGATGTAGCGGCCAATATTGGGTGTGAGTCGAGCACCAGGGAGAAAACGCAGGATGTTAATGGGGTACCGTCTGGCAATTTCCACGGTGGAATCGGTGGAGAGGGAATCCAGCAGGGTGATTTGCGTGTTGGGAAAGCCGGCCGTCTCTTGGAGAACTGATTCGATCAGACGAGCAATATTCCAACTTTGGTTGCGACATATCATGATGACGGAAATCATGGGGCTGCCTCCGATGAATCCAGGTGGGTGCGGTTTTGGTAACTGACTGCAGTGATGATTCCAGCGATGAGCCAATACAATTCCATCAAAACGCGTCCGTGGAAACTTTCAACCAGCATATGGGCGGTGTGGCCGATGAGGGCAACCATGAGGCCAAGAGCAACCGCGCCGAACAAGACGTCTTTGTGGCGCCAGGCAGCCCACCCTCGCTGGATGAGGTAGATGTGAAAGGCGATGAAGGTGAGCAGACCGCCTGGTCCGATCTCCGCCCAGACGCGTACGAAGTCATTGTGTACCACGGTGAGATACACCGAGCGGTTGTAATTGGCATAGTACGAGAGCATGACCAGGGCGTAATTGTTGAGACCGACTCCTAAGATAGGGTGATCACGGATCATGCGAAAGGCAATATCCATCAGGTACAGGCGCGTTTCAGCAGAGCCAGCATCGAAACCGGTGATGCGGCTGGTGATGAGGTCTTGAAACAGCAGGAGCAAAGCCAGGATAAACATGCCCAAGAGCAAAATTTTTGCAGAAACCCGCCGGAAATACAAAATGATGAACAAGAATAGGAACATGGCGATGGCGAAAGACACCCAACCCCCGCGGGAAAGGGTGAGGAAAAGAGCAACCACGCCAAAGACGAAGCCGGTCAGGGAGAGCGTGATCAGGATGGGCTTATGCTGGCGGACGAGAAGGAAATAACTGGAGCAAAGCGGCAGGAGCATACTGAGGTAGGTGGAGGCGGTGTTTGGCCCACCTAAGGTGCCGCCGACCCGCAGGTCAGGATCCACACGGGCGTTAAAGCCCGCAAATGAGAAGCTTTGGCCGTAGATTCGCAAGCCAATCATGAGCAGACTTTCCAGGGTGATGCCCAGAAAGAGGAAGAAGAGGATGTAGTTGAGATCAGCGGATGTTTTGATATTCGCGACGAGGTAGATGTAAAGGAGCAGAGATTGGATGAGCAGGAAGAGCGAGTAGACGCTCATCATAGGCGATTCGGCGGCCAGGATGGAGAGGAGGTTGAACACGATCCACAGAATGGGAAGCCATAAGGCAGATTTGGGAAAAAGGGGCAAGGCAGGTGCTGAGTTGGCTTTGGAAGCGGACTTCATCAGCCAAATGAGGTACAGCACCGGCAGACAGAGGGTGGTGAGGGAAATGTTGTAGCCGGTGATGGCACCCACACTGGCGAAAAATGGATCGTAGAGGGGGTTGAAATCCAGGGCAAAAGGTACGTCTAACAGGATGATAGCCAGGAGAACGCGTTCGGCCTGACCGGTGATGGCGATCAGCGCGGCGAGACCTACCATGCCAACCGAATAAACGGCATAATCCATGGAGATATATCCCAGGAGGGCAGATGCGGTGCCTGCGGCTAACCCCGCTGCCAGACTGAGCAGGAAGATGGTCTTAAAATTCCAGGTGAGCGCGCGCCGCAGACCCCAGGTGGGTTTAACTGGGGTTGGAGCGGGAGGGATGGCGGGGACTTTCACCGGGGCGCGCACAAGAATCTATCCTTATGAACCGGTTTGTTGGGTGAGTAGATCGAGAAAGGCATCGGCCAGGGGGTACTGCGGTTGGCGGAATTCATTGGCCACCTGCCAGGCGTTCTGCTGCATGGTTTGGCGAAGGGATGCATCCTCGAGTAAATCATTCACGCGCCGAGCGAAGAGGACCGTATCAAAACGAGGGATGAGAAAGCCGTTGTGCTGGTCGCGCAAATAATCACGCACCCCGCCGCAGTCAAAGGCTACCAGGGGCAGGCTGGCGAATACGGCTTCGAGGCCCACTTTGGCCAGACCCTCATGGCGAGAGGGGATAACCATCAGGTGGGCGGCCTGCATGTGGGTGAGAAGCTGATCCTGGGGGCGGTAGCCCAGAATTTGGAAATTGGCTTGCAGGTGGTTTTGGGAAATCAGATCTTCCAGGGCCTGGCGGTCGGAGCCTTCACCGATAATTTCAAAGACAACTTCGGGATGTGCGGAAACCACCGAGCGGGCAATCTCGATGAGAAAATCAAGACCCTTTTGCTGAAGGTCGAGCCGGCCCACAAACAAAATTTTCGGTGAGGAGACAGTGCGGCTGGGTTCGGATTCCGAAGGTGGGCAGAAGAAGCGATCCTCATAGACCTGCGAGAAGACCAGGGTTTTCTCCTTTGAAATGCCTTCTTGCTCAATTTCGGACTTGATGTAGTGAGAGTAAGAGAGAATGCGTTGGGTTTTGGCGCTGCGCAAAACCAGGCGGGTGATGGCATGGTGTAGGCGGGCGGCAAAGCCTTTCTTATAGGTGATAGAAAACGAGTCGACCATGAGGGGAACGAAAGTGGATCCTGAAATAATTGCGTATAGCCACGGAATCAACAACAGGTAACCCGGGCCGATACAAACCATGAGGTGCGGTTGGAAGGCGGACAGACGCGGCAGGATGCGCAGTTCAGCCCAAAACTTCAAAAAGCGCTGGGCCAGCAGACTTATGGAGGGGGCAAAGGCCAAAATTTCGATAAAACGCATGCCGGCGATGGTTTCTTCGGCGTTCTGCAAGGCACGGCTGATGACATGCAGCCGAGCGCCCGCGGCCTGGCTGGCTTTGATGGCTGCGCCGGTCACCGATTCGCCGCTGTCATAAAGATATCCTTCCACAGGCAAGTGGAGGCTTAGCCGGGCTTCGCGGATGCAGTTCCCGGGCTTGATCAAAGCGAAACGCAAGGGTGAATTGACGTTTACTGCAGACTCTGGTGTCATCATTAAACATAGCCTCTGTTCAAAGTCATTTGGGTACGGTTAAGGTTTAGGTGAAGGCGCATTGACGGGTTGGGGAGCCGGCGGTGCATTTTTTCGCCTTTTTTCGCGAATTCGCGGAAGCAGCAAGTCCAGAAAGGCCTGGGTGATGATGGGATCCAACAGCAAAACCGTTCCGAGGTAAAGCAGACCCGAAAACGCGGCGGTGATCAAGAGCACGAAAATCGGATGCAGCACGGCGGAGAAGGCGTTAGTGAACAGGTACACCGCCAGGTAAACCACGACCGCCAGGCCGGCGTAAATACCAAATTGACGGGCAACCGCTTTTACCTGGAGCTCGGGGAACCGGCGTGTTACCAGGAGAAAGGTGATGATGAAGGTGCCAGCAGCCTGAAGGGGAAAGGCCATCGCCAAGCCGATGTAGCCCAGGTTCCGGGAAAGGAACCAGGCCAAGAAAGCGTAGGGCAGGATCATGAACGAGTTGACGATGGAAAATGTGCGCGTGTCTTTGACGGAATAGAATGCGCGGCTGTTGATATTGTTCAACATGCGAAAAAGCACGTCCCCTAAGAGAACCAACCAGACCACCCGCGAGACGGAAAGGGTGACAGCGCGGGTAAATTCGCCTCGCTCAAATAAGAGAGAAAGGAGCGGCGTGGCGGCGGCGCTGAGATAAGCCACGGCGGGCAGGGCGGTGGCCAGGGTGAGGTGGAAGCCAAACTCAATTTGACGGGTTAGCCCAGTTTCACCCTGAGAGGCGAGGGCGCGCGACATGGCTGGTAGGATGGCCGAGGCGATGCCGGAGGCCAGGATGGCAACCAGCAGGGAAGATAATTTGGAGGCGTACCCGATGTAGGATAGGTCGCCGTCGGGAAGCCAGGAGGCGAAAAAGCGTTCGATGACCTGCCAGCTTTGGATGACCAGGCCAAAAAGCACCAGAGGAAGCATGAGCTGAAACAGCTCGCGAACGCGGGCATCGCTAAGGGGGATGATTTTCTTCCAGCGGTGCTTGAGGACAGGCAGAAGGGGGACGGCTGCCGTCAGCGCTGCGGAGAGGAGGTTGCCCCAGGCCAAAGCCAGGCTTCCTAAGGATGGGTAGAAGAGGAGCAGAACAGCGACGTTCCCCAGCGAGCCAGCGGCTGTGGCGGCGGCTGGCCAGAAGAAGCGGTTGCGGGCATTTTGGACGCCCTCAGCCAGGAGGCGAAGACCACCCAAAGGGAGGGTGAAGATGGTGATGGAAAGGATCTGTGCCGCTGTGTGCATTTTTTCGGGAGGCAGGCTAGGAGCAGTAATGGAGAGGATGGGGTCAGCAAAGACCGCCACCAAAAAGGCCAGCCCGCCCAGCCCCAGGGTGGTGACCCAGAAAAAGGTGCCCACCAGCCCCCAGGCATCTTCACTGCGGCCGGCGGCATCTTCATGAATGAAAGCGGGGACTACCACAAAAGAGAGGCCGTTCACCAAAACGAACAGCAGGTAAGCTGGGATAACCAGGGCAGTCAGGAATGCATCCATTTCTGCGCCCGCGCCAAAGTAGGCGGCAATAACCACCTGGCTGAGCAGATTGGCTGCCAGCGAGACGGAGCCGCCTAGCATCACTTTTAGCACGGATTTGGATACTGCGCTGCCCTGGTTTTTCATCATCAGATACCGGCTGCTATGTGCTGGAAGCGGGGCCGTTCTTCACGAAGGCCTTGATCGTGTCGCACACATAGGCAACCGCTTCAGGGCTGATTTCGGGGTACATAGGAAGCGACAATATCTGACTGGCATAGCTTTCAGAGACCGGGAAGCTGCCGACGGGGTATCCTAAATCCTGGAAAGCGGGCTGCATGTGGATGGGGGTGGGATAGTGAATCCCAGTTCCAATTCCAGCTTCGTTCAGCACCTGAATGAGGGCCTCGCGGTGGTGAACGCGCACGACGTACAAGTGGAAGACGTGTTCCACCTGAGGGGCAGTTTGGGGTGTGACCACGGCTGCGCCAGCTAATAACTGATTGTACAGGGCGGCGCTCTGGCGGCGGGCAGCGTTCCATTGATCCAGGTGGGGGAGCTTCACCAGCAGGATCGAGGCTTGCAGGGTATCCAGACGGTGGTTAAAGCCTTTCAGGGTGTGAAGGTTCTTGGCCGATTGGCCCACGTTCCGCAGCCAGATAATTTTTTCTGCCAGGTCGGCGCGGCGGGTGACGGCCATGCCACCATCCCCGTATGCGCCGAGATTTTTAGCCGGATAGAAGCTGAATGCGGCGGCATCCCCCAGGCTACCGGTGCGCTTGCCTTTGTAACGCGCGCCGTGAGCCTGGCAGGCATCTTCGACGACCAAAAGGTTGTGGCGGCGAGCAATTTCCAGAATGGGATCCATATCTGCAGGCTGGCCAAAGAGGTGAACAGGGATGACCGCGCGCGTGGCGGGGGTGATGGCGGCTTCCAGCAAGGCCGGGTTAAGAGTGTAGGTGGCCGGGTCGGCATCTACCAACACGGGGCGCGCGCCACAGCTCCAAATGGCCAAGGCGGTAGCCATGAAGGTGTTGGCAGCGGTGATAACTTCATCGCCGGGGCCGATATCCGTTGCGCGGAGGATCAATTCCAGAGCTGAATATCCCGAATCCAAGCCGACGGCATAAGGGGCTTCACAGTATGCGGCGAAGTTATCTTCCAAATCCTTGACCGCCTGTCCCAAAATGTAGTCGCATTTATTCAGCACACGGTGCACGGCTGCATCTACGTCTTCCTGAATGGAATGATAGTTGGCTGAAAGATCAACGAATGGGACTTTCATGGTTCGGAACTCCTTTCTACGTGATTGGGCTTTTTGATTATGAGTTTTTTAAGCTTGCCAACATTCAGCCACGCCGGAAGGGTGGGCCAATGCACCAGAAGGCGACGGGATGGTTTCTTGTGGTAATAACCATGAGCGCGATCTACGGGGACGTAAGTGGCGATGCTGCCGATGATTTTGGCGTCCACGTTCTCCAGCTGAGTAAAAGACGTGCGTAAGGCGGGGGAAGTGGTTTCACCGAGTTTAGCGAGGATGACCACGCCGTCGGCCAACTGGGCCAGGATGCTGGTTTCGGCTACCGCCAGCGAAGGCGTGTCGATTAGGATGAAGTCGTAACGTTTTTTGAGCTGAATTAAGATGCGCTCAAGATTTGGGTCTTGAAAAACATCCAATGGATCGGACTGGAGCAGGCCGGCGGGAATAAAATCCATTCCTGGGCGCGCATCTTTCTGTATGACGTGATCCAGATTGGCTTCTTCCGAGAGGAGGTTGACCAAACCCGGGTAGAGGGGGCTTTTGAACAAATCATGCTGTTTGGGCAAGCGCACATCGGAATCGATTACAAGTATTTTCTGTTTGAGTTTGGCCAGGCTGGTAGCGGTGGCAAAAACGGTGGTGGACTTGCCTTCGCCGGTGCTGGCGCTGGTGAACAGGATGGTTTTGATATTTCTTGAACGGGCGTCGGTGACCAGGTGCCCGCGGAGAGTCCAGAAGGCTTTCTGCACAGCGGTGTCGCTGCTGGCCAAGGGGTCTGATTTGTCCGCAGTCCGAAGGGCAGGGATTTGGCCAATCATTCGACAGCCGCAGAGATTCTGGACCTGCTCTACGGTTTGAATGCGGGTGTCTAGAGATTCCACCAGAAATGCCAGGATGATGCCGACCAGCAGGCCGATAGCAGCGCCGAGGGCCAAGACCAGCAATTTACCGGGGCCTGTGGGTTCGGTGGGGGTAACGGCAGGGTTCACGACCAACAAATCCTGCGAATTCTGCAGCAGGGCGCTGGAGGTTCGGGCTGCATCGTATTCTGCCAGGAGGTTGTTGTATGCCTGCTCTTTGGTTTGGATGGTTTGTCGGGTGATGGAAAGCCGTTCAGCGGTTTCTACCGATTTCGGCATCCATTCCTGATACTGCGCGCTGAGGTCGGCAAGCTCAGTTTCAAGGGTCGAAATTTCCGCAGAAAGCAATTCTTTGGTTTGCCGAGCCTGATCTTTTTGATAGGCGAGCAGTCCCGTGATTTCGTTGATAGACGCTTGGTCAAATTGCTGCTTCAGAGTTTGGTAGGCATCCTCTTTCATCTTAATAGAACGATCGAGGACTGCGATTTGGGCAGAAATTTTGGTGGATTCTTCCAACAGGGTTTCGTAATCGGTATTGGCCTGAGCGATCTCGCTTTTGTAATCTGCCAGGCGGTCGGTCAGGATGGTGAGGTTGTTTGCGGCGGCAGATTCGTTGACCTGAGTGCGGGTGTTGGTGGAAACGATGATCTCGGCCAGCAAATTGGCGGCTTTCGCGGCCAACGCCGGATCCTGATCTTTGACCGTGATTTGGATGAGCTCAGAATCCGGGACGATCAGCACTTCAACATCGAGAAGCTTGCTGACGCCTAGCTGGGCTTTGAGCTCATCCAGGACTTTTTCACTGGTGGAAATGCGCGCGTAGGTGTTCATCAGGCGGTTGGCATAGTAGGTTTCATACTGTACATAGCTGAGGTTACCGCTGAGAGGCGTTTTGACCCGCAAGCTGACATTGGCCTGATAGGTGGGCGGGATGAGGGTGCTGACAAAGTAAGCCGTGACAGTAGTGATGACAAACACGACCAGCACAACCCACAAGCGTCGGGTGAGAATGTTGAGGTAGCCGCGCAGTTCCATGAGGTATCCTTCCTAGATTACGGCTGTGAATCGACAACCGGCCGAGGAATTTTTCGCAAAACGCGAGCGGGAACACCAGCGGCAACCGTCCAGGGGGGGACGTCTTTGGTGACCACGCTGCCTGCGCCAATGACGGCGCCTTCACCGACGGTGACGCCGCACAGGATGGTGGCGTTGCTGCCGATGGAGGCGCCTTGACGAATGGTGGTGGGAATGCAGACCCAATCTTGTTCCGTTTGGGGTGAGCCGTCCTCGGTGGTGGCGCGGGGGTATTTGTCATTAATAAACATGACCCCGTGGCCGATGAAGACGTTATCTTCGACGGTGACGCCTTCACAGATGAAGGTGTGGCTGGAAACTTTCACGCGTTTTCCAATGACGACCCCTTTTTGAATCTCCACAAAGGTGCCAATGCGGCTTTCATCGCCGATTCTGCAGCCGTAGAGGTTGACGAAGGCGTAAATTCGCACGTTCTGCCCCAACTGAACGTCGGCGCTGATGCGTGAAAATTCGGGGGCTACCATACAATCGTCTCCTGGTGGGCGCCGTTCATCAGAGATCGCTCCGCGGCTTCCAATATCTTGATCACGCGAAGGCCGTCTTCGCCGCTGGTCCAGGGGTCGTTCCCTTCGCGGACGCATTCCAGGAAGTGGGTACATTCCTGTCGAAGCGGTTCGGTAAGGCGGATGTTCGGAATGATGAGGTCACCATAACGGTAGGAGCATTGAAAATCCGCGTAGGTATTGGGGTAAGGATGGACATCAACACCTTTATCGTAGATGCGGATTTTTTCGTTGGCTTCGATGTCGTTGTAAACCACCATTTTCTTGCTGCCGACCACGGTGACGCGGCGAACCTTGCAGGGGTCAATCCAGCTGGTGTGAATGTGGGCGACCAGGCCGTTGGGGAAGAGCAGATTCATGTAGACCACGTCGTACAGGTTCTGGAAAATGCACTTGATGCCGTAAGCAGAAACCGAGATGGGCACCATATCCAGAATGTACATGAGGATGGAGACGTCGTGGGGAGCCAGGTCCCACATGACATTCAGCTCGGGGCGGAAGAGACCCAAATTGAGGCGAGCAGTATCGATGTAATACACATCGCCGATATCCCCGCTTTTGATCATGGTCTTCAGGGCGTGGACGGCGCTGTTGTATTCAAAAGTGTGGCCCACCATGAGGATTTTTTGATGCTTTTTGGCAATCTGCATCAGTTCTTCGGCTTCGCGGCTGGTGCGAGTCATGGGCTTTTCGACCAGAACATGCAGGCCGTTTTCAAAGCACTCCTTGGCGATAGCAAAATGGGTTTCAGGGGGTGTAGCGATGACCACAGCGTCGAGACCTTGAGAGAACAAGTCGTGATAATCCGCAGTGGTTTGCACGCCCGGATAACTTTTATGGACAAAATCAAGGCGGTCCTGTTTAATGTCGGCGACCATCTTGACATTTGAGGACGGGATTTCCATAAAGTTCCTGAGCAAATTGGGACCCCAATAGCCACAGCCAATCACACCGATCTGTGTTACGTCCATTTTTCCCTCCTTAGCTAATATGCGCCGGATCGTTTGAGCACTTCTAAAGGCGTTTTGAATAGAATTTTTAAATCCATGGATAGATTCTGGTTCTGGATGTAAGCGATATCCAGGCGAACCATGTCGTCAAAGTCAGCTGAGCTTCTGGCGGTGACCTGCCATAGCCCTGTCAGCCCAGGCTTGGTCAAGAGTCTCTGCATGTGCCATGGCTGGTAAAGTTCCACTTCGTAAGGAATGGCGGGGCGAGGCCCCACCAGGCTCATATCCCCCAGCAAGACGTTGAAGAACTGAGGGAGTTCGTCCATGCTCCACATGCGCAGATATTTTCCGACACGAGTAACGCGCGGGTCATGGACCAGTTTTTTTGCGGTTGTTTTTTCACCCTGGATTTGGTCTATTTGCTGTTGGTCATTTTGGATGAGAGCAGCCACATAGGCCTGATGAAGGGCGGGATCCGCTTTGTGAATCATGGTGCGGAATTTGTAGCAGTTGAAGCGAGTGGGCGCCCAAAGCCAACGGCCCTGGCATCGGATTCTTTTTGCACCTACGCGTGGTTGAACAAAAAACACTGGACCTTTTGAGTCAATTACAACCCAAAGGGCGATAATGGCCAGAAGTGGAGAGCTAAAGATCAACGCCAATGCAGCCCCTACGACGTCGATCACCCGTTTGAGAGCCCAATACGTAAGTGGCAATTGCGCGGAAGCGGTTTCGTGTGGAAGCGCGGTGATGATTTCAGCCTCTGCGCATTGTTTATCGAGATATGTCGTGCCCATGAACCCCTCCCAGGATTGCTATGGTTAGCCAATCTCTCATAGATTCATTAATTAATTGACTTTCTGCAGGCCGCATTGAAATGGGCGCTGATGTGCAGAAATAAACAGGCGATACTGAGGTGAGCCTCCTTTCTCGGCTAATTGGTTGCGCGATGCGTGAAAGCACGTCCACTGCAAGGTGATGGGGAGTGAAGCGGGTCAATGAAACGGCATGATGATTTCCCCTTTCTTTGGGTGCGGCAAAAATATGAAAGAAAAATCAACCGGCGGCGATGAGTTCTCTTCGCCGCCCAAAGCGATTAAACAAAAATCGGCCACAAACGTGGCCGGTTTCGCATTTTGCTCGTCGAAGGGGTTCATGCGCTCAGGCGCATTCTGCGACCAATTTATTCCTTCGAGTCAACACATCCACAGGTTAACAGACTATGTAATTTTTTAGTATTAAAGTCAACTATATTCTGTTCT
Organism: Levilinea saccharolytica; assembly: GCF_001306035.1. Taxonomy (GTDB): domain Bacteria; phylum Chloroflexota; class Anaerolineae; order Anaerolineales; family Anaerolineaceae; genus Levilinea; species Levilinea saccharolytica. The sequence goes on from NZ_LGCM01000048.1 coordinate 23,492, forward strand.
CTTTATAGCATAAAGAATCTGACTAGTCAATAAGGGGAATCCTAATTTTCCTTGTTTTAAGGCAGAATAGGTGATAATTAAGATCAAAATAAGGTAAAAACAATATTACCAAATTGAAACCCCCCCAGACTTGACACCCCCACGATGGGGGATTTATAATATATCAAGCACATTAATTGGTCTTAATCTAAGAAATTGTAGTTCGGGAGGGTGGGATGCGCCGTGTCAATCGCCGTGATCAGTATTACCGATTCTTATCAACTCATTTGCGGTTAATCATCATCGGGCTTTTCGTACTAATGACATTGAGCTTGGGGGGGAAGCCGGCAGCGGCAAAAGATTTTCAAGACCCCATCCCAGAAGCGATCATCAATCTTCAGGCAGAGACCTTTTTAGGAACCACGTTCACCTTTGATGTGGTGTTTGATAACACCTCATCCGATTTGGTAACGGGGGTTGGTTTCGGCCCATACCTGGATGTGTTCCTTCCAACGGGCGGTGTGGACGGGATGTCTGCTGGTGGGCCGGAGGACGGCATCTCTTTTAACAGCGCCCAATATCAGGGCTTCCCGGTGCAAGTCTTTCCGGTGATTGACTGTTTTTCGGGCACCCAGGTGACTCACCCGTTGACCAATCAATTGATCAACTGCCCGGCTGCACCCGGCGGGATGTATGCCCCATTCCATTGGCAGATGGTGGTGGTGGAACTGCCTTTCGGCAGCTTTTCGATTGACCAGCCTCCGGCGCCAATCACCTTCAGTGCAACTTTAAGCGACTATGCAGATCTGTCTGTGCCGCTGCCGGTGGTGGCGCGCGCCGGTTTTCGTTTTGGGCAAGACCCCCTGGATAACCCCGTGAGCGACCCGGTTGTGGTCAGCGGTGACTTTACGCAGTATACCGAACCGGTCTTGTTGCGGCTGATCAAGCAATACAACTGGCGCGAGGATGAGACTTCGACCGGGCCGAATTTCACGCGCAGCTACACGGTCAACCTGGATATCGCCGAAGGTCAGGTGCTGAACAACGTGACCCTCAGCGATCTTTTACCCGCTGAAATGCAGTATGTTGCCCTGACCGCGGTGAACCCTGGGGCCGTGAGCTGCTCGTACCCCGATACCGCGATTCCGGGGGGAACTTTGAGCTGCTCGTTCAGTTCGGTGACCGGCGGGGCCGGGGCAGCGGATGGATCGCTGACTTTCTCCTTTTATGTGCCGCTGCTGGATGCTGGCGGGAACCGCGTGATTGACCCCAATTCGGGCGGATGCGTGGACCTGGACAACGCCATTTCTGCCCAAGGAACCTGGGATCCGATCGATGACCGCGACAGCGAGGCTTTGACGGACATTCTGACCGATCCCGCGCATACGCTGGAGGCATGTTCGCACACGGTGCAGAAAAGCAATGGAATCGTGACAGACATTACCCCCGCGGGGTTAAGCCCGTACGATACCCTGGAATACACGTTGGATTTTCAGGTATCGGACTTCTTCGCGGAAAACGGAATTGTACTGACGGATGTGATTTCGGATGGCCTGCGGTTTGACTCTGGGTTTACGCCGACCTTATCTATCAATGGGCATACCTTTACGCTGGCGACCACCACGTTCGACTCGTCGAATTACAGCGTAATTCCGAATTACACCCCAGCTTCACCGGCCCCGAACGACGGCAGTACACAAATTATTTTCCGTGTATCGGATGAATTGAACGATCAGCTCGGCTCGGATATGCTGCGGGGCGGGTGTGTGCCGGCTGTGGGGGTGACTGACCCGGACTGTACTTCGCCGGATAATGACGGGCCTACTACGGGTGTAATCCGCTACCGCGCGCAGGTTCAAAAAGAATTTTCTGACACTTATCCGTCCGGTGACCCCAGTGTGGATCAAGGCGACGTCCTGAGTAATTCAGTGGTCATGGTCGGCAACGTTTTGGATACGCTGAGTCTGCTTCCGACCGGCGGAACCCCGGTAGAAGACAGCCAATCGAGCGTATCCATCCAGCGCGGCAGTCTGACGAAAAGCATCTATGCCATCAATGGCAACACAGGTTATACCAGCCCCGTCTTGGTGTCGCCAGGAGATACGGTTACCTATCGGCTGCAATATGCATTGTTCACGTCGGATGTTGAAAAACTGCGCCTGGTGGACTACCTGCCGCTACCTGTTTTTTCAGCGGGTGAGGTAACCACCTTCAACGATTTAATTGGGGCGGTTCCCGCGGCCGGAACGGCCAACTTTGGCCCGGCAGACACTTTCCGACAGTGGTACGGAACCACACCGGCGCTGAGCGTCGACGCAGCCAACAACAGCGTGAGCTTCTATTACGGCGATTTTGATATTGACCCCTCGCGCGCTTCGTTGGTGGATATCCTCTTCACGGTGACGGTCTCAGACCGCCCCTTCGCGGATGGCTTGTATCTGACGAACCAGGTGCAGGCTACAGAAGGGGCTACCAACGCGGATCCGCAGCAATCGACGGATTTGGTCCAAATTCAACTGGCAGAGCCGGTCGTTTCGGTGGCTAAGGGTGTGGTGTGGACAGACCGATCATCCGCAGTATTTTCACCCGATCCGGCTGCGCCGGTGACGTTTAATGCGCCAGGTGCCTGCCCGCGGTTCAGCGGCAGTATCGATTCGCTCAGCCTGGCGGGCACGCCCATTGACAGCGATGTATCCGGTCTGGACGCGGGGGATCTGGTCACTTTTGCAATTGTGCTGGAAAATACCGGCCGCAGCAGCGCATTTGATGTGACTGTGGAGGACAGTTTGCCTGCGGGTCTAGCGATTCCGTCAGGGGGACTCAACCTGTGTGTAACGGACGGAAACGGCACGGCATTGGCCTACTCCGATTTAGGCGGCGGGTTGTTTGGCAGCGGCATTCGCCTGAATGATGGAACCACGGGTGCGCTGACGCGGGGAAAGGACTCTTCTGGCGATCTGGTGGACACGGGGACGAATATTGCCGTGGTCACATTCGATTTACAGTTGGAAATTTCAATTGAACCGCCCAACGCCATCACCAACACAGCGATCCTGACCAATTATGCAGGAACTGAAGGCGGTGAGGATCATACGGCATCCGATTTAGATGACGATGCGATTGTGGACTTGCTGCCCCCCACGGTGCTTAAGACAATGACTGGCACCAATCAGGCGCATACGGCTGACCCAAATGTGACCATTGGCGAGTTGGTGGATTACTCTATCGCGGTGACCGTCCCGGAAGGGACGCTGCCGAACGCACGCGTGACCGACACCCTGCCGAGTGGGCTGGCATTTGTGGACTGCCTGGAGGTTACGGCTCCCGCGAGTGTTTTCGCGCCGGCTCAGCTGGCAGCGCTGTGTAATGATCCAACGAACCCCACTGTGGCGGCAGGCGGGGTTTCGGCGACCTGGGATTTGGGAACGATTGTGAACACCGACACGGATAACTCCGTGGCTGAGGTGATCACGATTAAGTATCGGGTGGCTGTAACGAATGTCGCGGCCAATGCGCAAGGTGCGACGCGGGTGAACCAGGCCCGGTTTGAATGGGACGGCGGGTCTGTGACGGATGCGGCCGATCCGATCCGGATCGTTGAGCCGCAGCTGCAAATCGGCAAAACTGTCCTTCCGACCACCGGTGACGCAGGCAACTCCGTCGAGTTCACCATTGTTTTACAGCATGCGGCTGGAAGCGGGGCGGATGCCTTTAACGTCAACTTCACGGATGCTGTTCCTACAGGGCTGACCTTCTCCCCAGGTACTTTTTCGATCACGGGATATGCACCCACGTCTTCTGTGAATACGCCGCCGTTTTCTGCCACATGGGACAGCTTCCCGTTGGGAAGCGTGGCAACGATTAAGTTCAGCGCCACCCTGGATTCGAATGTGTCGCCGGGACAGGTGATTACCAACACGGCGTATACGAACTGGAGCAGTTTACCGGGGAATGTGACGGCCACGCAGTCGCCGTATTCGGCGTTGGCTGTGGAACGAACTGGTTTTCCGGCAGATCCGGGCGGCAGCGAAAATGATTACACCCGGCAGTCAGCAGCGAACGTGACGGTGAATGTGCCTACACCGGTGAAATCCCTGGTGAGCACTTCTGAGGCGCACACGACAGGCAGCGCGGTGACGGTCGGTGAGGTGGTGCGTTACCGATTGGCGGTGCAAATTCCCGAAGGTGAGGCGACCCTGGTTACCCTTCAGGATTTGCTGCCGGTAAACGGCCTTTACATGGACGGCACGGCGCGCTTTACGTTTGTTTCCAATGGCGCGGGGATCACTTCTTCTTTGAAGGCCTGCACCAATGATGCCGGTGCGAGCGCGACGCTTGCAAATTTGGCCTCCAATTTGGTGGACTGCACGTTTGACGCCGGCATGATCACCGGCGGGCCGTTCGTCAGCGGCACAGATCCGACATTCGCCTTTGGCAATTTAGTCAATCTGGATCGGGATGATGACGGTGAATTCTTGGTGGTTGAGTTTAATATGCTGCTGATGAACACCACCGCTAATCAGCTCACTTCTCCTGCCACAACACGGGCCAATCAATTTAGGCTCTATGTGAACAGCGTACTGCGCGGGACTTCGAACAGTGTATCCATCTCGGTTACGGAACCCGTGCTGACGGTTGCCAAAGCGCTGGTGAGCACGCCCTTGGATGCCAAGGATCCGTTTAGCTACAGCGTGACGGTGCGCAACCCTGGGCCGATCACAGCGTTTGACATTCGGATGGTGGACGCGATCCCCCTGCAGCTGAACCTTCTGGGCTATTCGGATACGCGCCCAGCCACATCGGCGATTACCGCGGACACGAGCACAGCCACGCAGGTGGACTTGATGCTGAACCAACTGCAGCCGGGTGAGGAATGGGTGATCACGCTGCAGGTGGAGGTTAAAGAGGGCACCCTGGTTGGGTTGACGATTGCCAATTCAGCGAACATCCGGTGGACCAGCCTGCCGGGAGACAACGGCACCGTGGGCAACCCCACCGGCTCGACCGCCCCGGGGACTCCGGGATCGGCAACGGGCGAACGCGACGGGAGCGGCGGCACGGGTACGCTGAACGATTACACGGCGTCTGACCCGGAAAACCTGACCCTGGTTTCGCCAGCCGTTCAAAAATTTGACCCCATTCCGGCCGTTGCAACGATCGGAGATCTGGTCAATTATCTCATTGAGGTGAGCGTTCCAGAGGGCACGGTGCAGGACCTGGTGGTCACGGATCTGCTGCCCGCAGGCCTTCGATATGAAAATTACGCTGTTTTAGTGAACGCCGGAGATGGGGGAGGCGTGCTGACTGAGACTTACGGCGGGACGGTGACTTTGACCCCGACGGTGGTGAACAGCGGCGCCAGTGGGGATGATGTGCGCTTTGAGTTTGGAGATGTGGTGACGACTGGAGATAACAACCCCGGTAATAACCGCTTCCTGATTCAAGTGGCGGTGCGGGTATTAAACGAGATTGGCAATGTGCAAGGAACCGTTCTGGCGAACACGGCCCGGATGGAATACACCAATCCTAACGACGGCAGTACCACTCAACTGAACACGGGGCCGCGGAATTTGTCATTGGTGGAACCGCAGATTACCCTGCTTAAGAGTGTGGTGCCGACCAGCGGAATTGAGGCAGGGGATACCCTGACCTACACGCTGCAAATCAGCAATACGGGGGCGAGCACGGCGTATGATGTGTTTGTGGAAGACCAGATCCCGGCTGGCCTGGGGTTTGACACGGGTTCACAAATCTGCAACCTCTACAACGCGGGCGTTTTGGCCGGGCCCATCGGCGCTCAGACCAGCCTGATAGGTTCTGTGCTGCGGCTGGAAGGCAGCCCGACTGACTCGTGGGACCTGGCGTCCACCGATCCGGACACCTACATTGAGTGCACCTATACTGCCACGGTGCTGCCAGAGCTGTTCCTGTCGGGCACGCATATAAACGTGGCGGATGCAGATTGGGGGACTCAGGACGGCAGCGCTAACCCAGATGAGCGCAATTATGTGGATGCTGTTCCGTACCCTGTAGATCAAAATCAAGATCAAGACAGCGCATCGGTGAGCGGGGATGGGCCCATCATTGAAAAAAGCGTGGACAGGACTGTTGTCACGATTGGAGACACCGTCACCTATACATTGACGGTGACCTCCCCCTTGGGTACGGCGCGCAACCTGGTGATTGAAGATGTGCTACCTGCGGGGATGCTGTTTAACGCGGCGCCTGTGACGATTGATGGAATTGACGACGCAGGACTGGCTTTTACCAGCAGCGACCCTGCCGGCGGCACTGTGCCGGTGACGCTGACCTGGAATTTCGGGAACGCCGAAATCACCAAATCGCCTGCAACGATCACCTACACGGCGACCGTTGCCAACGTGACGACCAACCAATCGGGGACGACCTTAACCAACCAGGCGACTCTGAATTATGACCTGGCGGATGGAACGCCTGCGCCTGAGCAATTGGACGATACCACGGTGACCATCGTGGAGCCGCAAATCACACTCGTGAAAAGTGTGTCATTAAGCTCTGGGGTTGAAGCGGGCGATATATTGACGTACACCCTGCAAATCAGCAGCAGCGGAGCCAGCACGGCTTATGATGTGTTCGTTGAAGATCAAATTCCTGCCGGTCTGGAGTTTAACACCAACTCGCAGATTTGCGAACTGTATGATGCAGGCGTTTTGACCGGCCCGATTGGCGCGCAAAGCAGCCTGACGGGCAGCCTGCTGCGATTGGAAGGGAATCCGACTGGCTCTTGGGATCTGGCGGCTACCGATCCTGATACGTATATTTTGTGCACCTACACCGTCACCGTACTGCCGGATCTGTTCTTATCTGGAACGCATATCAACCTGGCGGATGCGGATTGGGGGACGCAAGACGGCAGCAGCAACCCGCAGGAACGGAATTACGAAGATGCACCTGGACCGTTGTACCCGGTAGATCAGGATCAAGATCAGGACAGCGCGCCGGTCAGCGGAGATGGGCCGTTGATTGAAAAGGGCGTGGACAAGACGGTTGTGACCATTGGAGAAACGGTCACCTACACACTGACGATCACTTCGCCTTTAGGTACAGCGCGTAACCTGGTGATTGAGGATGTGCTGCCCGCGGGGATGTTGTTTAACGCAGCACCCGTGACGATTGACGGCATTGATACCGGTGCGCTGGTGTTCAGCAGCACAGACCCGGCGGGCGGGACGGTTCCGGTGACTTTGACGTGGGATTTTGGAGATGCAGCCATCAGCAAATCTCCGGCGACCATCACCTACACAGCGACGGCTGCCAATGTGGCTGCCAATCAAGCCGGGACGACTTTGAGCAACGCCGTCAGCTTGAACTATGATCTGGCGGACGGCACACCCGCGACGGAACAGACGGACGCTACCACAGTAACCGTGGTGGAACCGACTTTGACGATCGACAAGCAGATCACGACATTGCCCGACCCGCTGGATGCGGGTGGGGTGGTGAGTTACAGCCTGCTGGTCAGCAATCCAGCCGGGATCAACACCGCTACCGCTTACAACGTGACCCTGGAAGATACCCTGCCGGCGGCGTTGAGCCTGCAGCCTGCGACGGTCGTAGTAACGCCCAGCGCGGGGGTGGTAAACGCGGCAGTCAGCATCAGCGGGAATGTGATCACGGTGACGGCGGACGCTGTGCCGGTGGGCGACAGTATTCAGGTCGTTTTCTCGGCAGCGATCAATGACGGCGCTCCGGCGGGGTCAACCATTACCAATGCTGCAACTGTGGAATGGTCCAGCATGCCTGGGACCCCGGCGGAAGAGCGAAATGGAGACGACGGCCCGGGCGGAACCCTGGATGATTATGCAGCTGCTGATTCTGACGCATTTACCCTGCTGGATACGCCGGAAATTGCCAAGTCCATTGCTGGCACCAGCCTGAGCGACACGACCTTGCCAGTGGTGACGATTGGCGAGATTGTTCGCTACCGGTTGGTGGTCACCTTACCAGAAGGCTTGGCCTCCAGCGTGGTGGTGAGCGACGTGCTGCCGCTTGGACTGCGTTATGTCAGCGGTTCGGCAGTTGTCGATCGCACGGGCTTTGCTGGCACAGTTCCCGATCCCACGGTTACCGGGGGGACAACAGATGGGGAAGACGTGATCTTCACCTTCGGTTCGACAGTGGTGAACGGCGACAATGATCCCAACAATGACAGCTTCGCGATTGAATTTGAAGCGGTGGTTTTGGATGTTGCCGGGAATGTGGGGCTGCCGCCTGCGGCGACGGTGCTCACCAATCAGGCCAATGTCGTTTTGAACGGCGGGACCGCAGTTGACAGCAACCCGGTGGATGTGACGGTAGGCGAGCCGCGGCTGGTGATCTCGAAGGTGTTTACCCCGGATCAGGCGGCAGCCAACGATAATGTGACGGTGACTCTGACCGTGCAAAACGTGGGGACCACGCCAGCCTATGACGTGCTGGTTGAGGATTCGTTCCCCAAGTTGCGGTTCCCGGTGATTGGGGAAGGGATAACTCCCAGCGATTTTACGTATGCGCTGGTGGATGCTGACCCGAACTGGACTGTCACCTACACCGGCGGGCCGATTCCGGCGGGAGGCACACGCGATTTCGACTTTGTTGTCACGCTGGCGAACGATTTTGCGTCGGGTGAAACCTATCTCAACACAGCCTATGTGAACGAGTACAGCACACTGCCGGGAGATGACCCCAATGAGCGGGATGAACCGATCGCCCAAGGTGAAGACACCTTAACGGGGATTAGCCCGGAACTGAACATCACGAAAACAGACTATGTGGACACGGCCGCTCCTGGCGACACCCTCATCTATGACCTAACCATTTCCAACATCGGCGAGCGCGATGCGACAGGCGTGGTAGTGACGGAAACCGTGCCGCAAGGGACCACCTTTAACAGCGCAAGCTCTTCGGCGGGCTGGTCTTGCACGACGACCGCCGGGGTTACAACCTGCGAGTACACCATTGGCGCTCTGGCGGCGAGTGCGTCGGTTACCATTCAGTTTGCTGTGACTGTGAATGATCCTTTAGGGGCGACGATCACATCCATTCTTAACACAGCGACGGTAGCAGATGACGGTACACACGGGGCTGACCCGAATTTGGATGACAACACCACCAGCGATGAAGACGCGATTGGTGGAGCGCTTCCTGACCTGACGGCAACCAAAGCCGTCATTCTGGCAGTGGATGCGAATGACAATGACACCGTATCCGCGGGAGACACGCTGCGCTACACGGTGACCCTGGTGAACAGCGGCAACCAAGACGCCGGGAATGTGGTTTTCACGGATACGCCGGACGCAAACACCGCTTTAGTGGTCGGCAGTGTAACGACCACCCAGGGCACGGTGGTGGTTGGGAACACTGCTGGAGATACGACGGTGGAAGTGCAGGTGGGCGATCTGGCGGGCAAGGGCGGGAGCGTGACGATTGTGTTTGACGTGCTCTTCGCCGATCCGTTGCCAGAGGATGTGGTGGCTGTGGCGAACCAGGGGTTGTTCGCTGGTGACAATTTTGAGGATACCCCCACGGATGACCCGGCCAGTACACCTGAGGATGATCCCACGATCACTGTGTTGGATACGGCATTCTCCAAGCGGGTGGTCTCGTCGAATCAGGAATTTACGCCGGATGGGAATGTGGCGATTGGTGAAATCGTCACGTATGAAGTGCGTATGATGATCCCCCCCACCGCACTGCAAAATGTGCGGCTGGTGGATGAATTGAGCGCGGGGCTGTCCTTCGTGCGCTGCGTGAGCATTACCCCAGGCGACCCAGCGCTGGCGACCAACGTTGTTGGCGGCTTTGACGCTGTGTGCGCTGCGCCGGTTTTGGAACCGATTCCAGCCACGAGTACGGCGCCGGAAGATATGGACCGTAAGGTGACCTTTGCGTTGGGGACGCTGACCAACGGCAGTGCTGATAATGTGCCGCTGACCTTCACGTACGAAGCGGTGGTGCTGAACAGTGCGGCCAATCAAGACGGCGTGCAGGTGGACAACGCGGCGACATGGACCTGGGACGGCGGTTCTTTGACAACCTCGGCCCAGGATCAGACCATCGTGGAGCCTGACCTGGCAGTTTTGAAGAGCGTGGATGCCGAAACTGTGCTGCCGGGAACGATTGTAAAATTTACCCTGAAAGTTTGGCATACCAAAGATAGCCGTACCGATGCGTTCAATGTCGTTTTGACCGATAAGGTGCCGTCTGGATTGTCGTATGTGACCGGTTCTTTGAAACCGGTAAAGGGGCCGGTGCCCACTGTGTTGGATGAGGCCGGCGCGCCGACCCTGACGGTGACCTGGGACAGCTTCCCGTTAGGGAGCGAACCCTCCGTTGTAGAGTTCAAAGCGCGGGTGGGTAATCTGGGGCCGGGGACGGAGGTGGTCAACAACGCCAATGTGGCCTGGACCAGCCTGCCTGGGAACGTTTTTGACCCGCAGACGCGCAACCCGCTTTCGACCGAACGTTTTTATGACCCGGCGTCCACAGTAAACATCTACGGCGCGCGCAGCTCGGCAGCCATCCGGATCCCAACGCTGCCCAAGACCGGTTTTGCACCTGGGAAGGTGACCCCATTGGGGGCTCAGCCTGTTGGGTATTATCAAGACTTGGGCGATCTCTGGTTGGAGATTCCCGCTTTGAATGTGAAGGAACCCATTTTGGGCGTGCCAGGCTCGAAGGACGGCTGGGATTTGACCTGGCTGGGCGAATCGGTCGGCTACCTGAACGGGACGGCTTTCCCGACCTGGGAGGGCAACACAGGCCTGACGGCGCACGTATACAACGCTGACGGCTCGCCTGGACCTTTCCAGCGGCTGCATGAACTGCGCTGGGGCGATGTGGTGATCTTACACGGTTACGGTCAGCGGTATGTGTATGAGGTGCGGGAGAACGTGAAGACCTGGGAAGGCGATCTTTCGCCGCTGCGGACAGAATCGATGGATTGGGTAACGCTGATCACCTGCCAGGGGTACGATGAGACGATCAACGAGTATATCTGGCGCGTGGCGGTGCGGGCAGTGCTGGTGAGGGTTGAGCCAGAATAGCCATTGAAATTTGAACCAGAAGCCTTGCTCTGTGATGCTGCGGAGCAAGGCTTTTTTTTCGGCCGTCTTTTTGCTACCGAGATGAAGAGGAATTCAAAAAGGTGTACGGCTGGCTAAGAGGAGAGGCGAGGAAATCGGAGAATGCCCCTGGGAATTCCAGCCGCCCTTGTTTGGATAGCACCAGGAGCTGATCGACGGTTTGATCCAGGAAATAGCGGTCGTGTGAGACGATGAGCACCGTGCCTTCAAAATCGTTGAGGGCGGTTTCGAGTACCTCCGCTGAGGGGATATCTAAATTATTGGTAGGCTCATCTAGGATAAGGAAATTACAGCCAGTTAACACAATCTGCGCGAGCTGAAGACGGCTGCGTTCGCCGCCAGAAAGCTGGCTGATTTTTTGATGTACCTGACGGTAGGGAAACAGGTGATGGTTGAGAAAAGCGACCGCAGAGGATTCGCTCATATTTCCAGTGAGACGGATGGAATCCAGAACGGTTTGATTGAAGTCGAGGGTTTCGTGTTCCTGGGCGTAGTAACCGATTTTAACGCTGGGACCGATGAGAACCTCACCGCGCGAAGGCTGGAGGTTGCCAAGGATAAGTTGGAGCAAAACAGACTTCCCTGCGCCGTTTTCGCCGACGATTCCCAGGCGCTGACCATGGTAGAGGAGCAAGTTCAGGTCGTTGAACACCGGCTGCGAATCGAAAGCCATGGAGACGTGTTGAAGCTCAAGCACTTTGGATGAGCCGCGCCAACCGTTCAGGCGGAGGTCCATGCGGCGGCGCTCCAGGATGGGGCGCTCGATGCGATCCATTTTATCCAGACGGTTTTGAATGGCATGGGCGCGCTTGGCGAATTTTTCGCTGTCGTAGGTCTTGGCCCAAATGGCATAACGTTGGATAGCTTTTTCGATACGGGAGATCTCGCGCTGTTGAATGTTGTACAGCTCATCTTGGCGGGCGAGGCGCTCTTGTTTCTCCATGTAATAGGTGGAGTAATCTGTGTTGAACAAGGAGATGCGTCCGTCTTCCAGATCGGCGATGTGAGTGACCACGGCGTCCAGCAGGTAGCGGTCATGGGAGATGAGGACGACCGCACCCGGGTAGACGCGGATGAGCTGTTCCAGATAAGCCTTACCGGCCAGATCCAGGTGGTTATCAGGTTCATCCAGCAGCAGGACATTGGGGTTGGCCAGAAGGGTGCGAGTGAGAGCGACTAGCTTTTTCTTGCCGCCGGATAGATATTTGATTTGGAGCTCCAACTCGTGAGGGGATAAGCCTAAACCCAACAAAGTGGCTTTCACCCTTTCAGGGAATTGATCCCCGCCCAGTTGTTGAAATTCCTCAAGTAAGGCCGCCTGCTTTTCCAGTGCAGATGCCAGGCGGTTTTCATTGGTGTACACCTTGGGATCCCCGAGACTATCTTCGATACGCGCCAGTTGCGAGGATATCTCAAGGATGCGTTGGTTGCCGCCCAGGGCCGCTTGCAGGGAAGTGAGGTGAGGGTCAAGCTCAGGGTGTTGGGGCAAATAACCGATAGAGGTGTTTTTGAGGCGGGTGATGGTTCCGCCGCTTTCGGGTTGGTATTCACCCATGATGAGGCGGAATAAAGAAGATTTGCCCGCACCGTTAGGGCCAATGAGGCCGATGCGCTGACCATCCTGGATTTCCAGCGAGATGGCGTTTAGAATTTGTTTGGCGCCCAGCATGAGGGTGATGTTATTGAGGCTGAGGAAAACCATGAGCAGCGGCCCTGTGGATGTGAAATGAATGAGAGCGTATTATACTGGATTAATCTCTCATGCTGAGATGAGCAAGAGGGAACGAAGCGACCACCAAGAATCAGGAGGAGAAGTATGGGGTATTGCATTGAATCACAAAAGGATCCCTGGCACCGGCGTTACCATGACGAAGAATACGGTTTTCCAATAACGGATGACAATCGGCTGTTTGAACGCTTTGTGCTGGAAATCAATCAGGCGGGGCTTTCATGGTCTACGATTTTGCGCAAGCAAGAGGCTTTTCGCGAGGCTTATGCTGGGTTTGATATCCACAAGGTGGCCCATTTTGACGAAGCAGATCGAGCCCGACTATTGAGCGATGCTGGTATTATCCGGAACCGGTTAAAAGTGAACGCAGCTATCACCAACGCGCAGAAAATTTTACAATTGCGTCAGGAATTTGGAAGCTTCAAGGCCTGGCTGGATGTGCATCACCCGCGCAGCAAAGCGGCGTGGGTGCAGTTGTTTAAGGCACAGTTCGTGTTCGTGGGGGGAGAAATTGTGGGGGAGTTTTTGATGAGCACAGGGTATCTGCCGGGGGCGCACGAGGAGATCTGCCCGGTGTACGCCCAGATTATGGCATTGAACCCACCCTGGACTTTGGTTGAGGGCAGCGGCATGGAGGGGACGAAGATCTAGATAGGGTGCGACGTTCATCATCCTGAAGGTGTTAGGAAGGGCACTTGTATTTGTCAGACAATTAAACGATGATCATCATGGCATTCTTTATCATAAAATTGGAGGCAACATGAAACACGGAAAACCGATATCCTGGATTGAAAACCCAAAAGCTGCTGGAATTGCGCATAGTAAAGCGGTAGAGCGCTACTTCCCGCAGGGAACCGCACGGGAGGCGATGGAGTTTCACCGGCAAATTCCAGCTTTTCGCATGACCCCTTTGAAGAATTTGAGCCGTCTGGCCAAATTCTTGGGGGTGGGCGGCATTTGGGTGAAAGATGAGGCGGAGCGTTTGAACCTGGGGTCTTTTAAGGTGTTGGGCGGCTCTTTTGCCATTTACAGGTACATTCAATCCCGCTTGGGAACCCATGAGCCGCTGCGCTTTGATGATTTGATGAATCCGGAGATCCGAACAAAACTGGGGAACATCGTCTTTGCGGCAGCGACCGACGGCAATCACGGCCGGGGTGTGGCCTGGGCAGCGAAGACTTTGGGATTTGAATCGGTCATTTATGTTCATAAGTTAACTTCCGAAGCCCGGATTGCGGCGATTCAGCGCAACGGCGCCAAGGTAGTGGTGGTAGACGGCACGTATGATGATGCGGTGCGGCTGATCAATGAGGATGCACAGAAGAACGGCTGGCAGGTTATCTCCGATACGGCCTGGGAAGGGTACACTGAAATCCCGACGTGGGTGATGCAGGGCTATACTACCCTGTACGCAGAAACGCAGCAGCAATTAGCGGCGCAGGGGGCGATTAAACCCACCCACATCTTTATGCAGGCAGGGGTAGGCTCTTTGGCGGCTTCTGCGTTTGGTTTTTATGCGGGGCTTTTTGGAGCTGACCGCCCGAAGATGGTGGTGGTGGAGCCGGACCGGGCTGCGTGTTTGTTCCGTTCGATGGAAATTGGGGACGGCAAGCCGCACGGTTTCCCTGGAAATTTGGATACGATTATGGCTGGGCTGGCGTGCGGTGACCCGAACCCGATCGCCTGGGAAGTGTTGGCAGATTGCGCCGATGCCTTCTTCTCCTGCCCAGATTACGTGGCGGCCAAGGGCATGCGGGTGTACGGCGTACCGTTAAGCGGCGACCCCATGGTGGTTTCAGGTGAGTCGGGAGCTGTGACGCTGGGCGCTTTAACCTTCTTGATGGAACAGAATGAATATGCGCCTTTGCGGGAGCGATTGGGGATCAACGAAAACTCGTATATCCTGTTGGTGAACTCGGAACGCAACACAGATCCGGATGAATTCAGGCAGGTGGTTTGGGAGGGGGGACACGCGGTTCCTGGGGAATACCGGAAATACGGCAACCCATTCCAGCGCGGTTAAACCGAATACTCAATTCTGAGAACTGCCCGGCAGCAGTCATACGCCGGGCAGTTTTTCTGTTCCTGACCTGATCAGAAATGATTACTTGAAATTGTTCCGATCTGTGCTATAATATATCGCAGGCGATATAATCGTGAGTGAATAAAAATGATATTAAGAAAAGGAGCCGATATGGCACGCGTTTCCATCCAACAAACCGCCCCTGATTTCCAATTGGCGGATTTCAAAGGCAAAACCTTTACTTTGTCCGCGCTGCGCGGCGAGAAGAACGTACTTTTGGTTTTCAACCGCACCTTTACCTGACCGTTTTGCCAAAAGCATATGGCGCAGTTGCGCCAAGACTACAGTAAATTTGTGGATCGACAGGTGGAGGTGGTGGTGGTGGGGCCGGAAGATGCTGCCGGATTTGCTAAATACTGGGAGAAGGAAAATCTGCCTTTTATTGGCTTGCCTGACCCTAAAGCCAGTGTCTTAAAACTGTACGGCCAGGAAGTGAACCTGTTCAAACTGGGACGGATGCCGGCGCAGGTGTTGATTGACCGGGCTGGCGTGGCGCGCTTTGTGCATTACGGTCACAGCATGAGCGATATTCCCAGCAACGACGAGATCCTGACTCTGGCGGAACTCTTGAATACTGAAGTAAGCCCTGCCTGATCTTTTCAGGGCAAAAGAGCCGGAAGGTGTATGATGACCTACGAGCAGTTAAAACTTGAAAACCAGTTGTGCTTCCCTGTATACGCCGCCTCACGGCTGATCATTCGTGAATATCAGCCGCATTTGGAAAAGCTGGGAATCACATACCCGCAATATTTGGTGCTGATGCTGCTCTGGGAGACGGACGGCAGAACGGTGAACGAGATTGCGCAGGCGCTGATCCTGAACACCAATACGGTCACGCCGATCTTAAAGCGTATGGAAGCCCTGGGGTTCATTGAGCGGAAGCGATCTAATGAGGATGAGCGGCGGGTGATCATTTCGTTGACAGCAAAGGGGGATCATCTCCGGGAAGAGGCAGTGAAAATTCCGGAGCGACTGGTGGAAGGGTTGCTAACGGATGATATGAAATTGGAAGACCTGCACCGCTTGAAAGAACAGCTGTATGCGATGATCCACTTTCTCACGGAGAAAGGCGGCGGGGAACCTGGAGACGAAAGAACCTGAACGAAATTAATGCGTTGTGTGGCCATCCAGAGGCCGCCCGATCAGTGGCGGCCTTCTTCAGGCAAACCATTCTTTTAACTGTAAATCCATACCTGCAAGGATACGCTAATGAAAGCAGACCCAGACAACTATCAGCTTCAAAAATCCAGCATCATCCAAACCACTTTCCGAATCTTGCTGGGGGTATTCTTAACCTTTGCTGGGGTGAATCACCTGACCGTGGCGCGGGTGGAATTCCTGGCGCAGGTGCCGTCATGGGTTCCGCTGGACGGAGACCTGGTGGTGGTTATCTCTGGTGTTATCGAAATCGCCTTGGGACTGGGGCTGATGTTTCTGAGCCGGCAGCGCGCATTGATGGGTTTGGCCGCGGCGCTGTTTTTTATTCTCATCTTCCCTGGCAATATCTCACAATATGTCAACCGCATTGACGCTTTTGGGTTAAATACGGACCAGGCCCGTTTCATTCGGTTGTTTTTTCAGCCGCTGTTGGTGATTTGGGCTTTATGGGCTACCGGTGCTTGGCGCGCCCTGCGTGCTGCGAAATTTGATGTCCGGGCATTTTTGGCTGCCGCATTTAGACTCTAGGGGATACTCTATCTAGATGGTGGTGCGGTTCTGCGTGCTGAGCAATCGTGCAGCGGAATTCACTTTTCACATCAAGCTGTTGGAACAAGACGACGAACGGACAGCGTTGATTTATTCCGCGTGTATTTTGAGGGAAATTCCGGAAAACACAGCGGTACTTGTTGATCAAGAAGAGCAACAATTGTAAATGCAGCGCTGAGATCGGTTAGCATAATTCACCACAATCCATTCAATAAAAGACAAGTGGCTGCTCCATCCAAAGAGGCAGCCACTTTAGTTTCTGGACTGCCCTTCGATCACTCGTAGCGTAAGGCCTGGATGATATCCATGCGGGCAGCCTTGCGGGCAGGGATGATTGCTGCCGCCCCCCCAAAGAGTAAGGCGATTACGACAGCGGCCACGATCCCCAGGAATGGGAAGGAATATCCCATCGGAAAAACGACTTCAATGGCGGTCACCAGCATGTACCCGAGGTAAACGCCACCCAGGATGCCAAAGACCGCGCCGATGGCCGCCAACAGGAGGGCTTCGGTCACAACCATGCTGCGGATTTGCCAGCGAGTTCCGCCTACGGCTCGAACCATTCCAATTTCTCGCGTGCGCTCCATGACACTAATAGTCATAGTGTTGAGCATGGCGATCAAAGAGGGAAAGGCTAAGACAGCAAACAAAATGTAGACAGCGCTGAATGCGGCTTCGAACTGAGATTCGATGGTGTTGAAATAATCTTTCCCAGAGATAACCTTGAATTGAGGGTAGTCCTTGCCGATGGCCTTTATCTGAGCACCAATGACTTCTTGGTCTGCATCGGGCCGCAGATCCAGCTGAATAAATACATCTTGATCGCTGGCGAAATCCTTCTGCAGGTTGGCCTGGGAGATATAGATTGTACTGATTTTCGCGTTGAGCAAGTCGGACGCAACGGCGGCTATGCGGTACTGTATTGGTCCATTGGGGGTGGTGAGTTCCACTGAGTCATTCACACCCAGACCGGTGCTGACCATGAAAATGCTGTTCGCGATCAAGGTTCGTTCTGTGGTTAGTTCCTGGTACGCTGCCGAACTTCCTTCGGTGAAGTTCAACCCACTCACCTTTTGGAAATCCTGAGGCTGAATGCCCAGGACGGACACAACTTGCCCTTTGGCCTGGCTGGAGGCGAAACGGAAAGTGCTGACTGTGTCCACGCCATCCACCTTTCGAAGCGTTTCGGCGAGGAGTGGGGAGGCACCCAGGTTGCTGCCCCACAAGCCAACGGACGGCGGCAGAAAGATGAAATCGCTGCCGAGGCTGTTATCCACCATGGTTAACAAAGTGCCTTTCATGCTAAAGACAATGCCGCCTGCGGCTACGATCGTTGCCAGGGCCAACAGACTGGTTGAGGATGTCACAGCTATACGTGAAGGCTGTCGGGTGAGGTTCTTTTCTGCCAATCCGCCAATACCTTGTCGGACGGTAAGGCGTGCTATGATCCGGCCAAAAAAGGCGGCAAAGGGGCGTACCAGGGCTGGAGCAACCAGCATCAATCCAACCAGAAAGATGACCCCCCCTGGCAGGATGAATGCGGATTGTCCTGAAAGAAGGGCAAGCAGCGAGAGTGTAATCGTAGCCACGCCTACCCAGAAACCGCGGCCGGTTTGGTTTTTGAACTCAACTTCGGCTGCGGTTGGGCGCAGAGCTTCGAGCGGCGTGACACGGCTGGCGTTCCAGGCAGGAATCAAACCGGCCAGCATGGTGACACTAACGCCGATCATCACTGAGCCAACGGCCAGAGGAATTTGAATAATCGGCCACCCCAGTTTTATATTGATGAACGCACTGAGAGGCCCCTGAGCAACAGCAAGCACCGCCACGGCCATGAGATACCCAACCACAAGGCCGATAAGTGAACCTAACAGGCCCAACAGAAAGCCTTCGACAAGGATTGCTCCAATGATCATGCGTCGGGTGGCACCCAATGTGCGAAGCATGCCGATATCGCGGCGGCGTTCTGCGACGATTGTGCGAAAGGTATTGAATATGATGAATCCACCCATAAAAAGAGCCAGTGCACCAAACGCGTTTAGAGCAATTTTGGCCATTTCCATGGTGGCAAACATCTCGTCATCCGCGATCATTGCGCCGACTTTATAATTTGCGCCAATCGCTGATGTGATGTTGGTTTGAATTTCGGCACGGCGTTCCTTACTGGCAAAGGCTTCGATATTCACCTTGATTGTGTTGACTTTGCCTACTTCTCCAGTCATTTTTTGAGCTTGAGTCAGGGGTACGAAAATCTGCTCGTTCTCTGTGCCAATCGCTGCGGGCAAGAGACCTACCACAGTCAATTCGGTTAGGCCGGAAACCGACGGCAAATGAATGAGACTGCCGACTCTTACCGAAAATGCGTCTGCAAGCGTTTGTGAGATGACGGCAGAGGATGTATCCGTATCCTTGAGATAGCGGCCTTCTACGGTTGGGAAAGCGCGCACTGTGCGGGCTTCTTCGGGATTCAATCCAACCAGGTTGACCGCGATGATTTGATCGGGCCTGGATGGATCCTGGTCCACAAAATCCGCCGGCAGATTGATCGTACGTTCCAAGGAAGAAGCGACAGCTCGGACACCTTTGATTTCTATAAGCGACTTAGCTGTATCCTTGGGGAAAGAGGAACCCGTTTTGCTGACGATGGTGAAATCGGTTTCTCCTTCTGCGCCCTGGACATTCGCCTGCAGGGCGGAGATCATGGTTGGCAGGATGGTATTCATCCCAAAAATGATCATGACCCCAAAAATAACTGCCAGGGTTGTCAATAATGAGCGTAATTTTCGCCCTAACAGGTATCGTGAAGCTAGAGTAAATTGGAGGTTCATGGGAACTCCTTAGTCCCCGATCGAGTGAATTTTTTGTGCAACTGCCGCAGCATTTTCGCTGTTTGGCCGAGAAAGTGTGGTTTCATCGACAATTTTGCCGTCTTTGAGGAATACAATTCGATCTGAGTAGGCGGCGATCCGCGGGTCATGGGTGACCATTACGACTGTGCGGCCGTACTTTTTGGCCACTTCACGCATGAGGCGAGCAATTTCCTCACCAGAGCGTGTGTCCAAATTTCCAGTGGGTTCATCTGCCAATATCAAGGTAGGCTCTGCTGCCAATGCACGGGCAATGGCAACGCGCTGCTGCTGCCCGCCGGAAAGCTGGTCGGGGCGGCTGGATGAACGGTCTGCCAGTCCAAAGCGGGCCAGCCATTGGGATGCTTGCTTTTGTGCCGAAAGCGGCTTTACACCGTCCAGGGTGATAGGCAGGGCGGCATTTTCGACAGCGGTAAGAACTGGGATTAGATTAAAGAATTGAAAAACAAACCCAATTTTGCGGCGGCGTAGTTCTGTGAGGCGGTCGTCATTCATGTTGGCTATGGAAATTCCATCTAAGGTGATAGAACCGCTGGTTGGGCGGTCTAGTCCTCCGATCAAGTGCAGCAGGGTAGATTTGCCGCAGCCGCTTGGTCCCATGATGCTAACGAATTCACCAGCATTAACTGTAAGGTTTACATGATCCAATGCAGTAACTGCTGTTGGACCAGAACCGAAGATTTTTGTTAGGTTTTGAGTTGAAATGATTGACATGGTACACTCCTGTGAATATGAATCACTTAACGCGTGCAAGCGTATGTATCGCCAGCAAGGATGATATCGATTGCCTTATAGGGGATCAGCTAATCTCGCGATGGAGGTGGGTAGGTTGATCCTTTTTCGCCCTTTCGCGGGCGGCCTCGACGATTGAGCACTGGCGTGGGCAAAGGCTGTTCCAGAATTGAAGGGAGGCGGCTTTCGATCATGTCCAACCACCGTAAATCTGCCTCCAGGTGCATGGTCACTTTATCCAGCAATAAAATTTGTGCCACCTCGGCCGTACCGTCGCATGCCTCACGCTGGTCAGTTATGTTGTGCATTTCTTGAAAAAGAAGCGCTCGCTGCTTTTGGATCAGACGCTGTGGATTGCCTTGTTTGCAGGCAATGCCGATCATCAATTTGATAAAGAAATCATCCCGCTGATGGTCCGATGGGGTGGGGGTTGAAAACCATTCTTGCAAAGTTTCTTCACCGTGCGGTGTGATTCGATACACGCGGCGGGAGGGTTCTTCTCCTTCACCCAAATCGGAGGTGCGCTGAATCATGCCGGCCTCTTCAAGACGCTCCAGGGTGGTGTAAATTTGAGCGGGCTTGACCTCCCAGTTCTTATCGCCCCCAACCAAAGCTTCGAAAGCGGCGCGGGCTTCATACCCGTGACGCGGTTTTTGTGCGATCAACCCAAGAATTGCAAAGCGAACGGTCATCTGTCGTCCTAAAAATAGTCTACGAGTTACTTAATAATAATACTAAACGAATTTCTATTTTTAAGCAAGTGTTAACTCGAAAATTGGTGCATTTCCTACCTCGAGAACCCAGGTCTCGATTGTGATTAAACAACCCAGAAGCCGTTTTCACGACTTCTTGATTGAGTGGCGGGAGTGATGGGGTCCGAATGCATCCCCTGCTGGGGGGACCCCGGTCTCGAAAGGGATTAAACAAAAAAGAAGCCGTTTTCACGACTTCTTGATTGAGTGGCGGGAGTGATGGGGTGCGAATGCATCCCCTCCTGGGGGGACCCCGGTCTCGAAGGGGATTAAACAAAAAAGAAGCCGTTTGCACGACTTCTTGATTGAGTGGCGGGAGCGACGGGGTTCGAACCCGCGGTCTCGGCCTTGACAGGGCCGCATGTTAGCCACTACACCACGCCCCCGAACGAATGATAGTTTATCATGAGAGCCTGCATTCGTCAAGATATTTTAAAGTCCTCCGGGTGAATTTATATCAGGTTTAATTACCTCCGGAATTTTTAAGTATTTTGTAACTTGATCTATTTGCTAGCCACCTGACAGTTTGAAAAATCAACAGTAAGAACATAGCAAAATCCGAAATGGAAGCGAGTTGAGAAGTTGACGATCAATATAACGCAATCCAATTTGAAAGATACTCAGATCACGACGATCC
>NZ_LGCM01000020.1 GCF_001306035.1 Levilinea saccharolytica
CCCCCACCCCTCCCCCCGCCGCCCGCCAGCTTCTGCTGGCCCGCGGGGATTTGTTTTCCGCCTCCGGCGAATGCGCCGGCTGCCACACCGGCCTCAAAGATGAATCCGGTGCGGATGTGTCCATTGACGCCCACTGGCGCGCCACCATGATGGCCAACGCCGCCCGCGACCCCTATTACCGCGCCTCCGTGCGCAGCGAGGTCGTGCGCCTGCCAGAGCTGCGCCCCGCCATCGAAAAGAAATGCGCCACCTGTCACCTGGGCATGGCCTACACCACCGCCCTGGCCGTGGAAGAAAGCACCGCCATGCTGGACGACGGTTTCCTCAGCCCCCAGCATCCCCTCTTCCCCCTGGCTCAAGACGGCGTCTCCTGCACCCTCTGTCACCAGGTTCAGCCGGACGGCCTGGGCACGCCCGCCTCCTTCAGCGGCGAATACATCATTGACAAGACCACCCCCCAGGGTCAGCGCGCCATCTTTGGCCGCTTCCCCGTCAACGAAGGCACCGCCGCCATCATGCGCGGCGCATCGGGCTTTGTCCCCAAGCAATCCGAACACCTCTCCGGCCCCAACCTGTGCGCCTCCTGCCACACCCTCTTCACCACCACCGTCCAGGCCGACGGCACGCTGGCAGCCGACCCCTTCCCAGAGCAGACCCCCTACCTGGAATGGGCGCAAAGCCAGTACGCTGGTCAAACCGTCTGCCAGGACTGCCACATGCCCACCGCTCAGGGGGCTGTGCGCATCGCCAACACCGGTTCGCAGCCGCAGTCTCCCTTCTTCCAACACAATTTCACCGGCGCCAACGCCTTCATGATCGGTCTGCTGCAGGCCAACGCTGAGGCCCTGCAGGCTACCGCCGAGGACGAGCATTTTAACACCCTTCAGCAGCGCACCCAGCAGCTCCTTCAGCAGCAGACTGCCCAGTTGGAGCTGAGCGCCCAGCGCAGCGGCAGCACCCTGAATGTAACCGTCAACATCACCAGTCAGGTGGGTCACAAGTTCCCCTCCGGCTTCCCCTCCCGCCGCGCCTGGCTGCACCTCACCGTGCGCGATGCCGCGGGGACCGTCCTGTTTGAATCCGGCCAGGTGCAGCCCAACGGCTCCATCCCCGCTAACGATAACGATCAGGACCCGACCCGTTTTGAGCCGCACTACGATCAGATCACTGCCCCCGATCAGGTGCAGATTTACGAAGCGATTATGGTAGACAGCCAGGGGGCCGTCACTACCACCTTGCTGCAGGCTGCCGCCTACCAAAAAGATAACCGCCTGCTGCCCCTCGGTTTTGACCCCGCCCAGGCCCCCCCAGAGATCGCCGTGCAAGGGCAGGCCGCCCAGGACGATAACTTCACCGGCGGCGGCGATCAGGTGCAGTATCAGATCACGCTTGCCGACTCCAATGCCCCCCTCACCGTAGAAGTGGAGCTGCTCTACCAACCCCTCAGCTACCGCTGGATTGAAAAAATCCGTGCCCAAGACACCCCCGAAAGCCAAAATTTCAGCGTGTACTTGCAAAATGCCCCCGCGCCGACTTTTTCAAAGGTGGCAGCCGCCCAATTGCAGGTTCCCTGACCGTCAATATCTCCTGTCCGCGGCGCACGCCGCGCCGGGACAGAATCAAAGACGCGCACGGCCTGGGATGGCCGTGCGCGTCCTGTTTGGCTGGTGTTCACCTTAGACCAAAACGTCTAACACCAGCGCCACAAAAATAAACATGAGATACATGCTGGAATAACGGTACATCTTCCAGGCCACCTTATTGCCGCCCACGCGCAGCACCCGCCAGGCCGCGCCAATCAGCCACAACCCCAGCACCGCCGCGGAGATCAGGAACACCGACCCCGTCAAATTGAGCAGCGGCATCAGCAGCGTCACCGCCACCAGTTCCAGAGTGTAGATAAAAATTTGGATACGCGTGCTTTTTTCGCCGCGGATCACCGGCATCATCGGCACGCCCGCTCGCGCATAGTCGTTGCGCCGCACCAGCGCCAGCGCCCAGAAATGCGGCGGGGTCCATAGGAAGATAATGGCAAACAGGAACAGCGCCGGAAAGGTCAGCGAACCCGTCACGGCCGCCCAGCCCACCAGCGGAGGGATGGCCCCGGCCCCGCCGCCGATGACGATATTCTGCACCGTCAGGCGCTTCAGCCACAGCGAATAAATCAGCACGTAATACACCATGCCTGCCAGCGAAAGCAGAGCCGCCGTCAGGTTCACGAAACCCGCCAGCAGGAAGAACGAGATCAGGTTGGCCGCCACACCGTAGGCCAGCCCCTCACCCGGGGTCAGCCGCTGCGCGGGCAAAGGCCGCTTGGCCGTGCGCTGCATGCTGCCGTCAATATCCCGGTCAATGTACTGGTTGATGGCGCTGGAACCAGCCGCTGCTAAAGCCCCGCCCAGCAAGGTCCACAAGGTCACTTCCCAGCCCGGGATAGCCCGCGCCCCCATGACCATGCCCGCGTAGGTGGTCACCAGCAGCAGCGCCACGATCAGGGGCTTGCTGAGGGTGAAGAAGTCGCGCAGCCGCGCGCGGAACTGCAGCGGTTCGCTGGCCTCGCTGCGCTCGTCCTCGCTGCGGCGGCCGGCCAAACCTGCCGCGGCCGCGGTCAACGCCAGGGCCGCCCACACCCCCGCCGCCGAAGCTGCATGCAGCCCCACCAGATCTGGCGAAAAGCCGCGGCTCACCTTCACCGCCCCAATCAGCACCTGCCCGGCAAAGAGGGTAAAAGCCGCCGTCGCCGCGGTCAGGGTCACCTGCTGGCTGCGCTGCCCGCGCCAGGCGCGCACCACCAGCGCCGACACGCCCACCCCACTCACCAGGGTCAGCGCGCGGTGCGCCAACGCCAGCCATCCTAACCCGTTCGTAGGCAGCCCGCCGGCGCACAGCGGCCAGCCTGTGCAGGAAGCGCCCGCGTCCAGGCTCACCACCCAGGCCCCGCTGACCATCAAAACCCCCACCAGCGCCAGAACCGCCAGCGTCAGCCGCGCAAACGGGGAGGCAAAGCGCAGGCCGTCGGCCTGCTGCGGGTCGTGATGAAAGCGGTACGCCGCCAGCGCCGCCGCGCTCAAAGCGCCCAACGCCGTCAGAGCCAGCCCCAGATGCACCCCGGCCAGAAACTCAGTTTCCGGGCGCAGGGCCACCCACGCGCCCCAGCCCGCCTGCACCAGCATCACCCCCGCGCCTGCCGCCGCCAACCCGCGCACCACGCGTGCCGCCCCGCGCCGCACGGCCAACACCGCCGCCGCCAGGGCCAGCAGCGCCCCCGCGCCGCTCACCAGGCGGTGTACCATGTGCAGCTGCGCCGCCGTATCCTGCGGCCAGGCGGCCTGCCCATAGCAAGTCGGCCAATCGGCACACACCGCCCCGCTGGCGCTCACCCGCACCACGTTGCCCATCACCACCGCGAAAAAGGTCACCAGGGCTGCCGCCAAAAGCCACCCGCGCAGACTGCCCGCTGCCGTTCGTTCATTTGCCATCATCCTATCCTCCCCGGTTCTTCCAACCATCTTTGCTCTACATCCGCTTGCACATCCGCGCCGCGATCTGGCTTCTGGCGCAGCTGCTGGCGCACAAAAAATGGATACCCCGCCAAGAGCAGCCCCGCAAAAGCAAACCACTGCATGGCATAGCTCTGATGCGACCCCTCGGTCAGCTCCACCTCGGCCAGCCCTCGGTAGGGCAAAGCTGTCCAGCCGGGGTCGGGAGCCTGCTGAATGTACACCGGCAGCAGTTCATACGGCACTTGCTGCTGAATACGCTCCAAATTGATAATATTCCAGGCCGCCAATCGCGTCTCCCCCGGCGCCAGGGTGGGGTCGGGCACACCCCCAAAATCGGGCCGGGTCTGCGGCCGCCGGATCTGCCCGCGCACCGTCACCACCCCCGGCTCATCGTACACGCTCAAATCCTGCGCCTCTTCCAAAGGGATCCAGCCGCGGTCCACCAGCACCGCCGCCTCACCGCCCGCCGTCCGCAGCGGGGTCAGCAAACGGTAGCCGCTGCGCTCCTCCCAGGCCTGATTGCGCAGCAGCACCTGCTGGGAAAAGTCATATTCTCCCTGCACTGTCACCGCGCGGTATTCCATATCGAATAAATCGTCTGCCTTCCAGCGGTGCTGGTTCAAATCCAGCTCCGGCGCGTTGATCTGCGCGCTCACCCTTGCGTTAAAGGCCCGCCGCCATTCCAGCCGGTCCAACTGCCAGATGCCCAGGCGGGCCATCACCCCGGCCGCCGCCAGCACCAGCAGGCTGGTCAGCAGCCAGCGCAAGCTAAGCAAGCGGCGCAGCGTACTCATCTTGCTCCTCCTCTTTGCGCGGCCCCACCGGCCGGATCACCAGGCTGTACAGCCAGAACAGCACCCCGCTGGGCAGTCCCACCGAGATAACCCCCTGCACGCGGATCCAGCTCGTCAGCCGCGGCTGCACATCCACCCCCAGCGTCTCCTGCGGCTGAAAACTGCAATCGTAACTGTAGGAGTTCGGCTCGCCCATCGTCAGGCTGCCGCTGCCCCCCGCTGGAACCCACACCGGCCCCAATTGGTGGCTGACATCATCCTGATTGACCACCACCAGCACATCTCCCTGAATGAAGGTCATGCTCTCCGGCAGGCGCGGGTCGCCTTCACCCTGCGCCACTCGCTGCGCCGTGCCCGCCGGGATGACCAGTTCCAGCCGCTGCGGGGTGTTGCGCACGTTGCGGTTCACCAGGCGAAAAGACACCTCGCTCACCAGCCACCCAAACAGCATGCTGGCCGCCATGACCCACAAGAAGCGTTTCAGGTGCGCATTCATGAGCTTTTCTCTTTCAGCAGATAGCGCACATCTTCCACGATGTCGTCCACCGCCGTGCCAAAGGGGTAGGTCAGGCGCAGCTTGCCCGCTCGATCCACCACATACACGCGCGAGCTGTGCGTCACCAAATACCCCGCGGCGGTCGTCTCGGTCTGAAACTCCACCGTGACCCCATAAGCGCGGTAGACCGCCTCCAGCGCTTCCGGCGAACCCGTCAGACCCAGAATGGCCGGGTCAAACAGGCTCACATACATGCCCATGCGTTCCAGGCTGTCCCGCGCCGGGTCCACGGTGATAAAGAGCATGTCCACGTCCGCCGCGCGCTCGCCCAGGGCCTTGCGCACCTCACGCATCTCGCTCAGCGTGGCCGGGCACACATCCGGGCAGCTGGTGTAGCCAAAGAAGATCAGCGCCACCCGCCCCTGTCGTTCGTGCAGGGAATAGGTGGAGCCGTCCGTGGCCGCAAGGACGATTTCTGGCGCCGGCGCGCTCGAATCGATCACCGAGCCGCGCAGTTGGTAGGGGCGCAGGCTGGCCAGGCCCATCATCACCACCCAGCCCAAAAGCGCGCCCACCGCCAGCCAGAAACCGTATTTGCGCACCATCTGTCCTTACCCTCCCACCGTGCCAATCAAATACAGCGCCGGGTAGAAGAAGATCCACACCAGATCCACAAAGTGCCAATAGTTGGCCGCCGCTTCCACCGCCCAATGGTTCTCCGCCGAGTAATGCCCGCGCATTCCGTTGCGCAGGATGAACCCCAGGAAGATCACCCCCGTCAGCACATGGAAAGCGTGCATGCCGGTCATCATGTAGAACACCGCGCCTTCCGTGCCGTCCGCCGGGCCAAAGGGGGCCAACTGCCATTCAAAGCCCACCACGCCCACCAGGAAGACGATCCCCAGCAGCATGGTGATGACCGTGTTGCGCACAAAGCTCTTGCGGTCGTTGTGGGCGATGCTGACCTCGGCACGGTTCATGAAGAAACTACTCACCAGCAGCACTGCCGTCACAATCAGCCCCAAAAACTGCTCCAGATGCGGGCGCGCCTGCCCCAGCAGGTAAAAGCGCGTCACCAGCAGCCCGCCAAACACAAACCCATCCGAGAGGAAGAACAGCCACAGCCCCAAACGGCGGGTGGTCATTTTCCGCGCCGCCTCTTTGGCCGTCAATACCGCGGTATGCGTGCTCATGCGTGTCCTCCTTCTTCCGGGTTGGTCAGGCGGCGGATGTGCATGAAGAACCACACCACCAGGGCCGCCTTCAAAATCGCGATCGCCCACAGCGTGAACGCCGGCCATTCACTCACCCCGGCCCAATATTCCAAACCCGTCAGCGCCGCCAGCCCCAAAAATACCTGCACACCGGTGCGCCACTCTTTCTTTTTTGAAGTTTCCATCGCATCCATTCTCGGCCTCTTTCCGTCAGTCGCCCGCGGGTTGGCGCACCGTTTCCACGTAGCGTGAATTCGGCAGGCCATAATCGTAGGGTTCGCCCACCACCCGGATTGGCTCCGCAAAGTTGTGCAGCGGCGCCGGCGAAGGGATCTGCCATTCCGGCGAGCGCGATTCCCACAAATTGCCTTCCACCACCTCACCCTTGCGCGCGCTGATCCACAAATTGATGAAGAAGATCAGCACAGAGAAGGCCACCAAAAAACCGGCGATGGTGATCAGTTGGTTGGAGAAGGTGAAGCCCATCTCCGGGTCGTAATCGGCGATGCGGCGGCGCATGCCCAGCAAGCCGATGCGCATTTGCCCAAAGGTTTGCAGCAGGAAAGCCGGCAGCAGCAGCCAGAAGTGCGCCTTGCCCAGTTTTTCGCTCATGCGCCGCCCCGTGATCTTGGGGAACCAGTAATAGATGGCGGCGAACAGCGGGAAGATATATCCGCCAAACATGGTGTTGTGAAAGTGCCCCACGATGTAATAGGTATCGTGCAGGTGCAGGTCGGTCGAAACCGTGCCGCTCGGCGGGCCGGTAAGACCCCCCATCAGGAATACAATCACGCCGCCCAGCACAAACAGCATCGGCGTCGGAAACCGCAGCCGCCCCTGCCACATGGTGGCCACCCAGCTGAAGAACTTGATCCCCGTGGGAACCGCCACCAGCAGGGTGCTGTACATGAAGGGAACCCGCAGGTATTCCTCCATGCCGGAGGTGAACATGTGGTGTCCCCACACCAAAAAGCCGGTCAACGCGATGCCCATCGAAGACAGCGCCACCCAGCGGTAGCCAAACAGCGGCTTGCGTGCAAACACCGGCAGCAGCTCGCTGATCACCCCCAGGCCGGGCAGCACGAAGATGTACACCGCCGGATGGGAATAGAACCAGAACAGGTGCTGGAACAAAATCGGGTTGCCGCCCGAAGCCGGGTCAAAGAAACCCATCCCCAGCAGGCGCTCAAACATCACCATCTGGAACGACAGACCGATCAGCTGTGTGGCCGTAGTGGAAATGATCGAGGTCGCCAGCATAGCCCAGGCGAAAATGGGCATACGGAAGAGGGTCATCCCAGGCGCGCGCATCATCAGGATGGTGGCGATCAGGTTCAGAGATCCCAGAATGGAAGACCAGCCCACGATGTACACACCCAGGAAGAACATCTGAATGCCCATCGGACCGCGCACGCTCAGCGGCGGGTAAGCCGTCCAGCCCGTCTCAAACCCGCCTACGAACATAGCGCTCACCAGCAGCACCGTTCCCGGAACCGCCATCCAGAACGAGAACGCGTTCAGGCGCGGAAAAGCCATGTCCTTGGCCCCGATCATCAGCGGGATGATGAAATTGGCCATCGCCGCGATGCCCATCAAAATCGAGGCGATCAGCACCATGCCGTGCATCCCAATCAGGGTGTTAAATTGCAGATAATTGAGAAAATCCAGCCCCGCCTGAGCCAGCTCGGTGCGGAAGATCAGGGCAAAGGTGCCGCCCAAGGCCAGGGTGATCATGGAAAGGAAGCCGTACTGCACCCCAATCACCTTATGATCCAGGCTCACGCCAAAATAGCGCGCCCCTCCCGGGGTCTCGTGCACTTCCTCAGCCTCCGGCACCGGTTTGCCCAGCGCCATATGCCACCAATCGCGCATCGTGCCGATGCCCGCCAGGAAGGTGATGGCCCCCACCACCCCGCCAAAAACCATGGCCGGCTCCGTCTTCCAGGGCAGGCCCATCAGCGCGCGGATGGCCCCCAACAGGCCCATGCCCGCGGCTGTGCCGATCGCCTGCCAAATTAGCCCGCGTACCAACCCAAGTGAAAAGAATTTTTTCATAGGGAGCGCTCCTGCCTTACTTCAAAGATTGCATGTAAGCCACCAGATCGGCGATTTGCTGCTCGCTGAACTGGTCTGCATAGGTGGCCGGCATGACCCCCGGCGGAAAGCCTTTTACCACCGCCGCGTTGGGTTCCAGAATGGCCTGGATCAGGTAAGCCTCGTCCACCGTCACGCTGCTGCCGTCCGCCAGCTCATGTGTGCTGCCCGCCATACCTTTCCAGGTCGGCCCCACCAGCGGGCTGCCGTCCAGCGAGTGACACCCCAGGCAGCCGTTGTTTTTGGCCAGCCGTTCGCCGCGCGCCGCCGGGTCGCTGCTCACCGCCGCCATCTCGCCCGCTTCCCAGGCAGCAAAGTCGGCCTTATCCATCACGATCACCGGAGCGTTCATGTTGGCGTGCGCCCCGCCGCACAGCTCCGCGCACAGCACCTTGTATTCACCCGTCAGCGTGGGCGTAAAGCGCAGTTCCTTCACCAGGTTCTCTCCCGGCAAAATGTCCTGCTTCACGCGAAATTCCGGCACCCAGAAGGAGTGGATCACATCCGCCGAGGTCATCTTCAACAGCACCTGCTCGCCCACCGGCAAAACCAGGCTGCCTGAGGTGATGCCCGTCTCTGGGTACTCAAAGCGCCAGTACCACTGCCCGGCGGTCACGTTCACCACCAGGGCCTGCGGTTCCACCCGCCGGATGTCGGCCAGGGAGAGCGACCCCAGGTAAGAGAAGTACAGCACCGTCCCCAGGGGGATAATCGTCCAGAAGATTTCCAGCTTGGTCGAGCCTTTAAAGAATTTGCCCTGCTGGGTATCGTTCTCCCCTCGCCGCCGGAAAACGACGATGCTGTACACCATGAACACCCCGATCAGGGAGAACAGGAAGGAGATCACCCAGTAATGCGCGTTAAACAATTGGTCAATGAGGGTCGCCTGCGCGCTGGCCTGCACAGGCAGCAATCCGGCGCTCTGCAAACCGAAATTGGTCAATACGGTAAAAATGACCACCAAGACACCGACAATCACAAAATGTTTCATACCATCCTGCCTCCTGGGTTGTTCTTGCGAAGGGGGTTGCGTGGGCCAGGGCTGCTCCAGCCAATCCCCTGCCCGTTCACCGCGAAAAGTTTGCCGGTCGTACACCACCACCTCACCGCTGTCGCGCAAAGAAACCATCACTACCTGTAAGGCGCGGCCGCCGCCCTGAATCAAATGATCCAGAAAACGCGCGCGTTCAATGGTTTCGTCGTCATAGTCCACCAGCACCAAATCCGGCTGCCATTGGTCCAGCGCATTTAAGGCCGCGTGCATCTCCCCCGCCAGCCGCACCTGCTCCGGCGCAATCTTCCAGCGCTGGCGCAGCAGTTTCTCCAAACCCTTGCCGAACAATGGGTTTGCGGAAGCAATCAACACTCTTTGTGGGGCCTGCTCTGCATGTCCTGCCATCGCCTCGCTCCGCGTCTGATTAAGACTTTTTTGATCCACATTCAATATACTGAATCCCCCTTCCCAATTCCATCCACCGTACAGCCCCCCAGGGGTGAAATGTGACACCCAAAAGGATGATCCACCCTCACCCCCGCACGGCATGTGCCTTTTTACCTGACAAGGGGCATGTTTTGCGTACAGGCGATTAGGTTTATGTACTTATTGGCTACACGCATTTTAGCTTCCCCTAGAATCAAAAAACGCGCCTGCGCGCGCTTTTTCCTGCTGCCCTTCCGCCTTATCCTCAGCGTTTCTGGCGCAATATCCCCAACTGCATGGCCTTGCTCACTGCCTCGGTGCGGTTGGCAGCCCCCAGTTTTTCCAAAATATGCCGCACGTGGGTCTTAATCGTGTTCTCCGATAAAAACAATCCGCTCGCGATCTGCTGCGTGGTTTGCCCCAGCGCCAGCAAATCCAAAATCTCCATCTCCCGCTCGCTCAGCATCGACTGCGGGGCTTCATTCCCGCTCTGTATCAGCGCCCGCAGCACCGGCGCGGTCACCTCCGGCGAAAGCACGCTTTGCCCTTGCGCCACGCGCAGCAGCGCCCGCCGCAAATCCTCTGGCTCGGTATTTTTCAGCAAATACCCGTCTGCCCCCGCGCGGATGGCCGCCAGCAGATCGGCGTCATTCTGCGAAATGGTCAGCATCAAAATACGCGGCTTGTCCCCTGCCCGCCGCACCGCCTCCACCACGCCCAGGCCGTCCATCACCGGCATGTTCAGGTCCAGCAAAATGATGTCTGCCTGCACCTGTGCCAAAACCGCCAGGGCCTGTTCGCCGTTGCTGGCCTCGGCCGCCACCTCAAATTCCGGCATATCCCGCAGCAGACCCACCAGCCCGCGCCGGAACAAAGCATGATCATCCACCACCACCAGCCGCACCCGTTCGCTCATCCGTTGTGCTCCAATTGTGTGCGCGGCAGCCGCAGGCGCACCCGCGTGCCCTGACCCATCTGACTGGTGATTTGGAAATCTGCGCCAATCACCTCCGCCCGTTCGCGCATCCCGCGCAGCCCAAAACGCATCACCTCCGGCACGTCCTCCGGAGCAAATCCGCGCCCGTCGTCGGCCACCTCCAGGATCAAGTCCCCTTCCCAGGCCCCCAGCCGCACCCAAACGCGCTGCGCCCCGGCGTGTTTGCGCACGTTGCTCAGCGCCTCCTGGTAAATGCGCACCAGCTGGGCGCGCACCTCCGGAAGCACTTCGGGAACCTGCGCATCCACCTGGGTTTCCACACGCAGCCCGCTGGCGCTTTCAAAGGCAGCCCCCGCCGTGTGCAGCCAATCACCCAGAGACATATCCGCGTCCAGGCGCAGGTTTTCAATCACCTGGCGCGTTTCCAGATAGGCGGCGTTCAGCGCGCCCAGATGATCCTGCACCACTTCGTTCAGGCGGCCCGTCTCGCCGCGCTCCAGCAGCTTCTGCATTTGCGAAGTCTGCATCTTTAAAAACGCCAGAGTCTGGGCCAGGCCGTCGTGAATCTCGCGCGCCAGACGCGAACGCTCCTGCATCACCGCCTGGTACTCCAGCTCGAAGAAATCACGTTGGGTTTCCACAAAATGGGCCGCCTGGGCTGCCAGAGTGTTCACCGTTTCCAACTGGCGTGCGTCAAACCCCGCCCCGTGCGCATCCACCCGGCCGATCAGCAGCCCGCCCACGGCCTGCCCCCCGGCTGTGGTCACCGGCGCACCGGCCCACAGCCCGCCCCCCAGACGAAAGAGAGTGTCTCCCTCCCGCTGCGCATCCGCAAAGGCTGCCCGCGCCGTTTCTGCGTCCACCCCCGCCAGCCAACCCTGCTCCGCCTGCACCCCCACCAGGCGCTCGCCGTAAGGCTGAATCCACAGCAGGGCGTAATCGCCTTCCAGCGCCTTACGCGCGCCCATCACTAGCCGGTCGGCCATGGTTTGCAGGTCGCTGTGTCCGCCGTGGCTCTGTTGGATCTGCTGAATGGTGTTGATTTCCTGGTTGCGCAAACGGATGGTTTGGATGGCGTAGGCAATTTCGTTCAGCAGCCCGTCCAAAAACACGCGCTCTTCCGCCCCCAGGCCGCGTCCCGCGGGCAGGTACAGGCTGAACAGGCCCAACATGCGTCCCTGCCGCCGCAGCGGCAGGCAGTACACCCCCAGCACTTGTGTAAAGGGCGGCTCCAGCAGCGGGCAGGGCGTGCCCGCCTCGGCCTGCAATTCCTGACAGACCGAACAGCGCTCCTGCACCGCGTGGGAGGCCAAGTGTTCGGCCCAACCCTTGATCAAACCTTCAGGGATGACGCCCTGGGTGTAAGCCGTCAACGGCTGACCCCATTCGTCCAGGGGCACAAACGTGCTGGCGCGCGCGTCGGTCAATTGGCGCAGGATCTCTAAAGCCTGCTGGATGAAACCGTGTTCATCCCCGGCGTTCACCAGGCTGTGGTTGAGGCGCAGCACGCTTTCCATGCGCGCCGTCAACTGCCGCTGCTGGGTCTGCATCTCGGCCAGCTTCCGCCGCTGCGCTGCCCCATACAGCCACCAGCCCACCGCCGCCGCCGCCATCCCCGCCGCGGCCAGCACCAGCAGTACATACCCGCCCAGGGGCAAAGCCGCCCCCAACCGCGGGCGCAGGGCCAGCCCGGCCGCCCCCACCGCAGCGGCAGCCAAAAGGCTCATCCCCATCCTCGTCGTCCAGTGCATCCAGCCGGGTCTCATGCTCAAATTGTACCTGAAAGCGCCGCATCCTTCCAATACAACATCCAATAAGAAAAGCCCTCCTCACCACGCCGAGGAGGGCTGTGACCAGCGCAACAGGTGAAAATCTTGCGGTTTACTTGAAGGTCTGAATGTGGGTGATGACCTGCCAGATTTCATCTTCCGACAGAATGTCTTTCCAAGCGGGCATCGAGGATTTGTACGGATCCATCATGCCGCCTTCGGCAATGCGGTAATAGATATAGGCTTCATCCGTCTCCGCGACGGCTTTGGCCAGATTGTACGGCTTGGGCGATAGGGAAGCGCCCGCCGGGCCGTCCCCCGCACCCTTCTCACCGTGGCAGGAGGCGCAGTTGACATCGTACAGGGCTTTGCCCGCCGCGGCAGCATCCGCCGAACCCGCTACCGGGTTTTTCTTCCCAGCATATTCAGCCGGGGTCGCCCCGCGCTCTTTGCCGCTGTCCGCAGCCGGGGCACCGCCGCCGCAAGCTGAGAGCATCAACGCGCTCAAAACCAAAATCACTGCCACTAGATAAAATGACCGCTTCATTCTTTCCTCCTGTGTTCGAGTAATGTGACTGTCTTCACGAGGACATTATAACTCTCATTTATCAAAAATAAAAGTCTGACCCCCGCTTGTCACACCTTTGGCGCAGCATGCTTCCCTTTGGGGTGAGTAAATTTCATCCAATTGGTATTAATGACTAACATTTATCACATTTATCTGCGAACTCGTGATATCTGTCACTTCCGTTGATTTAAATCATCAATTATCTTATATACGGTCATTTTGACCCCATCTTACCCGTACGAGGTGTAACACATGTTTCGTATTAGTCGGCGTTTAGATTACGGTTTGAACTTGATGCTTGCCTTAGCCTCTGAGAACAGTGAACTGCCCCAATCCACGGCATCCCTGGCCGAAAAGCTCAATATGCCCCTGCCCTTCATGCACCAGATTGCGCATTCGCTCATGCAGTCTGGTTTGATCAAAGCCACTCCCGGCCCGCGCGGCGGCCTGCGTCTCAACCGCCCCACCACCGAAATCAGTGTGCTGCAAATCATCGAAGCTCTCGAAGGCCCCATCAACCTCAATCCCGAAGGGACCGAGAGCAATTTGAAGAGCGCCCTGGCCAGCACCCTCATTTGGGATGATCTTCAGCAAAAACTCCTGCTCCAATTAGGCGGCTTATACCTAGAAGATATGGTCACTCAGGCTGACCAGCTGCAGTTGTACTCGCAGGCGCTGCTGCCCTCGAATAACTAATCGAAGCGCACATCCCATAAACCCGACGATCCTCCTTGCCGCTGCGGCAAAGGGGATCGTCGGTTAAGGGTGAGCGGTTCAGCCAATGGTCATGCCCATCCACACCGCCGCCCCCACCAGCCCCGCCCCCACCAACATGAAAATCAGCCAGCTCCAGCCCACCCCCACTTCCAGGGCGGTCTCCTCCCGGTTAGCCGGGTTGTAATACACGGTCACCTTTTGGCCCACCGGATAGCGCTTGACCACCTTCTCCGCCAGCGGACGGGCATAGGTGCGCTGAGACAACCCCAACTGCTTACGGGTCAGGGTTTCCTCCCCCAGGGTGAAGCGGTATTCCACCACCGGTTCATACGAAACCTCCGTGCGCACGGTTTCATCCCGCGCGGTCACCTGACGGCGCTCCACCACCTCGCTGTAGGTCACCTCCCCTTCCACGCTGGCCCAGCGGCGGCTTTTGATCCCCTGCCGCAGCACCATGCCGCCCATGCCCACCAGGAACAGGCCAAACAGGCCCAAAATGCCCGTCACACACAACACCACCACGCTGCTGCTCGTCATACGCGCCTCTTCTCCCCGCGGGCCTCACGGCTGCAAGACCCACAACCCTTCGTCTTCACCACCCAAGGCCGCCGCAAAGAGCCGCCCCTTGCCGTCCACCGCCAGGCGCACAAAACCCGCCCGCAGTTCGCCCACTTCGCTCAAGGTGCGCTGCTTCCACAGCAGCACTTTACCGCCCGCGCTCAAATACCCCGCATCATCCGGCAGAATAGCCCAGCTCGTCGGTTCGGCTCCCGTGGTTTCATACACGCGCATCCAGCCGTAATTGCGCTCCATGTGGAATATCACCGTGGAGCCTTCCAGGCTGGCCCCACCCCGCCGCCAGGCCGCCATCCAGGGCCGGTCCTGCGGATCCACGGCCACACGGTGCACCAAATAGGTACGGTTGATGCCGTCCGGGAAGTACTCCTTACCCCAGTTGCCGCTGTTCGGGTTATAGCGCAGCAGCACATCGTAGGTTCCGGCGTAGGCCGTGCCCTGCCGGTCCACCGCCATATCCAGCACGCAGGCCCCCTCCGCAGCCAGAATGGGGTTCCATTCGCCGTTGGAGTAGCGCGCAATCCCTGCGCCTTCCAGCGCCTCACCCTTGCCCACGCAGCCCCCCACCCACACTTTACCCGCGCTCGATACGCTGACATCCGTCAGGAAATAGCCCTGATACCCGTTGGTATCCTGTTCGGGGAAGTTCAGCGCGCGGTGATCCAGCCCCGTCCAGCGGTTGTTGGCCCGCGAAAAACGCCGCACCTCATCCATGCCCGTCGCCAGCCACAGATCCCCCTCCGGCCCTTCCACAATCTCATCCGCCAGGCCGGGGCTCAGGTACTCCGGTTCCGGCAGCGGCAGCCAGCCTTCCGCCTCGCCGTAGAAGATCCATTCGCCGGGGGCCAGTGCCCCCATCACCGCGCCCCCCTCCAACACCACCCACACCCAGCCGCGGCTGTCTGCGCCTAAGATCGCGTCCGCGGGGGTGTCCAACTGTTCCACCCATTCTTGCTCACCCGCCACAAACACCCCGCTGGCCGCGCTGACCCACACCTCCCCATCCGGCGACACCCACAAATCGGTAATGCCCTTGAGAGGCTGCCCATCTTTCAGCACCGCTGTAAACGGCCCGGCGCTTTCCGCCGCGGATGCGGTAGGTGTGCCTTCCACGGGTGTTTGGGTGGGTTTGGCCGCCGTGGACTTGGGCAGAGCCGTGGGTTCGGGCTTCTTTGCGGTGGGTTCAGGCAGGGCCGTGGCCTGCGCCTCCGGCGCAGGCGGCTGCTCCGTGGGGCTTTGGCCGCCCCCCAGGCTGCACGCCAGCATCAGCCCCATCAGACCCAATACAGCCGACCAGCGCATCCACCTATACATGGCTCCCTCCCTACGGCTTGATCGGAATCTGGTTAAACACGCCCGAAACTGTCAAAAAGCTCCCCGGCTTATCCTTGTTTTCAGCCTCAAAGCTGAAATATCCGCTCAGTTTACCGCCCTCCACTTCGGTCAACACCAAAGAGCCGCTGGTCATGTAATAGAACCATGCCCCGGCAAAGATGGCAAAGGTCGGCCCTTTGGCTGCCAATTTGGCGTCGTAAGGTTTCAAGGCCACTTCCCCGGCCTTCACGTCGTAGGGCAGGAACATCGAAAGCGAATAGCGCTCAGTTTTGTTGATCAGGCCGATCACGGCCCCGTTGTCTGTGTTCTGATACTGCACCTTGCCCCCATCAGCGCGGTCGTTTTCCGCCCCGCTGAGTTCATACACAAAGCTGCCGGGCTTCAGGCTGGCCGGGTCAATGCCCAGCACGTTGCCGCTGGCCGCGCCGGTGCTGCCGCCAGAGCTGCCCCCCGTACTGGGCTGGCTGCCTCCGCTGGAGGCCGTGTTCTCCCCGCTCGCACCCACCGTGATCCCCACCAATTCCACCGCGTCAATTTCGTTCCAACCCAACCCCAACACGCTCTGATCCACCACCAGACGCAGCCCCATGATAGGGAATTCCACACCCTCTACGGTGATGGTCATCAAATCCGGGCAGATATCCAGGTACTGCGGATCGCGCACCAGGATCAAATGCTGCTCGCCTTTGAGGTCAATCACATACACCTCAGCCACCTGGGTGGGATTGTAACTTTGATAAATGTTGATCTCGGTAGCCACCACCGGTGTATCAAAATACACTTCCAGCCATTCCACGCCGGTGGCACTGGACGAAGCCCAGGCCGTACCGTAATCACCGCACTGATCCGTGTTGGCCGGGCCGGTAGCCTGTTCTGCCGACCAATCCGCCGAGCCAAATTCTGAGCTGGCGTTGGCGCCGCTGGCCCACTGGCGGATCAGCTTGCCGCCCATATCCACGGGTTCAGCCGTCGGCTCCACCGCCGATGCTGCCGGCGGCGGCTCCTCCGCCATTGGCGTTTTGGCGTTGTGCTGCCCCGATGCGGACGGAGCCGCGGGGGTTTCTGGTTTCTCATCCGCGTCTTTGCCCATAAAGGGCAGTCCGCAGGCCATCGTCAACAAGCACAGTATCACCATCACCGCCAACCACCGCGCGCGCTTGTGCATTTCAGCCTCCTTATTTGCGCATGTTCTGTCGTGTAAGATTAAAAAGCCCGCCCTATCGTTGATTGCTTAAGTATATTATAGAGAAAATTCCCTTTTTCACAAGCACGCCCCCGTCTGGTTGCGCTTCCCCGCGGTCTGTGTCATAATCCTCTCGCCGTCATTTGCAGGAGAACCCATGACCACCTGGCTGCGCCGCCTTCGCCAAAATTTTGACTCCCTTTCCCCCGCCTCTCGTCTGGTCAGCGTGTTGGTGCTGCTGCTCATCTTCCTTATGGCCGCGCGCACGCCCCTCGACCCCGACATGTGGTGGCATTTGCGCGCCGGGCAGGAAACCTGGGAAAACGCCGCCCCCTACACGGTGGACACGCTCTCTTACACCCGCGCTGGGGCGGTGTGGGTCAACCATTCCTGGCTGGGCCAGCTCAGCCTGTACCTCTCGTACCGTTGGGGCGGTTTTTTCGGCGTCAGCCTGTGGGTAGCCGCCCTGGCCGTGCTCAGCATGGCGGTGCTGCTGATGCAAATGGACGGCCCCTTTGGTTTGCGCGCCGCCCTGCTGGTGCTGGGCAGCCTCGTGGCCGCCACCACCTGGGCGCCCCGCCCGCAGATGTTTACCCTGCTCTTTCTGCCCATTCTGCAGGCCCTCATCACCCATGCCAAAACCACCGGCCGCGACCGGTTCTGGCTGCTGCCGCCATTCTTCTTGTTCTGGTCCAACCTGCACGGCGGCTATTCCGCCGGAATCCTCTTCCTGGCGGCAATTTTGGCCGGGGAAGTCCTCAACCACCTGCTCGACCCGTCCTCTCCGCTCACCCTTTCCTGGCCGCGTCTGGGGCGTCTGGCAGGCTGGAGCGGACTGTCGCTGCTGGCCGTGCTGGTGAACCCCAACGGCCTGAACACCTGGCTCATCCCCTTCCAGACTCTGGATGTCAGCGTGGCGGAAATTGACGAGTGGTTTTCTCCCAATTTTCACAACCTCAATGAACAGCCCATGCTGTGGCTGCTCATGCTGACCCTCTTCGCCCTGGCCCTGGCCAACCGCCGTGCCGACGGCGGCGACCTGCTGGCCGTCATCGGTTTTGGCGCGCTGGCGCTGATGGCCAAGCGCGGTTTCGGCCCCTTTGCCGTGGTGGCTTTGCCGCCCCTCTCCCGCGCCCTGTGGTCTGCCTGGCGCGCTGCCCCCCGGCTGAAAAGCCTGCTGGCTCGTTTTCAATCCCCACCCACCCCCCAGGCCCCCTGGCAGAAAGCCGTCAACCTTACCCTGGTGGGCCTCATCGCCGCCGCGGCCTGGGCCAAAGCGGGCGTGGTCAGCCACCCCACCGCCGTGCAGATCTACACCGCCCAGCAGTACCCCACCCGCGCCGTGGCCTGGCTGGCCGCCCAACCGCACAGCGGCCATCTGCTCAATTCCTACAATTGGGGCGGTTACCTC
This sequence comes from Levilinea saccharolytica, assembly GCF_001306035.1. GTDB lineage: Bacteria > Chloroflexota > Anaerolineae > Anaerolineales > Anaerolineaceae > Levilinea > Levilinea saccharolytica. Next base: position 18,018 of record NZ_LGCM01000020.1, read on the forward strand.
ACCTGGGCCTATCCCCAGCAGCCCGTGTTCATTGACGGCCGCGCGGATCTGTTCGGCAACCAGATCATGGGCGAATGGCTCACCCTGGTGCGCACCCAGCCCGGCTGGGAAGACCTCCTGAAAAAATGGGACATCCGCTGGGTCTTGCTGGAAAACGGCACCCCCCTGGTCAACGCGCTGCAAACCCGCGGCTGGCCGATTCGTTACCATGACGCGCAGGCGGTGATTTTAGAACACCCCTGACCCACAGCTGCACCCCCGTATTCACCCTTAGACTGGCGGTAGGAAACCTATGAAACCTGTGATCATTGACACCGATATGGCTTTAGACGATTGGATGGCCATCCTCTACCTGCTGCGGCATCCCCAGGTCGCGGTTCAGGCCGTCACCGTGGCCGCCACAGGCGAGGCCCACGCCCGCCCCGGCGCCGTCAACGCCCTGCGCCTGCTGGCCCTGGCCGAACACGCCCCCTGCCCGGTGGGCGCGGGCAGCCCCGTGCCCCTGCGCGGCAGCGCGGCCTTCCCCTGGCTGATCCGCTTTATCATGGATCACCACTTCTTCATCCCTCTGGTGCGCGTGCCCGCCCCTGCCGCGATCCCCGAGGCCGTGCCCCTGCTGGCCGAGCAGCTTTCCGCCGCGCCGCAGCCGGTCACCATCCTGGCCGTCGGCCCGCTCACCAACTTGGGCGCCCTCCTCCAGTCTTCTCCCCATCTGGCCGCCAAGATCGAACGCGTGGTCATCATGGGCGGCGCGCTGGATGTCCCCGGTAATATTCAGGATATCCTCCCACGCTCCCCCAACGCCCACGCTGAATGGAATATCTATATTGACCCCAGCGCCGCCAACCTGGTGTTTGCCTCCGGCGTGCCCGTCACCCTGGTGCCCCTGGACGCCACCAACCAGACCCCGCTCACGCCGGATTTCCTTCAGCGCCTGGGGCAGCGCGCATCTCACCCCGCCGCCCGCTTTATCCACCGCGGCCTGCAAAACATGAGCCGTCTGAACAAGGGCCGCGGTTTCTATTTCTGGGACCCACTGGCGGCCGTCCTCGCGGTTCGTCCCGATTTGGGCCGTTACCAAACCCGCCCGGTGCGTGTGATCGAAGAAGAAGGCAGCCAGTACGGCCGCACCCTCAGCGAAGAGGGCGCTTATCCCATCCAGGTGTGCCTGGGCGTGGATCAGCCCGCCTTCGAGCAGGAATTTTTGGATACGCTCTGCGCCCCGTAGCCTGGCCTGCACTTAAATCAAAACCCGCCAGGTTCGCTCAAGCGCATCTGGCGGGTCTTTTTTCTACCGCTTATCTCAACCGTGTCTGCTTACCCCTTCAGGGCCGCCAACACCTCGGCGCTGTGACCCGCGGGTTTGACGTTTTCAAACACCTTCTTGATCTCGCCGTCCGCGCCGATCACAACGGTGCTGCGCAGCACGCCATCATATTCCCGGCCCATGAATTTCTTACGTCCCCAGGCTCCGTACAATTCGCACACCTGATGATCCTCATCCGCCAGCAGCGCAAAGGGCAGCTGATATTTTTCCTTGAATTTCTTGTGCGATTTGGGGCTGTCGGGGCTGACCCCCAAAATCACCACCCCCGAGCCTTCGTAATCGCTGTAATCGTCGCGAAAGGCGCACGCCTCGGTGGTGCAGCCGGGAGTGTCATCTTTTGGGTAAAAATACAGCACCACCGGCTTGCCGCGGTAATCCGAAAGGCGGTGAAGGGTTCCGTTTTCATCTTGCAGGCTAAAATCCGGTGCGGTCTGGTTGGCAGCAATCGTCATGGTCGTCTCTCCTCGTTTCTTAGGCATTCATTTTTCTGTTCTGATTATGCCCGTTCCGCCGGTTCAATGCTACCCAGGTGTATAACCCTGCCCATCACGCTGACGTCGTACCCCGGCATGGCCGACACCTCACGGCGGAAGGCTGCATCCTGCATCAGGTCAAACACGGGTTTCAGCAGCTCGTTCTGGGCGTATTCTTCTGGGATCACCAGATCATAGCGTTCGTGGAACAGGGGGATGAAATCCAGCTCCAGGGCCTGCGCCGCCGCCGTCACCCCCAGCCCGCAGTCCGCCCGGCCCGAAGCCACCGCCGCCGCCACCGCCAGATGGGTGTATTCTTCCTGCTCATACCCCTGAACCTGCTCCGCGCGGATGCCCAGGCGCTGCAAATGGTAATCCAGCAGCACGCGTGTGCCCGCCCCGCGCTGGCGGTTGATAAAGCGCATATCCTCGCGGGCCAGATCCGCCAACCCTTGCACGCCCTTGGGGTTGCCTTTGGGAACCAGCAGCCCCTGTTCGCGGTTGACCCACGCCACCAGGCGCACCTCCCGTCCCGCCAGGTACTGTCCCAAGTAGCGCAGGTTATATTCGCCGCTGTCGGGGTCGAGCAAATGCGACCCAGCCAGGTGCGCCTCACCCCGCCGCAGCGCCACCAGCCCGCCCTGACTGCCCACGTTGGCGCTCACCAGCCGCCGGCCGCGTTCCGCCAAATGCTGCGCCAGCAGATCCAACGTCAGATCATGCGAGCCAATCGCAAACACCGTGCGTTCCAGTTCTTCCGGCGCACGGTACAGCCGCACGCGGACATTGGAGCCGGCCTCCAACCCCTGCACGCCGCGCGGCAGCACAGCGATGCCGTCTGCCCGCACCAGCGAGGTGATCACCCCCGCCCCACGCGACAGCGGCGCCGCCAGCAGCCGGGTTCCCACACGGCCCACCACCACGCGCATAAAGTCGTCATCCCCCGCCGGTGAGGTCACCTTGCGCGTCAGGGCCGCCTCCACCTCAATCGGTTGAAAAGCCCCGCGCCCCAGCCAGCGGGAGAGCAGCGGCTCCACGAAAATTTCACCCGTCAGCGCCGCCGAAACCGGGTAGCCCGGCACACCCACCACCGGCACGCGCCGTTCGGGCTGGGCCGCGCCCGCTGAGCGCCGCAGCATCCCCAAAATCACCGGGTGCCCGGGCCGCACGGCCACGCCGTGTACCAAAAGCTCGCCCAGGCGTTCCACCACCCGCGCCGAAAAATCCTCCGACCCCGCCGAAGAACCCGCGTTCAGCAGCACCAGGTCGTTTTCATCCGCCGCCTGCTGCACGCGCGCGCACAGCAGTTCAAAATCGTCCGGGGTAATGGGGAAACGCACTGCCTCGCCGCCCCAGGTGTTCACCTGCCCAGCCAGCACGATGGAATTGAACTCGATGATGTCCCCCCGGCGCACGTCCTGACCCACCGGGATCAGCTCCGTGCCCGAAGGCAGCACCGCCGCGCGCGGCTTGCGCGCCGCCCACAGGTGGGTGTGTCCGCTGGCCGCCGCCGCCCCCAAATCCACCGGCCGCACAGTGTGGCCCGCCGGAAGCACCAGCTGCGTGGCCACAATATCCTCGCCCATCGGGCGCACATGCGCCCAGGGCGGCAGGCCCGCCCGCAGCCGTATGGCCTGCGGTTTGCGCGGGTCCGCGGCGGGCTGATCGGCGCTGTCCAGCGCCTCCACCTGCTCAATCGGCACCACCGCGTCGGCCCAATCCGGCAGCGGGTCGCCCGTATCCACATACTGCGCCTGACTGCCTAAAAGCAGGCTCACCGGCGCGGTCGGCATGGCCTCGCGCGTGTCCGCGGAGCGCAGCGCAAAACCGTCCATGGCGGAGGCGTGGTAATGCGGCGAGGAAATCCGCGCCCAAACCGCCCGTGAAAGCACCCGCCCCACGGCGCGTTCATCCAGCGGGATATATTCTTCGGCCAGCACGCCCCCCAACCCGGCCTCTTCCAGGGCTTCCCGCAGCCGGGCTTGCGCCTGATCTAATGGGATATCATGCAGATATACAGCCATACCGCCGTCCTTGATCTTTAGGGGTTGGCCGGTTTCCACGGCAGCATCGCCAGGAAATTGGTCATATCTTGATTGTTGCGCACCGCAAAGCGGCCCAGATAAAACAGCGATCCGGCGTAGTGATCAAAGGTCGCCAGCAGGGTCGCCCCGGCATAATAGCCGTAGTTCGCCACCCGCGCCGCCACAAAATCGTTCACCGCCCCACCGGGGTAGGCAAATGACGTGATGGGGACGCCCAGCTTCTTTTGCAGCTCTTCCCGCGATCCGGCGATCTCCTGGCTGAGCAGTTCGGGCATACCGGTCAAATTGATGCGGCTCATGCCGCTGCTGCCGATCTCCCAGCCCGCCGCCGCCAGGTCTTTCAGCTGCTGCGTGGTCAGTTTGCCGTTGGTGTCAATTTCGTTCACCACCGTGAACACCGTGGCCACATAGCCGTACTTTTGCAGCCGCGGAAAGGCCTGGGTGTAAATGCCGGCCGAATTCTTATCAAAGGTGATCACCACCGGCCGCTGGGGCAGATTGGCGCCCTTATACACCGCCTCACTCAACTGTGCCAGGGTGATGGGGGTATAGCCCGCCTGCTGCAAGGTCAGCAAATGCTGGTCAAACACCTCCACCGGCGTGTCATCCTCCGCGCTGGAGCCTTCCCCCACTGTGCCGTACGCCAGAATGGGCGCAGTGGCCTTGCCCGCCGGATTCCAGATCCAGGTGGGGCTGGGGGTGGGCGAAGGCGCGGGGGTCTCCGTGGGCACCGGCGTCTCCGTCACCGTGGCGGTCGGCTCCGGGGTCAGCGAAGGCGTCACCGAAGGGGTCAGCGCAGAAACCGCCGTCAACTGCGCCACCACCGTGCCCGCCGCCTGGGTGTATACCAGGTTGGGGTCCTCGGCCGGGGTCTGCGGGCCGCAGGCCGCCAGCAAAAACATCAAAACCCATGCGAAAAGCAAAACTCTCTTCATACAGCCTCCCAAAGCATCAAGGAATGAGCGCCTTAAAATCAGCCAATGATGTGCTTCGCCGCACCTCTATGCGGCTCAAGTAAAACAAACTGTCCGGCGTGTGCAGGCTGGAAGTCCCCAGCCCCAACCCCGCCTCAAACGTTTCGCGCACCGAGCGCTGCACCACGGTATCCATCACCCCATAGGGGTAGGCGAAGGTGATCACATCCGTCCCCAAATACTCCTCCAACTCATAGCGGGAACGGCTGACCTCATACCACAGGTTGCTGTAATCGCGGGTCAGCTCGGTATGCGACATGCTGTGGCTGCCAAATTCCCAGCCCGCCGCCAGCAGTTCGTCAATCTGCTCGTGGCTGAGGATACTCTCGCCGCGGTCCAGATAATTGACCACCAGATACACCGAGGCGGTGAACCCAAATTCCTGCAAAATGGGGTACGCGCGCGTGTATACATCCCGGTTGCCGTCGTCAAAGGTGATCACCAGCGCTTTCGGCGGCAGCGGCGCCCCATCTCGCACCGCCCGCACCAGCAAAGAGATGGGGATGGTGGTGTAGCCGCGCTCAGCCAGCACCTTCATCTGATTGCGAAAATCCGTGGTCGTCACCGTGTACAGGTTGGATTCCTGGTCGTTAACGTGATGATACAGCAGCACCGGCGCAGTCAGCTCGCCCGCCGGGTGAAAATCCCACGCGGGGGTGGGGGTATTTTCGGGGGTAGGGCTGCTGCTGGGGGTGGGGCTGTGTCGCGGCGTGCGCGTCACCGTGGGGGTGCGCGAGGCCGTCGGCGTCAACGTCACCGGCTCCGGTAGGAAAGGCGTCACCGTTTCCGTTACCGCCGCGTTCACCGGCGGGGCGGCTGCCGCGCTGATTCCACCTGCCCCCCCAGGTAGAACACTCCAGCCGCCCAGCTCACAGGCCGCCAGTCCCAGGCTCACCAGCACAGCGGCCAGCCACAGGCCGCCGCGTTTGCATCGAACTGTCACAGCAGCACCACTTCCACCGCCGCGCCCACCTCCAAACCGGTGGCGTCCGGCGGGATGCACACCAGGCCGTCGGCGTGCGCCAGCGAAAAGATCAGATTGCTCTTGTAAAAGATCGGCTCAGCCGCCCAACCCTGCGCCTCGCGCCGCAGCCGCACGGGGACCCAATCTTCCCGCCCGGCCTGCGAAGCTAGATTCAAACTCAGCCGTGCCGGCACAGCCGCCTGCGGCTTGCCGGGTACAGCCCCCAACAGCCGCGCCACCAGCGGGCGCACGAACAGGCGTGCAATCACCAACGCGCTCACCGGGTTGCCCGGCAGCCCCACCACCGGCTTGCCGTCGCACACCCCCAGGATGGTGGGTTTCCCCGGGCGCACGTTGACCCCATGCACCAGCACCCCCGGCGCGCCGCTTTCGCGGATGACCGCGGCGGTCAGATCGCGCGCGCTGGCCGAAGACCCGGCCGTGATCACCACAAAATCCGCCTCATCCAGCGCCCGGCGCAGCGCCGCCCGCAGCGCCTCGGCCCGATCCGGCACAATGCCGTACAAGCGCGCCTCCCCGCCGCAGCTTTCCACCAGCGCCGCCAGGGCGTAACTGTTCACATCCCGCACCTGCCCCGGCCTCACCGCCCGATCCGGCGGGACGACTTCATCCCCGCTGGAGAGGACAGCTGCCAACGGCTTGCGCGCCGCCGCCACCTCGGTCAGTCCCAGGGCCATCAGCCCACCGATGGCCGCCGCGTCCAGCCGCACCCCCCGGCCCAGAACTTCTTCCCCGATGCCCACGTCCTCACCCGCCTTGAGCACATTTTCACCCGCGGCAACGGCCTTGAAAATCTCAATCTCCCCGGCCCGCGCGGTCTGGGTCAGCTCCAACATCACCACGCTGTCCGCCCCCTGCGGCAGCATCCCGCCGGTGTGAATCACCGCGGCCTGCCCCAACCCCACGGCAAAACCCGGGGCCGCCCCCATCGGCACTTCGCCCACCAGCTCCAGATAGGCCGGCAGGGTATCACTGGCCCCGTGGGTGCTGCGCGCCTGCACGGCGTAGCCATCCACGGTGGAACGCGCGAACCCCGGCAGAGCCTCCGGCGAGCGCACCGCCTCAGCCGTCACCCGGCCCAGAGCCTGCGCGCTGGGGATGCGCTCCACCCCAACCCGCGGTTCCGGCATGGCCCGCAGCCACACCGCCAAAGCCTCTTGAGGAGGCATCAATTCCAAGAATTCAGGCATTGTCTTTTATCCCAACCAAACTGATATCGCCAGCAAATAAGCGCTGATCCCCACCAGTCCGCGGGCCGTCAAATCCAAGAGCGGCCAGCGCGGCTTGGCGCCGTTATTAATCTGAACCACCTGCCAGATTTCAAATAAGCCCAGCGGCAGAGTCAACAGCACCGGCCAGGTCAGCCGCCAGGGCAGCCCCACCGCCGAAGCCGTCACCAGCAGCAGGTAGCCGCTCATGATGAGCACATTGTGCAGCACCATCCCGCGCTGCCAACCCAGGGTCAGCAGCAGGGTCTTGCGTCCCCATTTCAAATCGCGGGCGTAATCTTTCAGCCCCAGCGCCAAAAACGCCGCCAGCGTCCAGGCCGTCAGGCTGAAGGTCAGCATGGCGATCAGGCGGTGAATTTCACCCACCTGCAGCACAAAGGCCAGCGCCGGGATGAGGTTGGCCGCCAACAGGGCCTGCGCCATCTCGCCCCAGGCCGTCTCCGACAGGCGCAGCGGCGGCACCGCGTAGAAAAAGGCCAGTGCAAACGCCATGCCCAAAACCAACCATCCCGTCAGGCTCAAGGCCCCCTGAAAAATCAGCGCCACAGTCAAAGCCGCCCCCGCGGCCAGCGCCGTCACCGCCATTTGCAGCCACAGCCCCGGTTCCAGGCGCTGCTCTGGGCTGCCCTCCCCGCTGCGCTTGCCGCGCGGGTCCGCCAGCCGGTCAAAGTAGGCCTTCAGCCAAAAGCTGCTCACCATCAAAAACAGGGCCGCGCCCCACCCCGTTGCAGCGATCTGCCAGCGGATCAGCTCGCCCAAATACACCGCCGTCCCCAACCCCAGCAGATAAAAGAGGCTCACCGCCGCCAACATCCAAGGGCGGGCCGCTCGTGCAAAGATCCGAAAAATGGAGAGTTTGGGTGTCTGCATATCCCTTCACCTAGATCAAACGATAACCGCCGTCCACCACCAACGTTTCGCCCGTAATATACGGGTTTTCAATCAAGAATACCACCGCCCGCACCACATCCTGCGGGCCGCCGCCCTGGCGCATCGGCAGCCGCCCCGTCAGGGCCTGCCACTCCTCCGCCGTAGTCATCTCACCGCGCAGGATCAGCCCCGGCGCAACCGCGTTCACGCGCACCCGCGGCCCCCAGCGCCGCGCCAGCACTCGCGTCAGCGCCTCCACGCCCGCCTTGCTGACGGTGTAAGCCGGGAAACCGCTCCAGGCCTTCACCGCTCCCGAATCCGACAGGTTAATGATCACCCCGCCGCTGTCCATGCGCCGCGCGGCCTGCTGCGCACACAAAAACGGCGCGCGCAGATTTAAATCCATCACCGCGTCCCACTCTTCGGCCGCCATCGTGTCCGCGTCCTGCGCGGGCATGACCGCCGCCGAATTGACCCACACACGCAGCGGGTGATCCCAGCCGTCCACCTGCGCAAACAACCGCGCAATCTGCCCCTCGTCGCGCAGGTCGGCCTGGGCCAGAAATGACCGTCCGCCCTGGGCGCGGATCTCTGCCGCGGTTTCCTCCGCCGCCTGGGCCGAGGCGTGATAATGCAGCCCCACGGCGTAGCCGCGCGCTGCCAGCCCCAGGGCAATCGCCCGCCCCAGGCGCTGACCGGCGCCGGTCACCACTGCCAAAGGCATACGTTCATCCAAAGCAAGCGGTTCTGGGTTCATTTTCGGAACAGGTTCGAAAGGAAAAAGCGCACGTTTTCCGGCCGTTCGGCCAGCCGCCGCATGAAATAGGGGTACCAATGCGTCCCATAGGGCACATACACGCGCACCGCGTGCCCCTGACGCACCAGGGTTTCCTGCAAATCCCGCCGGATGCCGTACAGCATCTGAAATTCCACCGAGCCTTTGGGCAGCCCCTGGCGTGCCATCTCCGCTTCGGCAAAGGCGATGCGCGCCGGGTCATGCGTGGCCACCGCCGCCAGCGGCGGGGTGCGTCCGTCCGCGCTCAACAGCGGCGTGCCCGCCGCTCGCGCGCTCTCCAACAGCACCTTTACCAGATGGTCGTAGTTGCGGTTCACCGCCGATTTCTGCGGAAAAGCCACGTCCGCCCCTTCGCGGTAAGCCCCCTTACACAACCGCACTTTTCCCTGCACCTCGCGCAGGCGCATCAAATCCGCCTCGCTGCGGTACAGATAGGCCTGAATCACCACCCCCACGCCCTCGCTCTGCTGGCGTGCCCAGTGAAACATCTCCAGCGTGCGCTCTGTCAGGCTGGCGTCTTCCATATCAATGCGGATGAAAACGCCCCGCTCCCCGGCCCGAGCCAGGATTTTTCCCAAAAGCTGACGGCACAGATTCTCATCCAGCGCCAGACCCAGTTGGGATAGTTTAATGGAAACGTTAGCGCGCAGTTCGTGAGCGTGCAGGCTGTCCAATAGGGTCAGAATCTCTTGTGCCGCCGCCTCGGCCCCCTCGGCGTGGGTCGTGTTTTCACCCAAGGGGTCCAGGCTCACCTGCATGCCCGCCTGATTCAAGGCCAAGGCTGCCTGCAGTGCGTCTGCAATCGTGTCTCCGGCCACGAATCGCCGCGCCGCCCGCCGCGCCACCCCCCAACGCGTGATCACCCGCTGCGCCCACGGGACTTTGGATAGCAGAATGAAGAACCCTCGCAGCATGACCTCCTCCTGGACGCCGGACGGGCTGAACCCTCACCGCCGGGCAAGTGGATTCTAACATGAAACCCACCAGAGCATCACAGCCCAGCCCCACTCGCCCCGGTGAAAGGGTGACGTTTGTACCTAAAATGTCCTTTTCTGTGCCCAAGGGGCAAAAACCCGTATATAATACAATTAAAGTTATCAATTGGTATCCATGCCGGTTGGCGTCCTGTCGCCCCGTCATCGCCGCTTCACACCTGCACATATTCACGCATCAAACCGGCAACACCCAAATATCATAATGAGGAGAAAAGAAGTGAAACGCACGAGCCTGATCATTGTATCTGTCTTGGTATTGCTTAGCATCGCGTTGACCGCCTGCCAGCCCGCCAGCACCAAGGTGCGCGTGGCCACGGATGCAACCTTCCCCCCCTTCGAAACCGTGGACGAAGCTACCAAAGAGCTGACCGGTTTCGATGTCGAATTGATGAACGCCCTGGCCGCCAAGGCCGGCATCGAAATCGAGTGGGTCAACATCGGTTTTGATCCTATGCTCGCGGGCCTCAGCCAGTGCCAGTATGACGTCGCCATCGCCGCCATCACCATCACCGAAGACCGCAAGAAAGATATGCTCTTCTCGGAGCCCTACATCAACGCCGGTCAAATCATCTCCGTGCAGAAATCCAACACCGAAATCACCGGCCCCGAAAGCCTGGCTGGCAAGAAGGTCGGCGCTCAGTTGGGCACCACCGGCGCCATTGAGGCCCAAAAGATCGAGGGCGTGGAACTGAAAACCTACGATTCCTATGACCTGGCCTTCTTAGACCTGGCCAACGGCCAGATTGACGCTGTCATCGCCGACTACCCCACCGCTTTGGGTTTCATCGGCCAGAATTCTGAAAAGCTCACCACGGTGGGCGAGGTCTTCACGGACGAATCCTACGGCATCGCCGTGTGCAATAAAAACGCCGACCTGCTCAAAAAGATCAACGACGGGTTGGCCGCCATCAAAGCCGACGGCACTGTCCAGAAGCTCGAAATGAAGTGGCTCGCGGGCCAATAATCCACCCTCTATGCGCCTGCGGGGCTGTGTGCCCCGCAGGCGTTTTCTCACACCTATTCCATCATGGACCTTCAAGAGAAGAAAAAGACCGAAACCGCCCCAGCCTCTGCTGGAGCCGATAGTAAGGGTTATTTCGATCCCTGGTGGTGGCTTGTATTCGCCGTCATCGGCATGATCATCCTGCTCATCACCACCCGCCCCGATCCCTTCATGCGCATTCTGCTTTTCGTCCGCGACGGCATTGGGGTCACCATCCAAACCACCATCATCTCTTTCTTCCTGGTGCTCATCGTCGGTCTGATCGCCGCCCTGGGGCGCATCTCCCGCAGCCGCATCCTCAGCGGCATCGCCACCGTCTATGTCGAGATCGTTCGCGGCATCCCGCTGCTGGTACAGCTGCTCTTCTGGTACTTTGCCTTCCCCTCTGTCATCCAGGGCATCGGCAGCGCGCTAAACATTGAAGCCCTCAAGAATTACCTCGCCAACCCGGTCGGCATGGCCATTCTCGGCATCACCTTCTGTTATGCCGCCTACATGAGCGAAATTTACCGCGCCGGCATTCAGTCCATCTCCAAAGGCCAAATGGAAGCGGCCCGCAGCCTGGGCATGTCCTACGTCCAGGCCATGCGCTACGTCATCCTGCCGCAGGCCGTGCGCGTCATCCTCCCCCCGGTGGGCAACGAATTCATCTCCATCCTCAAAGATTCGTCCCTGGTCAGCGTGGTTGCCGTGGCCGATATGACCCGCCGCGGGCGCGAATTCATGGCCGCCAACTTCATTCCGGTGGAAACCTGGAGCATGATCGCCCTGCTCTATCTGGTCATGACTCTGCTCGCCGCCCGCCTTGTCACCTTCATCGAGCGCAAGTCCCGCCTGGAGAGGTAACCCTATGGCTCCCATCATTCAAATCAAAAACGTTCACAAGCGCTTTGGCTCCGTCCACGCCCTGCGCGGCGTCAGCCTGGATGTGGAACGCGGCGAGGTGGTAGTCATCATCGGCCCCTCCGGCTCCGGAAAATCCACCCTGCTGCGCTGCATCAACCGCCTGGAAGAGTTCAACGAAGGCAGCATCGTGGTGGACGGCATTCCCCTCGACACCGCCGAAAACATCAACGCCGTGCGCACCGAGGTGGGCATGGTCTTCCAGCAGTTCAACCTCTTCCCCCACCTGTCGGTGATGGATAACATCACCCTGGCCCAGCGCATCATCCGCAAACGGGACAAAGCCGAAGCGGATGAGATCGCCATACAGCTGCTCAACAAGGTGGGCATCCCCGAAAAAGCCAAAGCCCTCCCCGGCCAGCTCTCCGGCGGACAGCAGCAGCGCGTGGCCATCGCCCGCGCCCTGGCCATGAACCCCAAGATCATGCTCTTCGATGAGCCTACCAGCGCCCTCGACCCCGAAATGATCCAGGAAGTGCTGGATGTGATGATGAATCTGGCCCAGGAAGGCATGACCATGGTGGTGGTGTCGCACGAAATGGGATTTGCCCGCGCCGCCGCCAACCGCGCCATCCTCATGGACAGCGGCCAAATCGTCGAAGAAGCCCCGCCCAACGTGCTCTTTACCAACCCCACCCAGGAGCGCACCAAAGAATTCCTCTCCCGGGTGCTTTAACCTTCGCAATTTCTCCGTTCCTCCCCAACCGCGCCCCGCATTTGTATGCGGGGCGCACTTTTTGCCCGCCCCCACCTTCTACATTTGCAGCGGCCCTTTTTTTGACATTTGCCTTCAATTGTGCTATTAATACTCTTCGAATTACTTCGCATACCGCCGGTTGACCAAATCGGTTTGTCCAAGAACAGGAAGGGTCCATGCAGCGCGAACGCGTCTCCGAAAATGTGTACTGGTTTCAAAGTGATGTCTATGCACAGGTGACCGCCGGGGTCATCACAGGCCCCCAGTGGGCGGTGGTCATCGACACTCTGGCCCTACCCGATGAAACCCTGGCCATGCGCTCCTTCATCGAGGAAGAACTCAGCGTTCCTGTTCGTTACATCATCAACACCCACAACCACGCTGACCACACCTGGGGCAACTGCTTCTTCCCCGGCGCCACCATCATCGCCCACAGCCTCACCGGCCAGATCATGGCCGAGCGCGGCCAAACCGCCCTGGAAGCCGCCCGCAAGCAGAACCCGGCCTTCAAGAACGTCAAGATCGTCCTGCCCCATCTCACCTTTGACGAAGGTCAGATCACCCTCCGCGTGGGCAAGAAAAACCTGGTGCTGTTCTCCACCCCCGGCCACAGCCGCGACGGCATCTCCATTCTGGTGGAAGAAGACCGCGTGCTCTTCGCCGGTGACGCCTTCATGCCCATCCCTTACGTGGTGGACGGCAGTCTGGATCAGCTCTCCGAAACCATGAAATCTATGGGCAAAATGGGCCTGGAAAATATCATTCAGGGCCACGGGGATATCATCCTGCGCGGCGAGATTGACAACGCCGTCAAAGAGAACGTCGCCTACCTCAGCGCTGTGCGTAAATCGGTCAAAGCTGCCCTCAAGCGCCGCAACCCCCTGGAAGCCCTCTCTCAGGTGGACATCGCCGCCTGCGGCAAGAGCCGCGTCTATCTCGGCGGGCTGGCCGAAGACCTCCACCGCCGCAATCTACGCGCGGTGCTCAAGCAAATCGCCGAGGCCGAAGGCATCGACCTGGCTGCCATCATCGCCATCGCCCAGCAGGAACAGGAATACGAAGAGGACGTCTAACCCCTCTCCCCTTGATCCCTCTCCCTTTGAAATAGAAAAGATCACCCCACGCACCGGTCGGGGTGATCTTATTTTTCGTCTCAGAAATGGGTCAGACTACGGCTTGCGTCCAGCTTTCTTCAGCAGGTAAGCCCGCAGCCCCACCATGCGCTCCGTGCCCCGCTTGAGTCGTTCCAGATTGGGCCGCAGCGCAATCACCACAATCGCCAACGCCAACGCACCGTAGAGCACATACACCCAGGGAGATGTGCCCACCGCGGCGCGGTAGATAAACACCAGCAAAGCCGAGGCAGCGATGCTGATGGTGGTCACCGAGGCATACCCCACCAGCAGGAACACCAGCACCGCCAGCGGCAAGATCACCATCCAGGCTTGCGGCCATAAGGCAATCGCCCCGCCCAGGGCGGTGGCTCCGCCGGCCCCGCCGCGGAAGCGCAGCCTGCCGTTTTCATCCAGCTTCAGCAAAAATACCGAATAGTTGTGGCCGATAATGGCCAAGACCGCCGCCAGCACTTGCAGCCACACATCCCCCGGCATCAGCCAGCTCACAATCCAGCCGGTGGAAACGCCTTTCAACACGTCCAAAATGGCCGTCACCAGCCCGGCAAAAAAGCCCGCTGCGCGCATGGCGTTGGTGCCGCCTGTGCGGCCGCTCTCCACCTTGAGCACGTCTTTACCTGTCGCAATTTTGACCACAATCCAGCCGCTTGGGATTGAACCTACCAGGTAGGCCAACAGCAGAACCGATAAAATCCGTAGAATCTCCATCTTCACATACCTCCGCCTGTCGAAATGTTAAACCCCAATCTTCCCGCCGGGTTGCGTTTCCGGCAAAACTTCCCAGTCCAATTCCAAAAAACCCTGCCCCTCCACCGCCGCAAAAGCCCGCATACGCCAACCCTCCGCCGCCGGTGAAAAGATCAGCACCGCCGAATCCGGATAGGCGAACTCGCGCTCATCCGTCTCCGACGGATGGTCGGGGCCGCTGGGATGCGAATGGAAAATGGCCAAAATCTCCTGCCCGGCCGCCTCCAACTGCATCATAGCGTCATACTGCGCCTGCGGCTCCATCCGAAAACGCACCGGGCTGTGCGCCGCGTTTTCCACCGGCAGAACCACCTGGGCTGTTCCATCTGTCCCCCCCACCAGACCGCAGCCCTCCTCCGGCAAACAGCTTTCCACGTGCCGGATCATGGCATCCCACAGCGCCGGGGGAAACCGCAGCCGCCCCACGCGCCCTAACTCCACCAAAACGCCAGTGCCCACAGCACCGTCAGCATCAGCGCCGGTTCAATCCACAAAATCGCCTTGGGGCGCCCCTCTTCCCAGGCCCCCGCCGCGCTGGTCAGCGCATAGGCCGTCCCCAGCAGGATCAGACCGTAGGCGATCGGCCGCAGAGGCAGGTAATGCAGCCCCATCGCCATCTGGCCGGTGAACAATGCGATGCCCGCCGCCCAACCCCAGGCCCAGCGCCCCCCCAACCGCAGGTACAGCGCGCGCAGCACCACCAGAAACAGCGCCAGCACCATCGCCGGAAGCTGAAGGTACAGCCGCAGTTCCGCTGCCCGCATGGCGATGGAAAGGATCAAAAACAAAGCAAAGGCCACCGCCGTCAACCCCACCATGGCCGGGGCAAACAGCGCGCCGGATAAATCCACCACCACGTATTCCGCGATGAACACCAGAAGCAGCAGCAGCGCACCCAGCGCCAGCATAGCCCACCATTCCACCCCCACTTCCAGGGTGTTCAGCGTCACCCCAATGGCCCAGGCCGTCATCATCGGCACCAGCCAATGCGGCAGCGTGCTGCCCTCCCCCAGGCGCGGATGCCCGCGCAGCAGCCATTCGCACCCCACCGCCGCCAGCCCCGCCACCGCAAAAGCCACCAGGGTGGCCAGATCAAAGCTGAAGGAAAATACCGCCCCCGGCAGGGTCAAGTTCCACACCCGTTCCTGCGTGTCCACCAGCGGAGTCAGGGCATAGGCCAGCAGAATGGTAGAAGTCAGCACGCTCAGCCGGTTCACGTCCGGAAAAACGGGGTGCTCCTCACTGCTCAAAGCCGCTGGGGCGGGCGTTTCAATCATAGCTTTCATTTTAACCTCCCCCTGGCGTGCTGCCAAGTCACCAAAGTCACACCGCGGTCATGGTTTTCGCCTCGCCCGGCGTGCGCCCGCCTGTGGTAAAATTGAGGCCATATGGACGCGAATTCCGAAACCACCCAGGCCGCCCCGCCCCGCCTCATTCCGGCCGTCACCGCGGGCTTCAACCTCATCGCTGCCAACGTCTGGATCATCCTGCTGCCTCTGGCGCTGGATCTTTGGCTGTGGTTCGGCCCCAAACTGCGTCTGAAAGCCTTGCTGCTGCCCTGGGTCACCGATTTTTTCAGCCAGCTGCCCCCCACCACTGCGCCCGAATCGGCCTTGCTGATCCAGCGCATCACCGAAACCTGGCAAAAAACCCTTGAATCTTTCAACTTGCTGGGCGTGCTGCGCACCTATCCCATCGGCGTCCCCAGCCTGCTGTCGGTGAACGGCGTGGCCCAAACCCCGCTGGGGCCTTCGCAGGAATATGAAATGATCACCGCCGCCGGCGCTTTGGGCCTTTGGCTGCTGCTCCTGTTGGCGGGCCTCTTCATCGGCAGCCTGTTCTTCGGCCGCATCGCCCGTCTGGCCTTCCCCACCCAGCGTCAAGACACCCTGCGCGCCCTTTTCTGGCAGTTCATGCAGATTCTGATCTTCAATCTGGCCCTCATCTTCCTGCTGATGGTGCTGCTCTTCCCCATCGCCCTGGCCACCACCCTGCTGGCCGCCATCAACCCGGATCTGGCCCAGATCGCCCTCTTCCTCATGGGCCTGGTGCTCATCTGGCTGCTTTTCCCCCTGGTGTTCGCCCCGCACGGCGTCTTTGCCCTGCGTCAAAACGTGGTCTCCGCCACCCTCACCAGCCTGCGCCTGGTGCGCTTCTTCCTCCCCGGTGCAAGCCTCTTTCTGGTGGTGCTCTTCGTCATCAGCCAGGGCCTCGACATCATCTGGCGCATCCCCCCCAGCAATTCGTGGATGCTCCTGCTGGGTCTGGGCGGGCACGCCTTCATCTCCAGCAGTCTCATCGCCGCCAGCTTCGTCTATTACCGCGGCGGCATCGAATGGATGCAGGCCAATCTGAAAAAAATCATGCAACCTTCCTCCCCCACCCGCGCCTAGCGCAGGGAGAGGCTCTTAACCGTCCAAGGACCGCGCTGTGGAATCCACCAAACCGACTGCCACCTCGTATAACGCCAGCAATATTCAGATTTTGGAAGGGCTCGAAGCCGTGCGCCGCCGTCCCGGCATGTATGTGGGCGGCACCGATCAAAAGGCCCTCCATCATCTGGTCTATGAGGTGGTGGATAACTCCATTGACGAAGCCCTGGCCGGCACCTGCGACCATATCCTCATCGTGCTGCGCGAAGACGGCGCCGTCATGGTGGAAGACAACGGCCGCGGCATCCCCGTGGACCCCCACCCCGAAAAGAAAATCTCCGCCCTCGAAGTGGTTATGACCGTGCTGCACGCTGGCGGCAAATTTGGCGGCGGCGGCTACAAGGTCTCCGGCGGTCTGCACGGCGTGGGCGTCTCGGCGGTCAACGCCCTTTCGGCCTGGTGTGAGGTGGAAGTGCGCCGCGACGGCAAGGTGTATTTGCAGCGCTATGAGCGCGGCATCCCCCAATTCCCCGTGCGCACCGTGGGTGAATGCCCCCCCGAAGTCACCGGAACCCGCACCACCTTCCGCTACGACCCTGAAATTTTCAAAGAAGAGGTCGAATTCCGCTTCGACACCCTGGCCACGCGCTTCCGCGAAATGGCCTTCGTCACCCGCAAGGTGCGCATCCAACTGGTGGATGAGCTGAACCACCGCGAGGCATCCTTCTACTTTGACGGCGGCATCGTCTCCTTTGTGCGCTATCTCAACCGCTCACGCGAGACCCTGCACCCCGTGGTCTACGCCGAAAAAGAGCTGGAGGGCATGAGCATTGAAGCCGCCATCCAGTTCACCGACGCCTACACCGAAACGGTGTATTCCTTCGCCAACACCATCAACACCGTGGACGGCGGCACCCACCTCACCGGCCTGCGCGCCGCCATCACCCGCGTGATCAACGATTACGCCCGCCGCTACAACCTCATCAAGGAATCCGACCCTAACTTCTCCGGCGACGACACCCGCGAAGGCCTGACCGCCATCGTCAGCATCAAGCACCCCGACCCGCAGTTCGAAAGCCAGACCAAGGTCAAGCTGATGAACCCCGAAGCCCAGACCGGCGTGCAGCAGGCCGTGGGCGAAGCCTTTACCGCTTTCCTGGAAGAAAACCCCAACGCCGGGCGCGCCATCGTGCAGAAGTGCCTCACCTCAGCCCGCGCCCGCGACGCCGCCCGCAAGGCCCGCGATCTGGTCATCCGCAAATCCGCCCTGGAGAGCATGACCCTCCCCGGCAAGCTGGCCGATTGCTCCGAACGCGACCCCAAGAAGACCGAACTTTACATCGTCGAAGGTGATTCCGCCGGCGGCTCGGCCAAACAAGGCCGCGACCGCCATTTCCAGGCCATTTTGCCCCTGCGCGGCAAAATCCTCAACACCGAACGCGCCCGCCTGGATAAAATCCTCTCCAATAACGAAGTCAAAGCCCTCATCTCGGCCATCGGCGCCAATATCGGCGATTCCTTCGACCTGACCAACCTGCGCTACCACCGCATCATCATCATGACGGATGCCGACGTGGACGGCAGCCACATCCGCACCCTGCTGCTGACCTTCTTCTTCCGCTACATGCCCGCCCTCATCGAGCAGGGGCATCTCTATATCGCCCAGCCGCCCCTCTACCGCATCGCCTACCGCAATCAGGTGCAGTATGCCTACAGCGACCCGCAAAAAGACGCCATCCTGAGCGAACTGGGCATCAGCGCCGACAAAGCCAGCATCTCGCGCTACAAAGGTCTGGGCGAAATGAACCCCGAACAGTTGTGGGACACCACCATGAACCCCGAAAACCGCACCTTGCTGCGCGTCACCATTGAAGACGCCGCCGCCGCCGACCGCACCTTTGACATGCTCATGGGCGAAGAAGTCCCTCCGCGCACGCGCTTCATCCAGACCCACGCCAAAGAAGTGGCTAATCTGGATATTTAGCGCAGCCTCAAGAGCATCCCTTAAGCTGTCATTGCTTGCCCCCGCTTTTTGGGGGCGAGCCCCCGCACTTGGGGGGCGAAGCAATCTCTTCCCCGAACAAGCAAACCCCTGCTTAGCCCCCGTGTGTCCCGCTCTTTGGGGGCGCGCCCCCGCTCTTTGGGTGGGCGAAGCAATCTCTTCCCCCTCTCCCCCTCTTGCCCTTTGCGCTACAATTAACCTAAACACCCATCACAAACGAGGTGAGCCATGCCCGCTACCCTGCTCTTCCGCGCCGAAGACCTGCGCGATTTCATGATCCGCTACTTCACCGCCCTGAATGTGCCCGCCGCCGACGCCGCCGTCACCGCGGATGTGCTCCTCTCCGCCGACCTGCGCGGGGTCGATTCGCACGGCATCATCCGCCTGTACACCTATTACGGCTCGCGCCTGCGCAGCGGCAAGATGGACCCCCTCACCCCCTACCGCCTGACCCACGAAACCCCCACCACCCTCAACTTTGACGGCGGCAACGGCCTGGGCCAGGTGGTCAGCTACCACGCCATGCAGCGCTGCATCGAAAAGGCCCGCGACATGGGCATCGCCATGGTCAGCGTGCACAACTCCAACCATTACGGCATCGCCGGCTACTACGCCATGATGGCCCTGCCCCACGACATGATCGGCATCAGCTTCACCAATTCGCAGCCCCTGGTAGCCCCCACCTACGGCCGCACCGCCGTGCTGGGCACCAACCCCATCGCCGTGGCCGTGCCCGCCGGGCAGCAGCGCCCCTACGTGCTGGATATGGCCACCAGCATCGTGCCCATCGGGCGCGTCACCGTCTACGACAAAGCTGGGAAAAGCATGCCCCCAGGCTGGGGCATCAACCCGCGCGGCGAAGTCACCACCACCCCCGCCGAAGTGCTGCAAGGCGGCGCGCTCATGCCCCTGGGCGGCGTGGATATCATGCGCGGCTATAAAGGCTACGGCCTGTCGCTGTGGGTGGATATCTTCTCCGGCGTGCTTTCCGGCGCGGCCTTCCTGGCGCATGTCGGCCACCCCTCCAGCGCTCGCCCCAACGCCGACGTGGGCCACTTCTTTGCCGCCATGCGCGTGGACGCCTTCCGCCCCCTGGACGAATTTAAAGCCGACATGGACGCCATGCTGAGCGAATTGAAAGACGCCCCCAAAGCCGCCGGGCAGGAACGCATCTACATTCACGGCGAAAAAGAGTTCGAGCGCGCCGAGCGCTATCAAAATGAGGGCGTGCCCCTGCTGGCCAACGTGGCCGAAGGGCTGCGCACTTCCGCGGCCGAGATCGGCGTATCCTTCCCCGACCCCATCGGCCAGGCCGCCGAAGAAGACGACTAAAGCATCTTCAGGATCAGCGCCTCTTCGCCTGCCAGAGCGATGACCCCATCCTGCGGCACGGGGGCTTCACTGCGCTTGTTGGAAAGCAGCAGCCGCCAGCGTTTCCCGGCCAAGCGCCCGCCCAACACCAGGCGCGCCGGCCAGCGCCGGAAATTCAGCGCCACCAGCAGGGTTTCGGTCTGAGTCTGCCTTAAATACCCCAGAACCGCGCGCGGCTCGTAGCTGAGCGGCTGAAACAGCCCCTGGCGCAGGGCGGCGTGCTCGCGCCGCAGGGCCAGCAGCCGCTTGTAGAAGTTCAGCAGCGAATCGGGGTCCTCGGCCTGGGCCGCGGCGTTGCGAAACGTGTAGTCTGGGTGCGGCGGCAGCCAGGGCTGACCCGCCCCAAAACCGGCGTTCTCGCTCGCGTCCCACTGCATGGGCGCGCGGCAGCCGTCGCGGCCCTTATGGAAGGGCCAGTAGCGCTTGCCAATCGGGTCCAAAATCTCACTGCGCCGCAGCGAAATATCGCGCATGCCGATTTCCTCGCCGTAATACAGGAAAGGCGTGCCGCGCAAACTGAGCAGCATGGCCGCCGCCACCTTCAGGCGCTCATCGTTCTCCCCGCGCCCAAAACGGCTGGCCGAGCGGCGCACATCGTGATTGTTCAGCACATAATTGGGCCAGCTTTCCGGCGACAGCACATGCTCCCATTCCTGCACCGCGCGCAGATAGCCGCCCGGCCGCCAGCCCTGGGTCAGCATTTTGAAGTTAAAGGCCGCGTGCAGCCGCCCCGGCGCGCAGTACTGCGCCGCCATCTCCGCGGGCGAATCAAAGGTCTCGCCCACCACGTAGCGCTCCGGGTATTGGTCCAGCAGTGCGCGGATCTCTTCCAGCAGCCCCATCATCTCCGGCTGGTTGTTGTCGTAGAGATGCTGTTGGCGGTCGTAACCGCGCAGCCCCAGCTTGGGCGGGTTATCGGGCAGGTCGGCGTGCTTAAAGTACAGGTTAAACACATCCAGCCGGAAGCCGTCCACCCCGCGCTCCAGCCAAAAGCGGAACACATCCAGCATGGCCTGGCGCACCGCCGGGTTGCGCCAGTTCACATCCGGCTGCTGCTTGTAAAACATGTGGTAATAGTACTGCCCGCTGGCCTCATCCCATTCCCAGGCGCTGCCGCCAAACACCGCCTGCCAGTTGTTGGGCGGCCCGCCGCCGGGGCGCGGATCGCGCCACAGGTAATAATCGCGGTAGGGGTTGTCGCGCCCCTGGCGCGCCTGCTGAAACCAGGGGTGCTGGTCGCTGGTGTGGTTCAGCACCAGGTCCAGCACAATGCGGATGCCGCGTGCGTGGGCGTCGGCGGTCAGCGCGTCAAAATCCGCCAGGCTGCCAAAATCGGGGTGAATATCCACATAGTTGCTCACGTCATAGCCAAAATCCACGTTGGGCGACGGGTAGATGGGCGACAACCAGATGGCGTCCACCCCCAGATCCTGCAAATAGGGCAGTTTGCTGCGGATGCCCTGCAAATCTCCCACCCCGCTGCCGCTGCTGCTGGCAAACGACCGCGGGTAAATTTGATAAATCACGCCATCCCGCCACCACAAGAAGGATTCTGCTGTCATGTCGGCTCCGTCCAAGCGAAAATGAGTACGTGCTGGGGTTGATTATATCAAAGCTGCCCCGCCCAGGCCGTTCGAAGGCTGACGATCACTTGCTATCTCTTGAAAGGTATGTTAAAATAAGGTCACTGAGTAGTTAACGTCATAGAGCGCAACGAAAAGTGGGCGACCCCCACTTTTCTTTGTATGTCAGACAAGGTTCGGAAAAGGCTGGAGTAAGGTAGGATGAAGAACGAATTTATCCTGGCGTTCAATGAAGTGTTGGAAGAAAAGCAGCTGCCGAAGGAAATCATCCTTCAGGCTATTGAGTCTGCGATGGTCTCTGCGTACCGGCGGGCGGTCAACGCTTCCAGCGCGCAGCATGTCGAGGCCAAAATCAACCCGGATACGGGCAAAGTCACCATCATGGCCGAAAAAGAGGTTGTCGAAACGGTGGAGGACGCCCGCACCGAAGTGACCCTCTCCGAAGCTCGCCAGGTCAACCCCGAAGCGGAACTGGGCGAAATGGTCATCGTCGAAAGCACCCCGCGCGACTTTGGCCGCGTGGCGGCTCAGACCGCCCGGCAGGTCATCCAACAGCGCATCCGCGACGCCGAGCGCCAGATGCAGTTCGATTACTTCCAAAAGCAATTGGGAGAAATCGTCTCCGGCGTGGTGCAGGCCGTCAATGCCCAGGGGCTCACCATTGGTATGGATATGCGCGCCGAAGGCATGATGTCGCGCAAAGACCTCATCAACGGCGAGCGCTTCCGCATTCACGACCGCGTGCGCGCCCTCATCGCCGAGGTGAAAGACAACCCCCGCGGCCCGCAAATCATCCTCTCCCGCACCCACCGCGATTTCCTGCGCCGGCTGCTGGAAAATGAAGTCCCCGAAATCTACCACGGCATCGTGGAAATTCGCTCCATCGCCCGCGAACCCGGCGAGCGCGCCAAAGTGGCCGTCTCTGCCACCCAATCGGGCATAGACCCGGTAGGCGCCTGCGTGGGCATCCGCGGCGTGCGCATTCAAGCCATCGTGCGCGAGCTGCACGACGAAAAAATTGACGTGATCGAATGGAACCCCGACGCCGCGGTCTTCATCGCCAAGGCCATCTCCCCCGCGCGCGTGGTGGGCGTGTACCTGAACGAACGCTCGGCCAACGGCAAAACCGCCACCGTGGTGGTTCCCGAAGATCAGCTCAGCCTGGCCATCGGCCGCGACGGTCAAAACGCGCGTCTGGCTGCCAAGCTCACCGGCTGGCGCATTGACATCAAGTCCCTCAGCGAAGCCGCCGGCGACACGCTCTACCGTCTGCAGAACGAAGCCGAGCTGGCTGAAATCGCCCTGGCCGAACAATCCATCCTGGATGACATCTCGGCCTCCTTGGCCAAGAAGGCCGAAGGCCGCCCGCTGACCCCCGAAGAATACGACCAGATGGCCGCCTTCGTGGACCGCGTGGAAAAGCGCTCCATCCAGGCGCGTCAGCCGGTCAAACCCGCGGTGGAACCCGCCGTATTGGACGAAGCCCGCGCTGCCATCCCCGAAGAAGCCTTCCAGCAGAACCTGCTGGACAGCGGTCTGGCCGAACACCTGGTCAATTTGCTCCAGGAAGCCGGTTACACCACCGTGGGCGATCTGGCCCTGGAACTGAAAGTCAACCCCGATAACGTCCTGCGTATGCCGGGTGTGGGCGCCAAGTCCATCGCGCAGCTCAACGCCCTGATGGACTCGCTGACGGCTGCCCCCGCTGTGGAAGAACAGCCCGCCGCGCCGGTGGTGGAAATGGAGGCCCCGGCCCCGGTTTCTGCCCCCATTGAAGCGGAGATCGAAGGGGTTGTCGAAACGGTAGAAGAAGAAGCTGCCGCGCCCGAAGTGGAAGTCACCGCGCCCGCGGCGGCTGAACCCGAAGGGGAAGAAGAAGCGGAAGTATCCTTCAACGAACTCTTTGCCCTCAAACCTTTGGTCGAACCGGCCATCCTCGAAGAAGAAGAAGAGGACGACGCGAGCGGCGACAAAAAGGATAAGAAGGGTTCTAAGAAGAAAAAGAAGAAACAGGTGGTCATTTCCTATGACCCCGACCGCGA
>NZ_LGCM01000027.1 GCF_001306035.1 Levilinea saccharolytica
ACCAGTTATGATAAAGGAGGTCGGTCGGCATTGGTTTACTCCGTTTCTAAAATGCTTCCGGAAAACCTATTTTAGTGGAGATCTGGTGCCGATCAACTATTCTTTTGTTAAAGTGTCAGGTGGCTAGTCTATTTGCAACAGGGGAGTATGATCGGGTAGACGTGGGTGGCATTCACCCAAAACCTAGACAAGGAGAAGAAAATGCATCAGAAAAGCCGTTTCCCTTACCTGCTGCTTGCTGTTACGCTCATTTTTGCTTTTGTTTTGAGCGCCTGCCAGCCGGCTGCAACCCCGACTCCGGAACCTGCGGCGCCTGTTGAGGCCCCGACTGAAGCTCCGAAGCCGACCGAACCGCCCGCCGAACCGACCGCTGTGCCGGAACCGGAAGTGGGCTCGCCGGAACACCCGATCAAAGTTTTGTTCGTCCCCTCCGTGGACGCTCAGGTGATCGTGAGCGGCGGTCAGGTGATGGCCGATGCGCTGAACAAAGCGACCGGCATGACCTTTGAAGTGACCGTGCCGACCTCGTATGCCGCGACCATCGAAGAAATGTGCGCTTCACCGAAGGACACGATCGGCTTCATCCCTGCGTTGGGTTATGTTTTCGCGAGCGAACTTTGCGGCGTGGATGTCTCCTTCAAAGCCGTACGCCGCGGTTTTGATGTTTACTGGGCGCAAATTCTGGTCGCCCGTGACAGCGACATCAAAGAGCTCAAAGACCTGAACGGCAAGAAGTGGGGTTATACAGACCCCGGTTCCACCTCCGGTTATATGGTTCCCTTGGCGATGTTCCAGGATATGGGCATCACCCCGGGCGAATCGGTTGAGACTGGCGGACACCCTCAGGCGGTCAAAGCCGTGTACAACGGCGAAGTTGACTTCGCGACCACCTTCTTCAGCCCGGCCACCAAGCCCGAAGGCGAAGAGCCCTGGAAAGTTGGCGATGATCCTGAAATCCCGGCTGACAAGATCGAGAGCTGCGCGCTGACCGAAGATAAGAAAAGCATTGTCTGCGACGGCTGGGTGGTGAATGATGCCCGCGGTAACATCCGCGAGGAAGCTCCGGATGTTGTGCAGAAGGTGCGCATTCTGGCCATTTCCCCCGCGATCCCCAATGACACGCTTTCCTTCAGCCCCGAATTCCCTGCGGAAATTCGCGCGAAGATCGAAGCCGCTCTGGTGGAATTTGCGAAGACCGAAGAGTGGAATAACTCAATCGGAAACAAAGATTTCTACGGCTGGTCTGGTTTGAACCCCGCCGAAGATGCGGAATATGACTTCGTCCGCAAGATGGTGGAAGCTGCTGGCGTGAAGTTGGAAGATTTGGGTAAGTAAGTTGTTTTGATGTACATTCCCCGGGCAGATGAAAATCTGCCCGGGATTCCTGTTATTTATCTGAAATCATTTTTTCCAGGCGAGAATCCCCAGCCGAGCAATTGGCTTTCATAACATTACCCAGGCGACACCCCAGAAGATCATGTTAAAAGTCTCGAAACTAAAAAAAGTATATGATGGCGGCGTCCAGGCGCTTGAAAACGTTAGTTTTGAAGTGCCAAAGGGACAGTTCCTGGCCGTAATTGGATTGAGCGGATCCGGTAAGTCCACCCTGCTGCGGTGCATTAACCGGTTAATTGAGCCTACCGAAGGGAAGATCATTTTTGACGGCGAAGATGTGACCGCAGCGTCTGAAGACGAACTTCGGCATATTCGCCGGAAAATCGGAATGGTTTTCCAACATTTTAATTTGGTCCAGCGCTCCTCTGTGTTGACGAATGTTTTGGCAGGGCGGTTGGGTTATGTGAACCCGGTTTGGAGTCTGTTCAACCGCTTCCCTGCGTCGGATTTGGAAAAGGCGATGCGCGAGCTGGATCGGGTGGGAATTGCTGATAAGGCAAAATATCGGGCAGACGAACTTTCAGGAGGCCAACAACAGCGGGTTGGCATTGCACGGGCGATGATGCAGGAGCCGCATTTGGTGCTGGCAGATGAGCCGGTGGCCAGCCTGGATCCGGTGTTAGCGCACAGCATTATGCAGTATCTGGAAAAAATCAACAAGGAAGATGGGGTAACGGTGCTGTGCAGCCTGCATTTCTTGGATTTGGTGCACCGGTATGCTGACCGTGTGATTGCTTTGAACCAGGGGCAGCTGGTTTTTGATGGTCTCCCTCAGGAGATTAACGACGAAAAATTCAAAGAAATTTACGGACGCGACGCGGAACGCGTAGGCTAAGAGGGTGCGAACGTGAAGAACCTTAGACAAATTGGGAAAAGTGCCCTTCTTGGGGTTGCAGTGCTGATTGCATTGGTGATTTACGCGTATGGGTTCAAAGTCACAAAAGTGAACCTCGACGAAACCCGTTCACCGCGCCGTCAGGAACAGTTGGTACGCATCTTGCGCGCATTGGCACGTCCAGACCTTGTGACCTATGATCAAGAAGAATATGTGGTGAACGCCCCCGTTCATGTTCCCTGCCCGGCGGGTGGGTATGAGGCTCCTGCGCCGAACACTGATGAACCCTATATGATCGTCACACCGGCTTGTGTTGAACCTGGCGGAACCGTGGTGGTGAAGGGCTTCAATTTTAACCCGGGAACGACTGGCCCATTGAGTTTTATCCCTCCCAGCGAGGTGAGCCTGCGGATGGGGAATATTCAAGTGGGCGCGGACGGCACGTTTGAAATTGAGGCTAAAGTCCCCAAACGCGAATCAGATGAAAATCAATATGTTCGCGCGATCACCCGCAAGCAGGTTGGGGGGCCGAAAATTTCACAAACAGCGGTTGATACGTGGGATAAAATTGTTGAGACGGTTTTCCTGGCCTTGTTAGCGACCACGATTGGTTTGCTTTTCGCGGTTCCTTTGAGCTTTTTTGCGGCGCGGAACTTGATGAAGGATGTCAACAGCCCATTGACGGTTGTGGCGTTGAATTTGCTGGCGATCCCGATTGGGCTGTATCTGGGCGGCAGACTCGCTGGTTGGATTGGCGGACTGAGCCAGGGGATTGACAGCATCGTGATTATGCTGTTAACCGTGATCCTGGGGCCTGTCATCGCTTACTTTGGCCTGCGGTGGGCCTTGCCGCAGGAAGAGTTGACCACGCCAACTTTGCAGACGCGGGTGATTCGCATCCTGGGGCTGGCCGCGGTGGTGTTTGTGGCCATCTTTAGCCTGTACATGCTCTCGGCGCTGGCGATGCGCATTGGGGATGCCTTGGAAATCGCGTTGGGGGCCGCGGGTTTCTTGGGAACCTTCCTGGCAGATCTGGGCGATATTCTGGGCATGGCGCTGGCTGTGATCACAGCTTTTGTGGGAGCCGGGGTGTTGAGCGGCCTGGCGGGGCGGCTGGGCAAATTCCTTGTGCGCGGGGTTCAGGCTAGAACAGCAAAAATTGTAATGATCGCGCTCGCTATAATTTCTGGAGCGGCGATTTTCATTCTGATCATGATGGGGATCAACTGGCTGTACCAGTTTAACAAGCCGGAATTGATTTACTATTGGCCGGGGGTGCTGGGCGCACTGGGCGGACTGTTCCTGGGTGTGCGGATGAAGCCGCGTGATCCATTCCCGATTGGGATGGTGATTTACAACCTGGCGCGGACGATCTTCAACGCTTTGCGTTCGATCGAAGCGCTGATCATGGTGATCGTTTTCGTGGTTTGGGTTGGGATTGGTCCTTTCGCGGGCGTTTTGGCGCTTTCTCTCCATACGGTTGCGGCTTTGGCCAAACTGTACTCGGAGCAGGTGGAGAGCATTTTGGTCGGCCCATTAGAGGCCGTCACAGCTACGGGCGCAAACCGGCTGCAGACGATCATCTATGCGGTGATCCCGCAGATCATTCCGCCGTACATTTCGTTCACGATGTACCGCTGGGATATCAACGTACGTATGTCTACGATCATCGGCTTTGCGGGCGGCGGTGGTATTGGCTTCCTGCTAATCCAGAACATTAACCTGTTGAACTACCGTGCGGCGAGCGCGCAGATGTTGGCGATTGCCCTGGTGGTGGCTTCTATGGATTACTTGAGCTCGGCATTGCGTGAGCGAACGGTTTAGTCAGACGTAATTGGCGAATGAAAAAGGCAGGCCGGGAAATAACCGCGGCCTGCCTTTTTTGATCAAAACATCGGATTACGGTTGGGGCTGCTGCTGGGTGATGCAGTGAATATTGCCGCCGCCTAACAGAATTTCCCGAGCAGGAATGGGGACAATGGTGCGATCCGGGTAGAGTACTTGCAATTCTTGTAGAGCTAAAGCATCATGAGGATCGTTAAATGTTGGCACGATGACGGCGCCGTTGCAGCAGTAATAATTGACGTACGAGCCCGCCAGACGGTCACCTGGGTTGCGGGGGAGGGTGCCCTCGGCTGAATCCACGCCCTGGCTTTCCTCTTCTGTGATGAAGATTGGGTTGGGAACGTGAATTTTATGCACTTCCAGGGCGCGACCGCGCGCGTCAGTGGTTCGGCGCAGCCGTTCGTAAGCGTCAGCGGATATCTCGTACTGAGGATCCTGCTTGTCATCGGTCCAGGCCAGAGCGATGACCCCTGGGCGCACGAAGCAGGCGATATTGTCTACATGCCCGTTGGTTTCATCGTTGAAGATGCCTTGACCCAGCCAGATGATCTTTTGAATATTGAGGTAGTCTTGCAGGTAGGACTCGATCTCGCCTTTTGAAAGTTCCGGATTGCGGTTGGGGTTCAGCAGACATTCTTCGGTGGTGAGCAGGGTGCCTTGTCCGTCGACATGGATGGAGCCGCCTTCCAACACCAGAGGGGCTTTGTAGCGGTCTACGCGTTCTAATTCGGCCACTTTGCGAGCAACCTTGTTGTCGTTGTCCCAGGGGAAGTATAAACCGCCTGTAAGGCCGCCCCAGGCATTGAATTCCCAGTCCACAACGCGGACGAGACCCTGGTCGTTTTTGACAAAAGTGGGGCCGCAGTCGCGCATCCAGGAATCGTCGTAAGAAAGTTCCACCACCCGAACGGTGGGGGGTAACAGGCTGCGCGCGTTGAGGTACTGGGCGTTGGATACCCCTATGGTGAGCGGCTCGAACTGCGCAATGGCTGCGGCGACCTGGGCAAACGTCTTTTGGGCGGGCTTTGCTCCCAGGCGCCAGTTGTCGGGGCGTTCTGGCCACAGCATCCAAGTGCCGGCGTGAGGCTCGAATTCACCGGGCATACGAAAGCCGTCCTGGCGGGGCGTGCTTGAAAGCGTTGCAGACATGGCTATGCCTGGACTTTCCTGCGTGCGGCGAGAAAGAGAAGGAGTTCGCCGAGCAGAAGGGTGACAGCTACGCCGATCAGGATGGGGGCAGCATAAGCCCAGTCAATCGGCTCGCCCGGAACCCAGATAAAGAAGACGATCGCCTGGATGATGAAAAGCTCGCAGATCACGGCGACGATCCGCGCGACACCATTGTTCACTGGAACGCGGTAAGGCCGTTCGCGGTTGGCGTCCGTCTTACGCAGTTTCAAGAAGGCGGGGAACAGCCCCAGGTAGGGCATGAGGAAGACCATCGAGGAGAATGCGAACAGGGTCCAGAACAGGTCTTCGGCGCTGCCGGCCATAAAACCGTAAAGGACGATCACCAGGGTGGAAACGGCGCCGGTGAGGATGAAGGCACTGACAGGGGTTTTATTGACAGGATGGAGCCGCCCAAAAATGGCAGGCAATTCGCCTTCGCGGGCGGCTTCGGCGGCGGTGCGGTTGGCGCCAATGGTCCAGGTGACCATATTGGCCAGCAGCGTGAAGAGCGCGCCGATGCCCAGGACGGTGACAATGGCGGTGCCTGCGGCAGATTGGCCAAAGATGATGGTGAGGGTATCGATGATGCCCTCAACCAGCCCAAGCTGATCCAGCGGAAGGGCCATGAGCATGCCCAGGGTCCCCAGGATGTAGAATAGGGCAATCAGCGCACCGGAGATGATGATGGCCCGGGGTATGTCTTTGCCAGGGTTGTGCATTTCTTCAGCGGCCCCGGACATCAATTCGAACCCCATGAAGTTATACACGATGACGGGGAGGAAAGCTAACCCCGCGTCCCATTTGGGGAGGATGCTTTGAAAGGAAAGATCATTAGCAATGCCGTTGCGCGAGGCAAACACGAAAGCGCCAACCCCAATGACGACCATGATCAGACCTTTCAGGAAGGCGCCGATATTGGGAATCCATTTGCCAGCATCCAAGGAGATAATGCCAAAGCCGACGGTTACCCATGTGGCGATGACACCAATGAGGATCTGTCCCCATAGGCTGAGGTCGGGGGCAAACAGCTGAGAAAAGATGCCCGCGAAGGCGATATATACTGACGGCATCCACAGGGCGACATTAATCCAATAGAGCCAGGTGGTGCGGGCAGCCCACTTTTCGCCGAAGGCCTGCTTGATCCACACGTACAGACCGCCTTCTTCGGGATAGGTGGTGCCTAACTCGGCAGTGATGAGCCCGTAGGGGATGAAGAACAGGAGCAGGGTGATGATCCACCAGGAAATGGCCGACGGGCCGATGGCGGCTGAGGGGGCGACTGTTTCGATGACGAGGATGGCGCTGACAGTGAAAAGGGTCATGTCCAACCCGCGGAGGACTTTTTTGAACCCTTTCGGGCTCGATTGTGGTTTTACAGCTGTGGTCATTGTTTAGGCTCCGTTCATGAATTTCTGATCGATGAACCCTTCGATTTTTCCGGCGTGGTAGCTGCGCAAGGCTTCGGAAGGCTTCTTTAGGCGGGGGTATACCAACCAAACCATCAACCCTTTTTCGGTATGCAGGCGGTTTTCGGATTGATCGTAGATGATGGACTGGGGGCAATCCATGACTTCATCGGTGACTTCGACACCGCGAGAAGCGGGCAGGCAGTGCATAAATTTACAATGGGCGGGGGCTTTCTTGAGCAGGTCCATGGTGACCTGGTAAGTAGGCATGAAAGCGGCGCGGCGCTCGGGGATCTGATCTTCTTGATCCACCCACCACCAGAGATCGGTGTAGATGAAATCGGCGTTGCGAACAGCTTCGACGACATCTTCGGTCACGCGCACACTTCCACCGGAGGCAGCGCAGTTGGCGTTGGCGATGTCCATCCAGGCCTGGGGGGGCTGATATTTCTTGGGGGCGGCGTGGGTGAAGTTCATGCCCAACTGTGTGCAGATGTGCATGAGGGAGCTGAGTACGTTTGTGGCATCCCCGATAAAAGTGACATTGAGGTCTTCGAGCTTTTTGCCTGCGGGCATGTGCTCCATCATGGTCACTACATCACAAACGACCTGGGTGGGGTGGTTGTAGTTGGTCAGCCCATTGATGACAGGAACTGTGGCTCCGGCAGCAAAACTGGTGACGGTTTCATGCTTGAGGGCGCGGATCATGATGACATCCACCATACGCGAGATTACCTGGGCGGTGTCGTAAATGGATTCGCGCGCGCCCAAGTGAATTTCGCCGGGCTTGAGATAGAGGGCATGGCCGCCAAGTTCAGAAATGCCCACTTCAAAGGAAATGCGGGTGCGGGTGGAAGGCTCTTCAAAGATCATCGCCAGCGAGCAATCTTGAAGCAATTTGGGTGTGGCTCCTTGTTTGTCAGCCTCTTTGATCTGAAGGATCAGGCTCATTAAATCCAAAAGTTCGGCTTTGGTGAAATCTTGAGTGTCAATAAAGTGGCGAAGCGGTTTCATACACAAATTCCTTTCAGGAGGGGGATTATGGATTTGAGAAGGAGCCAAAGTCTTCTTGTTTGGGCATCCATTCATCAATATTTCTCAAAATTCGAGGGACAAGGGCATATCCGGTAACTTTGATCCCAGGGATAGATGGGAGAACTGCGCGGATGAAATCTCGAAGCGCACCGTTATCTTTGAAGCGGGCTTCAATGGAGATTTCTTTGGTGCCTTGGCCTAAAGCCAGATAACTGATTTCCTGCATGGCAAGCAATCGGGCGATGATATCTTCTTCAAGTTGGGGATCGGCTTCGATGAATATGTCCGCGGCGGTGGCATAATTGAAATAAGCCGGGTTGACCACTGCGGTCAGGCGGACAGCGCCGAGATCTACCAGGCGGTCAATGCGCTTGCGGATGGTGCGTTCATTGGCCCCCAAAAGGCGAGCGATTTCTGAAGAAGCTATACGAGCGTTTTTCTGTAATTCGGTGATGATTTGGTAATCGAGCGTATCCAGGAAGTTTGTGTGCATCTTACCTCGCTTTGAAGTTCCGAAACGGAACAAATAAATACCGATTACGACATAATTATACAAAATCTGAGAGCCGCTTCCAAGTTATAAATGTCATGAAAAAGAGGAGATTCCGCACGGTTATTCAAATTCGTTTATAATCGCTGGGCTTTTATTTTGATCTTGCTTGCGGAGGACAGGTTGATTTCTCAGTTGTTGGTGAGCATTTTATATATTGCGGCGCAGATGCTTTCGGATATTGGCAGCCTGCAGATTGTCCGATTTGCTGGATTGTCTTTTGATGCTGGCACATTTATATACCCCATCACATTCACCCTACGCGATCTGGCCCATAAGACTCTGGGCGTTAAGGGGGTGAGGGTGTTAATCCTGGCGGGGGCAGGGATTAACGTTTTGATGGCGGGATACTTCTGGTTTGTTTCCACTTTGACCCCGGATGAAGCAGCAGGCAGCAGTGCGCTATGGGGGAGCGTGTTGGCGCCCGTTTGGAGAATCACTGCAGCCAGCATTGTGGCTGAGGTGATTTCCGAACTCCTGGATACAGAAATCTACCGGTTGATCGTGGAAAAAGTCACCCGCAAATATCAGTGGGCGCGTGTGTTGGTTTCCAACAGCCTGAGCGTGCCCGTGGATTCATTCGTGTTTAGTTTTCTGGCTTTCTATGGAACCATGCCCACGGAAATCGTTTTTGCGATTGTAGGAGCGAATATTCTGATAAAGATGCTGGTGACCGTGTTTAGTTTGCCGTTGATCTATACCGTTCGGGAACAGCAGGAAGTTCAATAGACAAATTCGCGGATGTCATAACGGCTGATGTGGGGAACGCCGCTGGATTCTGAGAAGCGCAGGGACGCGTTGATTTCTTCCGCCTGAGCGGCTCGCTCGGCAGCATTGAGCGGGCCGTATTCGTGTGCATAAGCCGATCGAGTGTATTCCATGCTCTCATGTTCGACCAGCTCCGAAAAATAGATGATGTCTTCGAGGTCGAGCTGCATTGCGTTGAGGATGCGAATGGTCTCGCGTACATGCTGAGCGGCATATTTCTTGCCTCCGACGCCCAGAAGAAAGATGACACCAACGGAAATCCCCGCCTTTTTAAGCAGAGCAACGGTTTGCACAGCGTCCGCGGCACTTCCGGACTTCTTGAGCGAACGTAGAAGCTCATCGCTACCAGTCTCCACGCCGATGTAAACCCGTTTTAACTGCATTTGGGCCAGGGTGTGGTAATCGGCGGCGGTTTTCTTTTCACCGCTGAAGCCGTCAAGGAATGCGAAAATTCCGCCGAGTTTTTCGACGGAAAACGTATTGTGGGTGATTTCCAGAAGGGGAACCAAGCGCTTCATAGGAATGACCAGGGCATTTGCATCGCCTAGAAAAATCGTACGGCGCAGGGATAGACCCTTTCCCAAATAATCGCGGACGGCCAGGGAGTGGACAGAAAATTCCTGCGGAGTTTTGATGTGAAAGGGACGGGATTTATAAAAATCACAAAAGGTGCAGGTATTAAAGGAGCAACCTTCGGCGGCTTGCAGGACAACAGCCATGTACTGATCGGGGGGCAAAATTCCCACGGGTTTATAGACCTGGGCGTATTGAGCGGCATCGGAAAGAGACTGCACCCAGGTAAAGTTCGCTGCGGATTCGAGGGCGGTGATGAGATCTGCATTTGCGGGAGGCTGAACCTCCGCTGTGCCATTTTGCAAGGCGATTAAGAGATCGGAGACAAAAGACTGCGCATAGCCAATTAATTGCTGCGATTCTTCGGCCGAACACCAGCGACGACCGCGCTCTTGAGTGGGGGAGATCCATTTCGCGATGACCTTCCCGTCGAGACCGCGACGGTAGGAGACGTTATTCATCATCGCTGTCCACAGTCGACCTGCCAGATCCCAGGAGAAAACAGCAGCATCTGTTTTGGTTTCACAGCTCAGGGTGAGGCTATTGCTCTTCCGGCTGAGGGTGATTTTTTGATTCTGCCACTGCCCAAGGTGGATCATACGAATTGCGCCTCCAGAATTTAATTGCGTAAGAAAATTATATGCTAGAATTTTGCAATATCCATTCCCCATGTTCTACTAAAGAAACCATATGCCTTTAACCCTTCAAACTGCTTTAGATACGCTGCCGATATTTTCCACCGCGAGCGTTATCGCTGGCCAAGGCGGATTGGGTCGAGAAATTCGTTGGACGCATATTGTTGACAATCCAGATATCTTGCCCTGGGTGAGAGAGGGCGATTTACTGTTAACGACAGCGTTTGCGATTAAGGATCACCCTGAGTCCTCGCAGGAGTTGGTGGCTAATTTACAGTCGAAGGGTCTGGCGGGGATGGTGGTGGCGGTGGGGCGGTATGTGCTGCAAATTCCGGCAGCAATGGTGGCGGCAGCGAACCAGCTGGACTTCCCCATTTTGACACTTCCGTGGGATGTGCCTTTTGTGGAGGTGACTCACGCTATCCACGAATTTTTACTGAAGGAACAGCATGCGCTGACGGAACGGTCCCTGACCATTCACACGGTGCTGACGCAGCTAGTAGTGGATGGGGGCGGTCTGGATGATCTGGCTGCAAAATTGGCGGCGCTTCTTCAACGATCGGTCACGATTGAGGACGATGCTTTAAATTTGTTGGCCTCTGCCTATTGTGAAGTCACGGATGAACTGCGAGATCGTAGTGTGGCCGAGAAGCGAACTCCCAGTGAGGGCATTCAATACTTTCGCTCAATCCGATTGTTTCAAGATCTGCAAAATGATCCGCGCCCAAAATATGTGGCGCCTGCCCCGCGAATTGGTATGACGCTGGAGCGATTGGTTTCACCAATCCTGGTTGGGTCACAATTGTACGGCTATATTTGGATCATTGCTGAGGCTGATTCGCTCTCTCCCATTGATTTCCTCGCTATTGAGCGGGGGGCGGCTGTGGCGGCGCTGGTGATGTCTCGGGAACACGCAGTATATGAGGCTGAGCAGCGTGGGAAAATGCAAATATTGGGGAGTTTGATTGACCCAAGTTTATCCAAGAATGTTTACGATCTGACAGACACTTTGGGAAAATTGGGGTTGAAGGGCGATTACCAGGTGGCTGCATTTGAGGAAATCAGCTCACCCCCCAAACGGCTGGATTTGCTGGTGCCAGTGATTGAGCAGACCCTGCGAATGGAAAACATTCAAGGGACCGTTGTTGAGTGGGGACGGAAAATTGTGGTTTTGATGGGAGACCTGCATAACGGCATTGGGCGTGAGGTTGTTGAGAAAATCGTTGCAAGCGGATCTCTGCACGGCGCTGAACTGCTAGCTGGGTTAAGCGGAACAGTACGCCAACCAGCCGCTGTACGAGCCTGTTATCAGGAAGCCTCCGAAGCCTTACATATTGGCAGGGTATTATGTGCCTCTGGCCGCCGTATTTGGGAGTTTGATCGGCTAGGATATTTGCAATGGCAGACCGTGATCCCCGAAGACCTCCGCAAAGCCAGTTTCTTTGAAAAGGTTGTGGAGCAAATTGCCAAGTATGACGAGGAGCGCGGTACAGATTTCTTGTTGACCCTGGAAGTATATACGGATGAACTAGCGAATGCGCAAATCGCGGCGAAAAAGTTATTTGTGCACCGCAACACCTTACGACAACGTTTATTAAAAATAGAAGACTTATGGGAGGTTGACCTCAGCGACAGCAACGCATTGATCAACTTGCATGTGGCGATCAAGGGTCTACGCTTGCGAAAAGCACATTAATTGTGCATGTTGAACAGCGGCTGCACTTAACAGGGGTTTTTTCTTGTGCAATATGGACTTTGGTTCACAGCCTCTTTTGATATGATTAATTCTGATATAATCCCCACTCTTATTGAAAATTAATGATATTTGGTTGATTCGGTTTCTGTTCGGCGTTCTTTTACCCGTTTTGCAGAAAATTCTCCACCCATTTTTCAGCGCAGGCTTCAAGGAGGAAGAACATGAGTGAGATTAACCATCAAGCGGTCCATGAGATTTCTGTGGAGCGAAAGAAGCTCAAACGGGAGTTGACCGTGCTGCCTTTATTCGGCTTGATTTATTTCACAGTGTGCGGCGGTTCGTTTGGCTCTGAAGCGATGGTGGGATGGTCGGGGCCGGGGATGGGGCTGCTGCTGCTGATCATCACTCCACTCATCTTCAGCATTCCGAACATGCTGATGGTGCGGGAAATGAGTTCGATGATGCCGGCAGAGGGCGGCTACTACCACTGGGTGAAGCAAGCTTTTGGACCGTTCTTCGGGTTCATCACCGGCTGGATGAATATCGTCGTGTCATGGGTGGATGTTGCTATCTATCCGGTACTTGCGGCGTATTACCTGGGGTATTTCATCCCCGTTGTACGAAACGGCATGATGGTTGGCGACACGTTCATTTCCAGCAATATCATTTCATGGGTGGTCGCCCTGGTATTAATCTGGCTCATTGCGGGCCTGCAAATTCGCGGCGCGCGTCTGGCGGGTCTGACCACCAACTGGCTAGGCGTTTTGATGCTTTTACCGCTGCTGATCATGTCCATTTTTGGGTTTATCAATTGGGCACAAAGCGGAGAAACGATCGCCATTCCGCTGCTGCCTGACGGTGAGACCTTCGTTGGGGCGTTTTCGGTCGGGCTGTTTGTGGCGATGTGGAATTTCATGGG
Organism: Levilinea saccharolytica; assembly: GCF_001306035.1. GTDB lineage: Bacteria > Chloroflexota > Anaerolineae > Anaerolineales > Anaerolineaceae > Levilinea > Levilinea saccharolytica. Next base: position 12,828 of record NZ_LGCM01000027.1, read on the forward strand.
CTGGGAACTGCCGACTTCGGCGGGAGATGAGATTGTAAATCCAAAACGAACGTATCCAATTGCGATGGCATTGACGCTGGTGGCTGCGATTGCGACCTACTCAATTCCCATGGTTTCCGGCCTTTTTGGTGGGGCAGGTGCGGATGGGATGTACCAGTTATGGGGCATCGAGGAATACGCCACGGATGAAGGCATTGGGCCGGTGCTGGCGGATTATGGGGTGAGTGAAGAGCAAATCGCCAGTTGGGGTGTAGATCCTACGGCGGCGATTGGGTGGGAATATCCAGAAATTGCACACATGATTGGGACGAAGTTTTCTGGGGAAGACGGCGCCCTGGCAGCCTTCTTGGGTACGATTGTAACAATTTCGGCGATGTTCTCGATGATTGGGTTGTTTATCGGGAACAGCCTGGGTGCCAGCCGGGTTCCTTTTGCTATGGCGGCAGATGGGATGATGCCGCGCTGGTTTGTGCGGGTGCATCCGAAGTTTGGCACTCCGTGGGTGTCTATTTTGGTGGCAAGCCTGGTATTTAGCGTGCTGTCGCTGAGTACTTTTGCCTTTCTGGTGGTGGTAGATGTCTTTCTGAATGTCGTGGCGTTGATGCTGCAGTTCCTGTCATTATGGAAACTACGCTTTTCACACCCGCACGTGCCGCGGCAGAGAGTGCCGGGCGGTTGGTTTGGGTTGGTTTTGGTGACGCTGCTGCCTTTCTCGATCATCATTCTGGCGATCGTCAGCCAGGTGCTCGAAGAAGGATTTAGTTCGATTTGGCTGGCTTTGCTGGCGATTGTGGTGGGTGTGGTGGTTTATTTGCTGAACCGGAAGTATGTGAAACCTGGGGTGCCTGATGTAAACCCGTGGGAGCCTGGATCAGCAGACTAGGCAAATATCCGAACAAGCAGAAGCACCGGCAACCTGATTTGTTTGCCGGTGCTTCTCTTTCGATTAAATGCGTGTAGCCATATATTCATACTTTTTTCATCGCATCTTTTCCATCAATAACGGCAAAACCTCCAAAGCCGAGGTCTCGCCGCAAGCGATGATTTCATCCGTGCGTGCAAAGCCCATGAAGATAGTGATATCTTGAGGGATGGAAGGGTGGAGATAAAATTCTGGCTTGACTTGTTCCAAATGCGCCTGTGTAAGTTTGGCTACCATCATCAACTCAGCCCTGTAGAAATCCAGAAAGAAATCCGGGAATGGGAACGGCCAGCTAGGGCGCATATTAATCTCTTGCCAGGGCAGTTCCAGCAGCGGGTTAAATTGCACATCCACCGCAAGGATGATATCTGCGCCCATTTCGCGGACCTGGCGCACCGGCAAGTTATTCAAGACGCCGCCATCCACCAGACGGCATCCATCCATTTCTAGAGGGGGGAATAAGCCCGGAAATGCCGTTGTAGCCAATACAGCGGGCAACAGCGGGCCGGAGGATAAGGTCACTTCCCTGGCTGAGATCAAATCCGTCGCTACCAGCGCCAGAGGAGTCGTCAGCTCTTCAATACAGATTTCTTGAGGAAACAGGGTCGTGAGGTATTCCTGAAACTGCTTTCCTTTTACAATTCCTCGTGTAGGGCTGGATACATCCACCAATTTGATCATTTCCCGCATCCGTGTAATGCGGCGGGCCTCTTCTTCCAACACATCAACTGAAATACCTGAAGCATAAGCTGCGGCAATCAAGCCGCCCATGCTTGTCCCGGAGATGCAATCAATCGGGATACCCGCGCTGGTAAGAATTTTCAGCACCCCAATATGCGCCAACCCACGCGCGCCGCCTCCGCTCAGGGCCAGGCCAATTTTTGGTCTTGTCATTATGAAATCTCCTTTGGCAAAAATCAGGCCAACATCCGGCCCTTCCCAAACATGGTGTAGTTTGGTATCATTCAATGTTGCACGCCGTCCAACGATGGGCGGCTTTGATTGTGTTTATGCACATTATAAAAGGTTGATCTATGCAAAGTCAGCGAAAAGATTTACGCAATATCGCAATTGTTGCCCATGTTGACCATGGCAAAACTACGCTAGTGGATGGAATGCTGCGCCAGGCTAAAGTGTTCCGAGAAAATCAACATGTGATTGAACGTGTGATGGACTCTAATGACCTGGAACGTGAACGCGGCATCACCATTTTAGCAAAGAATACCGCAATCACCATCCCAGATCCAGAAACTGGGGAAATTGTCAAAATCAACATTGTGGATACGCCTGGACACGCGGATTTTGGCGGAGAAGTGGAACGTGTTTTGAATATGGTCGATGGGGTGCTGCTGTTAGTAGACGCCGCTGAAGGGCCTATGCCGCAAACACGTTTTGTGCTGAAAAAGGCGCTTGAAATGGGGCTGCGCGCCGTGGTTGTGATCAACAAGATGGACCGAAAAGATGCAGAGCCGGACCGGACTCTTGACGCCACCTTCGATTTATTTGTTGAACTGGGTGCAAATGAAGAGCAGGCTGATTTTCCGATCATTTATGCCAACGGAATCACCGCAGAAGCCGGCACCAGTCACGAACTATCCCCAAACTTACAGCCCTTGTTCTCAGCGATTTTAAAACATATCCCTGCTCCGCGGATTGAAATGGATGAACCCTTCCGGATGTTGGTGACCAGCCTTAGTTATGATGACTACCGGGGTGGTACGGCAATTGGGCGGATTCATTCGGGAAAAATTACGGTGGGGCAGCGCCTGGCCCGCATTCTGCACGACGGCCAAACCCTCTATGAAAAAGCTCAGTATCTGTACCAATTTCAGGGTCTGGGAAAAGTTGAGGTTGAAAGCGCTGAGGCAGGCGACATTATTGCCATTTCCGGATTGGAGCGGGTAGAAATTGGGGAGACTCTGGCGGATGCCGATCAACCCATGGCGCTGCCGCCAATCACAGTTGAGGCGCCCACCGTGCGAATGACTTTTGGGGTGAACACCTCACCATTCACGGGGAGAGAGGGAAAATGGGGCACGTCGCGGAAGCTGCGCGAGCGTTTGTTTGGTGAGCTGCGCAACAACGTGGCTTTACGCGTGGAAGAAACCGACAGCGCCGACACTTTTATCGTTTCAGGGCGGGGTGAACTGCACCTGGCGATATTAATTGAGACCATGCGCCGTGAGGGATATGAGTTTCAGGTATCCAGGCCTGAGGCTATTTTTGAGCGCGGGCCGAACGGGGATATGCTGGAGCCTTTCGAAGAAGTTCACATTGAAACCAGCGCAGATACGGTGGGCACCGTAGTGGAAATGCTGGGGTCGCGACGCGGGAAGATGGTGGATATGGTCAATAATCCGGATAATTCCGTCCACCTGACGTATATTGTCCCAACCCGCGGTTTGCTGGGCTTCCGCTACCAATTCCTGACCGCTACACGCGGCATGGGGATCATGAACTCAATTTTCCGAGGCTACGAACCCCTGGCGGGGCCGATCCTCTCACGAACTTCAAGCTCAGTGGTTGCGTGGGAAAGCGGAACTACCAGCACTTATGGACTGAAAAACGCTGAAGAACGGGCAACTTTGTTCATTGGCGCAGGTGTGGATGTGTACGAAGGCATGGTTGTTGGCGAAACGCCGCGGCCCGAAGATTTGGTTGTCAATGTGTGCAAGAAGAAACATTTGACCAATATGCGATCATCCAACAAGGATATAGAAATCCGCCTGACCCCGCCGCGGGAAATGAGCATTGACGAGGCAATTGAGTATCTGGCCGAAGATGAGCTGCTGGAAGTCACCCCGGTCGCTTTCCGCATCCGTAAGCGCATCTTGAATACTGAGGAACGCGGAAAGCAGACCAAGAAAGCCAAAGAGATGTTGGGTGAGTCATGAAATCACCTGGGTTGTCGGTAAAGCTTCCACAACCGGTTGAGGCAATCTTCCAATCGGGAAGCTAACTCAGGGCCGCGATCGGTGGTGACATCGTCGGCATTTTCAAAAACCACATAGGGAACTGGACGGTTTTGGATGGTGATCCATTCTGGGTCTGAACTGCTCAACTCCGTCCAGTCCTCTTCTTTATACAGGCGTTCCAGTTTTTCATCTGGCAGGCCGTGTTCCAAAATACTGTCGGGACGGTCTGGATTGAATCGTCTCCGATTTTTCCGGAGAGACTCCTCCCACGGGACATTAACATAGAGAATGGCCATTCTTTCAGCAATAGCTGGATCAATATGCTGAAACGCAGAACGATAGCCGCCGTGCTCTTTTCCGCGGGAGAACTCCAGGAGGGCGGTCACATCCACGCCAGTGTTGACGTCACGGCAGGATTTTTGGTATTCGAGGCAAATGCGCTCGATGAGCAGGTCCCAAAGATATGGGTATTTGAAATTTTCCTGATCGTCTGTATGGAGACGAGGTAAACCCATTTTCGAAAGGAGTCGGTCCTCTTCAAACCAGGCCCACAACATGGGAAAATCATCAATTTGATGAAAATCCCCAACATGAAAGCGGGTTATCCGCTCTGATTTGGGCAGGTTTGTGAGAAAATGAATAATCTCACTTTTCCCAGCCGCCGGACGAGCAATCAACAGCAAGATGTCGAAAACAGAGGATTGCATTTTTTCTCCCAATTCAATTCGAAATTAAGGCAATTTTAGCATGGAACTCGATACGTGCCAGGAAACAGCAGAAGCTGCAAACTCATCGACACCCAAAGCGCCCGCCATCGTTGATGCGAAGGTAGTGAAACGAAACTTCTTTTACGGGGTCACCAATGGGGTGCTTTACATCACCGCAGAAACTGTTTTAGATCCGACTTTAGTGTTGGTCAGCTTTTTGAGTCAACTGACACAATCGCCAATATTGCTGGGGTTGGTCTTACCGATTCGCGATGGGGCCTGGTCGCTGCCGCAGCTGTGGGTATCGGGCTTTTTGCAGAACCAGCGTCACAAGCTGACGTTTTACCGCCAGAGTTCGTATGTCCGCATCGCCAGCTGGGTCTTATTGGCGCTTACCATGAACCTGGTCCATGAGCCGCAAAAACTGCTGATTGCATTTTTCACTGTGTATATCCTCAGCTCGCTGGCGAACGGTCTGGGAGGGCTGCCGTTCTTAGAAATCGTCAGTAAAACCATCCCTTCTGTGCGACGGGGTGAGTTTTTCGCCTGGCGTTTGGGGCTGGGTGGGCTTTTAGGGGTGGCCGGCAGTTTCTTTGTTCGGTGGGTGCTGGATCCCAGGAGCGGCATCGTCTTTCCATACAATTACGGCCTTCTTGCCAGCCTGTTTTGTGTTTTGGCTACGATCTCAATGATTGTTTTCTATAAAGTGGAAGAGCCGCTGGATCCGGTTGTGGTGCAGCGCAGCTCATTCGGTGAACAATTTAGGCGCGCACTTGTGGCGCTTAGAGAGGATGTGGATTACCGCCGGTATCTGGCGATGCAAAGCTCATTCTTGATGGCTGGCTCGGCTGCGCCGTTTTTTGCCGTGTTTTTGCAGCATGAATTGGGCGGCAGCCCGGCGATGATCGGCGTGTATCTGGCGGTAGTGACGGCAACCAACTTGCTGGCAAACATTGGCTTTGGGCGGATTTCTGGAAAAGTTGGCTACCGCAAGGTGCTCATCCTGGCCGCAATCGCCGGCACATTGATGTCTATCCTGGTGTTATTGCTGAGTGTACTGGCCAAACCAATGGGAATCTCGACACTGGCGGCTTCTTTGTGGCTTCTGCCGGTATTTTTCCTTTCCTCCATTCGCGGAACTGGCAATGGCGTCTCTTCCAGCAGTCTCCTGCTGGGGATCACGCCCGAAAAAGACCGATCATTGTATATCGGCTTTACCAACACCATTCTTGGCGGGGTGCTGCTGCTTACCGGCGCAAGCGGTCTGCTGGTGAATGCATTGGGCTACCCGGCGCTCTTCGGGTTCACAATCTTGATGCATTTATCCGCTTTGTTCTTCGTGCTGAAGATCCGCCAAAAAGGTTTGTAAGGCTTCGGGGATCTCCGAAAGCGGAAGCACCTGCCGTTCTTCTTGGGCGCGCGCTTTCCATTCTACGCCACCAGCCTTGAGGGAGCGGTCGCTGAGGGTAAGCCGAATGGGCAGACCTATGAGGTCGGCATCGGCAAATTTTACCCCGGGTGATTCGTCGCGGTCGTCCCATAAGATTTGAAAGCCGGCCTGGGTGAGTTCCTGGGCCAAGGCCTCGCCCGCAGCTTCGCCGCCCCGCAGGGTGACCAGATGAACATCCAAGGGACTCAACGCAGCCGGCCAGCACAGACCTGCTGGATCACAATTTGCTTCAGCAGCGGCGCCTAACCAGCCGTTGACAGAAATCTCACAAATCGCGTGAGAGGCTGGTTTTTGCTGACCCGAAGGATTCAGATACGTCACAGGTAGAGCAGGGGAGTGCCTGGATGATTCGGCCAGAGGTACTGCTGAGACTACCTGCAGCGGCTGTCCGCAGTTTGGACAGGGGTGACCGGGCTGCACCATCGCAAAATCAGCGGTGAGAGAAGGTTTGTAATCTCGACCCAAATTGACGTTGCGCAAATGGGTATCCTCTTGATTGGCCCCAGCCACGAGGTTGGGCGCAGATGCAGAAGGATCTGCCACAACATACACGCCGCGCAAACCCACCGGAGAGGCAAAGCCAGGCACAGCGCCCACTGCGCGGATTTCGTCCTCCGATGCAGGGCGTAAGGAGGAAGCGCCTAAGGCTCTCATCAATTTGTGCTCGTTGACCTCCAGATCACCGCGGATAACAGCAAAAACGAAGGTTTCTTTGTGCCCTTCGGGTCGGTCAAATCGTGCTACCAGAAAAACGGCTTTAGCCGTTTGCGACGCAGAGATATTCAAAAAGGAAGCTAGTTCGTCAATCGTCTTGACTTTTGGGGTATGCACCGGCTCCACCGGCAGCAGTTCTGCCTGCGGAACGGCAGGGCGCTGAAACTGCGCAGAGGCGAGCGGCGCACCGTAACAACAGTGGGGACAAAAGGCAAAATCATGAGAACCGCCAGGGTGAATGAAGACCTCATAGATCGAATGGTTGAACTTATCCTCCAGGGTCTGGTAAGGAATTCTGCTCTGCGTTAACAACTGCGTAATCTCACGCTGCATCTGCGCTGCCCAAGCCTGTAATGCTGTATCATCTGCTGCGGTGCAGCAAAACACAGTTTTTTGCAGCTGCGGAGGGTTGAGCAAGCCTGCATTGGATTTGAACTTTCGGTTTTCCTGCTTCACTTCGGCGAATAGAGTGCGCGGGAGATCTTTGTAAGAGCGGATAAAGGGGCGCAGGATGTTGGCAAAAGATTCCACCTGGTTCTCATTCATACTCCCACCAGGCGGAAGGATCACTTCTTGGGTGGGGGTGAAGGAGCGAACCCGTTGAACCAGCTTTTGCAGCAGCAGTGCGCCTAAGGGGGGAAAAGCAAGCTGATACCCAGGGGTGAATGTGATGCAGCCTGCTCGAAAGAGAAAACGAGCCCCCGGCGCATCAATTTCGGATGGAGCTTCGCGAAGTGTGCGCAGCAACAACTGGCTCATGCGGATCATATAAGCACCGTCCTTAGACCTTAAGACTGCGAAAATCATTCGCCGCCTGAACCAATTCCTGGCTGATGCCTGGTTCGTGAGCGGAATGGCCCGCCGCCGGCACAATTCGCAACTCCGACCCCGGCAGGCTTTTATGCACTTCCCAGGCTGTGCGCATGGGGCAAATCAAATCATAGCGTCCCTGCACAATGCGGCAGGGCATGCCCAACAGTGAAGATTTGATTTGATTCAAGAGGGCATCATCGCTAGGGAAAAAGGCGCGGTTGATCATGTAATGGCATTCAATGCGGGCGATAGCCAGAGCATTACGCGGGTCTTCTAAGTAGCTGGCGGCTGCATCGGGGTCAAGGTTCAAGTGAGCAAGTCTGGCCTCCCAGGTGGACCAGGCGACGGCCGCCTGAAGCCGTGTGGCTTCATCCTCAGAGGTCATCCGTTTATAATACGCACTGACCATATCCTGGCGTTCAGAAAGCGGGATGGGTTCCAAGAAATCTTCCCAGGCGTCCGGGTAAATCTGCGAAGCCCCTTGCTGATAAAACCAGCTAACTTCAGAAGAACGGCAAAGGAAAATACCACGCAGGATCAGGCCTATGGCGCGCTGGGGGTGCTGAGAGGCATACGCCAGGGCCAGGGTGCTGCCCCAACTGCCGCCAAACACCAACCATTTTTCAATCGCCAGGGTCGTGCGAAGAGTTTCGATATCCTGAATCAAGAGCGGGGTGGTATTCTCCCGAATTTCAGCATAGGGAGTAGATTTTCCGGATCCGCGCTGATCGAAGAGGATGATACGGTAATGGTTGGGGTCAAAAAATTGACGATGAGCAGGGCGGCAGCCGGCACCCGGACCGCCGTGTAAGAAAACCACCGGGGTACCGTTCGGGTTGCCGGATTCCTCATAGTACAGAGTATGCAGATCGGATACCTTGAGTTCGCCAATGCGATAGGGTTCAATCTCAGGATAAAGTTCAGTAGTCATAGTTGGGTCCTTTGAAGTGTATTTGAAGAGGGTTGCCAGATACAGTTTATTCGTGCCCAGAGAACACCTGGCGGTCGCGAAATTTGTAGCTGCGCGAGGAAGGATTGAAATAGATATTACTCCAGGCCTCCGCTTCTTCCAAATAGCGATCTGGTGATTCGACCGCGGCATAAATGGTATTCAGAAATGCGCGCGACTTATAATGATCAAACATACGCATGAATTCCGTGGCCATAATGGCCGCCAGACGTGAATCACCTTTGATTAAGAAGGCGTTTTCGTCATTTTCGCGGCAGGATGCACGGCTAAAATTGGCAGAACCTACCAAGACCGCAGGGGTATCACCCCAGGGATCGATGACCATCAATTTGGTGTGAATCTTGTGTTTTCCAAAAGCACGGGCATCCCAGCTTTTTCCCATGTAGGTTTCCAAGCGGGTGGGGGTGAAAAAGCGAGTGTTCTTGCGGCTTAGGCCTTCGATGCTCTTTGTTGCAGTGCTGTTAGCCAGGCCGTATTCCACAACGGCTTCTGGGTTTTGGCCCAGGGCTTGCTTGAGGCGCGCATCCATCCCAAAGGGCGTGCTCAACAAGATGACGCTTTTGGCTTCGCGAGTCAGTTCAATGGCCGCGTCCACGATGTGGTCACGGCGAACGGGAGAGAAATACACCCCCGATAGGCTGCGAGTCGGATGGTAGGTGATATTGGAGAGCGAAAGCGCCTGGATTTGTTCTGGCGTGCGCGGTGGGTTTTCACGGCGGCTGGTGGGAAGGTTGGACGCTAAAATTTGGAAATACTGCTCATACGCATCGGCCACGGAAGGCTGCTCAAAGGTCAATGCCAAATTGGTCTGCAAGTAAAAGCCGGCCTCGGTGAAATTGGTTGTGCCAACCCATAAATGAGTGGGGCTGCCGCCCGTCAACCGGACGACAAACTTGTTGTGGCTGATTTTCGGCCAGGTGCGCGGAATGGAAATGGCAGGTTGCGCCAGCCCAGCCTGGGATAGGATGTGCTCGCTTTCTTCGGCAGTATCATTGGGAGATTGCCCTTTGTGATAGACGATTTTGACATCTACCCCCCGGTTGAGGGCTTCTTTCAAGGCACTGGCGATTTCCGGATCATGAAATTCATAAATTGCCACGTGCAGGCCGTCCCCCTGGCCGGCGGCAGCGATAAATTCCAATAACGATTCGCGCAGGCTGCGCGAAAGCCAGCGGTAGGCGGCGCCATTGGGAACTTTGGATGGCTCCACATTGTGGAATTCCGTCAGATAGGCGTGGGCCGAGGTGACCCCACGGTTGACGTAGACGCCCACGTGATCCTGGTCATACAGGCTGGGGCGCGCCCACAAACGCACGGGGTCTAACAAGCGGGTGGATTGCCCGTGCTCCAGAACGGGAAAAATCTCGTACTGATAGGCATAATTGGCGCGAACGGTGTAATCGGACCAGCGAAAGCGCTGAAAAGGGGCTTTAGCCGAGGATACTTCAGGACCTTCTGTGTCTTGATCTTTAAACCGTTTCTGCCCCGAAAGCCAGATCATGCGCTTCATTTCGCCGGTATCGGGATCATACGAGGCGCGGCGGACGGCAAATCCTAAGAGTCCTTTGCGGTCGTAGGTCGGGTCGATATCCCAGCCTAGAAGGATGGTGTTTGTGCCGACTAAGGCTGCGCCCGAAAACGGGCCTTGTTCGGCGCGGACTACTGGTTGATAAGTCGGCATCACCATACTGTACCTCCTGTGGGTTATTCCTCAACAGTGGGGGCATCCTTGGTTTCAAATATTTGATAATAGCCGCGGTCTAACTCATTGTCTGACAAATGGGCGTAGCGCTGCGTCACGGCGATGTTGCGGTGGCGCGCCAGCTCCTGAGCCAGTTTCAAGTTACCCGAAGCCTGGAGGATGCGGGTGACAAAGTAGTGCCGAAACGAGTGGGGGGTGATGCTGCCTTTCGCTTGTGGGCCAATGGCCAGCATAACACGTTCATTGACGATATTGCGTCCAGTAGCAGTAGTGATGGCACTGACCCGCTTCTGATTGCCGCGATCATGACGAGCAAAGAGGGGGAGGGCGGTCAGCGGGCGGCCCGAAGCACCGTCCATTTGCGCTCGCGCGCGCAAGTAGTCTTCCAAGGCGCTTTGCGAACGGCGGGTAAAGCGGATGACGGCTTCGCGATTACCTTTCCCGATGATCACCGCGCGGCCTTCCTGCCAGTTTAAATCTCCGCGGCGCAAGTTGCAGGCTTCATGTACGCGAAGGCCGGTGTCTGCCAGTGTGATTAAAAAGGCGCGGTCGCGTAAATTGCGCAGGCGCTCTGGCTCGTTCTCTACGGGGGCATGGAGCAGCCCTTCAGCGTAATCAAGGACTTTTTCGATATCATTCTGTGGAAATTGAGGCAAGCGTATCCCCGGGCGGCGGGCGCGCTGGCGGATCAACAGGTGTACGCGCGGTAAATTGATGGGAGCCAGGTTTTCAGCGGCGAGAAACTCAAAAAATCGGCTAAGCACGGTCAGGTGAAGACGTTCGGTGGTGGGGGCTTTATCGCGCATAGCGGAAACCAGCCAGGTTACCGCGTCTTCTTTGAAGGCTGTGATGGGGGAACTGGCTGATAGCCGGTGAGCTGGCAGCACCTCGGTTTCGAGGAATTTCATCACGTTGCGGTAGGTGCGGGTGGTATTCTGGCTGCGCGCCAGGGACACACCTTCCAAAAAACGATCGACAGCCTCAGAAATCGAGATGGTTTTGGCACTCATGGGATTATTATCTCACAATTGGATCAAAAGGAATACAGAGAGTATGTGAATTAATTCACAAATAGAATATGAAAAGAGGACCCACATAATTACACAACAGTTTGATAAATCCCTGTAAATGAATGGCTATAACTGCACTCAGGAGGTTCGGAAAAGGAGGTCAAAAAGAGTTCTGAAATCCAGATGGAGAATTTGCCAAGGGGGTGTGAGAGATGAACTCCAGCGGGTTATGCGCTAACCCTATCTAAATGTGGGATGTTCGGTGGGTTAAACTCAAAAAGAGACAACAAGAAGTGGGTATTTTGGGATCTTGTCAATTCGATATTGTTTTTGATAATGATACTTATCAAAAACAATAACCGTTGTTTTTTACATGCACCTCCTCAAAAGCTCCCCCTGCTGTCGCTTCATCGTGAATCTCGGGCTAATTTCTTTTTTTCATACCATGTTGGTGAACAGATGAGGAAATAGTCCGAGCTGGCGATCCAACCACTCGTACTGGGCTTTTATGGCTGCCCCCCTCCCCCACTGAAATGATGATAAAATCACGCTATCTTAATGACGGCTTTATGAGGTAACCATGCAGCGACCCGATCTACGGCCCTTACCCGACGATGTGCGCAAATACATCGAATTTCTGGAAGCGAAAATTCAAATTTTAGAAGCCCCACGAGCAGCTCGCACAGCAGCCTCCCGCAGCGAAACGGTTGAGCGCGAAGCACCGATCAATGAGGAGCCGATTGCCCAAGAGGCCGCATCACAATATCAATTACTCACCATTAGCCAACAGGGTGTCGTAAAACGTACAGAACGGCATCTGTTTTCCCGCCAACACCGCGGTGGTATGGGTGTTTTTGATCTTGAGGTTCAACCTCCCGATCAGCCAGCCGCACTGGCTTGCCTGACAGCTGCGCAGCATTTTCTCGTGTTCACCAATCACGGCCGGGTTTTCCGATTCGCTTCCGGTAAATTGGAACTCAGCCCGGTGCGCAGCCGCGGTGAAGATATTTTTGACCGGATCCCATTCGAGGCCGGCGAAGCCGTGGCGGCGATCTTGCCGGAACGGGCTCAGGGATATGTGGCGATGGTGTCCGCTTCCGGAAGGGTTCGCAGCCTACGGCATCATCTCTTTGGCGAGCATATGAAGCCGGGCGTTTCCGTGTTGAATTTCCAGGAATACGGTCCCCTGGCCAGCGCCTGTTGGACGAGCGGAGACGGCGATATTTTTCTGGCCACCAACAACGGCATGGGGATTCGGTTTAATGAAAAATTGATCCCACCTCAGGGAGATTGGGGGATCCGTCTGGCAGAAGGCGCTCAGGTGGTGGGAATCGCGCCGGTGTACGATGACAGCCGTTTGTTCCTGCTCGGCGCGGATGGACGCGGGACGGTACGTGTGATGCCCAGTTTTGCGGCCAACAAGAGCCTGGGCGGCAGCGGGAAACAAACCATCAAAAATGCGCAGGTGGTAGGCATCGCCGCTCTGGAGCGCAATCAAGACCTGTTCGTTCTATCGCGTTTGGGCAAGCTCATCCGCTTTCCGGCGAATGAGGTGTCAGAAACAGAGGGCGTGGTACAAGGCGTTTTGTGCATGAGTCTGCGCGGTGATGAAGTTGTGGCACTGCTCAACTGCTAGACAAGGCCAATGATGAAACCCATTTACCCCGGTGTTTTTCGAAGCAGGTCGCTGTTTGCCAATCAATTTATCCTGAGAAGTGGCGAGCAAAGCCTGGTGATTGATGTGGGCTTGCCCGGGTTTGGACAACATTTGTTGGGCACCATCCAAAAAACGGGCGCGGATCCCCACACACTGGCGGCGATTCTGATCACCCACGCGGACGGCGATCACTTTGGTGCATTGGCGGAAATTCGGGCTGTCAATCCTGCTCCCGTGTATGCGTCCCCGCAGGAAGCCGAAGCCATTCAAAAAGGCGTTTCCTCGCGCGCGCTGAAGCCGCGCGGTTTTGAAAAATTTCTCTACAGCGCCGTTTCTCCGCTATACCGCCCATCCGCGGGTGTTGTTGATCACTTGTTGGAACCCGGCCAGATCCTGCCGTTTTGGGACGGCTTGCAGGTGCTGGACACACGCGGCCACACACCGCAGCACGTATCTTTTTTTGCAATTGAGCATGGGGTTTTATTTTCCGGCGATTCCATCCAAATCGCCAGAAAAAAGCTGCTCCCCTCTTCAGGCGGGAATACCTGGGATGAGGAGCTAGCGAAGCAATCTTTTGAAATGCAATTAGCCCTGCATCCCGCTGTCATCTGCGGCGGGCACGGCATCTGGGTTCGCTAGCCCTGCCTGCCCCCCCCCTGCCCTGCCGTCTATTTTTGTAACATGCCGTGCTCCTGGTGCTGCGGCTCATCCACTCCTTCAGCAAAGGCATCGCACATACCCTGGAACATTTGTTCCCAATAATCCCGCGCCGCGGCCCATTTGTCAGTGCGGAAGCGCTGTACCCACTGCTCCAGGTCGGCGTTCTTCAGTCCGCGTTCCAGCCACCATTCCAGATAGGCATGAATCAAATCCACCACCCGTTCACTTTCCCAAAAATGAGATTGGTGGGATTGGAAATCGTGGATGCTTTTTGCTAATTCAAAGTTCACCCGCCAAAAATCCAACTGCAAGTCAAAATGGCTGAGGGTGATATCATCCACAATATCTTCGACCCAACGGCGGTGGAAGCGGCAGGAACCGCTGTTTTCAGAGTAGAACTCATACACATTGCGTTCTACATTTTTTCGCCCCAACGCATAAGGGGGCATAAAATCTACCCCGTAGTAGGAGAAATACTTGCCCATCAGCGGCATGGGGGCAAACATCCCAGGAACCCAGTACTGGTTGGGAACCATACAGCCGTCTTCCCCGTGGGCCGTGTACACGGCACGGTCGATGGAGCGGATGCCGTATTTTTGATCCAACCATTTGGCTGCAGAGCGGATCCCCTTACGGAAGGGTTCGCCCTGGGGTGTAAACAAGATCATGCGTAAAACAGCCTCCGCGTAGCGGGCGTTATGCATGGATAATTCCGCCAGCGCTTCTGGCTGCATATCGCTGATAAAACCAAAGCGGGGGCCGTCTGCCGGCAGACCAAAATCCTGCGGGGGGATCAGTTTTTCCGCCACCAGCTCCATCACCCAGGCAATTGTGCCGCCCGTCTGGATCGAATCGAGACCCATGGTATCCACCCACTTGTTGATGTATTCAGCCGCGCGCTGATCGAAAATGCCGCAGGTGGGGCCTAAGGCCTGGTAAGGTTCGTAGTCTTTTTTGTACTCGCCGATGTATTTCTTGCAGACAATTGCGCAAGGCTCACCGCAGTGATCGAAGTTGCGGGGCGCGATCGTCTCCTGGTTGAACTGCTTGAGGTAATGCTCCACAATCAGCTTTTCATGTTGTTCAAAACGGCGCTGGCTGGGTTGATACACGGAGGTATAGTTGTAGCTGAAGAGGCGGTCCTCAGCTTCGTGCATGTTGACCCCAAAGGTGCCGCCAGTGTCAAACTTCGGCACATAGCGGTATTTCTGACTGAGGATCATATCTGCGGCGATGGCACGCTGGCCGAAGTGAGCCAGGAAATATTCATCCAGCTCTTTGCCTTCTTTCATAGCCGGGTCCTGCCAGTCGCCGCCAAAAACGATTCCGGCCACATGGTGATGCTGCAATAAGCGCGACCCCAATCCACCGCGGCCAGCCCAATCATCCACGATACTGATATCGCCTTTTTTAATGGCATTTGAACCGATGGCGCCTTCACGCGTCAGGCGTGCGCCTGGGCCCACCGTGAGGATGCGCCAGGCGTCGCCGTCAAAATCCCCCTGGTATTTCTCAAATAAATACCGCTGGAGTGCATAAAAGCCTTCCCAACCGCGCCCGGTCTGGTCGGTGTACCCAGCCCATATGGTTTCGGGCTGCACAGGATCCAGACGAACGGTATATTCACCGTTGCGGTGGTTGATAAACAGAACGACATCTTGGGTGCTTTGGCCGCGCAGCCATACGTAATTTACGCCCACGCGGTGGAACACATACATGGCGCCGCCCAGCGCAGAGACATAAAATCCCTGCCACTGCGGCGAATAGCCGGTAAAGATCATGCGGCGCGTTCCGGGCAAAGGTGAACCTGCCAGGAGCCCGCCGCCAAAGGTCATTGATTCGGGGTCTTTTTGAAAACGATCCCACCCGTATTGCACAGGGCCGATCAAACTTTGATCTGTGGGGCAGGCGATCCCCCACTCCCCAGAGGACAAATCCACAGTTAATTCGTACAGAACTGAGCGGTTTCGCATAATGAACTCCCTGAGCGTCAGCGTTTAATCCAGCGAATTATACTTGAATTATCCATTCGGCGCGGAATTCAGAACCTTTGCTGCGGGTTCTGTGTTAAACTGATAAAAGTTCCACACCCTATTCCGGCGAGTGTGCTCATGCCTCTTCATGCGATTGAACGACTAATCACCTTTCTCTATACACAAAAACTTGCCGAAACCGCCCATTTTTATGAAAACTTGCTTCAATTGCGCCTGGTGCTGGATCAGGGGGATTGCCGTATTTATGAAACTGCTCCGCGAGCCTATGTAGGTTTCTGCAAACGAATGCAGCCCGAAGGTCAGACGCGGGAAGGCGTGATCTTGACCCTGATCACACCGGATGTGGATGATTGGTACCGATCTTTATGCGCACTCGGGGCTGAATTTGAGCATCCGCCAGTACTGAATCCCAAATACCAGATCTATCATTGTTTCCTGCGAGATCCCAACGGTTACCGGATCGAGATCCAGCAATTCATCCAGCCGTTTGACATTCAGGAGTAAAGCCGCCAATGCCCACATTCTCACTGCCCTACGGAAAAACAAAACTGAGCTTTACTCTTCCAGATTCCGTCCAGGTAGACACGCTTTTACCACCCAAAGCCATCCCGCCTGCCCCACCTGAAACACTGATCGCCAATGCTCTTCAGAACCCAGCAGCGGAGGCACAGGTTCGCGCCAAAGGCGGCCGCCTGACCGCCGCAATTGCCATCAACGATAAGACCCGGCCAGTCCCTCACCAGCTTTTACTGCCGCCGTTATTGAAATGGCTGGAAAGCCTGGGCATCCTGCCTGAGCAGATTCATTTCTACATTGCCACCGGAACGCATACCCCCACTCCGCCAGAAGAATTCCACCGCATAGCTCCAGAAGCCATCATTCAGCGATATTCAATTGAATCGCATGACTGCGACTGTGCCGAAAACCTAACCTTTTTGGGCGATACCCAGGCCGGCACACCGATCTACGTTAATCGCAAGTACTACCAGGCGCAGCTAAAAATCGTTGTGGGAAATCTGGAGCCGCATCATTTTATGGGCTTTTCGGGCGGGGTCAAAAGTGCCTCTATTGGTCTGTGCGGGCGAGAAACCATTAACAGAAATCATGCCTTTCTGACCCATCCGAACGCTCGTGCGGGGATCTATGAAGAAAACCCCATGCGTCAAGATATTGAAGAAATTGGGGAGCGGATTGGGATTGACCTGGCTTTAAACACGGTGATGAATGTTCAAAAGGAAATTATCGCGGTCTTGTTTGACAACCCCAAAGCGGTGATGCGCGCCGGCATTCCGCTTTCCTTGCAGGCCACCCAGGTGCAGCTCACCGAACCGTACGACCTCGTCATCGCTTCGGTGGGCGGTGCACCTAAAGACCTCAATTTATATCAATCCCAAAAAGCGCTGACTCATGCTTCGATGGTCGTACGCGACGGCGGCATGGTGATTTTGGCGGCGGAGTGCGGGGAAGGCTCTGGCAGCGCCAGTTTTGAGAAGTTCATGGAAGACGTGGATACATATCAAGAAGCGATTGCGAAATTTACCCGTGAAGGCTTTCGCGTAGGGCCGCATAAAGCCTTTCAGATCGCCCAACAAGCCGCCAGGAGCCAAATTTACCTGGTTTCGGAGATGCCCAAGGAACTTACCACCCGATTCTTGCTTCACCCCGCTGAAAGCCTGCAATCTGCAGTGAATCTGGGCATCCAGCAGCTGCCGGCCACGGCCCGGATAGCCGTGATGCCGTATGCAACCAATACCTTACCCATTCAAGCCCCTTAGGAACCAGAACGCATGAAACGAGACATCCGGTGGTATGACTATTTGACCCTCAATGCCTTCTGGATGGGTCTGACAACCCTCTCCCAAACGATGACGCCGTTGATCATCCCACTGCTGGTGCAGCAGTTCGTAGGCGAAGCCCTCAAGGGCACCTATTACGGCCGGCTGCGGTTGTGGACCTTGATGACTGCGCTGCTGGTGCAAGCCCTAATGGGCATGTTATCAGACCGTTCAAACCATCCTTGGGGACGGCGGCGGCCTTTTATTGTGGCGGGCACTCTGGGGTTGATCGTAGTGCTCACCCTGGTGGGCTTCACCGCGGGTCTGGAAGGGCTGGGCGGCTATTGGGTGCTGTTCACCCTGATCATTCTGCAAATGGTGGCGGCCAACACAGCCCACGGCGCACAGCAGGGCTTGATTCCTGATTTGGTGCCCAACGATCTGCGCGGCCGTTTCTCTGGGGTGAAGGCGGTGCTAGAAGTCCCCATTCCTGTGATTTTGGTTTCCTTCACCATCGCCCGTCTGGTTGCATCGGGTAATTTGTGGGGCGGGCTGTTGGTGCTCATGTTCATTCTGCTGCTTTGTATGGGATTGTCACTGCTCATTCCCGAAGAACGCAATCAGCGCGAATATGAGGCGTTGGATTGGCAGCCTTTCCTGCGCCTGGTGGTGATGACCGCTACCTTCACACTGGTAATTCTGCTGATGGAATGGGTGATCCAGGGGGTGAGCAGCCTGGCCGCGGGCCTGTCATCCACCGCCGTCGTAGCTGTTTTGTTTCTGGCCGGTGTGGTGTGCATGGGCGCAGCTGTGATCCTGGGGGTATGGTTCAGCGTGCGTGTAGGGCTGGGAAAAGACGCGGTAAGCAATTCCTCGTTCACATGGTGGGTCATCAGCCGGTTGGCGTTTTTGGTAGGCTCCACCAATTTGGCTAGCTTCACGGTTTATTTTCTGCAAGGCCGCTTTGGGTACGTGGGCGAACAGGCGGCCAAGCCTGCCGCACAACTGACCATGTTCGTCGGCATCTTCATTCTGCTTTCAGCTATCCCTTCAGGATGGCTCTCGGATCGTTTTGGCCGTAAACCGATGCTGGTGCTCAGCGGGATTGTCGCCGCGGTCGGAACATTGTGTGTGATTTTTGCGCCAGGGATGAGCGTCGTGTACCTGGGCGGCGTACTCATTGGCATGGCCACCGGTTTATTTTACGCGGTCAACTGGGCGTTGGGAACTGAAATTGTGCCCAAAGCGGAGGCTGGAAGGTTTTTAGGGATTTCGAACCTGGCTGGGGCTGGCGCGGGAGCCGTGGGCGCTTACATCGGCGGTCCGATTGCAGACCACATCACCCGCCTGGCGCCGGATCTGCCCGGTGTGGGGTACGCGGCTTTGTTCGCCATCTACGCCATTTTGCTGCTCTTTTCCGTCCTGGCTTTGAAGGGCATTCACCAAAAGCCAGCTACCGTGAATTAGAATATCAGTTATAATTACCCTGTACGTTAACCTGGAGAATATTATGAGCGATCAGACGAGACCCCCTGGAAAAACTACCATTGCGCCCGATGTGCTAACCAGCATCGCGCGTTTGACCACACTCAGCGTCCCCGGCGTCAGCCGTCTCACCACCATCCCTGGAACCGTAGATCGGTTTCTCAAGCGGGCGGACACCGACGGCGTACGCATCAGCGTTGAGAACAATACCGTTTACGCTGATTTATATGTGGTTCTCCTACAAGACGTCAATGTCCGCGACGTGAGTCGGAACATTCAACAGAAAGTTGCGCGCGCCATTTCTGAGATGGTTGGCATGGAAATTGGCAAGATCAACGTACATGTTGAAGACATTGATTATCCATCAGACCAAGAATCTTCCAACCTATGAAATCACGCACCAAGGCACGAAGTGTCGCCTTGCAAGTTCTTTACGAAATTGATCTCACGGGTCACCCCATCGGGACGGTTTTTCAAACGCGCCTGGATACCGAACCGTTGGACAAGAGCACCGCTGATTTTTCCTGGCAAATTATTGCCGGGGTGGTTCCATTGATGGCAAAACTGGATGCTTTTATCGCCCAACACGCCCCGGAATGGCCCATGGATCAGGTCGCGATCATTGATCGTAATATCTTGCGCATTGCGGTGTGGGAATTCGCTGTATCAGAAACCACGCCGGTTAAAGTGGCCATTAACGAAGCCATTGAATTAGCCAAACTTTTCGGCTCAGACAGCACCCCGCGTTTCGTCAACGGCGTCTTGGGGAGTCTGGCCAACCGACAGGCAGAAATAAAGAAAGCCTTGGGCTTAACAACGCTCTAAGATCATCTATTGGATTGCCCGACGGACAGGCCAATTCGGGCAAGCTTAACAGGGGTTATATGACGCGAAGAAATCGCTTGCTACAAAAAGCTGGTGGATTTCTGATTAGTTTGACCTTGCTGAGCGTGTTAAGCGGTTGTTTTTCTGTACCTGCTGTCCCCCTATCCCCTACCCCACCGCCTACCCCCACCCCAGCGACGCCGTCGTTTGACACTACCTTTGTGCTGCGCTGGGCTGGCACTGGCCCTGGGCTGCAAAATGTGGCCTTGGAAATACTGGATGAGGTGACCGGCCTGAGCCTGAATCCGCAGCGCTATGGGATGGAATCCCAGGGCAATAACACTTTCAAGGTCACCATCCCCATTCCCGCGGGGTCCCTGATCAAATACCGCTACATTCTTGCCGGTTCACCGCCGGTCATGGAGGCCTACGCTGCTGATCAAGCGGTGCGTTACCGTATGGCGTACATCACCTCGGCCCAAGAAATTCAAGATGTTGTGGTGGGTTGGACGGATCGGGCAGTGGGGGTTAAAAACGCCGGGCGGATCATCGGTAAGATTGTGGATGCAGCCACACGTGCGCCAATTCCGGACGTGCTGGTGTGTTCGGGCGGACAGCAGGCACTTTCCAGCGCAGACGGCTACTTTATCCTTGAAGGGTTGGCGCCCGGAACACACAACCTGGTGGCTTACCCCATCAACGGCTCACATCAACCCTTCCAACAGGGCGCTCTCATCGCCGAAAACGCCACCACTCCGGCTGAATTTGCCCTCAGCCCATCAAAAATGATCCAGGTCTTGTTCCTGGTAAAAATTCCTGATAGCGACCCTAATGCCGTAGTGCGTTTGGTGGGCAGCCTGTATGGGTTGGGGAATATGCACGGCGACCTGGCGGGCGGGATCAGCGCCCCGGCCTCACGCGCACCGGTGATGACCCGGATGCCAGACGGACGCTACAGTCTGCTTACATCGTTACCCGCCGGTTGGGATTTGCGCTACAAGTACACCCTGGGAGATGGTTTTTGGAACGCGGAGCACCGCGGAGACGGTAAATTTCAAACCCGCCAGGTGATTCTGCCCCAGCAGGATGTGGTCATCGAAGATGTGGTGGAAACCTGGAAAAGCGGAGGCAGTTCTGCGCCTATCCAATTTTCCGCGACCGTCCCCGCAAATACGCCGGAAACCGATATCATCTCGATTCAATTTAACCCGTACGGCAGCCCGGGCGGATGGACGGAACCTATCCCCATGTGGAAGCACCGCGGGCGGGAATGGCGTTTTACGCTCTACAGCCCGCTGGGCATGCTGCGTGAGGTGGGCTACCGTTATTGCCGCAACGACCAGTGCGGCGCGGCAGACGACGCCGCCACCAAAGGGGTGAAAGCTAACGGGTTCCCCTTCTCCACCAGCCCGATCCAACAATTATTCCAAGATGACATTGCCAACTGGGCCTGGATGAAGAAGCCCAGCCAGCCCACAGCCGTGGTTGCGATGAACATTACCCCCCGCGACCGTAGTTTTTGGGTGGGGGTGGAACTCTATCAGCGCGATGCTTACCGTCCTTCCTGGCTGACGTACTCCATCGAGGGCTTTAAAAATATTCAAAACATCGGCGGTAAACAGGTGGTGCTTTCACCTACCTGGACGTTCACCCGCGAAACGCCGCCGATTTTGCAGCCGTCTGCGGGTAAAGATCCTCTGGCTTATGATACGTTAGCTCTGCTCCAACAGGCGAAGGCAAATCAATTGGATGGAGTGTTATTTCCGCGCGTCCGCGCCAATAAAACCCTGAGCAAATGGTGGGCAGAAGCCAAACGGGATGACAGCTGGTGGCAGAGCTGGTTTGACAGATACACAGAGTTTTTACGGCATCAGGCAGCCCTTGCCCAACAAACCGGTGCTTCTGCAATCATTTTGGGTGACCCTGGAGTCGCCCCGGCCTTCCCGGCAGGCGCGCTCAGCGACGGCAGTCTATCGGGTGTTCCCGATGATGCCCTGGATCGCTGGGTGAATCTAATTGACCAGGTGCGCGGCCTCTACAAGGGCGAAATTTTATGGGCGGTTAACGCCTCAGAAACACCCCCGCCGCAAGAGATTTTGGTCAAGGTAGATCGTATTTACTTGTTGTGGTCTGTACCGCTTTCGGCGTCTATGGAACTGGACCCATCTGCGATGGCCGCAGAAGCAGGTCATCAGCTAGACGAAAAAGCGCTCCCGCTGGTGCAGTCTACAGGCAAAGGAGTTGTGCTGGGGATGGAGTACCCATCGGCGCAAGGAGCGGCCAGCGGCTGCGTACTGGCGAAAGATGCCTGTGTGCGTTTTGAAAACTTGTATCCATTGCATCCTGACCAACCAGATGCAGTTATAAATCTGGACGAACAAACCCAGGCATACAATGCCGTGTTAGCTGCGGTCAATCAACGCGAGTGGATCACAGGCATTTTGAGCCGCGGGTTCTACGTGCCCGCCTTGTTGGTGGATAAATCCGCTTCGGTGTATGGAAAACCGGCTGCGGATGTGCTCTGGTATTGGTTCCCCCGACTGTCTGGACAGCCGGAATCATGAATTCCTATAAGGAGGATGTGCTCTAATGAAATCTGAAAGCCTTGTCGGCGTTACAAGATTGGAAGATCAGGGGTTAAAGCACCTCAAAGCAGCTTTATTCAACCTGCCCCCAGCCGCCCTGGTGGAACAATCGATTGAACGGAGCGAGGCAATCTTATCCAATTCGGGCGCAGTGATAGTGAACACCGGGAAGTTTACCGGCCGATCCCCGAACGACAAGTTTGTTATTCAGCACAACACCGCCCAGGATGACGAAATCTGGTGGGGAAAAGTGAACGTGCCGATGTCAGAGGAGGCCTTTGATCGTCTGCATCAAAAAATGCTGGCCTACCTCCAAGGGCGTACAGTCTACATCAAAGACATGATGGTGGGCGCACACCCCGACTATAAGCTCCCCATCCGCGTAATCACCGAAAAAGCCTGGCAGGCCTTATTTTCGCATGATTTGTTCATTCGCCCCACCGCAGAGGAACAGATCACGCATACACCCGAATACACTATCCTGGTTTGCCCAGATTTTAAGGCAGACCCCAAAGTGGACGGAACCCGCTCTTCCACCTTCATTCTGGTCAATTTTCAAAAGAAGCTGGTGTTGATCGGCGGCACCCACTACGCGGGCGAGATCAAAAAATCTGTTTTCACAGTGATGAATTATGAAATGCCGCGCCGGGGCGTGCTTTCCATGCACTGCTCGGCTAACGTAGGTGCCAAAGGTGATGTGGCCTTATTCTTTGGCCTTTCGGGCACGGGAAAAACCACCCTTTCCTCCTCCCCCGACCGCCAACTCATTGGGGATGATGAACACGGCTGGTCCGATACAAGCATCTTTAATATTGAGGGCGGTTGCTACGCCAAAACGATCCGCCTTAAACCCGAACTGGAACCGCTGATTTGGGATGCATGCCAACGTTTTGGGTCGGTTCTGGAAAACGTGGATTACAACACGGACAGCAGGAAGATAGACTTTGATTCGGAACGGTTTACCGAAAACACCCGCGGTGCATATCCGTTGGATTACGTAGCCAACCACGTGGAGAGTGGCTATGCTGGTCATCCCGAAAATATCTTCTTCCTCAGTGCAGATGCATTTGGTGTGCTGCCCCCCATTTCGCGGTTAACGCCCGAACAGGCCATGTATTATTTCCTGTCGGGCTACACCTCAAAACTGGCAGGCACGGAGAAAGATTTGGGCAGCGAGCCGCAGGCCACCTTCTCCACCTGCTTTGGCGCGCCCTTTTTGCCCCTTCACCCAGGGCGCTATGCTGACCTTCTGGGCGAGAAGATCCAAAAGCATCAGGTGCGTGTGTGGTTGATCAACACCGGTTGGTCCGGCGGCGCGTACGGCACTGGCTCGCGCATTAAGCTGCCGTACACACGCGCCATGATCCGCGCAGCCCTCAACGGAGAACTGGACCGCATCGCCATGCAAAAGGACCCCTATTTTGGGCTTTCGGTGCCGGTTAGCTGCCCGGATGTGCCCGCCGAGATGCTTCTGCCCCACACGCTGTGGAAAGACACCACTGCTTATGAGAAACAGGCGCGCGGCTTAATCAGCCGCTTCGAAGAGAATTTCAAGCAGTTTGCCCAGCAAGTTCCGGCCGAGGTGGTTAAGGCTGGCCCGCACAACGGGTAAGCGAAATCAGGCTGTAACCATAAAACGCCAACAGCCCCTGCTCGGACTGTTGGCGTTTTTTATTGCATCTTTGATTAAGGCCGGTAAAGAAGGAAAATGGCGGCCAGGATTAAAAAGGGCGCATAGGGAATGGCGGTGAACATTTGATATTTGCGCCGCAAGACAGCAACCAGAATGATGCCGGCGCTGGTGACGCCCCCCAACAAGATACCAAACAGCAATCCCAGCGTGATCCCCGGCCAGCCCAGGATCAAACCTAACACCCCGCTCAAGTTCACATCGCCAAAGCCCAGGGCGACTTCTTCAACTTCCTGTCCTCGGCGTTTAGAGATAAAGCGCGCAAACAGCTCACCAAAATAATACAGCACCAGCATGACGCCAAAACCTGCTGCCCCGCCGATGAGGGTTGTGGTCAAGCCGTGCAGGTACCAGCCCAGGGCCAACCCGCCCAAGGCCCCGGCCAGACTCACCGGGTGCAATATGATGCGGTATTCCAGGTCGGTGATGGCTACCAGGGCAAAATAAGCCAGAAGTAGACTGCCCACCCAAAACCCCAGGCGCGGCGGTGTCCACAGCCACAAGGCCAGCACCGCCAGGGGAAAGGCGACAAGAACGATCCAGGTGCGAACAGAGGCCCGCATCTGGCAGCTGGGACACGCGCCCCCCGGCCAAAAGAACTGCATCGGCGGGAGGGGTTCGTGGCAAGAGGTGCAGACAGGTGCAGTGAACCGGCGGTGGATGGGCAGCACATCGGCCAAATAATTCACCGTACAGCCCAAGCCGTAACCGAACAGGAGTACACCGATCCAGACGAGGTTCATGGTTACGCCGCCTGCGCCGCAGACTTTTCGTTCGCCGCCCGCTGGGCCATTTGGCGGCGCAGAACCTGCACGTCCCGCGGCACAAAATGCGCGGTCACCAAGAAAAAGATGAAACAGAGCGCCCAGGCGCTCAGGCAAATCCAGAGAATGGCCGATTGCAGCGAAAAGGCGTCCGCGATGATCCCCGCAATCAACGGGGCCAGGGCTGAACCGATGGATTCAGAAAAACTCAGCAAAGCATTGGCCGTGCTTCGCACTTCTGGCAAAGTCACATCATAAACCGTAGAAAGCACGTTGGGGGAGGCAAAGGGGATAAACAACGCTGTCGCGCAAAGCAGCACCATAAATAACCCCGTCTGCTGATTGGGAACATTCATGGTGAAATACAGAAGCACCGCGCCGATAATGACCCCAATGGAGGAAATATAAGCCCGACCGCGCGGCGTGCGCTTAAACCACAGATCACCCAACGCCCCGCCCAATGGATACCCGGCAGCCAGAATGAGAATCGCCGGAACCATGGTGATCAGGATAGTATTTTCTGCATACCCGCGATCTTTTTCCAAATAAGCAAAAAACCAGTAGGTAATCACATTCCAGGGAAACACCCCAAAAAAGCCCTGTACAAACAGCAGGATCAGGCTGGGCTTTTTCACCAGGTCGCGGGCGATTTTCCATTCAAAGCGGTAGATGCCAATTTCCGCCAGGTTTTCGAATTCCGGTTCGCTTTGACCGCGCAGAGGATCCTTGACCCAGATGAAGATGCACACCGCCAAAACGATGCCCAGACTGCCGGTGATATAGAATATGGCCCGCCATCCGATCACACCGCCCAGAAGCAGTGCTAAAACCATCCCCAGCAGATACCCAAACGGCATGGTCAGTTGGAGCAAGCCGTAGATTTTTCCCCGCACCTGCGGGCCAAAATAGTCCGAGATCAGGCTGTACAAACCCGGGTAGCTAGAGTCGTCTACGCCCGTTGAAGCCCGGCTGGCCACGAACCAGCCGTAAGTCGGCGCGACAGCGCTGAACCAGGTGGTAACACCCCAGATCAACGAAGCCAGAGCCAACAGACGCGCCCGCGCATAGCGGTCATAAAGCCAACCCCAAAGCGGGTATAATACAGCACCGACAATTAGCGCGCCCGTGAACACAGCCCCCATTTGGGTTTGCGTGATTTGAAATTCTTCCATGATGTCCACAGTCAGCGGCCCGATTAAGAGACGATCGGATTGGTGTAGGAGCATGAAAGCGAAGAAAATCCAAACGGCAATCCAACGTGTTTTTTGAGAGGGCATCGTAGGTTTCTCTCCTGAGATTATGGATCGTTGGGAACAGCGAACACTCCAGCTGCAAGTAAGAGTATAATCTGGAATATGAGGAAAGGCAAACGCCCGCTCGTTCGTGTTCTTTCATCACTCTTATGAGGTAGCCTGTTGGCCAATTCTCGTTTTCCAGCCCTGCAATTTCGAAATTACCGGATCTTTTGGCTTGGCCAGTTCGTATCGCTGATCGGCACCTGGATGCAGAGTACCGTCCAGCCCTATTTGGCGTACCAATTAACGGATCAGCCTATTTATCTGGGCCTGGTTGGGTTTGCCAATACCCTGCCGGCCTTTTTGTTTATCTTACCCGCCGGGGTCATTATTGAAAGGCTGAACAAACGCAAAACTGTGATCACCATGCAGATTGTGATGATGCTGCAAGCCTTTACCCTGGCTTATTTGGCCATCACCCACCAGGTGACCATCTGGCACATTGTGGGTTTGACCTTTATTTTGGGGTTTGCCAATTCCCTCGAAATCACTGCGCGCCAATCCATGCTGATTGAGCTGGTAGATCGTGAGGCGCTGCCGAATGCCATCGCGCTCAACTCCACTATTTTTAACGCTGCCCGCGTGATTGGCCCATCTCTCTCGGCGCCGTTCTTGATGCTGCTTCAAAACACGGGAGAGGGCTGGGCCTTTTTTGCCAATGGGGTTTCTTATCTATTTGTCATCATCGGTCTGTTCATCATCCAAACCAAACCCAAGCAGTTGGCGCAGAACGATCACCGCCTCAGCACAGCGGACTTCTTAGAAGGTCAGAGATTTATCCGCAGAACGCCGATCATTCTGTTCATTCTCATGTTAGTTGCCATCCCCAGCTTTTGGGGCTTTCCGTTTGCCCAGCAGATCCCGGTTTTTGCCCGCGACGTTCTGAAAGCCGTGGGGGACACCAATGCCGTCGTCGCCGGGAGGAACAGTTTGATGGTTACAACGCAGGGCGTAGGCGCCCTCGTGGCTGCGGTGACCCTGGCCGCTTTCAGTACCATGCGTCATAAAGGGCGATTGCTGATGATCGGTCAGATCGTCTTTGCAATCGGGCTGGTTGGTTTGGGTTTCAGCCGCTCCCTCTACCAGGCAGTTCCATTTATTCTGATGATGGGCTGGGGCACTGTGACTCAGCTGGCACTGGCCAACACCTTGATTCAATTGACTGTGCCGGATCACCTCCGCGGCCGGGTGATCAGCAGTTACCTGTGGGTCATGAACGGTATTGCCCCCTTCGGCAGTCTGTTCTTGGGTTGGTTGGTGCAGACCGTTGGAGCCTCAACCGCAGTGATGATCGGCGGTTCGGTTTGTCTGGTGGGGTATCTTGGTTTTCATTACCTTCGCCCGGATATTCGGCGTTGGGGCGGCACATAAGGCAGTCTCATGATGACGACTCTTTCCCCCCTCGAACAAATTCTGTCCCGCTGGCAAAATGAGCCTGGGATCGCTGCCAATATTGTCGAAACCCGAGAAATTCCAGCCAGAGAGGCCGTATTCGGGGAGCTGTTCGAGGACATCCACCCCGGCCTGAAGCGCGTTCTTGAATCCTCCGGGATCACCCGAATCTACAGTCACCAGGCCGCCGCGTTTGAGGCCGCATCTGCCGGTCAAAACGTGGTTATGTCTACAGGAACCGCCAGCGGGAAATCGTTGGGTTATCAGCTGCCGGTGCTAAACACCTTGCTGAATGATCCTGCTGCCAGAGCCTTATTCTTGTTTCCGACCAAAGCTCTGGGTAATGATCAGGTGCGGAGCATCACAGCTCTTTTACAGATGCTTAACCCCATCAGCGGAACCGTCCCCATTCACGCGGCCGCTTACGATGGGGATACCCCGGCCTCGCAGCGCTCGTCTATTCGTGCTCAGGCGCGTATATTGCTTACAAACCCCGATATGCTGCATATCGGTATCCTTCCTCACCACACGAACTGGGCGGAATTCTTTCGAAGCCTGCGTTATGTGGTCATTGATGAAATCCATATCTATCGCGGCGTTTTTGGCGCACATTTAGCCAATTTGGTGCGCCGCCTGAAGCGCGTCTGCCAGTTTTACGGCGCATTCCCCACCTTCATCATGACCTCCGCCACCATCTCGAACCCGCGGGAACACGCCGAGCATCTTGTGGAATCCCCGGTGACGCTCATTGACCAGGACGGTTCCCCCGCTGGACGGCGCTTCTTCCTGATCTACAATCCGCCGGTCATCCACCCCGATTTGGGGCTGCGGCGCTCCGCGGCCGCCGAGAGTGTGCGTTTGGCCCAGGATTTGTGGGCGGCCAAGATGCAAACCCTCATTTTTGTCCGTTCGCGCCGGGCGGTGGAAATTTTGCTGCGCGATCTGCGTGATAAAACCAATTCCAACGATGTTCAAGGGTACCGCAGCGGCTATCTCCCCCAAGAGAGGCGGGCGATTGAAGACGGCCTGAAGCAGGGTGAGGTTCGTCTGGCGGTATCCACCAACGCCCTCGAATTGGGTGTGGATATCGGTGGGATGAACGCGGTGATCCTGGTCGGTTATCCGGGCAGCATCGCCACGATCCGCCAACAAGCTGGGCGGGCCGGGCGGCGGCTGGGCGACGCCCTGGCGGTGTTGGTGGCTTCCGCCGCCCCGCTGGATCAATACCTGGCTCGCCATCCCGAATATGTGCTGGAACGATCGCCTGAACACGCTCTATTAAACGCCGATAATCTGGTGATCCTCCTTCAACACCTGCGCTGCGCGGCCTTTGAGCTGTCCTTTCAAGAAGGGGAAAAATTTGGAGCTGTTCCTATGGATGTGCTGCAAGGTCTGATGGAATTTCTTGCGGCAGATCGCCAGGTTCATCATTCAAATCAACGCTACTTCTGGATCAGCGATCAATATCCTGCTAACTCCGTTTCTTTGCGCACTGCTTCGGCTTCTCCCTTTCGCCTGCTTTCTACCCAAGACCCTCTCCGCATGGAAACGATCGGTGAAGTGGATGAAGCCAGCGCGAACTGGATGGTGCATCCCGGCGCCGTCTACCTGCATGCCGGCCGCAGCTACCAGGTGGAAGCCCTGGATTTTGAACAGCATCAGGCTCGCCTCCGTCCTGTGGAACTGGACTACTTCACCGAACCCATCCGAAAAACCACTGTGCAGAAAATTTCTACCCTCAAAGAAGAAGAAGTCCCCGGCGGGATCAAGGGATACGGCGAATTGTTGGTGACTACCCAGGTGGTTGGTTATCGTGAGATCCAGTGGTTCACCCGTGAAACCCTGCGCATGGTGGACCTGGAAATGCCGGCCACCCAGCTGCGCACCGTGGGGTATTGGGTTTACTTGAACGAGGCCAGCCTGGAACAGCTGAAGCGGAGCGGCTTTTGGCGCAGCGACCCGATCCAATATGGGCCAAATTGGGAGCGGCAGCGCCAACTCGCACGCCAGAGGGATCGTTACACCTGTCAAGCCTGCGGCGCGGCTGAAGGAAGAAGCCCCCATCATGTGCACCATAAAACCCCCTTCCGTATGTTTACATCGGCTGCAGAAGCCAACCGACTGGAGAATTTGATCACCCTCTGTCCAGCCTGTCACCGGCAAGCCGAGGCGCAGGTTCGCGTCCGCAGCGGGCTGGCAGGCCTGAGCTATCTCATGCGCCAAATCGCGCCCCTGATTCTGATGTGCGATTTGAGCGACATTGAGACCCATGTGGATCATGAATCCGTCTTTTCTGAAACCTGTCCCGCTGTGGTTCTCTACGACCAGATTCCAGACGGTATCGGCCTGAGTGAAAGCGCGTATCAGGAGCATCTGCTGTTGATGGCGCAGTGCCGTGATCAGCTCGTCCATTGCGGCTGCCCAGACGGCTGCCCGGGTTGTGTGGGCCCATCTCCAGAAAATGGGTTCGGCGGCAAGCCCGAAACCCTGGCCATGCTCAACCAACTGGTTCCTTTCGAGGATCAAAATTGATGGAATCGCTCTTTGATCGCCTGAAATCATTAGGGGTACAGGTAGGTGCAAAGGAGACACCTGCCCGGCTTCCAGAAGAAGAATCTAGAGAATTTCCCATTCAGGAAGTAGTTCCCGGCGAAGATGTGCTCACCCCGTTTGGGCCGGTGTTTGTCAGCCGTAAGCTCTACGGGCCGGAAACCCTTCAGGGTTCTGTGCCGTTGTGCGAATTTCGTGAAGTTGAGATCCTGGCGGAATGGAACCGCACACCAGAACTTAAAGATCTCCATCCCCATTCCTATCTCTTTCTGGACGCCGAAACCAGCGGGTTATCTGGCGGCGCAGGAACTTTTGCGTTCCTGGTAGGTATTGGCTTTCTATCCCCTCAGGGATTTGAACTTCACCAGATCTTCTTGCGCGACCCAGGGATGGAAGCCGCATTCCTGGCCTATATCGAACAGTTGGCTGCGCGATTTAAAGTGATTGTTTCCTTCAACGGAAAAGCTTTTGATATTCCGCTGCTCAACACACGCTTCACTTTATACGGCTTTCAAAATGTTTTTTCGGAACACGTCCACGTCGATCTGCTTCAGTTGGCCCGCCGACTGTGGCGAGACCGACTTCCCAGCCGCCGATTGGGCAGCCTGGAGAATGAAATCCTGGGGCTGGAGCGCACTGCCGAAGAAGTCCCCGGTTGGATGGTCCCCGAGCTATACATTGATTATCTGGACCATCAGGACGCTCGCCCGCTGCAAGGCGTTTTTTATCACAACGACATGGACATTGTCTCGATGGCGGCACTTTTTCACCTCTGCGCGGATATTTTGGCTCAACCTAACTCGTCTCGCTCCCTTCCCGGCCTCGATCGAGCTGCTCTGGCACGGCTGTATGAGGACCTGGGGCGCATTCCTCAGGCGTTGAATTTATATGAAAGCGCTTTGCAGCAAGGCGATCTGCCGCCAATCCATTTTGCGCAGACCCTTCATCGCTACGCCCGAATTTTCAAACGACGCGGGGATTGGCAAACCGCCGCCGACCTATGGAGCCGCGCCGCCGACCTCGGGGATGCCGAAGCCTGCATCGAATTGGCAAAATACTGTGAACACCAGCTTAGGCACCCTGGCGAGGCCATTATTTGGACGCAACGGGCGCTGCAAGCCGGCATTCCAACTCATTGGACCCCTGCCCAATGCCGCGATTTTGACAGCGAGATTCATAAGCGGCTTGCCCGCCTGAAACGCCTGCTCGCTCCGTGATAGAATAAATGTATGGCTCAATCTGATTCAATTCGTTGGGATGAGCGCTACCGTGAAGCGCAGTATGATCATCCCCTTCCGCCGCGCCGGCTTCTGGTCGAAAATGCGTCGCTGCTGCCCAAAGGGGGGCGCGCGTTAGATATCGCCGCCGGCACAGGCAGAAACGCGTGCTTTCTGGCGCAGCGGGGCTTTCAGGTGATCGGCGTGGATGTTTCCTGGCAGGCCATTCACCGCGCTGCTCGGTTTTCTCCTGCTGCGCATTGGGTGCTGGCTGATCTGGAACATTTCTCCGTTCCTGAATGTGCGTTTGATGTGATCCTGAATTTTTATTATTTGCAAAGGAACCTTTGGCCTGTCTTTTGCCGGGCGCTGCGTCCGGGTGGACTGCTATTTCTGGAAACCTTAACTCAAGACATGCGCTTGCACCGGCCTGACCTTCAGGACTGTAATTTGCTAGCCGCCGGTGAATTAGCAAATGCTTTTCAGCAAATGGAGACCCTATATCATTTTGAGGGCTGGGTTGAATCGGATCATGGAAAACAAAAAGCTGTGGCGAGTTTGATCGCACGGCAGCCTACATAAGGATGACGGCTATGGAAGATTTGTACGAAGTCGTTTATCACGCCGAAGGGCGTTTGGAAGCCTCAATGATCCGTCTCTATCTTGAATCATTCGGCATTCGCGCTTTGGCTTCTCAGGAAAGCGTCGGCTTGACCTACGGACTCACGGTTGGGCCGTTAGGGGTGTCCAAGATCTACGTGCCCCGTGAAAGCGCGCCGGACGCTCGCAGAATCCTCATGGAACTGGACGAGAAGATGGGCGTTTCAGCTTTGCTGACCAACAGCCTGCGAGCCCTTCAACAAGAAAAGCGAAAGCCTCTGCGCGCCCCGCAAAACCACGCAAAAGGCCTTCGCCCTTATTATGCGAAACGGGTTCGCTACTAAACGAACAGCTGTTCCAGGCTTTCTTTCAAAACGATCTGAAAGGCCTCCATCAAGGCCTTTGTTTGCTCGCCAGGGCGGCCGTCCCCAATGACATGCTGATCCACCTGCACCACCGGTAAAATCGCCCGACTGGCGCTGGTGATAAATGCCTCTTCTACCTGGGGGATTTGCCGGAGCGGGAGGGGTTCTAAATGAATGTTGATGCCCAGATTCCGGGCCGCCTCAAACACCATCAGGCGGGTAATCCCAGATAAGACTCCCTCTTCCGCGGTCCAAATTTCGCCGTTTTGGATGGCAAAGAAATTACTGCTCAATCCCTCCAGGATAAATCCCTGGGGATCCACCATGAGGATTTCTTCCACCTTTTGCTCAGATGCCTGTACAGTCTGCTGTGCGGTATGCAGAAAAGCTGTCAATTTAGCTTTGGGATTGCTGCGCTGCATTTTTCGGGTGAGGGTGTGAACCCCGCGTTCATAGGCTTCTGGCGGCGGGGTTTTCAACGGCTCCAGGCTGATATACACATCTCCGACATGCTTCGTTAAGTCCAATGTCAGACGAATTCTGGCCTCGCCGTGCGGATAGCGCTGCACAGCCAGGGACAATGCTTGCCGCAAAACCGCCTCGTCCATCGGCACCGGTCTTGAAAGGGTAAGCAGTGCGGTTTCTTGCAGGCGGCGAAAATGTTCGTCAAGTTTCGGAACCCAGGCTTTCTGGTACGTTCTGAAGGTCGTATAGGCTCCTTCGGGCAAAACACCCGAAGCTTGATTCAAACCAATCACGGAATCAGGAAGAGAGATTGCCAATAAAAGCGGGTCACCGCCAAAATTCACCCTCCAAACCGCTGTGTCATTCATTCAGGCACTTCTCCATGATCGAAAGATCGAGGTTTCTCGCGGGCGTAATCTTCACGCGTATCCACATCCCGCAAGATCGAATCGGAATCCGTTTCAAAATACAGGATTTGATGGGCGTGGGCAGACAGGAATTCTCGCATGGTTACGCTGGACGGCAGGCCAGCGATTACATCCCAAAACCCACGAGCGATCACCCAGGGGTGTCCGCGGCGCATCTGGTAACTGGGAACCACCAAAAGGGGCTGCTTTTCTTGATACACATCCATCAGTCTTCTCACCGTGTCCAGTTCCATCTGCGGTTGGTCCCCCAGGGCCACCAGACAGGCGCTGACGTCGGCCGGCATGGCGGCCAGCCCCACCTGGAACGTGGTCAGCATGGATTCATTTTCAAACTGCGGGTTTTTCACACAGACTGCCGGATGCCCGTAAAGGGTTTCTAAAATTTCGGTATGCGCTCCCCCGGTGACAACCACAATTGGACTGGCCCCGGCTTCATGCAGCACACCGACCACATGCGAAATTACCGTTTGCCCCTCACCCCACGGCAAAATCAGCTTGGGTTCGCCCATGCGTCGAGAGAGGCCCGCCGCCAGGATGACTGCTCCGATCCGATTCATGATCATTCAGGCGATTTTGGCCCGCAGCGCTGGCCGGCTTAAGATGGCTTCTAACACACCCCCGCCCACCGCCAGGGATTTATCAGACACCATATAGCAATACCGTGGTTCGCCTCGCGGATCCAGGTCGCCAATCTTCATTCCCGCTTCTACTGGCAATCCGCTCATCAGGATCCCGCGCAGCACGCCGAACCACGGTGCTGTCACCTCATGCCCCGCGACGCGCGCGATCAGCTCGCCCTTCTGGATCACGCTCCCAATGGCTGGAATGACTTCGATCTCGCCGTCTGCTGGTGAACGCAGCACGCGGTCCGCCTCGTGATTCAGCACCGCTTCGGGTATACGCGTATCATTTTGCGCCTGCCCTTGCCAGTAAACCCGCCCCATGCAGTGCCCGCGGTTAGTTTCTACGACCGCATGACAGTCTTGCCCAGCGGTGAATCCTGGGCCAATGCCGATCACAAGAGCGGCAGCATCCAGGCCAGTCTCCGGCGGCCGCTTCAGCATCCGGCAGTCCACCAATACATCCGGCTGATAGGCAGACAGACAGGTCAAATCGGGGTCCACCAATACAGCCACATCTCCCTGTTGATGAACCACCTCGGCCTCGTCCACTGCGTGAATGAGCTGTCCGCTGACACCTTCAACATCAATATTCTTTTGATAAACTGCCTGACCAAAAGAAACCAATCGTCTCACCATCACCGGAGCTGACAGCTCCGTGACAAGAACCCTAGCTCCGGCACGATACAAACGTAAGGCAATTCCGCTGGCAAGGTCCCCGCCGCCGCGGATCAATACTTTAATGCTCACATTGCGCCTTCCTCTAAACGTTATTTGCCTTGCTGCAAGCCTTCCAAAACGCGTTCTGGGGTTAGCGGAAAACGGTCAAACCACACACCAGTCGCCGCATGCAGCGCCGCGGTAATGGCTGGAACCAGCGGTAAGAACGGCATTTCGCCCATCCCGCGCGCACCCCACGGGCCAATCGGGTCAGGGTGTTCCATAATGACAGACTGCACCTGATCGGGAATGTCCAACACAGTGGGGATCAGATACGTGGAAAGCGTTTTGGTGATAACCTCTCCATTTTGCTGGATGAAGTTTTCCAAAATTGCGTACCCTGCAGCCTGAACCACGGCCCCTTCAATCTGTCCCTGCACCAGGCGCGGGTTGATCGCCTTCCCCACGTCATCTGCACAAATTACATTCAGCAAACGGATCTGGCCGGTTTCAACGTCAACCTCAATATCCACCGCCTCAGCCACATAGCCATAAGAGAAATTCGGTTCCGATTTGCCGGTCTCCGGATCGTAAGGTGTGGTTTTCGGCGGTCGGTATTGGAAAGTAGCCCGCGCGGGGCGCTCCTCATTTATCCACTTCTGCAGTGCCTCCTGCGCTGCGCCGCGAATGGCGTTTCCGGCCATGAAGGTCATCCGTGAGGCAGAGACACTCCCCGAATTTTCGGTCACAGCCGTATCAGAAGCCACCAGCCGTACCCGAGTCAAGGGCAGCCCCAGGGCTTCTGCCGCCATTTGCAGGAAGACGGTGTGAGCGCCCTGCCCAACCTCAGCGCCGGCATGGTACAAGACCGCCTCTTCCACTTTGTCTTTCCCATGCAGCTCAATGGTCGCCCAACAATTTTCAGGCGCACCAAATGAGAAGCCCACATTCTTGAACGCGCAGGCAAACCCGCGACCTCGTTTTTTATGCGCAGAGGATATTTGTACGGGCTTTTTATTTTCAGGCAAAACATAATTCGCATCTTCCAGCTGCCAGCCTGCTTCTTGGGCGCAGGCTTCCACAACTGCCTGGATGCTGACACCTTTTGGCAGCGGTGTCCCCACAGACAGCAGCGAACCTTCCTGCAGCAGATTGCGGCGCCGAATTTCCACCGGATCCATCCCCAGCGCCTCAGCCAGTTTGTTCATCTGTGATTCCGCCGCAAAAGCCCCCTGCGGGCCGCCAAAGCCTCGGAAAGCACCATTGGGAATGGAATTGGTGTAAATTGCGTACGAATCCACGCGCACATTTGGAATTTCATAAGGACCGGTGCACATCAGCGTAGCGTTTCCAAGCACCTTGGTGGAAGTGTAAATATACGCCCCGCCGTCAGCGTACACATCCACATCCGCCGCAATGATTTTCCCCTCGCGGGTCGCTCCCCAACGTGTGCGGATGTGGTACGGGTGGCGTTTATGATGCCCAAACATTGATTCTTCGCGGGTCCACACAATTTTCACTGGACGGTGAATACCGCGTTCGCTCAGGCGCAGGACTGCTAAACCCAAAACAATCTGCACCGACATATCTTCACGCCCGCCAAATGCACCGCCAATCGCAGGGTAAATCACGCGCACCCGTTCGAGCGGCAGGTTCAGCGCATGGGCGATCTGTTCTTGATCCTCATGTGTCCACTGTCCGGCCACCACTACCGTGACGCGCCCTTCCTCGTCCATATACCCCAGCCCCGCTTCAGGTTGCAAGAAAACATGTTCTTGGGCGGGCGTATCATAAACACCTTCAACTACGACATAGGCTTCCTTGAGTGCCGCTTCAGCATCCCCTTTGCGGATGCGGTAATGGCCAAACACATTCGACCCGCGGTCTGGGTGCAGCAAAAAAGCGTCTGGTTTCATCGCCGCCAGAGGGTCTGTGACAATTGGGAGATCTTCATATTCGACATGGATCGCGTCGCGAGCCTGTGCTGCAATGGCTTCCGTTTCCGCCACAATCACCGCCACCTGGTCGCCCACAAACCGCACCCGGTCGGTAAAAGGTTTGCTGGCTCCGGGGCCGCATAGCACCGGCTGATCCGCAACGATCAAGCCGTATTCATTAACTGGCACATCTTTGGCAGTCAAGACCGCCAGCACCCCGGGCATCTGCTCAGCCAGGCTGGTGTCAATTCGTTTCACAATCGCATGCGGCCGGTGGCTGAACAGGATCTTCATATGAACCTGCCCATCCATCTGAATATCGCCAGGGTAAAGCGCTTCTCCGCGAACTTTGCTGACTGCATCCACCCGCTGTATAATCTTACCCACAACCTCTGTCATCGCTGCAAAGCCTCCTGAACTCACCCTTACAGATCATCATCCCGTCTCAGGTTACCGTTTATAGCGTTTCCCGCGGTACTGCACCGGGGGTACGTCGTACGGCCCATACCGTGGGGGAGCAAATATCTGGTAAAGCGCAAACGAAAACAGCGAAAAAACCGCGAAGAGCAGGAACATGAGCACTAGCGTCAGGCCGGCCTTGATGTAAAAATAGGGTTCGATGATCGGCGAAATCATATCCGGCGTGATTCGAAGCCAATGATATTGCTTGTTCAGATCAAACAACACCAATGCTCCAAAGTAAGACAAAATGGGGATCAAGACAATCAGAGCGAACCCCACCCCACGCCAGATGGGATGAATTTCTCTGGTTTTGGGTTGTTGGTCTGGCCGACCGGTGTACGAGCTGTATTTTCCCATTCTTACCCTCGCTGAGCCGCCTTATCAATCGCCTGAATGATCTTGTAATACCCCGTGCATCGGCACAAATTGCCGGTAATTCCCTGCTGAATTTCTTCCAATGTTGGATGCGGACGTTCTTCCAGCAGTTTGACCGCAGACATCACAAAACCGGGCGTGCAGTAACCGCATTGAACCGCATCCTCGGTGACAAAGGCCTCCTGAACGGGGTGCAGCGAATCCGCTTCGGAGATACCCTCAATCGTGCGGATATCCGCGCCGTGGGCACGTCCCGCCGGAACCAGGCAGCCCATCACCGCGATCCCATCCAGATACAAGGTGCACGCCCCGCACTCTCCTTCGCCGCAGCCTTCTTTGGAACCAATTAAACCTGCATCCTCGCGCAGTAAATGAAGCAGTGTTTTTTCGTAACCGCTTGCGAAAGAATACCGTTGGCCGTTAATGGTCGTTTCAATCGGCTGAGTGCCGTCAAATTGGACCATCTGTTCCAGGTGGCTGGGCACGTTGACCGGTTTTCCCCACAGTAAAACTGGTGATTCCGGCAGGTTTGCATGCTCTGTATGGTTGTGGATCGCTTCCAACGCCCGTTTGGTAATTAGTCGGGCCATATGGCTGCGGTACACCGCCGAACTGCGCAAATCGTTAATCGGCTTCGCAGCTTCTCTTGCCAGTTCTCCCGCCTGCTCAATAACCTCTGAACTCAGCGCTTTTCCAACCAGGAATTGCTCGGCTTTCACAGCATGGATGATCACCGGCGCGACTGCGCCCAGAGTGATCACCGCTTTTTGAACGATCCCGCCCTCCAGGCTTAATACCACCGCCACATTGACCAAAGAAATGGCCTGCGCACGTCGCAGTGCAAATTTGATGAACATTCCGCGCTGGCCGGAGCGCATGGCGGGGAAGAAAATGTCCACTACCATCTCATCTGAGCGCATCACCGTCTTGCGCACACCCGTATAGAAATCCGCCAGATCTACCACACGTTCCCCAGTCGCAGAACGTAAACACAATTTTGCGCCCAACGCCATCAAGGGAGAAATTGTATCGTTGGCAGGTGAGGCCGTAATCAAGTTACCGGCCACCGTCCCCCGATTTCGAATTTGTGGAGATCCCACTTCCCAGGCCGCCAGCGCCAGCGGCAGCGCGTATTCCTGGATCAGCTTGGAACCCACGCAGTGGTTGTGTGTGACCAGCGGCCCCATGTGGATCAGCCCATCTTCATCCATCTGGATGACATCCAGACCCGGAATGCGGGAAACATCCACGAGCGTTTCAATTCCTTTGCGCTGTCCGCGTTCTAACTCTAAAACTAAATCGGTGCCCCCCGCAATAATGCGTGCCTTTTCACCCTCACGCGCAAGGATATCGAGGACTTCTTCAATAGTTGTTGCGTTGATGTAGTTTTTCCACATAGCTCCTCCACACCACTTATTGTTTCATGCTTTTCCCAGTGCCGCCATTTTGCACCATGATTATCTCTGCGAGAATACTCACTGCAATTTCTTCGGGAGTCTCGGCTTTCAATTCCAACCCAATCGGTGAATGTACCCTGTCCAGCTCCGCCTCAGTAATATCGGTTGATTCTAATATTCCTTTGCGTGTGGTAATCCACCGCCGCCGGGACCCAATTACGCCGATATACCCAACCGGCTGCCGCAGCAGGGCAGGCAGCCCCTCAATGTCCACATTTGAACCACGCGTGGTAAGCAGTAAGTACGTAAAGCGGTTCATTTCAATGTGCTGCGGAAT
This sequence comes from Levilinea saccharolytica, assembly GCF_001306035.1. Lineage (GTDB taxonomy): Bacteria > Chloroflexota > Anaerolineae > Anaerolineales > Anaerolineaceae > Levilinea > Levilinea saccharolytica. Next base: position 51,566 of record NZ_LGCM01000027.1, read on the forward strand.
CTCCTGCATGGGAACACTCAGATACAAATCCACATCCGGGTTTTCTTCCGGTGTACAGAGCTCAGGGCGGTCGTCTGAAATTACCACACGGAAATCCAACCATTTGGCCAGATGAGCAACCGCCTTCCCCACATGTCCGGCGCCCACGATGACCACCACCGGCTTGGGAAGAATAGGTTCAACGAAGATATCCAACTGCCCTCCGCAAATTCCGGGGTCGCCTGCTTGTGGGTTTGACATATTGTAGTGTAACACACGGTTCTTGCCGTCTTCAAGAGCTGCTTGTGCCTCTTGTAAAACGCGGTTTTCCACTTCTCCGCCGCCCACCGTGCCAATGAAACTCCCATCGGGGTACACCAACATCTTGCTTCCCGCGTGCCGCGGCGTGGAGCCGTGTGTGTTCATGATGGTACAAACCACACCGGCTCCACCTCGTTTTTCCAGTTCAGCTAAAGCTTGATAAATCGATTCCATCTCTACCTTATTCTTTATTCTGCATCGCCAGCCACACCCGCTCTGGCGTCACAGGGTTAATATCCACATTCGCGCCGCAGGCGTCCAACACTGCATTGCCCACAGCCGGCGCCACCCCGTCCAGGGGGATTTCTGCTACGGCTTTCACGCCAAAGGGATGCGACGGCTCAAAGGTTTGAATGAACAGCGTGGACAAATCCGGCATTTCATCGGCCCGGAAAATGTGGTAATCCACCAGATCACGTTCCAACGCCGCGCCTTTTTCGTCATAAAGCATTTCTTCGCATACTGCGTAGCCCAAAGCCTGGGTCATACCGCCTTCTACCTGCCCAGAAGCGGTGATGGGGTTCACGATCACGCCGGAATCAACCGCCATCAGCAGTTTGTCCACCGTAACCTGCCCCGTCTCAAGGTCTACCGTCACCTCGGCAAATTGCGCAGCAAACGGCGGCGGAGAAACCGGTGAGACGTAGGAGCCAATCCCCATGATTTGTTCTTGATCCTTGTGGTGCAGGGAATCGTGACCAACCTCTGACAATGTCACAAACCGCTTATCCGGAGCCATTGCCTTGCGGTCTTCCAACAAAATATCTTCCGGTCGAACCGTGGGCCCATCCCCGCGATCATTCAACATGCGCGCCGCACGAATCTTGATCCGTTCCGCCGCCTGTTCCGCAGCCCGTACCGCCGCTGCCCCAGATATATAGGTCGTGCTGGAGGCGTATGCACCCTTATCAAAGGGGGTAAAGTCGGTGTCGGAGGAATAGACGATCATATCCTCAACTGGAACGCCCAGCACTTCGGCCGCCATCTGTGCCAACACAGTATCAGAGCCGGTGCCCAGGTCAGTCGCCCCAATCAACAGGTTAAACGAGCCGTCATCATTCATCTTGATGCTCGCCCCGCCCATGTCCAGATACGGGATGGCCGTTCCCTGCATTACCATCGCCACGCCAATCCCGCGGCGCAAGTGGGGTTTCCCCGGCACCATATGCCATTCCGGATTCCCAAATTTCGAATCCCAGCCCATTTCGGCACGCCCCTGGCGCACACAATCTTCAAGCCCCACTGTATGGATGATTTCAGGGTTAGGTTCGCGGCCTTCGCTCCATGCGGTACTGAAGGGATGCAGTTCTCCAGGGCGAATGGCGTTCTTCAGACGGAATTCCAAAGGATCTAATCCCAACTCGCGGGCGATCTTTTCCATGTGCCGCTCGACCGCCCAATATCCTTGGGGAACGCCGTATCCGCGAAACGCTCCCGCTGGCGGATGATTGGTGTACACAATATCCGCGTGGAAACGGATGTTCGGGGATTCACGATACGGCCCATCGCCCACATATAAAGCCATGGATTTATGGCCGGTATTGCCCGTCACCGTTAAAGCGTGACAGCCGTAAGCGCCCGTATCGCTGAGGGCGATCATTTCGTTCGCGGTGAGGGTGCCGTCCTTCTTAACGCCGGTCTTCATATGAATCCGCATGGGGTGGCGCGAGCGGGAGGCGGTGAATTCCTCTTCACGCGTATACTCAAACAAGACCGGCCGGCCAGTTGCAATGGTTAAATGCGCCGCCACATCTTCGATGAGCACTTCTTGCTTTCCGCCAAAACCGCCGCCAATGCGCGGTTTGATCACCCGGATTCGTTTTACAGGCAAACCCAATACCGGTGCTAGCATCCGGCGCACATGGAAGGGCACCTGCGTGCTGGTTCGGATCACCAGGCGGTCATCCTCATCCCAATAGGTGACCACCACATGCGGTTCAATGTGAGCCTGCTGAACTTTGGGGACCTCATACTCTCCTTCGAAGATGAAATCCGCCTCTGCAAAACCCTTATCCACATTCCCGATATCAATATGAATTTCTGCCGCCAGGTTCCGTTTCGGATCAGAATCAGCAAAATTGACATATTCCGGCTCATCATGCAAAATCACCGCGCCGGGCTTCATGGCGTCCGCTGGGTCCAGCAGTAACGGCAGTTCTTCGTATTCAACTTCAATCAGCTTCAAGGCCTCATAAGCAATCTCAGCCGTTTCAGCAGCCACAAAGGCTACCCGATCACCCACAAAGCGCACTTTCTTATCCAGAGAGAACATATCCAGCGGCCCAGGGATCGGGTCCGACTGGCCGGCAGTGGAATAAACCACCCGTGGCAGATCCTCCCATGTCAGCACAGCCGCCACCCCAGGCAACGCCCGTGCTTTGGACACATCAATTTTCTTGATGTTGGCATGCGCCACTGGGCTGTGTAAAACCTTAGCGACCAACATCCCCCGCATTTCCATATCCGCGGTGAACGCTGGCTTACCCTGGACAAGTTTGATTGCGTCAACCTTGATGTCTGGCTGGCCAATACGTTGGTATGGCTTCATGCCAGAGGAATCCGTCCAGATTTGCGGCATGATGCGCGTCTGGGTTTCAAGACCTCCGCCAGCCGGCTCTTCCGGTTCACGATTCTCAACAGGATGGAGAGGATCGCCGCTATCCGGCATCGGCGCATTGGAAGGGTACAGCGGTTCCACTGGTTCGCCGCGCAAAACCGCCGCCGCGCGTTGTACCGCCTGTACTGGCTTTAAATAACCCGTACAGCGGCACAAAACGCCCGAGAGGACATCCCGAATTTGTTCATCGGTGGGATTCTTCTCCTTTTCAAGCAGCGAGCGCGCCGCCAGCACCATCGCTGGGGTGCAGTAACCGCATTGCACAGCGCCGACCTCAATAAATGCCTGCTGGATCGCATCCAGACCGCTGGTCTGCTTCCATCCTTTTCCTTCGCGTTCACCCACATTCTGCACGGTCTGAATGGTGTGCCCTTCTGCTTGTGCCGCCAGCATACCGCATGAATTGACCGGCTTCCCGTCTAGTAGCACAGTACAGGCTCCACACTCACCGTTATCACATCCCCCAAACTTCACTTCAAAAAATCCAGCATTCCGCATGAACGTCAGAAGGGTCGTATTGGCAGGGGCCTCTTGTTCGATGCTTTTCCCGTTAATGTTCAGTGTGAGCTTCATCACTTCACCTCCACATCCCGCAAGCAGCGGGCTGTCAGCGTGGTTATTTCGTGTTCAATGAATTCTACAGAATATCTCGATGTAAAATAATGGCTACACGCATTAACAGCAGTTTCAATCGCTCCGCTGCTGTCCGTACCGTCCAGGACCAACACCACCCGCTCCATCAATCGTCCGCCGATCACGATCCGCGTCCGCCCCGACGGCCATCTCGCCGCAGATGCCATGACCAGGGCCACATCTGCCGGGCTTCTCCCCACCGCATGATACGCAGCTCGTGCATTCAACGGCAGGGTAATTTGCGTCATCAACGCCCCGAACGGCAGATCTGCTTTTTTCGTCGCCAGCCAATCGCCCAGGCTGATTTCTTTCCCACCCGGTTCCCAGGTTAATTGCGCGTCTAGCGCCAAACACACCGCCGCAAATGGGCTGTGACCTCCCCCGCTGACCAATGTCCCTCCGGCAGTGGCCATCTGCCTCAAATTGTGGCTAGCCTCAGCCCGGATAACGTCCACCAAAACAGCCGGAGACTGTGGATCTTCAAGCAGCCCTTGCAGCTTCACACCGGCCCCAATTTTCAAGTTCTGCCCTTCAACCCGGGTCGCGTGCAGGGGCAGCGCCTGGATGTCAACCACCGCAATAGACTGCTTACGGTATCGGCTCAGACTTGTGCCGCCGCCTAACGGGACCGTTGGTGGCGCACTTCGACCCAACAGTGATAGAGCTTCTTCCATTGTGTGAGGGCGGTGATATTCAATAATCATTTTTCACTCTCCTTGTCGGGGCGTTTCCCTGCCCATCCAGACAAATTGGCTTCAGTAGATGTGTTGACCACCCCTGGGAAGTTTCCCTCCCAAGGGTGGAGATCAGGATCGGTAAACTTCCTTTTGCGTTTACTGGGTCGCAAAAGTGTCAATCAGCAAACGCACATCGCCGCCCACCGGATATAAGATCGGGCAGGTGCAGCCGTTTTTCACATATTCAGCGACTTTCGCTTTGGCTTCCGACGGCGTTCCAGAGGCCGTAATGCGCAGGATCAATTCTTCCGGAACCAAATGCTTGGCTTTCTGAATCTGCTCATGCGTGGCAGGCCACCCTAAAATGGATTGGATCTCAGCCACGACGTCCATGGAAACGCCAGATGCCTTGGCGATGTGGGGCTGCTGGGCCAGATATTGGGTCAGCAGTTCACGCGAGGTGTCAATGGCTTTATCATGGTCTTCATCCACCGAGCAAACCACCAGCTGCGGCCGGTCAATGTCGTCGAGTGTACGGCCCGAAAGCTTCGCGCCCGCTTCTAACAATTCCAGGGCTTTGTGGTTGTATTCCGGAGGTACGCAGTAATTCAACACAGCGCCGTCCGCAATCTCACCTGTCATTTCCATCATCTTATCGCCGGTGGCGCCGATAAAAATGGGCACATTTCGCGGCTCCCGGCGGCCGTGAACCACATCCAGTTCAATCCCGTCCACATTGATAAATTCGCTGTGGAATGTAACCCGCTCCATATTGAGCAGTTTGCGCAGAACGACCACCGTATCGCGCATGGCCTGAAGCGGTTTTTTGCGGTCAATCCCCACATTTTTCGCCAGCGGATCCCACCACGCACCAATACCGCAAATCACACGGTTCGGCGCCAGATCGTCCAGGGTCAAAAAGGTCGCCGCCAACAGGCCGATGTTGCGCGTCCAGTTATTGATCACCCCAGAGCCTACGATTAACTTCTCGGTAACAGCCGCATACGCCGCCATAGGTACGATCGCGTCGCGCACCAGTCGGCTTTCAGCCTGCCATACTGCTTCAAACCCACGTTTTTCGGCATATTTCACATAATCCAGGCCGTCGCGTAAATCATGCGAATCCTGCAAATAAAGGGCTACACGGTCGCTCATGAGTTCCTCCAAAATTGGTTAAGGGCTGGGCGTTCTACCTCTGGTTAAACCTGCTCCACCTGGTTGAGGTATTCAAGGTCTTCCGGAGAATCAAGGTCGAACGCAAGGGTTGGAAGTGACAAGATTTCTAACCGGGTTCCGTGGGCTATCGCCTGTTTTTGATACCGTTCCACAGATCCCTTTCCAAAGGTTACTTTGAACATTTCAATCGGGTTAATCAGCACTACATTAACCCCATCGTTTTTTCGGTCGGGAGCAATGATCATCTCAGGCGGTTGAACCGCGTGAGCCAACATCGTTTGCACATCTTCCGGCGCCAACAATGGTAAATCTGCTGCTACGATCAGTAATGCGCGGGCAGCGTAAGCCCTTGCCACCGCCGCGGCTCGCTGCAAAACCACTTCGAGCGGCGAGTTCGGGTCTTCCTGTAAGGTTCTCGCCCCGTAATCGCGTGCCATAGACAGGACAGAAGAATCACGGCTGATCACCAGGACCTGATCGATTTCCTGCACGCTGGACAAAACTTGCAGCGTATTTCCCAACATGGTAAGGTTTAATGTTAAGCGTTCTTCTTCGTCCAATACATCCGATAACTGCGGCTTGCTCATTCGTAAAGGCTTTACTGGAACGATTGCCCAGAGGCTCATCAGCTTTGCAGCCCTCCATACAGAAATTGATATATTAAATTATACTCCCGCGCGCCAGTCATGAGCCGTCAGCTCAGGCAGCAAAATTCCGCTTCACAACGGGATTTTTCGGTAAATGCCCTCCTCGTGATCAGTTTGATAAATTACAGCCAGATTATTGATCTCAAAAGAATACCGCTCAGGTGGTGTTGGAATCAGCGCATCCAAAGCACAAGGCGCTTGCCGCAAGGTTCCATCGTGATACACCATCGTGATGTGCGGCATCCATACCGCCGGGGCATAATACGCATTGATGCCCTTTGCCCGCAGGCTCAATACGGCCCACAATTGCTGGTGCATTTTCTGAATCGCTTCAGTCTTCAATACCCCAAGGGTCACCGTGGGGAAATCCCCTGGAAACACACCGTACCCCCACACATTCGCCTGTGTTGGCGCAAAATTGCGTGATAGCCGCTCAAGCTCAGTCATACTACCCTCAAGCTCCAACTCCTCTACCGCCATCCAGGTCAGATGCGGCTGATGAACCGCCTGTAAGTCTTCTGATTCACATACAGTCTCTGCCGGGGCCTGAGCTGTTTTGCCAGACCATACCTGACTTTCGTTAACCAGAGAGACAATCGCGATCATCATTATCGAAAAAGATCTTGTTCCTTAGGCCGGATTATTTCCGTCAAAGTCGAATTTCGCAAAGCATAGGGGAAGCCGCGAACATGCACTGCGGGTGATCCCTCCGCTGCCTGCCCCATCATTAAAGAGGCCGCCGCCGCCAATTCATCCGCCGCCCCAATTTGGGTGATCCGCAGTCGAAAACCAAACAAATCCGGCACACCGCGCATATCCACCACCCCTGGCACACCCGCCAGCCCAATGGTGACGCCTACCGTCCCATTCCGCCAGGCTCTTCCGTGCGAATCAATGATACTGACGCCAATATGAATATGGCTATGCGCATATATTTGCTCTTGCAGCCGCCGGGCGGACGCATCTGGATCTTCTGGCAGCAATAATACCCAATCCTCTTCTTTTCCCCACGGGCCGCGCACATTCGAATGATCAATTCCCGCGTTTGCGCAGATAAACCCCAAACGGTGCTCGACGATGATGGTGTTCAATCCCGTCCGCAGCACCGCCCGGCTTTCTCGCAAGATCAATTCCAGCAGCCGCGCATCTTTCTTTGTGATCTCTCCCAATTCATTCGCGCGAGCTGAGGGCTCAACCGTGCTCAAATTCACCAGCCTTCCTTCAGCTTTCGACACAATTTTCTGGGCAAGTACCAGAATATCGCCGTCAGCAATTTGGATATCCGTCGCCTCCAGCGAGTGTATCAACAATTCCGCAAGATCATCCCCAGGTTCGATGAGTGGGAAATTGCTCAGGGGGGTTAACACCAATGACATGCGCTCTCCCTATACCCGCCGCGGAATTCCCGTGATCCGAATCCCAGAAGATTCAACTCCATATTTTTTATTCAGGCCGATCAAAATCGAGGTTAAGCCTTCGACAACCACAGAATTTTCAATAGGCCCAGCATCCCAACCGATCAGCCCCGCATCTTCTACCAGCTTGATCACCGTTTCGCGGGCAGCCTTGCTGCTGCCGGTTACCAACACATCGCACTCCACATCCTCGCCAGACAGCAGGTTCTCATAGGAAATATTTTGGAAGGCGGCCACCACTTCTGTTGCCTCTCCCACTATCTCTTTGGCTTCTTGCGCCGCGCTGCCGGCCGGGGGCATTTGCACCTTGGTCACCTTCGGCGGAACCAGCGGCACCGTCACATCCACTAAAATCTTCCCCGCTAAATTAGGCTTGACACTTTCCAGCATGGTTCGATGCGCCGCAAACGGAACCGTCATCACCACGATATCCGCCTGTTCAGCCGCTTCGGTGTTCGTAACCCCCTGAATATCCGCTTTCCCGCCCGTCATCTGCAGTACATCATCCGCCGCGGCCTGAGCTTTTTCAACCTGCCGCGAACCGATCAAGATCTTGTATCCAGCCTTTGCCCATGCAAACGCCAGACCTTTACCTTCTTTGCCGGTCCCCCCCAGGATGGCAATTACACGAATGGTCACTTCCGGGTTGTCGCTCATTCTCCTCCTGATGCAATAAAAGGATGCCTTTAAAACTTCTGGTTATAACGCTCCCATACCTGCGGGGCGATGCGCAGCGCTTCTTCCATCACCGCGGCCTCATCCAAAACCAGGATCTTCCGGTCGCGCATGAGCACTTTACCCGCCACCATCGTGGTAGTGATCATGCTTTCATTGAAGCCAAACAAAATGTGCCAGGGGGCGTTGCCGCCCGTGAAGGGCGTAAACGGCTTGTAATCCACAAAAATCAGATCTGCCCAGGCTCCTGGCGCAATCACACCCACAGGTACGCCGCCAAATTGAGTCTGCGCCAGCTGCTGGTTGTTATAAACGGCCATTTCCACCAGGTCATAGCCGCCCATCCGCCGCGGATCCAAGTTCCAAAGTTTGTGCGCCAGATAAGCGGTTTTCCATTCCTCCCACATCGCGTTGGAAAAACCGTCATTTCCCATGCACACTTTAATGCCCGCCCGCATCATCGATTCCACCGCGGGCAATCCCACAGCATTATTCATATTCGAACGCGGTTGATGGCTGACCCAGGTTTTGGTTTCTGCCAGATAGGCAATCTCTTTTGCGTCCACATGTACCGCGTGCACGATGATCGAACGGTCGCCCAAAATGCCAAATTGGTGCAGCCGGTCCACGACACGCTTGCCAGTTTTCGCCAAGGAGTCATACTCATCCACCGAATGTTCGGCCACATGAATATGAAAGCCGTAGCCCGATGGAATTTCCGCCCGGCAGCGCTCCAGGGTTGCATCCGAAACCGTCAGGCTGGCGTGAATTCCAAAAGTGGCCGCCAACAGCGGATTCTTTTCCTGTTCCACCCGACGGATAAAGCGCACATTCTCACGGATCCCCGCCTTCGAACGATCTTCGCCGTCCCGGTCAGTCACCTCGTAACACAGCGAGCAGCGCAACCCCGTTTCTCTCGCAGCCTCCGCCACAAGGTCCAGCGATCCGTCGATCGCGTATGGTGAGGCATGGTGATCAATCAACGTCGTGGTGCCGTGTTTGATGGCGTCTATCATGCAGACCAGCGCCGAATACTTCACCGCCTCATCGTCCAGCGATTTATCCAGCGGCCACCACAATTTCTCCAATATTTCGGGAAAGTCCTTGGCGGGTGAACCAGGGATAGCCATCCCGCGCGAATAGGCTCCATAAAAATGGGTATGCGCGCAAATGTTCCCCGGCATCACGTACTGTCCGCCCGCATCCAGCTTTTCTTCCTGCGGGTAGCGCGCCGTCAGGTCGGCCTGCGGCGCAACTTCCACGATTATCCCATCGCGAATAAGGACGGCATAAGCGTCCAATATCCGGTTCGGTTTTTCCCAGGTCAAAATCTTACCGTTGACAATCAGCATACTAACCTGCCTTTTCCGCCGCTAAAGCCTCGGCGATTTTTTCTTGATCCACCGGCAGCGAGTCCACCCGCACACCGACTGCGTTGTAAATTGCGTTTGTAATGGCCGGCGTGGTGGGAATGCTGACGATTTCGCCGATTCCCTTGGCCCCATACGGTCCGCCGGATGTCGCGTGCTCCACGATGATCGAGGTGATTTCCGGCGTGTGCGTGATGGACGGAATACGGTAGCGTGCCAACCGGTCGGTGACCACCCGACCCTCATCCAAAATGAAATGCTCCGTCAGCGCATTCCCCAACCCCATCATCACACCCCCTTCCACCTGCCCTTGCAGACCCAGGGGGTTGATGGCGGTTCCCACATCCGTCGCCGCCACAATGCGCACCACGCGCACTTCACCCGTCAACCGGTTCACTTCCACTTCTGCGGCCTGCACCCCAAACCCAAAAGCAAAGTGCATATCACCTTCTTCACCCAACGGGCGGGTGGCCGGGGCCCAATACTCAAACATCGACCGCGGCGCGCGTCCTTCGCTCTGCATCTCGGTTGCCAGAGCGCCCAGAGGGATTTCCTGGCCGTTCACCTGCGCCAGCCCCTCGACAAAGCGGATCTGTTCCGGCGGGACGTCGTACTTTTCGGCCAGCATCGAGGTCAGCGCCTGCCGCAGCGCCACAGCCGCCCCTCGGGCAGCATTCCCGGTCACATACGTCTGCCGTGATGCGGTTGTAGGGCCGCCGTCCGGGGTCAAATCCGTATCCGACAGCAGTACATGGACGCGTTCGCCGCGCACCCCAAACTCCTCTGCCACGATCATGCGCAAAACCGTCACCAACCCCTGCCCAATCTCTGCAGCCGAGGTGCGCACTTCCAAAGTCCCATCGGGATACAGTTCAACTTCCGCTCCGGACTTATCCGGCGCGCCGCCGCCCAAACCGGTGTTCTTGTAGGCCGCCGCCAATCCCCAGGCCCGCACAAGATGGGGGCTGCCTTCCACTTCACGCGGCGCAAATGGGTCTGGGCCAGCCAGCCGGTGTAATTCAGCCTCCACTTTCTCAATGCACTCCACCAACCCCACACTGTCGCGCAGCACCTGACCGGTATTGGTGATACTCCCCACCCGCAGTGCATTTTTCTTGCGCAGTTCAATCCGATCCATGCCTAACCGTTCGGCCAGCATGTCCATCAGCGATTCCACCGCAAAAGCCGATTGAGTTACCCCAAACCCGCGGAATGCGCCCGCCGGGGGGTTATTCGTATACATCGCATAACAATCCGCTTTCACGTTGGCAATACTGTACGGGCCGGAGGAATGTGTGGTGGCGCGGGTCATCACCTTTTCCCCCAACGAAGCGTAAGCACCCGTATCCCCATAGAGCTCCGTTTCCGCTGAAACCAGCGTCCCATCCCGCATAGCGCCCATCTTCACCCGTATTTGGGTCGCATGCCGCTTGGGATGCACCACCAGGCTTTCATGCCGGTCGAAAAGAATCTTCACCGGCCGCTGTGTGGCGTTTGCCAGCAAAGCCGAGTGAATCTGCCCCATGATATCTTCTTTCCCGCCGAAGCCGCCGCCGATCAGGGTTCCAATGATCCGCACCCGTTCCTCCGGCCAGCCCAACGCGCGAGCCACCTGGTTGCGGTCGGCGTATGGGATTTGCGATCCGACATATACTTCCATGCGGCCTTCATCGTTCACCCGGGCGATGCTGCACTCCGGTTCTAAAAATGCGTGGTCGGTCGTTGGCGTGTGGAACACATGCTCCATCACCACATCTGCCTGTTCAAAGCCGGCTTCCGTGGAACCTTTTCGTACTTTAATGTGCTTGAGCAGGTTCCCACCCGGGTGCAGTGCCTCCGTTTCGGGTTTACGCGCCTGCACCGGATCTTGAATGACTGGCAGCAGTTCGTATTCGGCTTCTATCAAGTCCAAAGCCTCAGCGGCGATCTCTTTGGTCTCCGCTGCCACAATCGCCACCGTATCCCCCACGTAACGCACGCGCTCGCCAATGCCAACCATCGTCGGCCAGTCGGGGATCACCAGGCCGTGGTAATGATCGCCGGGAATGTCTTCGGCGGTCAAAACAGCCCACACCCCCGGCAGATTCCTGGCTTCGGATACATCCAGTTTTTTCAAACGCCCGTGCGGGATTCCAGCTCGCTTCGCCCGCCCATACAGCATCCCTTCAAATTTCAAGTCATCTGTGTAAATGGCTGCACCAGTGGTTTTTTCCACTGCTTCCGGACGCATCTCAACCCGTCCAATCACCTTCTGTGCGCGGGCCGATTCTTGAATTTGAGGCGGCTGTACCGGCTGTCCCGTACGCATCGCCTCCGCCGCGGCCAAAATGGCGCGTTCAATCGTCGGATAGCCAGCACACCGGCACAAGGTGTCCTTGAGCGCATGGTGAATATCCTCAGCCGTCGGCTCAGGCTTTTTCAGCAGCAAAGCATAAGAAGTCATAATCTGGCCAGGGATGCAAAAACCGCACTGCACGGCGCCGTGCAGGATAAAAGCCTCCTGCAAGGGGTGCAAGTGGTCTTCATCTCCACTGATTTGCCGCAGCCCTTCGATCGTGAGAATATTGCGTCCCTGAGCCCGCACCGCGGGGAAAGTGCAGGATAAGATCGGTTTGTTATCAATCAGAACCGTGCAGGCTCCGCATTCCGCTTCATTACATCCAATCTTGGTTCCCGTCAGTCCCAACCGCTCGCGCAGCATCTCCGCTAACATTTCGCCTGGGCGGGCAGGCAAACGCACCTGCTTTCCATTAACGATACACTCAATCAAGGTTTGATCTGTCATTCCACTGCTCCTTCACCATTAAACCACGTGAGAGACGGGGCCACCTGCCCGCTGCCAGACCTTCTGAATCACCTCACGCAGCAGCACACCAGCCAGTTTTTGACGATATTCCGCTGTTGCTCGCTGCGGGCTGGTGCGGAATTTGACGCTATTCAGCATAGCTTTCAACCCATCGCTCAAACTTTCTTCGTTGTAGGGTCGGCCGCGCAAAGCGTCTTCTGCGGCGGTAATCCGCTGCGGAATTGGGCCAGACGGCCCCACCGCGATACGAATATCTTGAATGCGATCCCCGTCGCGCTCCAACCAGGCAGCCATATTGATCACTGGCAGCGCAACCCCCTGCGGCCGCATGATGCGGCTAAAACCAGAAGCCTGATTTGCTTTTCGCACCGGCAGGTAAAAACCAGAGATAATTTCGCCGTGAGGGTCTAAAGCCGATTTTCCTGGCCCTAAGAACAAAGTATTCAGCGCCTGGCGTCTCAGTCCCTGAGCGCTGGCAATCTCTACTTCAGCATTGAGCGCCATAATAGAAATCGTCCCATCCGCCGCGGGCAGCGCATGGGCCACATTCCCACCCAATGTGCCGGTGTTGCGCACCTGCGGACCGCCAATCAACCCGCTCGCTTCGCTTAACGCCTGGGCGTGTTCCAACACCAATTCGGATGTGGTAATTTGATTCAAGGGAACCGACGCGCCAATAAACAGATGCGTCCCGCGCATTTCCAACACCAGCATCTCTCGCACCTGGTTCACATCCACCAGGGTGTCCACAGGCGCGTGTCGTCCTTGCTGCAAATCCAGCAACAAGTCTGTGCCGCCAGCGATGACGCGGGCAGAACCAGGAGTCTGGTTTAACAGCTCAATTGCTTCGTCTAATGTGGAAGGGAGGTAATAGTGATTCCAGATAGTCATAGGGATCGGTGGCCCAACTAGTTGGCGGCACTTTTCGACGGGTTATTTGGATTTCCCGACGCCGATTCAGGATGGCCCTGAACCGACCACCGAACCTTACTATAAATGATTGTAGCAAATCAAATTCTACAGCGCAATAGCCTCACAGCCGGATTTCGCATATAATCATAACAGATCGAATAGGAGATAAGTCATGCCAAATCATCGCGCCGCCGCATTGGATTTCTTAAACGCTCAGGAACACGTCGCCCTGGAACGATTGACTCAGCTTTGCAGTATTCCATCCGTGTCCACAGACCCCGATCATGCTGCCGATATGCTGAAGGCCGCCGATTGGATTGCCGATCAATTCAAATATATCGGCCTGGATCATATTCAGGTTTTTCCCACGCAAAGACACCCCATTGTATTTGGTCAATACTGCGCGGACAGCATCGACGCCCCCACCGTTTTGATCTACGGGCACTATGATGTCCAACCGGCTGCCCCCCTGGAACTGTGGCATTCAGACCCCTTCACGCCTGAAATTCGCGAAGACCGGCTGTATGCCCGCGGCGCATCTGATATGAAAGGTCAGGTTGTGGCGGCCATTCAGGCGGTGGAGGCCGTCTTAAAGACCAATCCCCTCCCTGTCAACATCAAGTTCATCATCGAGGGCGAAGAAGAAATCGGTTCCCCCAGTATGCCGCAGTTCTTGCGCGAGCAAAAACAGATCCTCTCATCCGATGTCTGCCTCAATCCCGACGCTGGTATGGTTTCCCCTACCACCCCCACCATCAGCTACGGACTGCGCGGCCTGGCATATTTTGAGCTGTATGTCTACGGTCCCGATCACGACCTTCACTCGGGTATGTTTGGCGGCGTGGTGCACAATCCAGCCCACGCCCTGGCTGAACTGATCGCCGGAATGCACGACGATCAACAGCGCATCACCCTCCCAGGTTTTTACGACAGCGTGCGCACTTTGACCCCCGATGAGCATCACGAATTCAGCCGTCTTCCGGTCAGCCGTGAATCGTATCTGCGTCAGACAGGTGCGCCAGAGCTGTGGGGAGAAAGCGATTTTCTGCCCCAGGAACGTGTCGGCGTCCGTCCCACCCTGGATGTCAACGGCATGATCTCCGGATTTACCGGCGCCGGGTCAAAAACCATCATCCCCTCTCAGGCTATGGCCAAAATTTCCATGCGTCTGGTTCCCGATCAGCAGCCCGCCGAAGTTGCCCAGCAGCTGCGCCAATACCTGGAAGAACGCGCCCCCAAGACCATCCGCTGGGAACTGAAAGATATGCAGGGAGCTCCAGCCAGCATAGCGGACCGCAATCACCCGGCTGCGCAGGCCCTGGCCAAAGCCATGGAACAAGTCTGGAATGTGCCCCCCATTTATAAGCGCGAGGGCGGGTCCATCCCCGTGGTGGGCGCCATGCAGGATATTCTGGGTGTTGAATCCGTGTTAACCGGTTTTGGCTTGCCAGATGATAACATTCACTCACCCAACGAAAAACTTCACCTCCCAACCTGGTATTCAGGGATGAAGGCCTTGGTCCATTTCTTTTACAACTTAGTCGAGGCTTAAAGGTTACCATGTCCACTCAAGAACGTATGCCTTCCTATGGGGGCCAGGCCCTCATCGAAGGGGTCCTCATGCGCGGGGCGCGTTACGTCGCGGCCGCCTTTCGTGCGCCCAACGGTGAAATCATCATCAAATCAGAGCCCCTGGGCAAAATTTACACCAGCCCGGTGCGCAAATGGCCGTTTCTGCGCGGCCTCATTTTGCTTTGGGATGCCCTCGGCCTGGGAATTCAATATTTAACTTTCTCCGCGAATATTCAAGGGGATGAAGAAGAAAAAATCGAAGGCCCCAAACTGTACCTCACCCTGGGTCTCTCAATGGGTATCGCCATCCTGATTTTCTTCGTCGCGCCCTCTGCCATCGCCCACCTCTTTGAAAACTGGCTAAAGCTCTCCACCTGGTGGGGCAGCGTCATTGAAGGCGTCGTTCGCCTGGCCGTCCTTATTGGTTACGTCTGGGGTATTGGGAAAATGCCCGAAATACGCCGCGTGTATCAATACCACGGCGCTGAGCATAAAACCATCAATGCCTTTGAAGCCGGCATTGAACTGACCCCCGAAAATGTGCAAGCCTGCTCTCGCGAGCACCCTCGCTGCGGCACCGCTTTTCTGCTCACCCTGGTATTGCTGTCCATCGTGGTATTTTCGCTGTTGGGCCCTCTGCCCATCTTCTGGCGCTTGGCTTCCCGCATTCTCCTCATCCCCCCATTGGCGGGCGTTGCCTACGAAATCATCAAATTCACCGCCAACAACCTCACTAACCCCATCATAAAGTTCCTCATCCGGCCCAATCTGGCCATGCAAAGCCTCACCACAGCCGAGCCCGATCTGCCCATGTTAGAAGTTTCGATTGCCGCCTTCAACCGCATGTACGCCCTGGAGAACCAGGAGATGTCGCTGCAAAACGCTTCGGTTGCTGCAAAACAAGAGGGGGCGGCTGTCTAAAATCAGCGCTTAGACGGGAGGGGATCCGTTTGAAAACCTGGCAGCATTATCTGATCGCCTTTTTCTTGGGCATCATTGCGACCTGCGTGCTCTACATCATCGCCAGGCAGCCCGTTGGTGAGCCGGTCGTCCTTTTACCCATGCCCACCGAAGGTCCCATTCTGGTGGATGTTGCCGGCGCAGTCAATCGCCCCGGGGTCTATGCCCTTCCCCCCGACAGCCGCGTCTTTCAGGCTATCGAAATGGCTGGCGGATTCTCCACAGAAGCCGACCCCAATTCGGTGAATAAAGCCCTGCGCCTGAATGATGAGAACCGCGTGTACGTTGCCAAAGTGGGCGAATTACAGGCCAAAAGCAGTGCCGGGCTATCTGCTGCGGACCGCACCGGGGTTAGCCTGCCGAAAGATACTTCCTCTCTGGTGGATATCAACACGGCCACCGCCGCCCAATTCCAGGATCTCCCCGGCATTGGTCCCACCCGCGCTGCGGATATTGTGAATTATCGTGAGAAAATCGGGGCTTTTGCCACCCTCGAGCAATTAATGGATGTTCCAGGGATCGGGCCAACCACCTTTGAACAAATTCGCCCCCTCCTAACCTTAACCCCAGCAGACTGATCCGATCCAATTTGGAGTAAAATAAGGATATGACCACTAAAGAAAAGCTGGAACAAAACTTAAAAGATGCTATGCGCTCCAATAACGAGCTGAATAAACGCGTCATTCGTCTGGCGCTCTCTACGATTAAATTGGAAGAGGTGAATAAGGGCAAACCGCTCGAAGAAGCCGATGTCTTAAATGTGCTTCAAAAAGAAATCAAAATGCGGCGAGAATCCATTGACGGTGCCCAAAAAGCGAACCGCCCAGACCTCATCCAGGGATACCAGGAAGAAATTGATGTTCTTTCCACGTATCTCCCCAAGCAGCTCACCCCCGAAGAGCTTCGTGCCCTGGCGATTGAAGCCATCCGGGAATCAGGGGCGGCTGCGCCTGCGGATATGGGTAAAGTGATGAAAGTCCTGCTGCCGCGCGTACAAGGGCAAATCCCCAACAGTGAAGTCAGCCAGGTGGTTCGGGAACTGCTCTCCTCCTGATCATGAGTCTACCCGCCTTCCAGGATCGCTTTCGAAAGGCCAATCGCAATACCCTGCGGTTAGGCCTTTTGCTCATGGTGGCGGTCCTGTCGTTTGCCTCACTGGTGCTCCCCATCGCCCTGCGCCCATCTTCTTTCCCACTCAAAATTGGGGATGTCTCTGCACAGGATATTCAGGCCCCTCATGATCTCACTTACGCCAGCGATGTCCTCACCGAGATTAAAAGGACCGAAGCGGAATCGGGTGTCCCTCCCGTTTACCTGCCCGCCGATCCTGGAATCACGCGCCGCCAAATCGAAAGCCTTCGTAATGCGCTCGCGTACATCACCGCCGTCCGCGCCGACAGCTACGCTTCTTTAGAAGAAAAATACGCCGATCTGGCCATGCTTAAGCAGCTCGACCTCGATTCGGAAAGTATGGCCCAAATCCTGGGGCTCAGCGACGCACGCTGGGAAATTGTTCAGCAAGAAACACTTGGGGTTTTAGAACAGGTCATGCGCAACACCATCCGCGAGCCCGATCTGCGAGATGCCCGCCGCAACGTTCCCACCCTGATCAGTTTTTCGCTGACCCAGGAGCAGGCGCAAATCGTCTCCAATTTGGTCACGCAGCTCATCGCGCCCAACAGCCTGCTCAGCCAGGAACTTACCGAAAAGGCCCGCGCCGAAGCCCGCGAGACCGTCCAATCGCTTGATCGCACCTACATTGCCGGTGAAACCATCGTTTCCCGCGGTCAGGTGCTCACCGCTTTAGATTGGGAAGCCCTCGAAAAATTCAATCTGGTCAAACCGCCCACGAATACGCAAGATATGATCGCCGCAGGGTTCATCGTCGCCCTAAACACGGTCTTCATTGGCCTGTATTTCGTTCGCCGCCGTCCCGCTGTGGTCGCCGATTCTCGCAGCCTACTGGTCATTGCTCTGACATTTCTGCTCTTCTTGTTCAGCGCCCGCCTGGTGATCCCCAACCGCGCCATCCTGCCCTACATCTTCCCCCTGTCCGCCTTTGGCCTCACCATCGCCAGCTTGTTCACGTTGGAAATCGGCCTGGTGGTTTCGCTGAGTTTGGGCATCCTGGCCGCCTATGGGCTGCCCTACAGCCTGGATCTCACCTTGTTTTACGTATTGTCCAGCATATGCGGTGTACTCATCTTGGGGCGCGCCCGGCGCATTGCCAGTTTCTTTTGGGCAGGCATTGGAATATCCGGAGCCGGGGCAGCCATTATCCTTGCATACCGCCTGCCGGATACCATTACGGATTGGATTGGTATCGCCACGCTGGTAGGTTCCTCTTTTCTCAACGGCATGGCGGCCGCCAGCTTGAGTCTGCTGCTTCAATATTTTCTTAGCCAGCTTCTGGGTCTGACCACCGCGCTCCAACTTTTAGAGGTGTCCCGGCCCGACCATCCCCTCCTGCAGTTCATATTGCGCAGCGCCCCCGGCACCTACCAACACAGCTTGCAGGTGGCCAATCTCGCTGAACAAGCGGCCGAGGCTATCGGCGCAGACGGTTTACTCGTGCGGGTTGGAGCTATTTTCCATGACGCGGGCAAAGCCATGAATCCATCCTTCTTTATTGAAAATCAGCTTCCCGGGCGCCTTAACCCCCATGATGACCTCGACCCCCGTGTCAGTTCCCAAACCATCATCAGCCACGTCAGCGATGGGGTCACCCTGGCAAAAAAGCACCGTCTGCCGCCTCGTCTGCAGGATTTCATGTGCGAACACCATGGCACCCTCATCACTCGTTATCAATATTCGCACGCGGTCAAAGCCGCTGGTGACCGCCCCGAATTGGTGAATATCGAAGACTTTCGCTACCCCGGCCCAGCCCCGCGCTCAAAAGAAACCGCGTTGCTCATGCTGGCCGACGGCTGCGAGGCGCGCGCTCGCTCTGAGCTTCCCAAGAATGAAGAGGAAATGCGTCTCCTTATCCGTAAAGTCTTCGATTTCTGCCAGCGCGAAGGCCAGCTGGATAATACCTCCCTCACATTACGCGACCTCAACCGCGCGGCGGATTCGTTTACCAAAACGCTGCTCAACACTCACCATCCCCGCATCCGCTACCCAGAGCTGCAGCCGAACCCGTCCGCCGCAGAAGCCGCCCTTCCTTTTCCATCTCCGGCGGCCGAATCTATCCCCACCCAACCGCAAAAAGATACCAGGCAGGAACCATGATTGATCTGCAAATTACTGAGCCGTTGGAAACCCAAGTGTCTCCGGATGCCCTTTTGACAGCCGTCCAGGCCGCCCTGAATTACCATGACCCCGCTCTGGATGTGAATTTAACCGTGGCGGTGGACACCGATGAGACCCTCCACGCCTTGAATCTGCAATACCGCGGTATCAACGCCCCCACTGACGTGCTTTCTTTCAACGCCGATGAAATTGACCCGGAAACAGGTCAAACCTACCTGGGCGATATCCTCATCTCCTATGACCGCGCCCTGGCCCAAGCAGAAAAGGCTGGCCACCCGGTCCAAAATGAACTGCAATTGTTAGCAGTCCACGGAACTTTGCACCTGCTCGGCTATGATCACAGCCAGGAAGACGAGAAACAGCGCATGTGGGCCGCCCAGACGGAAATCCTGGAGCGCATCGGCTGCCGCATTCTGCAGCTCCCCGAAGATTAGGCGTATGGTCAAATTTTTCTTGAAACGTGCGATTTCATTTCGCCACGCCTTTGCCGGGTTTGCCTACGCTCTGCGCACTCAGCCAAACACGTGGATTCATGTCGCCGCCACGATCGCGGTGCTGGTGCTGGCCGTTTTGCTGCGGTTACCCGCCGTTCATGTGGCCGTTCTTATTCTAACCATCGGGGCAGTCTGGACAGCCGAGTTAGTCAATACCGCCGTCGAAGCTCTGGTCGATCTGGCCTCCCCCGACCATCACCCGCTAGCCAAAATCAGCAAAGACACCGCCGCAGCGGCCGTCTTGGCCGCTGCGGTCGCCGCCGTTTTAGTGGGGCTGCTCGTTTTAGGCCCTCCGCTGCTCAAGCTGCTGCAAAGCTGGGTCAGGTAGATCACCATGCAAAGTTCGAATCTCGCCAATTTCCGCTTTGGAACTGTCGGTTCCCCCCAATCCACGCCCAAAAAGCCCGGCGGCAGCGTTGGGGCCGTGCAACAGACCGCGGTTTTGGGTCTCTCCGCCCTGGAATTGGGCTGGGTGCAGTCGGTGCGTGTCACCGAAGAAACCTGCGCCGCCATTCAGTCTGCAGCCAAAGATCACAACGTCGCTCTCAGCGTCCACGCGCCCTACTTCATCAACCTCAACGCGGATGCCGAGGAATGGCCAAAATCCAAGAAGCGGCTCATGGACGCCGCCTATTACGGTTGGCGGGCTGGAGCAACCGATATCATCTTTCACCCTGGTTCTTATTTTAACCAGCCTGCCGCCCAGATCATGCCGCGGGTTATCGAACGTTTGCAAAGCTGCGTCGAAGAGACCCTGGAACGCGGGGTTGAAGTTCGTTTTCGCCCGGAGACAATGGGAAAATCCGCCATGATCGGTTCCCTGGAAGACACCCTGGAGATGAGCCGGCGCATCCCCAACGTGTTCCCCTGCCTGGACTTTGCCCATCTCCACGCCCGCCCAGGCGACGGCTCGGTGAACACCTACGATGAATGGCTGTCCATCTTGCAAACCTATGGCCAGGCGCTCGGCTCCGCCGCCCTGCAGCACCTCCACATCCATCTATCCGGCATCGAATATTCTACCAAAGGCGAGCGGAACCACCTGCCGCTGCGGGAATCAGATTTGGACTTGGACGGCCTGTTCACCGCCCTCAAAACGGTGAATGCAGGAGGTCGCATCCTCTGCGAAAGCCCTGTCATGGAAGAGGACGCCTTGTACATGCAGCAGCTCTGGGCTGCAAAAAACGACCCCTAAGCCGTAGTGCTTAAGGGTCGTCTCTGTGTGATCCTGCCTTGTCCTACAGGTATTCTTTCAGGCTGTGCTCCACGGCGTAAGCTGCCGCCTCGGCCCGGTTACTGACCCCCAGCTTCGACAAGATGCTGCTCACATAGTTGCGCACCGTACCCTCGCCCAGGAACAACGCCTTGGCGATTTCACGGTTCGTCTTCCCTTCGGAGACCAGCAGCAATACGTGTTTTTCTTGCTGGCTTAAGTTCGCAAAGGCCGAAGCCTCCTCTTCTTTCACCGCCCGCCGCACTTCTTGGAACACACGCTGGGTCACCGCCGGGTCCAAAAGCGCCTCGCCACGCCCCACTGCCTCCAATGCGCGGATCAGGTCGTCGCGGCTGATCTGCTTCAACACATATCCAGACGCACCCGCCCGGATGGCCGCAAACAGCATTTCATCTTCCGCGTAAGAGGTCAACATCACCACACGTGTATTTGCAAAATTGCGCGTAATTTCTTCGCACGCTTCGATGCCCGAAGCACCCGGCAAGCGGATATCCATCAACACCATATCGGGTTGGTGGCGAGCGGTCAGTTCAATCGCTTCTTTTGCATTCCCAGCCTCATCCACAACTTCAAACTGTGGATGATGTTCAAGCAAGGAACGCAGTCCCAAACGCACCACTTCATGATCATCCACAATAAGGATCCGCTGTTTTGCCATATCCGTCAATTTTCCTCCGACACTCTCTTCGCTGCCTGCGCAGCGCGCTAAACGGCAAATTCAATCCGATTGCTAAGATCAAACTAGTAGAAGTATACTACATCGTATGCAAAATCACCTTACAGTCTATTCACCATATACGGGCCAGCTCCAGCAGCACCATTTTTTTCAGAACCAGACCAATGACTGTGGGCCGTGTGTCATTGCTACCATCAACAACGCTTTGCAAACCCGTCCGTTCCACTTCTACACCCTCTCGCAGGCCCTGAACCGCTACACCAGTAAAAGGCTTCCCCCAGATCGCCTGGCCAATTCGGCCACTTTTCCCTGGGGCATGGTCCGCATCCTCAGGCAGCTGGGCTTCAGCGCCAGTTGGCGTCTGTGGGCCAAGCCAAAGGACTTGCAGCGCGTGAGCACCCCAGGCCTGATTCTGGTCACCATCACCGGTCAATGGTCGCCCCTGTGGGCACATTACATGCTCCTGGTCGCCCTCGACCCACATCGCGGCCCCGGCTTCATCAACCCGGCCCTTCCTCAGCCAGAAATTGACTGGCGTCCCCAGGCACAGTTCTTCAAAGAATGGAACGCCTTCGGCCGCCAACTGGTTGAAATTCGCGTCAATTCCCGCGCTTACACGGATAAATCCAATTCCAGTGTCACCGGGCAGTGATCCGACCCCTCGACATCATCGTGAACCACCACATCTTTGACCTTCGGCATCAGCTCTGGGGTCACCAGGAAATAGTCCAGACGCCAGCCAATATTCCTGCGGCGCGCCGCCATGCGGTACGTCCACCAGGTGTACTGCACCCGGTCGGGATACAAAACGCGATACGCATCCATAAACCCGTGATCTAAATATTTCTGCACCCAGGCGCGCTCTTCTGGCAAAAATCCTGAAGTTTTCTGATTCTCTTTTGGGTTGGCCAGGTCAATTTCCTGATGCGCCGTGTTGAAATCTCCGGTGATGATAATCTGTTCTCCCTGCGCGCGCAGTTGCGCCGTCAGCTCTAACAGACAGGCGTAAAAATCCAGCTTATAATCCACCCGCTCCTGCCCGCGCTGTCCATTGGGGAAATAGATGATGAAAAGCCGAAAAGCATCCGTACGCACCCAAATCACCCGCCCTTCATCATCAAAGCGCGCGTCGCCCAGCCCAACCCCCACCTCAAATTTCTCGATATTGCGCACATAGGCAGCGACCCCGCTGTACCCGGGGCGCTCGGCTGGGTTGAAAAACGCCTGATAATCCATGAACGAGCGCATTGAATCGCTCAGCTGATCCGTTTTTGCCTTGATCTCTTGCAGCCCCAAAATATCCGGCATCTGGCTTTGCGTCCATTCATACAGCCCCTTACCAGCCGCCGCCCGTATCCCATTCACATTCCAGGTTGTAATTTTCATGTTGTGATCCTCTTTTTATTGCATTATCAAACGGGTGTGGTAAACTTAATCTTATAGTAGGAGGTCAATGCATGCAACCTAAAAATCCCACTCGTATTGTCTATATCGAGGACGACGTCGAAATGATTGACCTCGTCTCGCTGATCTTAAGTCGCCGCGGTTTTGAAGTGAAGGGTGCCCACGGGGGCAGGCACGGCCTCGATATGGTCGCCAAAGAGAATCCGGATTTAGTGCTGCTCGACCTCATGATGCCAGACCTGGATGGTTGGGATGTATATCAGCAAATTAAAGCCGATGAGAACACCCGCCATATCCCCGTCATCGTCATCACTGCCAAGGCCCAACCGATTGATCGCGTGCTGGGCCTGCACATCGTCAAAGTGGACGATTACATCAGCAAGCCCTTCCACCCACAGGAACTCCTGGACAGCATCGAGCGCGTTCTCACCAAATCCCAAACCGAGGAACAACCCTGATTCTTTCCGCGCCTATGCAACAATTCTTAATTGTTAACCAGACTCACCCGATTTCAAACCCGATTGCGCTTTCCCTCTGTGATACATTTTGGAGCCGCTTCCGCGGGCTCATGCTTCGCCCCTCTCTGCATCCTGGTGAGGGGATCATTTTGGCTGAAAACAGCCAAACCGTACTCAATGCGACCATTCACATGCTCTTCATGCGTTTTGATATCGGCGTCGTATGGCTCAACCGCGAACATCAAGTGGTAGACCGGAAAATTGCGCGCAAATGGCAGCTTGCCGTCGCGCCCCAGGCCCCGGCAGCCTACATTTTGGAAATCCATCCAACACAGCTTGAGCAATTTCAGGTGGGTGATTATGTTGAATTTCAGCCGCAGTAAACCCTGGGGCAACTTCTTCCTGCTGCTGCTCATTTTGTTCCTCACTACCCCTCCTGTGCAGGCTCAAAATGATCCCCAGGGCCCCATCTACGTAGTCCAATCTGGTGATACGTTGAATGTCATCGCCATGCGTTTTGGCGTCTCAGTGGATGACATCATTCTGGTCAATAACATCGCCAATCCCAACCTGCTGGCTGAAGGGACCGAATTAATCATCCCCGGCCTGGAGGGTGTTTCGGGTCGTCTGGTCACCCTCACAGTACCCTTAGGGCAAAATCTGCTCAGCCTTAGCCGCGAACACGGCGTGTCCATTGAAAAACTTGCCCAGTTAAACCGGCTCACCAGCCCCCAAGAAATTTATGCCGGCAGCAACCTGATCATTCCCCAAGAAAGTCAGGACGCAGCCCTGTTCCCTGGCTTCAATCTAGCAGCCAATCAGACCTGGTTGGAAGCGGCCGTTTTAGCTGACCTTAATCCCTGGCAACTGATGGAAATTAACCGTCATGGTACTTCTGCCAGCCTGGTCAGCGGGCAAATGCTCTATCAGCCTGGCCAAAATGCCAACGCTCAATTCAGCGCCATTTCGCCGGTGATTACATCCATTTCGATCCTCCCCCTGCCATTCATCCAAGGCAAAACGTCCGTCCTGCGGGTCGAAACCAATCAGCCAGTCAAACTCACTGCCAGACTCTTTGATCAGGATTACATTCTTTTTGAACAAAGCCCCGGCGAATACTTATCCCTCATTGGCACACCCACCCTATTGGATCCAGGCCTGGTGCCCTTTGATCTCAACGGCAGCCTGACGGAAGGTTCCACCTTCAGCTATTCACAAATGATCCTCCTCGATCCCGGCTATTATGGGCAGGACCCCCCATTGGAAGTCGATCCGGCGACTTTAGACCCCGAGGCGATGAAGTCGGAGGAGGAATTTGTCACCAGCCGCACCTCCACCGCCAGCGCCAAGCGGCTTTGGGAAGGTGCCTTTGCCTATCCAATTGATGAACCCTGCATCCGTTCCTGGTTTGGCAACCGCCGTTCTTATAATAATGGGGTCTATACCAGTTTCCACGCGGGGTTGGATTTTGGCGTGTGCGCACAAAATTTGAATATCTACGCCGCAGCTCCTGGAAAAGTGGTGTTCGCAGGCCCGCTGGCCGTTCGCGGTAATTCTGTCATTATTGATCACGGTTGGGGTGTTTATACCGGCTATTGGCATTTGAATCAGATCGCCGTAGCCGAAGGTGATGTTGTCGACGTGCGCCAGGTCATCGGCGAAGTCGGAGCAACCGGCCGGGTCACCGGCCCTCACCTGCATTTTGAAGTTCGTGTCAATGGTTTTGCCGTAGATCCCCTCGACTGGTTGGAGACCGGCTATCCGCAGCCCTAAAGATCGTTGTACAATCAAAAAAAGACGATCATGATTTAAGGTATAATTTACGATTGTAATCAAACATCCATTGCGAGAGAGTAGAGTAAGGCTAATGACAAACCCCCGCTTTTCGCTTCAAAAAGACTACTGGACTCAATTTTCCCTCCAAAATGATGATTTGGAGTTTCTATACAATCACTTGCTGGAAATCGAAATACCCCTGACCCCCATTGAATTGGTCCGCGCTCTCGTAGATAACCGCATCAAAAAAGAAAAGCAGCATCTAGAAAAGAATCAGGCTGCCCAGGGTAAAATTTATCTCCCCAAAGATTCCTATCAGCCAGATGAAAAAATTGTCCTGCCGCAGTTCAATTGGCGCGAAGGTCGTGTTCTTTCCGTGCGCGAGGGCGTCAACCCCGACAGCGCCCCATTCCAGGTGATTGAGGTTGAACTTGACGACCAGACCGTCACCCATTTGGCTGCCAATTTTGCGGAGCATGCGCTGAATAACCCCGTTTCAGCCGCCAGTGAAGACGAAAATTTGGACGTAGAGGAAGTCATTAAGAGCCACGGCAAATCTTTGCTAAGCAGCCTCAATGCCGAACTGGAATCCAACCCGGATCTGGTGCGCATCGCTGGGCGCTGGTTCCCTCGCTCCCTCCTGGTGGATGTCAACATCGGTTATCTCAATTTGGCCGAAGCTCTGCTGGATATGGAAGAGGGCGGCCCTTTGAGCACCCAGTCCATCCTGGAACAAATTGAGCTTCCCACCGACGTCAATCTAAAGCTGACCGAATTTTCCTTGAATCTGGCCCTCGAAGAAGATGGCCGTTTTGATGAAGTCGGTCCCTCGGGCGAAGTCCTTTGGTACCTGCGCCGGCTGGAGCCAGAGGGAGTGCAAAACCCTCCCAGCTTTCTACGCTATCAATCTCACCAAACCGTAGACGTCAGTCTGGTGGCACCCCTGCTGGAAATGTTCGAAGGCCACATCGAAGACGATTTGGAAGACAACATGTGCCGTGAAGGCCAACCGGACAAAGAAATTGCCATATCTCTGATCTTCCCCCATTGGCGCGCTGGAACCCTGCCCTTGTGCGAAGAAAACATGCACATCTTCCCTACGGCTATCGAGTCGCCGCGCGTGCTCTTCACCTTTGTGGATGCAATCACCGGGGAGCGTTTTCCCGGCTGGGTCGTGCGCCAGCACCGCTACATCTTCGGCCTGGAAAAATGGTACGCCAGCCAGGAGCTGATGCCTGGATCCGTCATCACCTTGAAAAAAGGGCAGAAGCCCGGCGAAGTCAGCATCCATTCTGGCAAGCGCCGCCCCACCCGCGAATGGGTGCGCACGGCGTTAATTGGTGCAGACGGCGGCATTGTCTTCGCCATGCTTAAGCAGTTGGTCTCCAGTCAATTGGATGAACGTATGGCCTTCGGCATTCCGGATGTCAAGCCCTTCGACGATATCTGGAACGCCAGCAATAAACAACGGGGCTCCTTAGAGCAAACCGTCATGTCGATGATGCGCGAACTGGCCAAACTTACCCCCCAGGGCCATGTCCACGCCCAAGAACTGTACGCGGCCGTCAACATCGTGCGCCGCTGCCCGCCTGGGCCCATCCTTCAAATGTTGGTTACGCAGCCCTGGGCTTCCCATCTAGGCGATTTATACTTCCGCCTGGATGACAAACCCCAAGAAGGATAAATGCCATGCCTGATGGAAAACGTTACAGCCTGATCCGACCGACCACCGACACGCCCCTGCACATTGATTTTGAGTGGTGGAAAACCCACGATAACAACTGGCGCATCTTTTTGCAATCCTGCCTTTGCCCAACCCATCAGGCCGCTTTTGCTGCAATGGATCATGACAGTCAAATTGATTTTGTGGACCCGCAAACTGCCGAAGTCCACAGCATGGACGGCCTGCAGCATGTACTCATGAGCCACTGTGCTCGCCAGCCGGAATTCATCAATGTGAACACCACCTTGGTGGATGGGGTTTTTCGTGTATTTCTGGCCAACGGCAACGCACCCCTTTCATCCAAAGAATTGGCTGAAAAAATCAATCGCCCACCCGAAACTATTCTTCGGACACTTTTGGGCCCAACCATTTATAAGGGTTTACGTCCATTTCTTCAGGGGAATTAGTTTTCCCACGGTTTGCAATCCCGCCCTTGTAGCTCAATGGACAGAGCAGCGGCCTTCTAAGCCGTTGGTTGTGAGTTCGAATCTCACCAGGGGCGCCATTTCTTTCTAGGCGCAGAAATCAGGAGGAGAACATGGATCCACAGCGCACCATCAAATTTGCCGGAGCAGATGCCAACATTCTGGGTGAAGTCGTTAAAGTCGGTGACCTTGCCTCCGATTTCCATGCCCACACCCAGGATTGGCGCTATGTCTCCGTATTTGAAGAGACCGCTGGGAAAGTGCGTATTCTGGCCGCGGTACCTTCCCTCGAAACCGGCGTATGCGACCGAGAAACGCGCCGCTTTAACACCGAAGCCGCAGATTTGAGCCAGGAAATCGCCATCATCACCATTTCGGCAGATCTGCCCTTTACCCAAAAGAAGTGGTGTGGAGCCGCCGGAATTGATCAAGTTTTGGTGGTATCGGATCACAAGGAAATGGACTTCGGTCAGAAATACGGCTGTCTCATAGAGCAGCCCCGCCTGCTGACCAGAGCCGTATTTGTGGTAGACCGTAAGGGGATCATCCAATACGCAGCCTACATGAACGCCCTGGGTGATGAGCCGGATTACGAGGCGGTGCTCAACGCCGCCAAAGCTGCCCTTAACAGCGGCGGATGACAGGAAGGCTAAGATGATCACGGTCAAGTATATTTCGAAACCAGCGCGCAGCGCAAGTTCGTCCATTGGGGACCCATTCCTCAGCTCCACCATGGTCGCCTGGCGTTCCTCCCTTCGCCCGCATATCTTCCGCCCGCCCACGGATCTCT
This sequence comes from Levilinea saccharolytica, assembly GCF_001306035.1. Taxonomy (GTDB): domain Bacteria; phylum Chloroflexota; class Anaerolineae; order Anaerolineales; family Anaerolineaceae; genus Levilinea; species Levilinea saccharolytica. Next base: position 79,558 of record NZ_LGCM01000027.1, read on the forward strand.
ACGAAACCGATCAGGCATTGATCGTTCGCGTGGAAATTGGCGGTATGAACGAAGATGATTTCAATATCGTTCTCAGTCAAAACCTTCTCCTCGTCCACGGCCTACGCTCTGACCTCGAAGAAAAGAAAGCTTTCCTGCAAATGGAAATTCCCTTTGGCGAATTTTCCACCGAGGTAGAATTCACCATTCCGGTGGATCTTGATCGCGCGGAAGCACAATACGATAATGGGATCTTGTGGATTACCCTGCCCAAGGCCTCTCCTCACCAAGTCAAAGTGAATAAAGACTAACCTTTATGGCAGCTACCCGATGGCATATCACACCCGAAGAAATCACCCGTTGGACGAGTGAAGAAGAAGATGAATTCATGGGGGACTGGATCTTGGATTTCTTAAAATTTCAAACGGAATCGTCGCAGCAAATGCCCTCTTTACCCGATGACTCACCCTCCGATGAGGCGGTCCTGATTGAGAATCCCCAGATTCCAACTGAACTGCCCATCCTGCCCTTACGTGGTTTGGTGGTATATCCCCTCACCGCGGTTCCATTAACCATCGGCCAACCTCGATCGATTCGCCTGGTGGATGATGTCGCCAACAGCGAGCGCCTCATCGGCCTCATCGCCGCTCGCGACCCCGAAAAAGAAGCCCCCAATCCGGATGACCTGTATCAGACCGGCACCATCGCCATGATCCACAGGCTCTTCCGTGCCCCCGACGGCACGATCCGCCTGGTGGTTCAGGGGCTTTCTCGCTTTCGCGTCGTAGAGTATCTCCAAACCGAGCCGTACCTCAAAGCACGCATCGAACCTGCGGCCGAGATTGAAGAAGAAGGCATCGAGATGGAAGCCCTGGCGCGCAATGTCCGCGACCAGTTCATCCACATCACCGAACTGATCCCCTCGATCCCGCGCGAATTCGTCAATTCGATTGCCTCCATTGAAGGCTCCCTTCAAACCACCTACTCAATCGCTAACTTCCAGCGCATGGATTTGCAGGATGCCCAGGATATTCTGGAGTTCGACTCCACCCGGGATAAGCTGCTGAAATTGGTCTCCATCCTCACGCGTGAAATCGAAATGCTCGAGTTGGGCCAAAAGATCCAAAACGAAGCCCGCTCCGAAATTGAGAAAGTTCAGCGCGAGTACTTCCTCCGCGAACAGCTCAAAGCTATTCAAAAAGAGCTGGGAGAGCGGGACGAGCAAACCGCTGATGTTGAAGATTTTCGCCAGAAAATCGAAAAAGCCGACATGCCAGAAGAAGCCGCCAAACAATCCCAGCGCGAACTGGATCGGCTGTCACGCCTGCCTACTTCTTCTGCCGAGTACGGCGTCATCCGCACCTATCTCGATTGGTTGGTATCCCTGCCCTGGAATACCCACACCAGCGACAACCTCGATATCACCCATGCCCGTGAGGTCTTAGATCATGATCATTACGGGTTGGAAGACATCAAAGCGCGCATCCTGGAGTTCCTCGCCGTACGGAAACTGCGTTTGGAACGCCGCGAAGAGCTTTCCCAAGATTTGCGCGATGACCAAATCCGCCGTGAGCGCGAAGGGGTCATTTTATGCTTTGTCGGACCTCCGGGCGTAGGCAAAACCTCTCTAGGCCAATCTATTGCCCGCGCCCTCGGTCGAAAATTTATCCGCATTTCGCTGGGCGGCATCCGCGATGAAGCAGAAATCCGCGGGCATCGCCGAACCTACATAGGCTCTCTCCCAGGGCGGATCTTGCAGGCGCTTCGCCGGGCCGAATCGAACAATCCGGTCTTTATGTTGGATGAAATTGACAAAATGAGCGCCGATTTCCGCGGCGACCCCGCCTCCGCTCTTCTGGAGGTGCTGGACCCTGAACAAAACTCAGAATTCCGTGATCATTACCTGGAAGTGGCCTTCAACCTCTCCCAGGTCATGTTCATCACAACTGCCAACACCCTCGAAACCATCCCTGCCCCCTTATTGGACCGCATGGAAATTATCCAGCTAGCCGGGTACACCGAGGGTGAGAAGGTAAAAATTGCCAATCAATACCTGGTTCCCCGTCAACTGCGTGAAAACGGCCTCCGCCCCGGAGAGGTCGTCTTTACCGAGGCCGCCATCCACATCATCATCCGCCAATACACCCGTGAAGCTGGTGTGCGCAACCTGGAGCGCGAATTGGGGTCGGTCTGCCGCAAGGTTGTCGCTCAGTTAGCAGAGGACAAGCTAGACGTTTACGAAATTGACGCCGATCAGGTGCGTAAATATCTGGGGCGGCCTCATTTCCAGGGGGATGAGGAGATTTCCATGCGCACCTCAGAACCTGGTGTTGCCACCGGTTTAGCCTGGACCCCCGTCGGTGGAGACATCTTGTTCATTGAAGCCACGCGCATGCCCGGAGCGAAAGGCTTTCAGACCACCGGCTCCATCGGAAAGGTCATGGAAGAATCCGCCAAAGCGGCCCTGTCGTATGTGCGTTCCCGCGCTGAGATTTTGGGCCTGCCCGCAGATTTCTTTGACCACTCCGACATCCATCTCCACATCCCTGCTGGGGCACAACCCAAAGATGGTCCTTCCGCCGGGGTCACCATTGCCACGGCCATCGTATCCCTGATCTCCGGAAAGCCGGTTCGCTCCGATGTGGGTATGACGGGCGAAATTACTTTACGCGGCCAGGTGCTGCCCGTAGGTGGGATCAAAGAGAAGGTATTGGCAGCCCACCGCTATGGCCTCAAAACCATCATCCTTCCGAAAAAGAACCAGGAAGACTTAGAAGATCTCTCAGAAGAAGTCCGTACTGCTTTGAATTTTATCTTTGCAGAAACCGTTACCGACGTAATCCATAATGCTCTGGAAGAACCGGCAAAACCGGCTTCCAGGTCCGCCAAGAGGGGCAGGCAAACAAAACATGAGTAAAATTGTATTGATCGAAGACGACATCACCATGCGCACCCTGTTAAAGACCCTGCTGGAATTTGAAGGGTTTGAAGTCTCCATATATGGCGAAATCGAAGAAGATAAAGTCGCAGAAATGCTCAAGCAGGAACAACCCCAGGCTTTGCTTCTCGATGTCCATTTGCGTAAAGGCAGCGGCATCACCATCCTGAAGTCCATTCGTGAAGACCCCCAAATTTCCACGACGCGTGTGATCATGACCTCTGGCATGGATATGACCAGCCAGTGCCTCGATGCAGGCGCAGATCATTTCCTGCTCAAGCCCTACATGCCCGACGACCTCATTAATTTGCTGAAAGACAGCCGTGACTGACCGACCGCTGCGCGTTGCCGTTCTGACCATCTCCGACCGCTCCTCAGCCGGTCAGCGCCCCGATCTCTCCGGCCCAGCCCTGGCTGCGGAAGTTGAGAAGTATGGTTGGACCTGTGTTCAAACGGCTGTCGTGCCAGATGAAATATCCCAAATCGCCTCCGTCCTGGTTGCCTGGGCTGATTCCCGACAATGCGATCTCATCTTGACCACAGGCGGCACAGGCTTTGCCCCTAGAGACGTAACCCCCGAAGCAACGCGTTCCGTGCTGCACCGCGAGACCCCAGGCATCGCCGAGGCAATCCGCAGCCGCAGCCTGGCAATCACCCCCCACGCCATGCTTTCGCGCGCCATCTCTGGTATTCGCGGCCAATCGTTAATCATTAACTTTCCAGGCAGCCCCAAAGCCGCCGTAGAAAGCCTGGGGTTCGTCGCTTCAGTCCTTCCTCACGCCGTCCAACTGATCTCCGAGGATCCACAATCAGAACAGGGTCATCAATTAACCCAGTAAATTAATCGCGAAGAGGTGTCGAATGCCCGAAATTACCAACGCTGAAAAAAATGGAAAGCTGCGCGTGATCGTCAAATTAAAGACCGGCGAGCGTATTTCGATTTGTCGCTGCTTTGCCTCCAAAGAATTCCCCATCTGCGACGGCTCTCACCGCGAACTGCCCTTCAACATCGGTCCAGCCGTCGTTGAGGCTGTGAACCCAGAAGAGGAAAAGCCAGCCTAACTTGTCATAGCCGAGGGGGTTAAAAGCCAGATTCGAGTACTTCCTGCAAATCTGAGTCTTTTGTCATTACTGCCACAGGAACATTCCTGCGCTGCAGCGATGCGACGTGCTCTAAAATCGAATTGTGCCCGCCAAAAGACACGGGGTCAATGTAAACCACTACCGGGTGGACGCCGCGTTGTGCCAGAGAAATGGAGGCAGTTACCACGTTTGTATCTGTGGCCGCAGAAATTAAGATCACCGTGCTCCCCCGTGGCAGATGGTCCAACTGCCCCAATACCACAGCGTCGAGCCCCATGGTCCCCTTGCAGCGCAGCAGAGCCAGCGTTTCTAGGATTTTTGACAACTGCCTTTCCCCCCGTTCGGCTGCATGTACCACCAGGTACTGCCCTGCGCTGCAAAAGCCCAGAGACTGTCCCCGCATCAGGAAATATTTCGCCACTGAAGCCGCTGAAGATACGGCATACTCGAAGGAGTCTTTGGGCAGGATTCGTTCGCTCTTGTGCTGCCACAGCCAAAATTGGTCAATACGCGTCGGCTTGTTGGCCCTTTCCAGGCTGAAATGCGTTCCTGCCTGTGCGTCCACAAAAATCCACACATCCGCCCGCGGGTCCTGTTCAAATTCCTTCACCATCAAGTGATCTTTGCGCACACTGGTCGGCCAGTGGATGCGGTTCAGCGAATCTCCCGGCGCATATTCCCGCACGCTCGCCGCGTGGGGCGTCACCTCGTGGGTTTTCAGCCGTTTCGCGCGCCCACCCGGCAGCAGCCCCGGAGGAAACGGGAACACGCGTAAATCCACTGTCAGCGGTAAAACCAACAGACTTTGCCCGCCGGGGATCTTTCGCCGGTAGGCAAAAATTCCAAACGGGTCGCCGGCATACAGCGAGGTCGGCCCTAACTGAAATTGCCCCCGTTCCTGTAACAGCGTATAGGCCGAGTACCCGCGCACTTCATTTTTGGCCAGCCAGGAAAGCACCCGCGACCCTCCGCATCCAGGCAAATTGGACTCATTGCGCACATCCACCCAGGAGCGTTGGAACGCGGACAAATTTTCGATCTCAAATCGCTCTTCAAAAACCTGTCCCAATTGTTGGCGCAATCCGCGCGCGAATCGCCTCACCGCAAACCTTCGCACCGAGAACATGGCCAAGATGAAGCTCACCAGCAGCAATAAAATGCACAGGTAAATGAGACGGTAAAATATGCCGGTCTGGGTCGGGTTCAAAACTTTAACCGCGGTCCAACAAGCCAACATCACCACCAGAATAGCCCAAAACGTGTTGCGAACTCTCATCCGGCGCGGTCGGGTTTCTCCAGGTTTCCGCCTGGGATGGATACATTATGAAGCACTTCTTGAATGATGGTTTCAGCGCTGATATTCTTCAGCCGCGCCGCCGGATCAATGATGATACGGTGGGCCAAAACAAAGCTCGCCAACCCCTTCACATCATCAGGCAGCACAAAATCCCGCCCATTGATCGCGGCCCGTACCTGTGCCGTCCGCACCAGGCTCAAACTGCCGCGTGGGCTGGAACCCAGGTACACATCGGTGTTGGTGCGCGTTGCCCTCACCAATTCCACAATGTACCTTTTCACTGGTGGTGACACGTAGACATATTTGACCATTTCCTGCATTTGCAGCACTTCTTCCAACGGTGCAACTTCGCTCAGGTCATTGATCGGGTGATTAATTTGTTGAAGCTCCAGGATATGCACTTCATCCGCAAGTGCCGGGTATCCTAGCCGCAACCGCATCAAAAACCGGTCTAACTGCGCTTCTGGAAGCGGGAAGGTGCCTTCATACTCAATCGGGTTTTGGGTGGCCATCACCAAAAACGGATCGGGCAAGCGGTGCGTCACCCCATCCACCGTGATCTGCCGTTCTTCCATCGCCTCCAATAATGCAGACTGTGTTTTGGGCGTGGCACGGTTAATCTCATCTGCCAGCACAATCTGCGCCATCAAAGGCCCCGGACGGAATTCAAACTGGCGCGTCACCTGGTTAAAAATGGACACACCCGTCACATCCGAAGGCAGCATATCTGGCGTGAATTGGATGCGGCTGAATTGACAGCCCAGGGATTTCGCCAGCGCGCGGCTGACCATGGTTTTTCCTACGCCGGGAACATCTTCCAAAAGCAAATGCCCCTGACAAAGCAGCCCCGTCACGATCAATTCCAGGGTGTCGCGTTTGCCAACAATCACCCGTTCCAAATTCTCAAGGATGCGGGAGCTAAAATCTTGAATGCGTTCAACATCCAGTTCCATAATCACTCCTCAGCTTCTTCGTTAGCGGCTTTCGTGTGCGCAGGATTATCCCCCATGTTATCACAAATATCAAACTGGAAAAAGTCACCCCAGCACCCCAATAGAAACTCGCCGGTTGATATCGGAAGGCAATCGTGTGCCGCCCAGCCGGCACTGCTGACGTCATGAACACCCCGTACGCCGGGTAGATTTGCTGCCATTTCCCATCCAGCTCGGCGCGCCAGCCCGGATAATGCACACTCGCCGCGGTCAGCCACCCATCCGTTTCTGCCTCATAGGTCACCAGTATTTGCTGCGCGCTTTTTTGTATTGTGAGATATTTGACTTTACCAGGATTGCACTCGCCAATCACTTCACGGCGATCCCCTTCCACAATCAACATGGGAAATTCGTTCACCACTTGCATCGCGCCCGTCACAGCCTTTTGCAGTTCATCCCTCGGAACCATCTGCGCGCAGCTGTGCCAATGCAGCCAATCACCCCCTTCCAAAGGCTCGTATCGTACCCCTAGAGGGGTGAACGCGTCCAGTTGTTCCACCGCAGATACATCGGCTGTGCGCAGCCAGCGCTTCAAAGCCTCGTCTGAAAGCCCCTCAGCAATTTCTTGCCAAATCATATACCGGGCCGGGACAAAGGGGTCAAAGTTACCCACCAGCGCCGCACCGTCCAAAAGGTTCAGATTCGGCAGCAAAACCGCTCGCACATGCCGAGGGTCCTCAATGGGTTGGTAATCCTCAAATCGCAGGAAACGTCGGAATTTGAGTTGGTATTCATCCTCCGGCGAAAGGTACACCCTCCCACCGCTGGGGATGTCTGATCGCTCTGCCATCGCATAAAAATGCTGAGGAACACTCGGAATCAAGTGCCGATTCGCCGTCCACAAATCCGCACCCACCCACAACACAACCCCTGCCATCCAAATCCACCGCCACCGCATACTGTTATGCGCCGTGGGATGAGTTAAGGTTAAAACACCCGCCCCCAACCCCCAAACACCCGCCAGGGCCGCCGCGCGGATGAACGATGGACTGACGTTGCCCATCATCATCCAGGCCGCGCCAGCCCCCAGGGTCACCGCAAAACCGCCCGCCGTCGCCAGCCGGGTCCAATACAGACCTTTGCCTGTCGGCCGTTTCCAAAGGTCGGTGCCCAATCCCGTCAGCATCGCCAGAGCAAACGCGGTCCACACCAAAAAGCGCGACGGCGCATTGAACATATCAAATGTCGGAACATGTTCAAACAAGAAGGGGAAGATGGGCAGGTTTTTCCCCAATCCCAATACAATCCCACCCACCGCAAACCCCCATAAAAACACCGTGCCTGTCCTTTTGGATGCGGCTCCCCCCTCTGCCGGCTTCTTCCACCCGCCCACCAGCGTGCGCAGGGCCAGCAGCAGCGGCAGCAGTCCCAGATACAGCGCGTCTTCCCAATAATTGGCATATCCCCAAAAATCGCCCGTGCCCGGATTGCCAAATAAATCCGGCGCCAATAAGGACAGCAGCCGCCACGGCCACAGAGAATAGGTCAGCGCCGTTTCATAATCCACCGCGGACGAGCGCTGCGATTGGAGCAAGAATTCTGCCGTCGGCACCAGCTGCACCGCCGCGATCATCCCAGCCAGCATGCCAGCCGCCAGGAACATTCCTGCCGCGCGGATCATCCCCAACGCTCTCTCGCTGCGCCACCCGCCCACAACCACCCATACACCCGCCAACATCAAAATATACCAGCTCAGCTGCGCATGCCCTGCCAAAAGCATCAGCGCAGTCGGCAGTACCAAAGACCATCTCAGCCAACTCAGCCTTTTTTCGGGGGTCTCTTCAGGGCTTCCAAACGGCGAGGCAATTCGGTTCGCCCCCAGGATCACAAAAGGCATCCACGCCCCAGCCCAAATCATGCTGAAAAAATTTACCCGCCCAATCCAATATTGCCCAAAAGCAAATGCCATCGCGCCCAGAACCTGCCCCAAAGGAGACACGCCCACAGCTTTCAGCAGCCGTATCATCCCCCACCCGCCCCACATCAGGTGCAGCACAATCAGCAGCGAAAAAGAATAAGCTAACGCCTCATTCCCACCCACAGCCGCAAACACAAAGGTGATCCAGGTGGGCGGGTAAAACAAGGCCGATTGATAATTCGCCATCAGCGGCGCGCCCATCCCATTCAGCGCGTTCCACAGGGGCAATTCCCCTCCCAGCAGCATCTGCCAGGCATGCGCCCGCCAGGGGATAAACTGAAGTCCCGCAGTGCCCCAATACAGTACCTCTCCACCCACCAGCAGCCTTGCAAAAAGCAGGATAGGCAAGATCAGAATAGGCACAACGGTGAGGGGCAGTCGATGTAAACGCTTCATGGTGAATATTCCACAGCATACAGGGTATATCCCTCCACCTCAGCCAGTTCCGTCAGCCAGGGGAGATTTTTTGCGGCGCCTCGTCCCGCATCGTTGGGTGTAAACAACACGTGCGTCACCCTCTGGGCCGCCAGCCATTCCAGGTCGCCATTCGCCGGATCTGCGAGAAAAGTCTCGACCTTCGGGCGCAGTTCGCGCAGATGGGCGCTTTCAGGTCCGTGCCCAATCAACGTAAATTGCGGCGTCCAGGCCGGCAGCGCATTCGAAGTATCGTATTCCGCCAGAATCACCGCGTCCTTCGGCAGCAGTTGGCGAATCTTCAGAAACATCGCTGTTTCGGGGCCGGGGCGAAACACCGGCGGCCGCACTGCCCCAACCGCCAGGCCGCCGCCCGCCAGCAGAATCACCGCCGGGATAAATAGGGTCACCCCCACAACCCGGGCTGCCCGTTGAATTCGGACGGAGGTTCGCAGATAACCAAGCAGTGCCAACACCACACACGCTGCCCAACCTCCCTCCGTCAGCCTTCGCTGTAAATCATACGGTAGGTATGCCGCAGGGATGAACACCGCTGCCCAGAGAAGAAAAAATACACCCGTTCCATTTCGTTCTCGAAGTACAGCCCGTCCACCCCAGATCGCCAAGGGGATCACCGGCGCATAAGCCAGGAAATAATCACTCAGCGGCGGGGAAGTGATCAAATTTTGTTGAGCCCACACCCTCAAGTATGGGTCCGTCAGAAAACATACTCCTGTATAAATCACCAAAGGCGCTGCGAAAAGCCCCAACCAAAGCGCCGTACGCAGGAACCGCCGCAAATCCCAGGCCCAGTTCGCCAGGCGTGCAAACATTAGCCTTCCTGCGCCGTATAATCCCACCACACCCATGCCGATCATCAGGCTTTGCGGCTGCATCAGTCCCGCCAGGAGCCAGCTGATGCCCGCCCCCATTCGTTCTTTCAGCAGCACATCCTCTTGCTCACTTTTCAGAAGGACGTACAGCCCCCAAAATAAAAAAGCCCGCTCCCACACCAAATGGGGCAATCCTAAGACTGACAAAAATCCGAAAGCCTCCGGGGAATAGAACTCCAGCGGAGTCCGCTCCTGCCACAGCACCTGCATCCCAAACGGCGCCAGCCAACCAAGTCCCCCGCCCGCCATCACCAGAGCCGCCCCCACCCACCGCACTCGCTCAGAAGGAAAGAACAATGAGAATAACCGCTCCAGCACAAAGGCCAGGGCAAATATCCCCACAATGCGGAACAAATGGAACAGCACCACCAACTGCACATGCTGTCCGGGGATCGAGGTCAATTTTCCTAACAGCAAATAAGGCAAAAATGCCAAAAAGCCAGTTTGCGGCATATTGGTATAAGGCGTGCGAAACAGCCAATCCCCTTCTGCACCTCGCAGCATTTTGGCGATGTACGAGTTACCGTCTTCCACCCCAAAGACAAAGCCGGTGAAGCGCGCCTCGCCTTCCTGAGCGAAACCCAACAGATACGGCAAGGTCGTTAGAATCGCCAGGGCCACCGCCAGAAGCACCCATCCGCGCCGCGCTCTATCCATTCCCAGGCTCCTTCCGCGTGACCATCAACCCAAACACCGCGCCCGCCAAACTCAAAATCGAAATCACCCCACCCGCATAAACCCATGTTGGCCGGTACACCCATTGAACAGTATGTGTGCCGCTGGTCAGCTTTACACTCCGAAAAACCCCTTCCGCTGTCTTCTCTTCTGCCGCCGCACCATCCACAATCACCTGCCACCCCGGGTAATCCATCTCCGAAATCACCAACAGTCCTGGGCCTTGCACTTCCAGCCAGATTTGGTTCGGCTCGCGGCGGACCCACCGCACGGCTTTGCTGCCCGCGGTGCAGTCGGGGGATTCCGCGCTCTCCACCCACGCTCGCGGGCAGGCCAGAGTGTTTTCATAAATCCAGGTCGTCCCGATCACCCGATCCAGAATCAACCCTTCCGCGTCCAAAGGATATTCCGCTGCCACATAGCGTACGTTCAAACGGCCCAGGCGTTCTGCATTCGGTGTATAAAACCGGTTCGCCGCAGCCGGTTCTCCCTCCGCAAACGGCGGAAGAGTGACCCCGTAGCGGCTTCGCGGCACACCGCTAGCCGAGTCAAAAAACTCCGCGTAGGCGTCCCACTGCAGTGGGTCCACCCCATCTGCCAGTTCCAGGCGATAAGCCGCGGCGCTGTGCTGAGGAATCGAATACGAGGGGGAGTAAATTCGAAAAATTCCCGGTTTCGCCGCCAGATACTGCGCTGCCGCGGCCCCTTCTCTCGCCACCTCTATCTCAGTGCGGTAGCGCATCAGGCTGCGCTGATTAAGCAGCAGGTCGCCCAAAATCACCAGGAAAACGATTCCCAACCAGGGTAAAGGACGAATTTTTCCATAGAGCCGCAGAAAAATCAGCAGCGCGCAAACAATGCCCAACACCCCAGCCCAAACAAAAGCTGCTGGCACAGGCCGCACCGCGGCTGCCATCCCCAGTCCAAACACGCCCAAAGTCCCACCCCAGGCTGCCAGGGTTAGATTTAACCAACGGCTCTTGTGTGGAGGCTCCATCAGCAAACCGCTCAGGCCGATTGCTGCCAATACGATCACCGCCAGATCTGCGAAAAATAAAGCCCGCGCCGGCACGCGCAGCAAATTCAACCCCGGCAGCTCCCCCAAAACGCGCGCCAATGGCAGCCGGTCGCCTAATGAAAACATTAACGCAAAAACATAAACTGCCGCCCAAATCCATTTTTGCCGCTGGTTCGATTGCGAAAACACCCCCACCCAGGCCAGAAAAACTGCCATGATTCCAGGGTAAAAAATCCACTCCGCATACCCGCCGAAATTGGGCACCACCAGGTTCAGCAGCCTTCCCGGTTCCAGTGAAAACGCCAACCGGTCCGCGCCAGACATCGCAGCCCGCGTGGACAACCGCGAATACTCACCGAGCGGCAGCAAAACCGCCGCCGCAGCCGCCGCTGCCAATCCCACCTGCACACTTGCCCCCTTCGCCAGAACCCAGGCTGCATCCAAAACCGCTTTACCTCCTGCTTTCCGGCTTGAGGTAATGCCTTGAAGCGCGCTCCAACCGTACATCACCGCCATATAAAGCCCGCAGTATGCTGCCCAACGCACATCCGCCAGGGCGGCCAGCCCCAACCCCATCCCCACCATCAAATTAGGCTGCCAGTGAAAACGAGCCTGCCCGCGAGCCTGCTCCACCCATTCCATCAGCCACGGAGTCCAACACACCGCCCACACCAGGGTCAAATGGCCCGCCCCGATGTGCGCCGCCACCTTGGGCATCAGCACAAACAGGCATGCGCCCACCCACGCCGCAATCGGGTTAGCCGTCGTACGCCGGACCAACCGTGCCGTCCCCCACCCGCCCAACAGCAAATGCAGTCCGCTGACCAGGTGATAGCCAAACGGCAAGGGCAGTACCCACAAAAGCCACGCGGGCGGATAAAAAAGGCTGCTCAACGGGTTAGCCGAAAACGGGTATCCGCTCAGAATCAGCGGCGACCACAACGGCACAACTCCCCAGCGAGCCAGACTTTCGCGAATCCACATGAAATTCGGGTGGTGGCTGATGGTCAAATCAGAATAATTCCCCTGAAACGGATATGCAAACCCATCCGCTCCGATGAAGAGGGAGGCAGCGCACATGCCGATCAAAACAACGGGAAGAATCCGTTCAATCTGTCGAGTTTTCATCACGGTTCGACGCGGTAAATACTGACGTTGTCTTGTTGATAGACGGCCGTCAGCGGTAGCGTATCAATCCCTGAAAGCTGTCTTTCGCGCGGGCCCCAAAATACCAGTGTCGCCCCAAGCTCCCGCGCCGTATTCATTTCCTCGCCCGGGGCTGCCAAAAAAGCGGCTAAGGCTCTCTGCTTGGTTTCTGCAAACGTCGTCTCGTATGGATGGCCATACACCACTCGCCGCCCCGTTTGCCCAGGCAGGATCATGCCGATATCCTCGCTGGCCAAAATCACGCTGTCCGCCGGACTGTTTGCAGCCATCCATCGCATGGCTGCCTGTTCACTGGTCTGAAGGTACAGCTTCGGGGGGTGCTGGTACGCCCCCAGAATGCTTGCCAGCAAAATCAGAACATTGGTCATAATCGAGGTGATCAGCACACCGTTCCGAATCCAACGTGTCTTTTTCCGCGCCGCCAGCTGTGCTGCTGTCCCACCCGCCAGCACTGCCAGGGGAATATATAATCCTAACAAAAACCGGCGCTGCAAATTAAAGGGCAATATTGAAAGCAGGATCCCCGCCGCCACCCAAATTACCACAGGATCCTGCAACAGTTCGCTCAAGCTCTTCCGTCTCCGCCAAACAGCCATACCTGCCAATACCAACACGGGGGAGAAGGATACCACCACATCCCAGGCCGGGGGTGAAAGAGTCACATTTTGTTGGTTCCACTGCGCCAGCTCAGGGTGAGTCAGAATTTGCAGGTACTGTCCCACGAGCGCCAGCCCTCCAGGCACACAGCTCGCCAGCACCGCCAACCAGGGGACCTTCTGCCGAAACACCAACCGCGCTGATATCCCAATCGCTTGGATGGTGCACAGGACCACCACCCCAAAAGGCATGATCAACGCCAATGCCGCACTCAAAGCCGCCGCTGCCGCTGCTTCGCCAATACTGCTAACGCGTTCTGCTTTTTGGATCAAAATCAATAACAATGCCAGTCCGATGGGGAAGTGCGGGTTTACAAAAGCTGAGAAAAAGGGATATGCCTCTGCCACCCACATATCTGCCGTAAATGCCCCGCCCAGGCTCGCCAGCCACCCTAGCCCCGCACCGAACAAGCACAATGCGAAGGTAAATTCCAGCCTGCCCGCTGTAGTCTTCTCATGGTAACGTTCCACAAATCTGCGCAGGGTCAGCGCCAGCGCCAGCGCCCCCGCCAAACGGGCTGCGTGAAAAACCAGCCACAGCGGTGCATGCAATATTCGGGCGATGTGCCCAAGTGTCAGGTAAAAAACAAATAAAAAGGAGCCTTCGCCCGGCTCCGCCGTGAACGGTAACCGAAATAACCATTCACCCGCTGCCCCTTGCTGCATTTTTGCAAAGTAGGAGTTGCCGTCCAAGGGGTTAATCAAGAACCCGACAAAAACCCAATCCGACCCCGCCGCTGCCCATGCCATCAAATAAGGCAGTGTGAGGATCGTCAAAAACACGCCTGTCACAACCCAAAAGACCTTCCCTCGCATACGCTCAACCACCTTTCTTCTCAAAGTATACAGGGAAATGAAATACCCAACAAACCGGATCTATGCTGAAAATATTGCCCCTTCCCATCCGCCCCCCATTTGCACATCAAATAGTATAATTTTTACATGAATCAAGCTGCCCTTCTCTTCCAACTCCAGGTCGTTGACAGCGAAATCGAACGCTTGCAGGCTCGCATCGCCGAAATTGACGCAGCGATCGCCGCTGACCAGCAGATTGCTCAGGCAGAACAAGCCCTCGCCGATTCTCGCAAAGCCAATCAGCAGGCCGCGCACGCCTTGCGGGCAGTGGAGGAGAACGTCAAATCCCTCCAGATCAAAATTTCCACCTCCGAGGCCAACCTGTACGGCGGCAGGATCAAGAATCCCAAAGAGCTGCAGGACCTCCAAAGTGAAATATCATCTCTCAAAAAGCGTTTGGCCGCAATTGAAGATGAGCAGCTCACCGCGATGGTCAGCCTGGAAGACTCCGAAGCGGGCGAGAAAAAAGCCTCCGAGAATCTCACCCTGGCTCGCGGTCAGGCAGCCAGCCGCCATGCCGAAATGTTAGGCGAAAAAGATCAGGCCGAGCAAAAAATCAGCCGCCTGAACACCGAAAGAAACGCCCACCTCAGTTCGCTGGACCCATCAACCCTGGAAATCTACCGTACTTTGCGCAAACAAAAGCGCGGGGTTGCCGTGGTCAGCGCAGCGGATGGTGCCTGTTCAGCCTGCGGTGCTGAGCTTCGACCAGCCGAATTGCAGGCAGCGCGTTCTCCCCAAGGGTTAGCCTATTGCAGCACATGCGGCCGCATTCTGTACGCAGGGTAAATCATGCGATTCTTAGCGGATTTCAGTTTCGATCAAATCTCCTTTTGGCTGGGTTTCCTGGCAGCCTCCCTGGTGTGGTGGATTTTTATGCGCTCCCGCCGCCACCTGCCCGGGATCAAGAAATACGTCCAGCTTAAACTCGAACAGGCTCGCGAAAGAAACCGCGCAGGGGTCAGTGCATATTTTCGCCAGGAAGCCCTGCGCCGTGCCCAACGCCAACACATTGCCCGAGGCCTTTTCCCCCTGGAAGAAATTCTCATCCCTCCCAGGCTGTTCATCCCTCCCTCCTACATTGAACCCCAGGCGGAAAACCAGCCCGAGGGTCTTGCTGCTCAAATTGTCCCCTATTTGCCAGATTGGCCCGAATTCTTAGCGCCTTTCCATTACCCATCGCTGACCCCCGCTCAGGCTTTGGAACACGGTATCCGCCTCGCCATCGTCGCCCCACCCGGCGGGGGCAAATCCGTCGCCCTGGCCGATCTGGCCCTCCACCTCGCCCGCAAAGATACCCAGGTCGCCAACCTCGACCGCCGCTTCCCCATCTATCTCCACGCCCATGAGATCAGTTGGGCTGTGGATCCAAAAGAGGCTTTCACCAGTCTGGTGAAAGCAGCCGCACGGCAGGTTCCGGCTTTTGTCGCCAACCGCGTATCCCATTTCCTGCACGAAGTCTTCACAGAAGGTCGGGCCGTCCTGCTGATTGACGGCCTGGATGAACTCCCCTCCACAGCAGCTGAAAACGCCTCTCGGGCATTGGGGCAGTGGTGCCTCACCTTCCCCCAGTTATTCATCGCCGTCACCGCCAACCCGGATGAGTTGGACGGTCTGGTCAGTCTGGAATTCTTCCCCCTGGCGGTAGCCCCCTGGACGTACGAAGAACGTAGAATCTTCGCCATGCAGTGGCAGGAACGCTGGATCAGCCGCATTTTGCCTGAAGTCAATAAACGCTTGGGCATTTCCGGCGTGGATCCCGATCTGCTCGCCCATTGGATCCTCGACCGCACTAGCGACACTCCCTTGGAATGGACGCTGAAAGTCTGGGCAGCCACAGCCGGCGACATGATCGGCCCAGGGTACCAAAACGCCATGGATGCCTTCATCCTGCGCACAGCCCACCCCAAGCTTCCCCGCCAGGCATTGGCGCGTCTCGCCTATCAATTCTTCCAGAGTGAATCGCCAACCCTGCCTTTCTCCCAGTTAGAATCCATTCTTGGCAAATTAAAAATCACCATCTCTGCGGGCACTGAGGATGAATTTGCCCCCGTTAGTACAGCAAAGCCTGCGAAAAAGAAGAAGCAGAAAACCACCCGTGTTTCCTCTGGTGGGATGGCTCTCGATCAATCCATCCAAAACGGTCTCTTTGCCGAATTCCCCGGCGAACAAATCGCCTTTATTCATCCGGTCATCGCTGGTTATCTTGCGGGAGAAGCAGAGGACCAGGAATTTGAACTCTGGATCAAAGAAAGCTCTGCTTGGCCGGTACAGCAATCCCTCTTGGCTTTTCAAGCCGCTCGCGACCTGCCCTTGCACTACATCACCCGCACCTTACAAGACCCGCCGACTCCCCTGCATGTCCATCTTTTGCGTCTGGCCCGCTGGCTCAAGTTCACCCGGCCCAACGCTTCCTGGCGTGCCCCCGCCATGCGTAAATTGTTAAACAGTCTGTATGATGACAGCTTGCCGTTCAGCATTCGAGCAAAATGCCTATGCGCAATTTTGCAGTCCAGCGACCCATCCTTGCCCACCCTCATCAAGCAGCTGCTAACAGCGCCCTCCGCCGTCTTGCGCCAGTTGGTCATCCTGGGCGCGGGCGTACTCGGTGACTCATCCTTGCTCAGCCCCGTCCTGGATCGCTACGCGGATCAAGAAGAAGGCGTGCGCATCGCTGCCTGCCTGGCCGTGTCTGCCATCGGCGGAAAAATGGCCGCCGACACCCTGATGGAAACCCTCCTGCACGGGGATGATGCCCTTCGCCAGGCCGCTGCCGAGATGCTGGCTGCCGCCCCTGGCGGCCACGACATCCTTCGCGATGCCGTCAACAGCACCGATCTTCTCACCCGCCGCGCAGCCATCCTGGGTCTCACCTATGTCAACGAAGACTGGGTGAAAGTCATGTTGGAAAAAATCGCCATCGAAGATGGCCAATGGGTGGTGCGCAACGCAGCGGGTCAGGTTTTGGAAATGCAGCGCGGCGAAAACCATCTGGCCCCCAGGCCGCTTCAGCCGCCCAGCGAATCTCCCTGGCTCATCACCTATGCCAGCCAGCAAGGGCAAGGCATCTCTCCGGGCACTGAAGCGGACGATTTGCTCTTGCACGCAGTTGGCTCCGGTAGTCCCGATGAAAAAGTGCGCGCTTTGCAATACCTGCGCACCAAACCCTCCCCCGAAGTCGCCCAGGCCGTCACCGACCTGCTGAAAACCTCTGACCCGCGCGTGCGCGAAGCCGCTGCCTATGCTCTCTGGCAGATCCATTCTGCCTCAGCCAGCCGACAATAAAAAAGCCGCCCGGATCGCAAAATTCGGGCGGCTGTCTTTTCCAAACCAAGCTATGATAATTTTTCGATAATCTTTGACTGCACCGTGCCTGTGTCCAACCCCGTCACGGTCACCAGCTTGTCCAACCCGCTTTTGCCAGCGACGATATCCAGGCGCGCCACATCCACCCCCAGAACTCCCGCCAGAAAGTCTAACAGGCTGTTGTTCACCAGGTCATCGGTGTCCGCGCTCGTCAAGCGCACTTTGACGGTTCCGTCGTTCAGGATTTCAGTAATCTCATTTTTTCGCGCGCGCGGAGTAACGCGAATCGCCAGAGCTGCGCCCCGCTGTCCGTTATGCAGTCGGTATTTCCGTGGATCATCCATAGTTACCCCAGTCCTCGCAGTAGGCTGACCAGCAAAAATTCAACAATTTGAACCAAAATCACCAGAATCAACGGGCTGAAATCAATCCCTTGAATTGGGCGAACCAATTTCCGAATGGGGTCCAGCATCGGGTTGGTAAACCGGCCAATAATGACGCGCACGTTATGATACGGAGGCAGAAAATACGAAAGGACAATTTCTGCTAAAACCAGCAGAAAGATCGCCCTGGCCAACAGATTGATAAACGTGATGAGATAAACGACCATGCTTCTATTATACCCAACTTCCTCAAGGAGTCTTATAAATTCGCGGCCCAACGATGGCGGTTCCCAGGCGCACTAAAGTCGCCCCTTCCTCAACTGCCACCGCATAATCCATGCTCGTTCCCATAGACAACTCATCCCAACGACATTGTGGGTATCGGTCCTGAAGTTTCATCTGAAGCTGCTTTACTCGTCGAAAAAATGGCCGGACGTGTTCCGGGTCTTCATCCAGCGGCGGCATGGTCATCAATCCGCGCATTTCCAGATGAGGCAGACGCAGAATGTCTTCAACCGTCAGGAAAAAAACCGCCTGGTTGTCTGCATCCCAACAAGGCAGCCCAAATTTACTTTCCTCTCCGCTGACGTTCACCTCCAGCAGCACCGGCAGTTTTTTGCCGGTCTCCGCCAGTCGCCGCTCCAACTTTTCTGCCAAAGACAAACTGTCTAGCGATTGCAGCATAGCAAAATGATCCGTCACGATCTTGGCCTTGCGGCTCTGCAAATGGCCAATCATGTGCCATTCCACCGCCTCACCGCGCAGATCCTCAATCTTGGCCAGGCTTTCTTCGGGATAATTTTCACCCAAAAGGGTCGCACCTGCCCGAACTGCGGCACGCACCGTTTCAATGGGTTGCGATTTGGTCACAACCACCAGGCGCACCCCGTTCACCGGTCGGTTTACACGGCTGCAGGCAGCTTCAATCTGCGCTTGCGCCTTGGCCATATTGGCGCGAATCAGTTCTACCCGATCTTCCATCCCTTTTCGCCTCCATACTCAATCTGCCAGCGCCAGAATCGCCCCCAGGCGGCCAGTCCGCCCTTTTTCCGCTCGATGAGAAAACCACAATTCCACATCGCAAGCCGTGCACATCTGGCTGGTTTCTATCATGCCCACACCTGCCTCAGCCAGCGTCAGACGGTTTGCTTTCCATAAGTCGAGATGGGTTTTTCCATCTACACCCAAAAGCAGCTCCCCGGCCTCCATCCCAAACGCGCCCTGCACCTGCCGGATCACATCCTCACCCACCGCGTAATGATCCGGCCCAATCGAAGGCCCAATCACCGCTCGCAGGTCTCCTGGTTTGCAGCCGTAATGCGTTCTCATCGCCGCCACAGCCGCCGCAGCGGCTTTTTTTACCGTACCTTGCCACCCTGCGTGCGCCAACGCCGCCGCATGCCGAACCGGATCATACAAAAAGATCGGCACACAATCCGCAAAGCGCATAAACAGGGTCACATCTGGGGAATCCGTCAGGATGATATCTGCTTGTTCGTGAGGAGCATCTAACGGCCGCGGCAGTCGCGAAGCCCTGGCCTCCACCCCGTGCACCTGCCAGACATCAAAAACGCTTTCAACCCTTCTTCCTAGGGCGGCAAAGATCCTGCGTCGGTTCTCAATCACATGGGCGCGTTCATCCCCCACCGTTCCCCCCGTGTTTAATGACGCCCACGGCTCCGGGCTGACGCCCCCTTTACGTGTAAAAAAGCCGTGAATCACCCGTTCCGTAGGCAGGCTGTCAAAAGTCAGAAAATGAACTCCGTCCGGTGACTCATGAAATTTCATGCGCTTGCGCCTTAATCTGGGGTTCAATTTGTTCCCAAACTGCCTGCTTGCGCAGCATCATCCGGTAGGTTTCCCGCATAGCATCCTCGATCATGGGGAAAATATACCATGCGGTGGTGAGTCCAAACAAAACGCCGGTAAATGTGCGCAGGAAGGGTGTGCTTTCACGGAAAATATTCAGGTTAAAGGGCAGCTGCATCTCCGTCAACCCAGGCAGCTGCGACAGCCCATCCAGCCCTATCGGCCCCAGACCAATAATCACCCATACCAGCCACGGGATCACCTTAATCTTCCGCCCTGTGATGGCAAAAAGCACCGCAAAAACCACCATCGCACCGTAAATTGCCACATCTCGCTGGCACAAAGCCACTTTATAGCCGAGGCGCTCATTGCCAACAAAGCGCCTGGCGTTCCATAAATCCACCGTGCTTTCACCGGCTAATTCTTCGTAGGTAACAACATTCTTCATTCCGGCAAGCTCCCGCGGATAATACGGCTGTTCGCCAAAAAGGAAGAAGGATCGAAATGCAAATTGGTGGCAAAGAGGACTGTAGATCGTATAAATGACCTGCGCAGGCCCTTTGGCCCCGATTTTCATCAATGTGGGGGCCAAAAACGGCAGGCCCGTATACAGACCCAGGAACAAAATCATGAAAAGCATGTAATTCTTACTGAACCACAGCGAAAACCGGTCTGACCCCGTCATCTTGGGCAAGCGAATATTGGCTTTTTGGGCTTCATTTTGCGTTTCCAAACGCGTCAAGCGGTCTTTTGCCGCCCCAAAAGCCACCACCAGTTCTTGCGAGGTAATCGGCCACTTGAGTCGGTAAGGGCCAATTTCCACCATTGGCACAGCGTGATGATACGTCTCTTGCAGCACCGGCTCGCGGGTGATGTCCACTGTCAGCACATGGTGCGGAAATTCCTCATTCAACGCAGCCAAATCCGCTGCAACCTGATCTGCTTCCTGGCTTTCAGGTTTTCGATAAAGCGTAACAAGTATCATGGCTGCACTCCAATTTTTGCCAGATAATCTGTAAATAATTGCCGGTTCAGCTCACCCACATGCTGCGCGCGCAAAACGCCTTCCGCATCCACAAAAAAAGTCGTTGGCAATCCTCTCACCATCAACTGTTTTTGCATTTCCTTATTTTCATCCAAAAGAATCGGGAATGTCAGCCCCACCGACTCTGCAAATTCTTCAGCCGTCTCCCGGCCCTCCTCCGGGTTCACCGCCAGAATCACAAATTCTTCTGGCCGTTCGGAAAATACTGCCTGAAAAACGGGCATTTCTTTCTTGCAGGGTTCGCACCACGACGCCCAAAAATTAATCACCACCGGCATCCCGCGAAAATCGCTCAGTCGAACCTTCTCACCATCCAGCCGTGTCAGCTCAAAATCGCCGATCGGCAGGCCGCGTTCTGGGGCACGCTGCCGTCCCGTTCCGCTGCCAGTTTCACGGGGAGTCAGGCTAGGAGCAAGAATCCCCCAGCCAATGATGCCGCCCAGCACAAATCCAATCAAGAGGATGAACGCGATTTTCTTCACGCCCTGCACCCATCACAGGCCCAGGTCAATCCAGGGCGCCCATTGTGCAAGCTGCTGAAAAGTCCCCAAAAAGAGCAGAACACCCACGATCACCATCACCACACCCATGCCCACTTCCACGTAGTGCATTGCCTTGCGGTATTTCCGCAAGATAAAGGTTACCCACCCAATCCCCAGCGCAGCGATCAAAAAAGGCACTGCCAGGCCCAGAGAATACACAGCCAGCAGCAGCACGCCCTGCCCCAGCGACTCACCGGTGGCCGCCAGCGTCAAAATCACCCCCAGGGTCGGCCCCACGCAGGGCGACCAGCCAGCCGAAAAGAAAATTCCCATCAAGAAAGAGGAGAAGTAGCTGCGCCGCTGATCCAGGCGGGTCTGCGGGCGCAAGTCATATTCCAAAAATGGGATCCGGAAAATGCCGGTCATATGCAGGCCAAACAGGATCACCACCACACCGCCAATTTTTGCCAGAATCGGCGTGATGTTGTACATGAGCTGACCCAAAAGAGAAGCCACCAACCCCAGGCTGATGAACACCAGGCTGAAGCCCAGAACAAACGCGAATCCATGGAAAAACGTATTCAGCTTATCCTGTGCTGCACTGCGCTGGCTCACCGCCGCCGCCGAGCGTCCGCTCATGTAACTGACGTACGCAGGGACGAGAGAAAACACACAGGGGGATAAGAAGGAAGCCAGTCCAGCCAGGAATGCAAGACCCAGAGATACAGTCATTGGGCGCAGCCTTTCAGTGAGAACAAATCATGCCTCAATCACCCGTACCACCGTGCTCGGCTGAGGCCATTGAATGGTGATATCGCCAGGGTCCCACCCAATCTGCGGGGCTGTCCAACGAAACACCCATTTTGAATCTTCCGGTAAGCAGTTGACACACCCATGCGAGCGCGGTGTGCCGAAGTCGTTATGCCAAAAAGTCGAGTGGATCGCCACGCCCTCGCCCACAAACAAGGTCGTCCAGGGAACCCCCAGGGTATCCCACCCTGATTCGGTAGATCCGCCTTGCATGTGAAAGGAGATCGCCTTTCGCCAGATCAGATGATCCCCCAACGGGGTGGCCCAGGTGTTCACCGCTTCGCCCGCCGCGTTAAACTTGCCGCCTGATGAAATCCGGCAGAAAAACACCTCGCGGTTATCCTCATAGCAAGACAGAATCTGGTGATTCAAATCCACTACCACCAGTTTATTTTCCACGTCGGGATTAATCGGCTCCACTTCTTCGACCGTTAGCGGCCGGAAGGCCTCTGCTGCACACCAGAAACTGTCCAACCCATACCGCTCCGTCACATGATACAGCACCTGCCCCTGATCGTTCTTACGCACATCGTCAATCCACAGGATCTGGCTGTAATACAGGCGCGGCCTTTCCACGCTTTGCAGCCAGGGGGAATTCGGCGGGCTTTTCAGATAAATATCCACATACGGGACGGTAACCTCCGCCCACATGCCCTTGCCCAGGTTGCTGGTCGGCAGGTCAAAAACAGGCTGGTTGGGTCGGTTCCAAACCGGCTGCACCGACGGCGCGTATAAGTAGCCGTTGGGGGTTTCCACCCAGCGTTTACTGAACACCCCACCCGGGGCCTCTCCGATCACCTCGCGCAGCCAAACCACCACCGAATCTTCATACAGCTTTTCAACAATGGGCGCCTCAGGGTGCGGGCGCGTCCGCAAATTGATCCAGCCGCCTGTGCAGTTGCGCCCCAGCCGCTCGGCATCCGGCCATTCAGCCGCCTGCTGCGTCCATTTAAGCCAGGGTTGGGCCGCCAGCATCCCAGCGCCAAAGATAGCCCCCTTGATAAATTCACGTCGTGTGTACCGTTTTCGATTCATAGGACAAAGATAATAGGAAAAACCGCCTTTGTCAACCTCGCTATTTGTTCGTGTCAAAGCTGGTGGGGATGCGCTGCTTCCGGATCATCTGCTGAATTGCTTCAATCTCCGGTCCCCATAAGGCGTCCCCGGCTTGGTACGGCACCTCTTTGCGGATCGCCTCCAGCGCCGCCTGCGTGCCAGCCCCCAACTGCCCATGGGGGTACTGGCGAAGCCGCAAATCTACCGCCCTTGCCGCCGAATACAGCTCAATCGCCAGCACATGCGTGGTATTGTCCACAATCTGCCGCGCGTGCCGCGCTGCCGTCATGGCGTTCGCGTTGTGGTCTTCCTGCTCACCCGATGTCGGCAGGGAATGGACGCTGTCGGGCGTGGCCAGGGTTTGGTTTTCCAAAACCAGACTGGCCGCCGAATATTGCGGCATCATCAAGCCCGAATTCAATCCCGCCGCGTCCATCGAGTCCACCAGCATGGGCGGTAAACCGCCGTTGAGTTTCCCATCCGTCAATCGAAAAACCCGCCGTTCCGAGATCGCCGCCAGCTCGCTGATTGCGATTCCCAGATAATCCATCACCATTCCAATGGGTTCGCCGTGGAAGTTGCCCCCTGAGATAGCCACATCCGGATCAAAGATCAGCGGGTTGTCTGTGGCGGCGTTGATTTCACGCTCCACGATCTTTTCCACAAATTCCAACGTATCCCGTACCGGGCCTTGCACCTGTGGAGCGCAGCGCAGCGAATACGCATCCTGTACGCGCCCGGCTTTGTCCAGCAGCGTGCTGCCTTCCACCACCGAGCGTAAATGCGCCGCGGTTTCCATCTGCCCCACTTGCCCGCGGGCAGCGTGAACCCGCTCATCGAAGGCTGCCGAACACCCCAACAAAGCCTCCAGGCTTAAGCCCAAAGCCACATCTGCCACCTCAACCAGGTAGCGGCTGTCTTCCACCGCAAAGGCTGCCAGCGCCGCGCAAAAGGTAGCACCGTTATTCATCGCCAGGCCTTCTTTCGGCCCCAGGATAATGCGCTCAATACCCGCTTCGCGCATCGCCTGTTTACCGCTCATCACCCGGCCCTCAAATTCCGCCAGCCCCGATTCTTCCTCACGGTCTTCTTCATCCGTTGTCAGTACCAGAGCCATATGCGAAAGCGGCGCAAGATCGCCAGAGGAGCCCAAAGACCCCTGCGAAGGAATCACCGGGGTCACCCCCGCGTTGATCATCGCCAGCAGGGTTTCCACCACAACCGGCCGCACCCCTGAAAAGCCTTTCACCAGGGTGTTCGCCCGCACCAGCATCGCCGCACGCACCACCTCGGTGGGCAGCGCCGGGCCGGTTCCAATCGCATGGCTCAAAATCAGATTTCGGCTCAAGCGTGCCGAATCTTCCTGGGGAATACGCTTATCCGCAAAAATGCCAAACCCTGTGTTAATCCCATACACCGGGGCGCCTTTTTGCAGGATCTCTTGCAGCCGCCGGTGAGATTCGGCGATTTGCCGTCTGGCTTGTTCGCTCAGACCCACCTTCTCGCCCAATCGGGCTGCGCGCACGATCTCTGCCAACGTCAAATGAAAGCCGTCCAATAGGATCATAGCTGTTCCTCTAAAGAAGAATAAACCCAAGCAGCACCGCGGCCACCGGCACCGTGATGTTATCAATGTCCGCGAAGGGGAATGACTCCACGAGCGTGCCCACAAAAGCAATCACCGTTACCGGCAGTATAAATCGTGAAAACGGCCCCGCAAAAACCCCCGCGTTCACATACAATGCCAGCACGCCCAGGGCAAACACCCATCCCCCCAAAAACATAGCTGCCGATCCCGCCCAGGATTTATTCGCCGACCAGGGCAGCCGTGTCCCCCCCATACGCTTGCCCAAAATATCGGCCAACCCATCCCCCCCGCACAGCAGCATCAATGCAATGATGCCGATGGGTGAATCCAGCCAAAACCACAAAGTCAACACCACGAAGACAATGCCGTAAAACAACGGCCCGCGCAGAATCTCTCGCCGGTCGCCGTGCCGCGACATCGCGTCCACTGCCGCCTGATCTTTCATCAGGCCTAAACCGACCATCGCAAATTGAATGGTAATGCTCAGAGGAACCAGGGCGGCCAGCCAGCGCGCATACCACACATCCGGAAACAGCAGCCAGCACAAAACAAAGATTGGACCAGTTCCCATATGGATGATCTTTCGGCTCAATGGGCCGCTAATCCACCCTCGGTGAGCCAGGAAATCGTTCAGCCGAAGCCAGAGCAAAGCCATCAGAAAAGTGATTACCAGTGCGATCCAGACGTTTCCCAGCATTATTCACCTGTCAGAAGTAGATTAGCGGATCCGCTCTCGCCGTTCGATTTCGCGATCCATGTCTTTCTTGGCTAAATCCTGCCGCTTGTCGTACAGCTTTTTGCCTTTGGCCAGCGCAATCTCCAGCTTGGCCCTTCCATCCTTTAAATAAATCCGCACCGGCACGATGGTCACCCCTTTTTGCCGCACCGTATCCCAAAGTTTTCGGATTTCGCGCTTGTGCATCAAAAGGCGCCGGTCGCGCACAGGGTCATGATTGTAACGGCTGGCAGGGTCATACGGCGCGATATGCGCCCCTACCAGCCATACATTTTCGCTGTCCGCGCGCACATAGGCCTCAGATAGGCTCACCTGGCCCGCCCGAATCGATTTAATTTCACTGCCTTGCAGGGAAATTCCCGCCTCAAAGTGCTCTAACAGGAAATATTCAAAATTGGCTTTGCGGTTGGTTGCGATGACTTTGATGCCCATGCGACCATTTTAACACATCTACCCCCAGCGGAGAATGGCACTGCCTGCTAATAATCGTCCAATCCCAAAGATCAACAGCGCTCCCGCCATCCCCACAGCCTCGCCCACCAGTGGGCCGCCCAACGAGCCAATTAAGATCGCCCCGTTCGCCAGAAGGTGATACCAGGCCAGATACGCGGGTTTATCTCCGGCGGGAACTTTCTCGAGTAAATAATTAATGTAAGCCACATTCACCACCGACCAGGCCAGCCCGCCCGCCAACGACGTGATACTGAACACCATCAGCGTCTTGCTGAAAATCAACAAAACCGGGTAAAGGCACAAAAGCGCCACCCCCGCCCCTGTCATTTTCTGATTCCCCCAGCGCCCTACCATCCGGCTGCCAAACAACGAGCCGATAAATACCGTCACGTAAAACAAGCCGTTGCCCAAGCCAATCACCTGGTCGCTCAGTTTTAGCGTATTCACCATATAAATAGGGAAGATCGGGATCGCCAGATATTGAAAAAGGTGAAAAAAGAAAAACAGCAGCAGCGTCCGCCGGAACGGCCCGCCCAAAATGTCCACTCGAAGCATTTGCTTCAAGTTCAGAAACACACTGCGCCGAGAGGTT
This sequence comes from Levilinea saccharolytica, assembly GCF_001306035.1. Lineage (GTDB taxonomy): Bacteria > Chloroflexota > Anaerolineae > Anaerolineales > Anaerolineaceae > Levilinea > Levilinea saccharolytica. The sequence goes on from NZ_LGCM01000027.1 coordinate 105,703, forward strand.
CCGCTCGCTGCCGCAGTTGGGCTGACCGGGATCGTTTCTTTGGGCCGCACAAACCACAGTTCCACCGAACTCATTGCCGCGCCCACAAAGCCAATCGCAAAAACAACCTGATAGCCTACGGGGAAGGCCATGTTATCCAATAACTGCCCACATACGATGGTGGAAACGATTGTCGTCAAGCTAAAAAAGGCGTTGCGTACACCGCTGACGTAGCTGCGCCATTCCACTGGAACCGCTTCGGCAAACAATGCATTGAACCCGATGTTCAACACCACCGCCGGCACACTCATTAACAGAGTCGCCCCAATGATCACCCACACCTGAGTCAAATTGTCAAAAAAGAACGGCAGGAACGGAAAGAACAGGTAAAATCCGCGGTGCAGCACCGATCCCCAAAACACCCCTTGGTGTACCGACCGTTTCTCCAGCCAGCGCCGCGCAGCAAACGTAAAAATCAACGCCACCACCGCCGGTGCCGCCCCAATAAATCCAATCTGCCCCGAGCTCGCCCCCAGGCGCGTGGCATAGACAGTCAAAAAGGCCAGGATGCTGCCGTTAAGCACCCCAAACCAGCTGATATCCCAATATAGATGTTTAAATACCGCCCGATATTCTTCCGGAACTGGCCGGGACGGACGAAAAGGACGCAGGATCGTAGAAAACAAGTTTTGCATTAAGCTTTACCCAATTTTGGTCATTCCACAATTGCTTGAGTATAATTTGAATCCATGCAAACGAAAACCTTTTCGAACTTACAACTTAAAGACGAATTTCTCCTCGACCCTGAGGTGATCTTCCTCAATCACGGTTCCTTCGGCGCCACACCTCGCCCGGTCTTTGATAGCTATCAAAACTGGCAGCGCCGCCTGGAAGCTCAACCGGTCAAATTCTTAGGTCGTGACGCCGGCTCCCTCCTGGCCAAATCCAGAGCCTCCCTCGGCCGCTATCTGGGCACCCAGGCAGACCAGTTGGTCTACGTCACCAATGCCACCACCGGCCTCAACATTGTGGCCCGCAGCCTGGCCCTGAAACCCGGTGATGAGGTACTGACCAGCGATCACGAATACGGCGCGCTGGATCGAACCTGGAAATTCCTCAGCAAGCAGCTCGGCTTCAAGTACATCAACCAGCCCATTCCCCTCCCCCTCACCTCCCCAGCAAAATTTGTGGAAGACTTTTGGGCCGGCGTCACCCCCCAAACACGGGTTATCTTCCTCAGCCACATCACCTCACCCACCGCTGTCATCTTCCCCGTGGAAGAGATCTGCCAGCGTGCCCGCCAGATGGGCATTCTAACCATCATCGACGGCGCGCATGCCCCCGGCCAGATTCCCTTAACCCTCGATCAATTAGGCGCGGATTTCTATTCCGGCAATCTCCACAAATGGCTGTGCGCCCCCAAAGGCTCCGCCTTTCTCTACGCCCGTCCCGAAGTCCAGCATCTCATCCAACCCCTCATCGTCAGTTGGGGCTGGGAAAGCGAAAACCCGGGCATCTCCCAATTTGTGGACTACCTGGAATGGGCCGGCACCCGCGACATTTCGGCCTTCCTGGCGGTTCCCGATGCCATCAGTTTCCAACTGGCTCATTCCTGGGACGCTATTCGTGCTGAATGCCACCTTTTAGCCGCCAACACCCAAAACGAAATTGCCCGCCTCACCCGGCTGTCCCCCCTGCACAGCCCGGATCCCTATTGGTTCATGCAGATGGCTTCCTCTCCCCTTCCGGCTAACCTCGATCCGCTCTGGCTCAAAGAAGCCCTTTACGACCGTTTTCACATCGAGGTCCCTGTCATGAAATGGAAAGATCAGGTGCTGATCCGCTATTCTTTCCAGGCGTACAACAGCCTGGCCGATTCAGAGGCGCTCATTCAAGCTCTTGAAAGCCTTCTCGCCGAGAAAGCGTCCCCGCATTCAGTTGCCCCTTAAGGAATATTATCCGTGCGTGATCTGCGCAAGTACGCCCGCCAAACCAACACCCGCCTCATCGTAGGCGGTATCTTACTGCTGTTCATCGTCGGCATCGGGCTGATCTATCTCCTCTATGGGCCTGCCGCGGCCAGCATGGGGTTCCTGTGTATGGGGGTCGGCCTGATTCCCCTCCTGATGATCTTCCTCTTCCTCTGGGTGATCGAATGGGTCACAAAAAAAGCCAATGACAACTGAACCGCAAACCGTTTTGGATCAGGGTTGGATTTTCCGCATCCGCAAAGGCCAGCCCGATAAGCATCCTGTCCCGCTTTTGCTGCTGCACGGGTGGACCGGGGATGAAACCTCTATGTGGATTTTTGCCCAGCACCTTCCCGCTGCTGTGCCCATCCTGGCCCCCCGCGCTCCCTTGCCCGCCGTCCCCAGCGGCTACAGCTGGGCCAAAGTCACCCAGGGTGTGCGCTCGCGCATGGAAGATTTTCTGCCCGCTGCTGCCCAAATGCTGGCACACTTCGACCGTCATCTAAGTGAATTGGGCCTCTCCAATCAGCAGTTCGATTGGATGGGTTTTAGCCAGGGCTGTGCTTTGGGCTACGTGCTCTCCGCCCTCGCCCCCGCGCGCATCCGCCGCGCCGCTGCCCTTTCGGGGTTCATGCCTGCGGGTGTGGAACCGGCCATGCCAGAAGATGCCCTCGCCGGTTCTCATTTCTTTGTCGCTCACGGTTCGTTGGATGAGATCATCCCCATTGAATCTGCCCGTCAAAGCGCCGCTGCGCTTCAGGCCAAAGGCGCAAAAGTGACCTACTGTGAAAGCCCAGTAGGTCACAAACTTAGCTCCGGTTGTTTTCAGGGTCTAGAGGAATTTCTCTCCGCTTAACGACCCTGCGCCAACGAGAACACCCCAACCAACACCCCAATGGCCGCCAGGCTGACAATGATCAGCCCCATAGGAATGCCCCCCACAGTCCCATTCCCAGGGCTGTTGTCCTGAAAAGTTGGAATAGCCAGCGGCGGGGGTGCAGTAAAGGTCGGCAGCCGCGTGACTTCAGCCGTCACCACAAACTGTGCCGCCAGGGTCGGATCAATCGTGATGGTGGCGATCGGCGTGGGGGTGGGCGGCGGCTCAATGATCGGCAAGCTCCCCGGCGAAAGATCCACCAAAGGTGAATACACCCAGGCCAACCCGCCAGGGATACCAGGATATTCAATCAAAATCCAGTCCCCACCTGCCGACCGCCCTTTAGCGTTTGCCACCTGCCCTGCCAATAACACGCCCACTTTATCATAAAAATATCCTGGGCCAGAACGGATATTGATTTGACTCTCGTTCTCCAGCTTCACCCGCACCGTCGGCCCTCCAGGCGTGCTGGTGACCGTCGGTAAATCCGCCGTCGGCCGTTGGGCAAGCACCCGCTTTGGGCTGGACGGCAGCCAGATCATTGCCGCCAACATCAAGCCCACAAAGAAAAACAGTCCAGATCTTAATACCATCTTTTTCATACCTACTCCTTCGCAAACGGGAAAATCCCGTCCTTTTTTACCCACGGTTTCACCGCATTTTGATTATAATCGATACCATGGAACCACGAATCTACCACGGTGATTTTAAACCTTCCACGTTGGCTCAGGCCTTAATTGGCCATTTTAACCGCGGGAATCTTCGCGTGCAGCAATTGGGAGATGACCAAAAAACCATCGTCCAAATTGCCACCCGTGAACGCCCCACTTCAGGAGGGAGCACCGCCCTGACCGTACATCTTCATGCGGTTGCGGACGGTGTCATGGTGCAGGTCAGCCAGCAAGCCTGGTTGGGCGTCGCCGCCAGTCTGGGTATGACCGCCATCGCCGCCCTGCGCAACCCCTTCAGCCTCCTCTCTCGGTTGGATGATCTGGCCCAGGATGTGGAATATCTGCAATTGCGCGACCAGGTTCTGCAAATTCTGGATACTGCCGCCAAACGCATCGGCAGCGGTCACGAATTGAGTGAACGCCTGCGCCGTTCAGTATGCAGTTACTGCGATACGCCCAATCCCGTTGAAGCCTCCAGCTGCAGCGCTTGCGGAGCACCCCTGGGTGATGTTCAACCTCTGACCTGCCGCAAATGTGGATTTGTCGTCCGCCGCTCCGAAACCCGCTGCCCCAACTGCCAGAATCCACTTTAAGCCCACCTGCTCCCACCGTCCAGGACCAGGCAATCTCCCGCCTCCATGAACCAGCCCCATGCAGGGTGCAAATGAATAACGCCATCACAGATATCCCAGGCATACAAGTAGGTCAAGCCCAAGATCTCCAGGCCCTCACCGGCTGCACGGTGATTCTGGCAGAGGATGGAGCTGTCTGCGGCGTGGATCAACGCGGCGGTGCCCCCGGTACACGTGAAACTGACCTTCTCCGTCCTATGCACCTGGTCAATACCGTTCATGCCGTGGTCCTCACCGGCGGTTCCGCTTTTGGGCTGGACTGTGCATCTGGGGTCATGCGCTATTTGGAAGAGCAAAAAATCGGCTTTGACACCGGCTTTGCCCGTGTGCCCATCGTCCCCGCCGCCGTTTTATACGACCTCGGCATCGGCAGTCCTTCGCGCCGTCCGGATGCCGACATGGGCTACCAGGCCGCCCTGGCCGCCTCCACACAACCGCCGCTTCAAGGGAATTTTGGCGCTGGCACAGGCGCAACCGTGGGGAAGATCTTAGGCCCCGCTAACGCCGTAAAATCAGGTATCGGCACAGCCTCGCTGGAAATCGGCGGAGGCGTCAAAGTCGCCGCCATCATCGCCGTCAATGCCTTTGGCGATATCGTGGATCCCGAAACCCACCACATCCTGGCCGGCGCCCGCACCACCACCATCGGCGGCCTCCGTGTGGGCAGCGGTGAAACCTTCGCCGACACCGAAGCCGTCATGCGCACCTTTGCCGGCCGAGCCATCCTCAGCTTTACCGCCGGGCACAACACCGTCATCGGGGCAGTCGCCACCAACGCCAAACTCACCAAAGAAGAAGCCAACAAAGTGGCGCAAATGGCCCATAACGGTCTGGCCCTCACCATCCGCCCGGCCCACACCATGCTTGACGGCGACACCCTTTTTGCCCTGGCGACCGGCAAAAAGAAAGCAGATGTCAACCTGGTGGGCGCCTTCAGCGTACATGTGGTTGCTCAGGCGGTAGTAAACGCCGTTCTTGCGGCTGCCCCCGCCGGCGGGCTGCCTTCACATTCTTCGCTCGCCGTATAGAGGCCCCCATGTCTTCGCACCCCCTGCGAATTTTCACCGGCTCTGCCCATCCCCAGTTGGCCATCGAGATCGCCGATATCCTGGGCGTTCCCCTGGGGCGTTCCACCACGCGCCACCTTCCCGACAGCGAAATCCATGTCATGATCGATGAAAACGTCCGCGATCAAGATATTTTTCTCATCCAGCCCTGCGGTGAGCCGGTCAACGACAATTTCATGGAACTTTTGCTGTATTTGGATGCCTTTCGCCGCGCCAGCGCCCACACCGTTACCGCCGAAATCCCCTATTTTCCTTATGCCCGCCAGGACCGCATGGCCAAAGGCCGCGAGTCCATCAGCGCCCGCGTGGTAGCTACCTTACTGGAAGCTGAGGGTGTCAACCGCGTTGTCTTTGTAGATATCCACAATCCTGCCTCCCAAGGCTACTTTAACATTCCTGTGGATCCGCTCAGCGCCATCCCCGTCTTGGGCGAGTATTTCCGCCGCCCAGAATTCGCGGACTGCGCTGTCGTCTCACCCGATGTCGGCCGTGCTGGGCTGGCCGGAAAATTTGCCGAATTTCTCAACCTGCCCTTGGTGGTCATGCACAAACGCCGCACCAATTTCCAAGAAACGCGCACCACCCATGTTGTAGGGGATATCAAAGGTCGCCGCCCCATCATCATTGATGACATTATCGCCAGCGGAAGCGTCTTAAAACAAATTGATATCTTGTATGATCAAGGCGCCGAGGGCAAAGCCTATTTTGCCATTACCCATCCAGTTTTATTGCCCCCCGCCCTGGGCATTCTCGCCAACCATGAGCGCATTGAGAAATTGGTGGTCACCAACACCCTGCCTGTTGCCCCTTTCAAACGCTCAGAAAAGGTAGAAATCTTATCTATCGCACCCCTTCTGGCTGATATCGTTGACCGCATCCACCACGGGCGCAGCATCTCCGAAAGGCTGGTTTTATCTTGATCATCTTCTTCATCCAGTCAACCCATCCAATCATCTTACGGAAAGGAAATTTGCAATGGTCAAAATCGTAACAGATACCACCTCTGGCCTCACCCTTGAGCAGGCCGCCCAATTGGGTATCCCCTTCATTCCGCAGATCATCGTTTTTGGAAACGAAAACTATCGGGATGACACCGAAATTGATACCAAGACCTTGCTCACCAAACTGCGCGCTTCATCATCTCTTCCGAAAACCGCTGCGCCCCCGCCTGCCCTGTACAACCCTATCTATCAAGAGGCGGTTGAAAAAGGTGAAACCGTCATCGTTATCTGCCCTTCGGCGGAATTATCCGGCACCGTCCGCAGCGCCACCATCGCCGCTCAGGACTTCCCCGGAGCTGACATCCGCGTATTTGACACCCGCACCATCGCAGGTGGTTTGGCCTCAATGGTGCTGCAAGCCAACGAGTGGGCCAAAGAAGGGCTGGACGCGGACACTATCATGGAAAGACTGGGGCAAATGTCCCGCCGTCACCATATCTATTTCCTCGTTGACACATTGGAATATCTGTATAAAGGCGGCCGCATCGGCGGCGCCGCCGCTTTGTTCGGCAGCATTTTACAAGTCAAACCCATTCTCACCCTGCGCAACGGCCGCGCCGAGCCTTTTGAAAGTCAGCGCACCAAGAAGCGCGCCCTCGCCCGCCTGATGGAGATCGTTGCGGAAAAATACCCCAAATCCAAACCTGGCTACCTGTCGGTTATGCGCGGTGAAGCTGAAGAGGAGGCCAAAGCCCTCGCAGAGCAGTTCAGCACCCAGCTCTCCATCCCCAATGTACCCCTCTATCTCATGCCGCCCGCCATCCTCGTACACGCTGGGCCGGGTGTGCTGGCCGTCTCCTTCTTCGCCGAAGAAGAAAACGCCTAGCGATCCCTTACTGCCATAAAATAAAAGGCGCCTTCACGGCGCCTTTTAGGATTCAAATCCTTCTTCGAGAATCTCAATCAATTCTTCTGGCCTCAGCGCAATCGGGTTGGCACGCATACTGCTGGCTGCCTTCGCTTTCTCAACGATCGTCCCAAAATCCTCCCGCCGCACCCCCAGGTCTGCCAGACCGCGGATTTGCAGAGTCTTGCGCAGTGCTTGCAGCTTCCGCACCCCATCTTCCGCCGTAGCCCGTTCCGATCCGGTCAGCCATTGACCTACTTGCTCAAACCGTCGCATAAGCCCAGGGCTGCCGCGCCCAGCTTCGGCACAGCGCAGGTTCACACGCGTCACCGCCGCCAAAAGCGCCGCGCAGATTTCGCCGTGTCCGGCAGTGCACATCCCCCCGATCGGCCCCGCCAGCCCATGCACAGCCCCCAAACCCGCGTTGGCCAACGCCAGCCCTCCCAACAGACTGACCCAGGCCATCTTCGTCCTCGCCCCCAGATTCTGTCCGTCTTCATACGCCGCAGCCAGCGCGTCGCAGGCCGTGCGCAGTCCTTCCTCGCAGAACAAATCGGTTATCGGGTTGGCTCTCAGGCTTAAGGCGGGTTCCAGCACCTGCGTCAGCGCATCCATCCCCGTCGCCGCTGTCACCGCCGGAGGCACACTCAACGTCAGAGTCGGATCCACCACCGCTGCTTGCGGCAGCAGCCAGGGGCTGCGCAGACTCACTTTCACCTGCGCATCTGGCACACCCAGAACGGCGTTCCGCGTCACCTCACTGCCAGTTCCCGCCGTGGTCGGGATCGCGGTTACGGGTAAGGGACGGCAGGTCAGCGGCAGATTCTTGCCCACTACCTCCAGGTAATCGCTGGGCGGCCCGGGATTGGTGGCCAAGGCTGCAATCGCCTTCCCAGCATCCATCACGCTCCCGCCGCCTACCGCTGCCACCTGGCCCGCGCCCATCTTTCGCGCCGCCTCGCCCCCCTGAGCAGCCGTGTCTACCGTCGGTTCGCCAGAGATGACAAACGGTTCCCACGCCAGCCCAGCCAGATCCAACTGGCGGGTTAACAGGCTAACAACCTTTGCGTTTTTTCCATGCACCACCAAGATCGGGCCGTCCACCGCCGCTAGCAGGCTCGTGATTCTCTCGATCTGGCCGCAGCCAAAGTGGATAGACCCTGCGGTCGCAAAATCAAATTTCCATTCCATAGCCCCAGGCCTCATCCGGCGTGTTCAGACTGCGGTACGTCAGCCCTTTCCGCGGACCGTCCATCATACTGTCCACAGCGTCCCGCCAGGTCAGATAATGCGCCGTCTCCCGGTGCAGAGCTTGATCCCCAGGTGTGCGGTAAACCTCCAGCAGGACAAAATTTGCCGGGTCGTCTTTTTGCTGGATCAAGTCAAAGCGCACGATTCCCGCCTCTTTGCGGCTGTTGCGCGCGTTCTCCGCGCTCGCTGCGACAAAATCTTCGATCCTTTCTACTTTCACCCGAATATTCACCAAAACGATGTGCATCCTTCCTCCTTTTTGCTGCCGTTTGGTGCAGCCCACATCTGTCATTCTGGATACAATTATAGATAGGATTTCAATTTTACCCAAAACGAGAGGGAGGCAAATCATGGCGATCAAAGGGATTGATGAAATCACCGGCAAAACCATTGAGCGCGTCATCGTAAAACGAAAAAAAGGCGCTCCAGGCTATGGCTTTGGGATGCAGGTCTTTCTGCTGTTCACCGATCATACCTATTACGAATTTTTTTCCGATTGGTTGATTGGTTTTACCGGCAGGGTATACGAAGGCGGCCGGGAAGAAGTGCTGCGGTATGTCAGCGACGCGATGGAGGTGGAATATGAAGCCTATCTGGATGAAAACGGCCGCCCTGCCAGTTTCCGGCCAAAAAGCGAAAGCTGATTCACCTGCTCTTCTTCACCGCCCAAAGCGCCAATCCCCTCCGCACTCAGATCGGCGCTTGTCCAGTACAATCAAGGCATGATGCCCGTCCCGCTGGATATTCTATTTGAGGATGAGGCCGTCCTGGCCGTCAACAAACCCGCCGGCTTGCTGACCATCCAGGATGGCTACCAGCCCCACCTTCCCCATCTTTACGCCCAAGTCGTTCAGTACCTTGGCCAGGCCTGGATCGTTCACCGCCTGGATAAAGATACCAGCGGCCTGGTTTTATTTGCCAAAACCGCCCCAGCCCATCAAAGGCTCAGCCTCGCTTTTGAACAGCGCCAGGTGCAAAAGACCTATCTGGCCATCTGCCTCGGTCAGCCCACCTGGGAAACACTCACCGTCAACCGCCCCCTGCGCATCAATGTTGGACGCCGCCACCGTACTATCGTAGATCCCAGCCGCGGCCAGCCTGCTCGCACTGATTTCCACGTCATTGAACGCTTTTCCGATTGCGCCTTGGTAGGATGCTCTCCCCATAGTGGCTACACGCATCAAATTCGCGCGCATCTCTTTTCCATCGGCCATCCCATCCTTCAAGACCCCTTGTATTTTTCCGCTGCCGCGCCACCTCCAGCCCAGCCGCCCATCCAACGGCTGGCTTTGCATGCCGCCCAGATTCACCTCACCCACCCGTTCACCTTCCAACCCCTTTCACTTCAGGCTCCAACCCCCACGGATTTTCTGACCGCGATCCAAGCCTTACGTCACTCCGTATAAAAAAGCTGGAACAGGCGTTGTTCTGCCTGTTCCAGCTGCATCCAATTACTTGCTGCGGTCTTATTCCGCCACAGGCAGTTCGGCCATCGGCTTCTTACTCTGCCAGATCGCCCACACCAGCGCAACGGCCAAACCAGCAACCACCAGCCACCCGCCAACACCCAGTTCACGGTGCTGCACGATCACCGGCGCAGCCAACAAGCTGACCATATTCACCACTTTGATCATCGGGTTCAAAGCCGGGCCGGCCGTATCCTTCAATGGATCGCCCACCGTGTCGCCCACCACACCAGCTTTGTGGCGCTCAGAGCCCTTGCCCGTGTTCTTCTCCAGGCTGCGCGGCTCGTCTTCAATCGCCTTTTTGCTGTTATCCCAGGCGCCGCCCGCATTGGCCATGAACACCGCCAGCAGCTGACCGCTCAAGATCACGCCCGCCAGGAAACCGCCCAGCGCCTCAACCTGCAGCACCAGACCCACCAATAGCGGCATCACCACCGAAATGGTCGCCAGCGGGATCAATTCTTTCTGCGATGAAGCTGTGGAAATCGCTACCACCTGCGCATAATCCGGGGTCTTCGTGCCTTCCATGATCCCAGGGATGCGGAACTGCTTGCGGACCTCTTCCACAATCTGACCCGCCGCACGGGACACGGCCTTAATAGACAGCGAGCTGAACAGCCAGGGCAGTGCGCCGCCCAAAAGCAAACCCACGAACACTTTGGTATCCGAAACGCGGATCGCGTCCATGCGCAGCAGACCCAATTGCTCCTGCACCCGACCCACATCCGTGATATAGGAAGCGAACAGGCTCACCGCGGCGATCACCGCCGAAGCGATGGCCACGCCCTTGGTGATGGCCTTGGTCGTGTTGCCCACCGCATCCAGGTCAGCCATAATCTGGCGTGCTTTCAGGGTGTTCTCATCTTCCATACCGTGCCAGGACATTTCGCCAATACCGTTAGCGTTGTCCGAAATCGGTCCGTAAGAGTCCATCGCCACGTTGTTGCCCGTGTGGCTCAACATACCGATACCCACCATCGCCACTGCGTACAAAACGTAGGTGGGGTTCGATTCATTTCCATACAGGAAGATGGCCAACACAAAGCTTGTCGCAACCACCACCAACGCCCACACGCTTGATTCCATACCCACCGACAGACCCGAGAGGATCGTGGTCGCCGGGCCGGTTTTGGTGGATTTGACAATTTCCTGAACCGGGGAACGCCGCGTCGAAGTGAAGTATGAGGTCAGCGGGTTGAAGACCACCGCCAGCGCCACGCCGATCGTGGTCAGCATGCCCAACCGCCAGTCTTTGGCGTACACCATCGCAACGACAAAGGCCCACACCACCGTGTTGACGCTGGAGACTTCGTACGAGCGGAACATAGCTTCTTCCGCATCGTGTGCGCGCAGGAATTTTATGGGGAACTTTTCCCAAATCGGAACAGTGAACGTTCCCAGAATGGAGCTGATCACGCCAATGGCACGGATGATCAACGGATAAACGATCCAGCGCAGTTTCAGGTCCGACGGGTCAATCGCCACCAGGGCCAGGCCCAGGATCAAACCGGAAACGATGGTGACTTCATAACTTTCGAAAATGTCCGCGGCCATACCAGCGCAGTCGCCCACGTTGTCGCCCACCAGGTCCGCGATCACCGCCGCATTGCGCGGGTCATCTTCGGGAATATCTTTTTCAACCTTACCTACCAGGTCCGCGCCTACATCCGCAGCCTTGGTAAAAATGCCGCCGCCCACGCGCATAAACAACGCCAGCAGCGTACCGCCGAAGCCAAACCCCAATAAAGCGTCTGGCGCAGCCCGACCGAAAATGATGAAGATGATCGTACCGCCGAACAGACCCAGGCCATCCGTCAACATGCCCGTGATCGTCCCGGCGTAATAAGCGATGGACAGCGCTTCGTTAAAGCCGCGGCGAGCCGCAGAAGCAGCGCGCACATTCGCTTGAATCGCCATGCGCATGCCCAGTTGACCCACCAAAAGCGAGAAGAAGGCGCCCATCACAAACGCCACCGTGCGGCCGACCGCGATGATGAAAGTGGTATTTTCTGGGAATTCTTCCACCGCTTCCACCGTCGGCGGCACAATGTACACGCTCAGGAACAACGCAACCGTCAAGAGCAAGATCGCGGGTAGAATCGTTTTGAACTGGCGATTCAAATAGCTATCCGCACCAACCCGAATAGCGTTCCACACTTCCTGCATCTTCTCGGTGCCTTTGTCCTTGTTCAGGACGGTACCTCGCAGTAACCATGCGTAAAGCAGGCTGACAAATGCGGTGATCATAACTCCGACAATGGCAATCTGTTCGAAGTTATTCAAACCGTGCCTCGCAAGGCCTAACAGATTAAGATCCATGGTTCCTCCGCACGATATAAGGATATGAACTTAAAACACCGTGATATTTTGCACTTTTGAAAGTGCAGTTTCAATTTTACATCAATTTGAAAGAAAAGCAACACTTTTTATAGCTTAATTCCCTGTGTTCATTTCAATCGTCAATCGCAGCCTCCTTCTTCTCTATTGTAACCCCGTTAATATAGATTAGGATTGCATTAGAATTCATTCTACTTATTGACTTTTGTCGCGCCGTTGTTGTATAGTTTTACTCGATCTGAAAAGGTTGTCAATTCCTCAAGCACACCCATCGAAGCGGGCGGATCCAAGAATCCGCTCGTTTCGTCGCATGGACTACAGCATAAGATAGACAAGCGAGGAGCAAGGTATGATCCGAGTATCCAATTTGACCAAAGATTACGGATCGCGCAGGGCCATCAGCGACTTAACCTTCAACATCGAAAAGGGAGAGATCGTTGCTTTTCTCGGCCCCAATGGTGCGGGTAAAACCACCACCATGCGCATCCTCTCTGGTTACATGCCCCCCTCCCAGGGCATTGTAGAAGTCAACGGCTTCGATATTATTGAACAATCCCTTGAAGTGCGTCGCCTGGTCGGTTATCTGCCAGAGACTGTGCCATTATACCCGGACTTAAGCGTTTTCGAGTACCTAAAATTCATGGCGGATCTGCGCAAAATTAAACAGGCTGAAGACCGCGTGGATGAAGTGATCGAAATGGTTCGCCTCGGAGACCGCAGCAACAGTTATATCGGAAACCTCTCCAAAGGCATGCGCCAGCGCGTAGGTCTGGCTCAAGCCCTTCTGCACAAACCCGAAGTCCTCATCCTGGATGAACCCACGATCGGCCTGGATCCTGCGCAAATCATCGAAGTGCGCAATCTCATCCGAGAAGTGGGGCGTGAGCACACCGTCTTGCTTTCCACCCACATCCTGCCAGAGGCTCAGCAGGTTTGCAGCCGCGTTCTCATCATTAACAAAGGCAAGATTGTCGCTGAAGATACCACCGAAAACCTGCAAAACCGCCTAACGGGTTCCGTCCGCTTCCGCATCCGCCTGCGCGGCGACGCCTCTGCAGCCGCCCAAAAAATCGGGCAAATCCACGGCGTCCTGCATGCCCAGGCTGCCGATACCGACCTGGTCGAATTTGAATCCGCTCCAGGCCAGGATGTCCGCGCCGAAGCCGCCCGGGTCATCGTCCAAAGCGGACTCGACTTGTTGGAGCTTCAGCCCGCCAGCCTGAGCCTCGAAGACATCTTCTTGCAGCTCACGCAAGAAGAAGAACCTGCGCCCACACCCGAATTGGGCCAGCCAGAACCCGCCCCAGAGATGGAAGCCTGATCGAGGGTATGAAACCATGCACAACATTTGGGTAATCGCCAAGCGCGAATACAAACTCTTCTTCATCAGTCCTATCGCTTATGGACTGCTCTTTGTAACCCTCCTCACTTTAGGCGGGTTTCTATTCCTGGATATCCTATACGCCACCCAGACCCAGGCTTTTGTCCCCAACATTCAGCGCACCTTCCAGCTCTTCATCTTCCCACTGCTCTTCCTCTCCGTTCCCGCCATCACCATGCGCACCCTGGCCGAAGAGAATCGCGCGGGTACTCTGGAGCTGCTCCTCACCGCTCCGGTGACCGATTGGGAACTCGTCTTCGGCAAATGGCTGGGCACCTTCTTCTTCTTTGTCACCAGCATTGCTCTCACCCTGGTGTACCCGCTCATCCTTAACTCCATTGTGGATCCTGGGATTGATCAAGGGGTCCTCATCAGCGGTTACATCGGCCTGATCCTCATCACCGCTGCCATGAGCGCCATCGGCGTCCTCGTTTCCTCTTTCTTCCGCAATCAGGTCGCCGCTCTCCTGGTCACCTTTGGGGTGATCATCCTCTTCTGGGTCATCGGCAGCCCCGCACAGTTGGTGGATGGGGTCGCAGCCGACGTGCTGCGCTATCTCAGTCTGACAGAACATTTTTACGACAGCTTCCTCATCGGCCTGGTCCGCATTCAGGATGTCGTCTACTACCTCAGCATGACAGCCATCGCACTCTTCTTAGGATCCATCTCAGTTGAAGCCCGGAGGTGGCGGTAATGAACACTCAGTGGCGAAAATTCGCGCCTTTTGGCCTGTATCTGGCCCTCACGGCTCTGGCGGTTTCTGTTGGCTTGTATATTGTCCGCCGCACCTTTGATTTACCTCTGCAAATTACCCTGGGGCTGGTTGTGCTGGGTCTGGCAGCCTTCGTCATCCTCGACCCTCAGAAAACGCGAGAGCTTCTCACCGGCCGGCAGGCCAAATACGGCAGCAACGCTTTCCTGATGACACTGGCCTTCATCGGTATTCTCGTGGTCGTCAATGTCCTGGTCTTCAACAATTCAAAATCCTGGGACTTGACTGAAGACAAACAGCACACACTCTCCAAAGAAACCCTCGAGACCCTCGAAAAACTCCCCGAGCCCATCATTGTGCAGGCCTTTTTCAGCAGCCGCTACCCCTATTCCACAGAACAGACCCGCACTCTGCTGAACAGCTATGCCGATAACAGCGCCGGGAAACTCACCTATGAGTTCATTGACCCTGAAGCAAATCCCATCGCTGCACAAAACGCGCAGATCACTCGCGACGGCACTCTGGTTTTCCGCATGGGCGACCGCTCAGAGCAGGTGACCTACGCCGACGAAACCGAAATGACCTCGGCCCTCATCCGCCTGGCCAACCCCGGCGACCGCACGGTCTATTTCCTCACTGGCCACGGTGAATCCCCCCTGGAGCCCGCCGGAGAAATGTCCCTCAGCCAGCTCAAAACCGTGCTGGAGAGCAAGAATTACACAGTAAAATCGTTGGATCTGCTCAGCAACCCGTCTATCCCTGAGGACGCACTCACCATCATCATCGCTGGCGGCCTGAAACCCATCTCCGACCAGGAAAAAGAACTTTTCAAAGCCTACCTGGAAAGCGGAAAATCCCTGGTGGTTCTTTCTGAACCCCCGGCAGTCTCCGGCACCGAAGGCGTTGTTTCTCCATTAGAAACCTATCTCTCCGAATCCTGGGGCATCACCCTTGATAATGACGTGGTTATTGACCCCAACGTCAACCCGCCCCTCATCGCGGTCTCAGATACAGCCTCCTACGGCAGCCATCCAATCACCGAACGCCTGCAGGGTATGGCCACCATCTTCCCCACCTCGCGCTCCATCACCCTTCAGACTGAGCTGCCCGAAAATGTCAGCCTGACCCCCCTGGTAGTCACCTCACAAAACGCCTGGGGCGAAACCGATATCAACAGCATCGAATCGAACCAGGTCACCGTGGACGCCGCCAGCGATCATGTTGGCCCCGTAACCCTGGTCGCAGCCGCTCAGAACACAGCCACCCAGGCGCGCCTGGTGGTGGTGGGTGATTCTGATTTCCTCAACGATACCTATTTTTCCAACTACGGCAACGGCGACCTGATCGTCAACGCCATTGACTGGGCTGCTGCGCAGGAAAACTTGCTCAACCTTACCCCTAAGCAGACCACAGAGCGCGTCTTAATCACCCCAGAAAACTACCAGATCGGCTTGATGTTCCTCATTCTGGTCCTGGTCATGCCCCTCGCCGTGGTCGCCCTGGGCGTCACCGTCTGGATTCAACGCAAACGCAGGATGTGAAAATGATCCGACGATCCACTTGGGTTCTCCTCATTATTTTCCTGCTGGCTCTCGCAGGCCTGCTCTTCCTGTCGCGCCGTCCGCAAGGGCTGAAGGTCATTCAAGACGCCACGCCCACGGCTGCCCCCATCACGTTTCTGGACTACGCTTCCGAAGATGTGGCCCGCCTTACCATCCAGCCCAAAGGACTCCCCGCCTTTACGCTGGAGCGCAGCCCGCAATCCCTATGGCAGCACCTCGCGGTAGATCCGCGCCCGCTCGACCCGGCTAAGGTGGAAGAATTGGTGGCAACCATCCCCACCCTCCAGGCTCAGAGCCAGTTGGATGCCGCACCGCCTGATTCGGCCACCGGTTTGCAAAGCTCGCCCATCCTCATCACCCTGGAATTCAAAGATGGGCACAAAACCACCGTCCGCTTCGGCAATCTGACCCCCACCAGCTCCGGCTATTACGCCCAGGTGGACAGCGGCCCAGTGGTGGTGCTGAATAAAACATCGTTCGATAATCTTTCACCATTAATGGCTTTGGGGGGCCTGGTGCAGCCGGTTCCAATGCCCTGACGTTTTGTACAGAGCTGGCACCGCTGTCGCTATTGCTTTTTATCTGGAAAATGTGTATTCTGGAATGGATAACAGCCTTCCATTCCAGCTCATTCTGAATGTTAAATTACTTCGCTTGCGAAGAGGAATATACGCGTGTCTATGGATGACGAACTGATTACTGTAGTGGATGATGATGAGGAAGAGTATCCTGCGATAGCCCGGTTAATTGAAATTGGGCGCCAGAAGTCCTATGTAACCATCGATGACATCTTGCACTTCTTCCCAGAAGCCGAACAAGATGTCGAGCAGCTGGAAGAAGCTTTTGCTGCTCTGATGAGCGCCGGGATTTCGTATATTGAGGATACCAACCTTGAGGAACCCTCTGACGAAGAGTTAGAGATGGATTCTGACCGTGTGCGCACTGAGAGCGCCGAACCTGAAGCCAATTTTGACGATCTAGCCAATATTGACACAGACGATACCATTGGGTTGTATCTTAAAGAGGTCAGCCGCGTTCCATTATTAAACGCGGAGGAAGAAGTCGAGCTTGCCCAGCGCATTGAACGCGGACGCATGGCGCGCGAAGAGTTAGCCCGCGGCAATGTCAGCATGCGCCGCCGCATGGAACTTCGCCGCCTCATTGAAGATGGCTGGGCCGCCCGCGAGCACCTCATCACCGCCAACTCGCGCCTAGTCATCTCCGTTGCCAAAAAATACATGGGGCGCGGTGTCCCTTTTCTGGATCTCATTCAGGAAGGCAACATCGGTCTGATCCGCGCCACCAAAAAGTTCGATTACCGCCGCGGGCATAAGTTTTCCACCTATGCCACCTGGTGGATCCGCCAGGCCGTCACGCGCGCCATCGCCGATCAGGGCCGCACCATTCGCGTCCCCGTCCATATGGGCGACCAGATCAATAAGCTTCTCCGCATCCAACATCAGCTCACCCAGCGCTTAGGCCGCGAGCCCTCGGTGGAAGAACTGGCAGAAGCCCTGGATGTTCCCCCCAAGAAAGTGGAGAACATGATTCAGGTGGCCCGCCGCCCGCTGTCGTTAGAAACTCCCACCGATGACGAAGAAGATTCGGTCTTGGGTGATTTCATCGAGGATGACGAAGCGCCGCCCCCCGATGACACTGCCACCTACAACCTGCTGCGCGAGCATCTTGAGGAAGTCCTCAATTCGTTGCCCCCGCGCGAAGTCCGCATCCTCCAGCTCCGCTACGGTCTCCTGGACGGTCAGGCTTACACCCTCGAAGAAGTCGGACGCAAAATGGGCGTCACCCGTGAACGTGTTCGCCAGATCGAAGCCCAGGCCCTCAGCCGCCTGCGTCACCCCACCATTCGCCGCAAACTACGCGACTACCTCGGCGATTAGCGGCTTGATATTCGACCTTACCGCGCGATCCCCCCTCTCTGGGCGGTCGCGCGCTTTTTTATCCTGTGATAAAATGCTATTAATCGTCAATGTTCGTTGCAATTTCACAGATCACCGGTCTTTTCGCAGTGGATTGGGGCTAACCGCCCTAAATCATAAGGGAGGCGCTTCATGCCGAAAGTTTCGTTAAGAGTGTATAACCGGGAAATCGAAAGTCTGATTAGCCGCGGCCAAACGGAAGAAGCGATTGCGCACTGCAAATATATCCTTAAGCAGTTTCCCAAACACATTGACACCTACCGCTTATTAGGCAAAGCCTATCTGGAATCACAGCGCTATACCGAAGCCGCCGATATCATGCAGCGCGTTTTGGCCGTAGTCCCAGATGATTTTGTCTCTCAGCTCGGCATGGGAATTATTCGTGAGGACGAAGGCAATATGGATGCTGCTATCTGGCACATCGAACGCGCCTTCGAAATCCAGCCCACCAACAAAGCCGTTCAGGATGAACTGCGCCGCTTATACGGCCGTCGCGACGGCAGTGAACCCGCCCGCATTCGCAACACCCGCGGCGCACTGGTACGGCTCTACGCCCGCGGCGAACTGTACAATCAGGCCATCGCCGAATCCCGCGCTGCCCTGGCCGAAGATCCCCGCCGCATTGACCTGGAAATTATCCTGGCGCGCATGTATTACCTATCTGGCAAGAAGGTGGAAGCCACCGAGGTTTGCGGCCGCCTGATCCAGCGCCTGCCCTTCTGCTATGAAGCCAACCGCATTCTGGCTGAAATCCTGCCCACCACCTCGCGCGCCGATGACGCCCGTGTCTATCAGCAAAACATCAATGCGCTCGATCCTTACGCGGCCTTCCTGACCACCGCCATCCGCACCACCGATCAAGTCCCCGATAACGCCGTGATGTTGGAACGTCTGGAGTACATCCCCACCCAGGCTGCCCCAGATCAGCCCGCCTGGGCGCAGACGGTTGGCGTCCAACTGGAGGAAGAATCCGCCGATACCCCCGATTGGCTCATCGCCCCCCCCGGAGAACCCTCCGCCGCCGGCTCACAGGCAGAGGAAATCTCCTTCGAACCTGCTGCCAACTCCGATGAAACCATCCCCGACTGGATGAAAACCGCGGGATGGCAGCCCTCCACCGGACCCGAAGAGCCTGTCTCATTTCTGAGCGAGGAGGAGCCCTCTGAAGGCGCCTTGCCAGACACGCCGGTTGCCGCCAACATCCCGGATTGGCTCAAAGAAATGGCACCTCCCGCCCAGGATCCATCCGAAAGCGGAATCTCTTTAGACGCTGTCAATCCTGCGGAAGACGAACAACTGAAAGCCCTCGAATCGCTGTTGGGTGAAGCCAATTCCGCTGGTGAAGCCCCTCTGCCTGCCACCCAGCCCGCCGAAGCTCAGCCCGACCTTCCGGACTGGTTCTCCGCAGTCACCGAAGAAAACGCTGCCCCTTCGCAAGATGACCTCCCCGCCTGGTTAACCCCGCAGGAAGGCGAGCTTTCACCCGCAGACTCTGCACCCTTCGAGCTTTCACAAGCCGCTGCTGAATCAGAAGTTCTTTCTGCCGAGACCAAGGCGGCGCCCGCCGCTGAATCAGAGCCGGCAGACGATCTTCCTGACTGGTTGAAATCGGATGATTCCCCCAGCCTGATGGATGCCTTTGGCGAAACCTCCGCCGAGACGCCGCTTGCTACTCCTTTAGAATCAGGGGAAACCACGGCTGAACCCCCCGCAGGCGATTTGCCCGATTGGCTCGCACCGGTGGAGGAAGTTGCCCCGGCTCAGGAATTCCCCGTCGAGCCGCAGCAACTCCCTGAATGGCTGCGTCAGGTCGAAGCCGAAGAGCCTGCCGCCGAAATAGAAGGTGAAGCCCCCTTCATCTCCACCCATGACCTGACCCAGGAAGCCGCCGCTCCAGCCTCCGCCTTTGCCGCCGAAGATGCCCTTCCCGAATGGCTCCGCGAATCCACCTCAGCCGCAGACGAAACCGCGACCGCTGAGCCCATTCAGGATGCATTCACACCGCTTGAAGTCCCGGAGACCCCAACCTTCGAGCCGCTTCCTGAGGTCATCCCCAACTCAGCATCGTTTGCGGCTGAAGATGTTGCCGAAACCACGGGTGAAGTGGATCATGCACAGCCTGCCCCCGCCGCAGAAGGCGATATGGACGAAGCTTTCGCCTGGCTTGAATCGCTGGCTGCCCGCCAGGGTGCCGAGGAAGGTCTGCTCCTCAACCCTGAAGATCGCCACAGTGATACGCCTGAGTGGCTCCAAGCCGCCGAATCCGAGCTGCCGTCCTCCTCAGCCGAGTCTGCGCCCGTCAGCGAGGAGAGCCTGGAGCTGCCCCAAGACCTTCAGGTTTCGGACGAAAGCCCGGTTAGCCTAGTGGAAGAAGAACCGCCCGCCCCTTCCGCAGTGGAAGCCTCTGCCCCCGCCGCCGAAATTCCCGCCCCCGCCGCCGAAAGCGACATGGACGAAGCCTTTGCCTGGCTCGAATCCTTAGCCGCCCGCCAGGGGGCCGAAGAGGGCCTCCTGACCAACCCCCAGGATCAACCGGCGGCCATGCCCGATTGGCTCCAGGCAGAGGTGGAAACCCCTGAGGCTGAAGTTCCTGTTAGCTCGGAAGCTGAACTTGTTGAAAGCGCGGAGAGTCCCGCCGAACCCGAACCCATCGAAGCGGCCTCCTCACCATTTATCGAGGTCTCCCCGGTCTCCGAACATCCCGCAGAAGAAACTCCGTCAGAAGCGGCGCCGGCCGTTTCTCCCTTACTGACATCGGATAGTTCGGCCGCCGCCCCCGATGACCTCGACTCGGCTTTTGCCTGGTTAGAAAATCTAGCCGAACGCCAGGGCGCACAAGAAGGATTGCTCCTCCAACCTGAAGATCGCCTGGAAACACCGCCCACCTGGATTGAAGAGACTGCCGCTGCTGAAGAGCCGGCAGAAGAAACCCCTGCTCCCACGTTGGAAGATACCGCCCCGGTTCGCGTCAGCCCAGAGCCTTTTACCGCGGTCGAAGAACCCGTCTCCGTGCCGCCCACTGCCGTCGAGGAAACCCCCGATGAGCTGTCTGAATCCGAAGAGGTAATTGCACAAGAATTTCCATCGGCAGTCGAAGAGGCTGCCGATACCCAACCCTCCATCGAATTGCCTTCCGCGGAAGAGGATCTCCCTCCTCTCCCGGACTGGCTCAAGGGTATAGAAGAAGAAACCGACAGCGTGCTCGAAGCTGCGCCGCCGTTGGACTCTGCCCTCGAAGAAACGCCCGCCGCGCCGGTGGAAGAGCCGTTCGCCGCGGCAGAAGAAAACGCCGCTCCCATCGCCGAGACCGAAGGCGAAGCTCTCTTTGCGGAAGTCCCATCCGCGGAACTTCCCGCCCAAGAAATGCCTACCGAGGAAGTCGCTGCAGCCGAAATGCCAGCGGAACCAGTCTTCTCCGCGCCGCCTGCGGTATCTGTGCCGGTGCAAAGTACCCTGGATCCTGACACCGCCCAACAGCTTCTTGCCCAGGCTCGCGGCGCCCTGGATGAAAACCAGGTCGAGACCGCTGCTGAAACCTATGCGCAATTAATTCAATCTGGAGCCAATCTCGATGAGGTCACGCAGGATCTCAAAACCGCTCTCTTCCGCTACCCCATGCAGATTGAGCTGTACCAGGTATTGGGGGATGCCTACTTAAAGACCGATAGGCTTCAAGAAGCCTTAGATACCTTCACCAAAGCAGAAGAACTGCTGCGCTAATCTTTCAGGAGGTCATTTTGGAACGTACTTTCGTGCTGGTCAAACCAGATGGTGTCCAACGGGGCTTAATGGGTGAAATTGTCCAGCGTCTGGAACGCCGTGGATTGAAGCTGGTTGCCGCCAAATTTCTGCTCCCCTCGCTGTCTTTAGCCGAGCGCCACTACGCCGTCCACCTGGGCAAGCCCTTTTACCCCGGATTAATCCGCTACATCACCTCCGGGCCCGTCTTGGCAATGGTCTGGGAAGGCCCGCGTGCCGTCGACCTCGTACGCCAAACCATGGGCGCCACCCGTCCCTGGGAAGCCGCCCCCGGCAGCATCCGCCATGATTTTGCCGTGGAGATGAGCCGCAACTTGACCCACGCCTCGGATGCGTTGGAAACCGCCGAACAGGAGATCGCCCTGTGGTTCAGTCCGGATGAATTGGTGAGCTGGGAACGCCCCCACGAAAACTGGTTTACCGGCCCCAATTAACGATTTTGTCGAAAAAACCCTAGCACAGAACCGCATCTGTACCGCGGGCCTGTGCTTTTGATTTGTCATGATCGGAGAATGGAGGTTACCATGCCCTTATACGAATACAAATGCGCCGATTGCGGAGCTGTTTTTGATACGTTCCGCTCGTTTAAAGAAGCCGATGATCCCATCCCCTGTAAAACCTGCCGCGGAGTTCATACCCGCCGCCTTCTTTCCCGCGTCTTCGCTTCGGTGGATGGACGCGCGGTCTCGGGCAGCTCCAGCGGCGGTTGCAGCGGCTGCAGCGGCGGTTCCTGCGCTGGCTGTGGAGGGCACTAATCATGCCCGCGGCTGCGCCCCCTTTGGTTTTCATCACCGGCGGCTCCTCGGGCATCGGTCTGGAGCTTGCCCGCCAGTATGCCCGCACCGGGGCCAGCCTTTGCCTGGTGGCCCGCCGCCCCGACGTACTGGCTCACGCCGCCCAAGAGGTGCAGTCCCTCTGCCTGAATCCCGATCAGAAGGTTCACTATCTCACGTTGGATATTTCAAAGCGCGCAGATGTACTTGAAAAGCTCACCGCTTTTCAAGAGTCTGTAGGAATCCCGGATATTC
The DNA here is from genome assembly GCF_001306035.1 of Levilinea saccharolytica. Lineage (GTDB taxonomy): Bacteria > Chloroflexota > Anaerolineae > Anaerolineales > Anaerolineaceae > Levilinea > Levilinea saccharolytica. The sequence goes on from NZ_LGCM01000027.1 coordinate 128,180, forward strand.
TCATCAACAACGCCGGAAATGTTCAGCCCGCCGAAGCCGTCAATGCCCAGTTAGACGACTACGAAGCCATGATCCAATCCAATTACCTGGGCGCTGTGTATGTAACCAAAGCCTTTCTGCCCGCCATGATCGCCAGAGGCACAGGCTGCATCGTCAACATTTCATCCATGGCCGGGCGCGTAGCGGTTTATGGATACACCGGCTACGGCGCGTCCAAATTTGCCCTGCGCGGGTTTGGTGAGGCCCTCCGTTCTGAGCTTAAGCCCCTGGGGATCCAGGTCTCCAACGTGTATCCAGCCGACACGGACACGCCGCAGTTGGCCTACGAAAGCCGCTACAAACCGCACGTCACCAAAGTGCTGGCCGGCACAGCCAACGTCATGTCCCCCCAGGCCGCCGTCCGTCAGATCATCGCCGGTGTCAACAAAGGCAAAAGTACCATCATTATCGGTTTCGAAAGCAAGCTCTTCGACCGGCTGCACGCCGTCGCCCCGGGCTTATTTAACTGGATCATGGACGGCATCATCGCTCGCGCGCTCCGCGGCCTCCCCCAGGGTGATTCCAAATAAGATCACCACGCCCGCCCAAATCAAGTCTGCCACCAACAAATGCACAATCTGCATCCACACCGGCGCCAATAGGATCACATTTAATCCGCCCAGAAATAGCTGGGCAATCACCAGGCCGCGAACCGCCAGCACCAGCTTGCTCGTGGGGCCGTGCCGTTCGCCGCGAAACTGGGCCAAAGCCACCAGCAGGATAAATCCGCTCACCACCACCGCCAGAACGGGGTGAATCACCCGCAGGCGGATCAGGAAATGCGCTGTCTCCGAAAGGTCCGCCTGAAACCCTTCCACCAGGGACGAGGACGGGAATAAGGTGTCGCCCAGTGCGGTGATCGCCCCGCTGGCCCCCAACAGCACCATTCCCAACGCCCCCAGCAAAACGCTCAGGCTGCGCCACCCGCGCCACCGTAGCCGGTGAGGCTCACCAAACATCACCCACCAGCCGGTGAGTCCCAGGAAAGCCAACAGCATAAAGGTGTTCACCAGGTGACCCGCCATCACCGCCGCTCGCGCCGCCGAATCGTTATCAGCCACCAGGCCAAACAGAACCAGTCCCGCTCCCAGCAGCGCTTCCGTCACAGTGAATGTCAGACTTAATCCCGCCCCCCAGCGGATCAAGCTTCCTCGCGCATAGCGCCGCCGCGTCCATACCACCAAAGCCACCACCAGCACCAGGGCAGCCCCGCTGGTCAGGCGGTGCACAAATTCGATCACCGTTTCCACCGCTTCCGGCCGCGGTAGAATCTCGCCGTTACAGGTCGGCCAATGCGCCCCACAGCCCGCCCCCGATCCTGTTGCACGCACAAACGCCCCCCATAAGATCACCAGAATATTGTAGCCAAACACCACCCAGGGAAAAATCGGCTTGCGAGTGTTCATCCGCACCTCCTCATGTCTATTCTACTGATCGCTCGGGCGTTTGTCCATCTTTGCCGCGGTGAAACCCCATGCAGCGCCGTTCCAGCTTTGAGTGACATTCCTCAAACAATCTTCATCCAAAAATCGTAGCACCCCCACTTTCGGATATGTTATACTTTGTTTTGAATTTATTCACCCCAAAACAAATGAGGAGCATCCATGAAACAGGATTATATTGCCGTATCCGACTTTTCCCCAGCGCAAATCCAGGAAATGCTGGACATCTCGTTGAACTTGAAGAAGGAATTGAAGGCAGGCGGGAATGCGCCGATCCTCAAGAATAAAGTGATGGGGATGATTTTTCAAAAGCCCAGCCTGCGCACGCGGGTGAGTTTTGACATGGCCATGCGGCAGTTGGGCGGCGACGCCCTCTATCTTTCTCCCAATGAAATCGGTCTGGGCCAGCGCGAATCCATCGCGGATGTTGCCCGCGTTCTCTCCGGGTACGTAGACGTCATCATGGCGCGCGTTTTCTCCCACGACCACATTCTCGAATTGGCCAAGTGGGCCAGCGTTCCGGTCATCAACGGCCTCAGCGACTACAACCACCCCTGCCAGGGCATGGCCGACGCCCTCACCATTGTGGAAGAGTTCGGCACCCTCAAAGACATCAACGTGACCTTCATTGGTGACGGTAACAACGTGGCCGTTTCCTTGATGCACATTGTCGCCAAACTCGGCGGCCATTTCACTCTGGCCAGCCCCGAAGGTTACGATCTGTCCGAACAGGCCGTCGCCATCGCCGACAAAATCGCCGAGACCTCCGGCAGCAAGTTCCGCTATCTGCGCGATCCGCACGAAGCGGTAAAGAACGCACATGTGATCTACACCGACACCTGGACCAGCATGGGGCAAGAAGCCGAAGCCAAAAAGCGCGAAGCCGTCTTCCCGCCCTACCAGGTCAATGAAAAGCTGGTGAGTGAAGCTGACAAAAACGCCATCGTGATGCACTGCTTACCCGCTCATCGTGGGCACGAAATCACCGATGAGGTGGCCGACGGCCCCCACTCACGCTTGTTCCCCCAAGCGCATAACCGTATGCACGCCCAGAAAGGCATCCTGGCCTATATCTTCGGCGTCGGAAAATGAGAGAAAGGTTGAAAGCACAAGACTTCATTCAACTCGAAGAACAATTTGGCGCTCACAACTACCACCCTTTGGATGTTGTCATATCCAAAGGGCAGGGCGTTTGGGTCGAAGACGTAGAAGGCAACCGCTACCTGGATTGTTTAAGCGCATATTCTGCGCTCAACCAGGGCCACGTCCATCCCAAAATCCTCAAAGCTCTGGTGGAGCAAGCCAGCAAGGTCACCCTCACCTCGCGCGCCTTCCGCAACGATCAGCTTCCTCTGCTGTATAAAGAACTTTCTGAGCTGAGCGGCTACGAGATGTCGCTGCCCATGAACAGCGGCGCTGAGGCCGTGGAGACCGCCATTAAGGTGGCCCGGAAGTGGGCATACCAGACCAAAAAAGTACCCCGCCACCAAGCCGAGATCATTGTGGCGGCTGGGAATTTCCACGGCCGCACGGTGTCCATCATCTCCTTCTCCACAGAGCCGTCCTACCGAGATGATTTTGGCCCCTTCACGCCCGGGTTCGTCACTGTTCCTTATGGTGACGCGGCCGCCATCCAGAGCGCCATCACACCCAATACCGCCGCCGTCCTCCTGGAACCCATCCAGGGGGAAGGCGGTGTCATTATCCCCCCTGCGGGTTATCTGCAATGCGTCGCCGATATTTGCCGCCAGAATCAAGTCCTCTTCATTGCCGATGAAATTCAAACCGGCCTGGGCCGCACAGGCAAACTCTTCGCCGCCCACCACGAAAACGTGCGCCCTGATATGGTCATCATCGGCAAAGCCCTATCCGGCGGCTTCTATCCGGTCTCCGCAGTATTGGCAGATCGCGACACCCTGGGGCTCATCCGCCCCGGCGAACACGGCTCCACCTTTGGCGGCAATCCTTTGGCTGCCGCTGTGGCACGCGCTGCCTTGCAGGTCATTGTGGAAGAAAAGCTGATCGAAAATTCAGCCGCTCTGGGTGAATACTTCTCCGACCAATTAGCCGAGATCCCCAGCCCGCACATTAAAGAAGTCCGCGGCCGCGGTTTGCTCATCGGCGTTGAGCTGAAACCAGAAGCCAAGGGTGCCCGCCGTTTCTGCGAAGCGCTGAAATCCAAAGGAATATTGGCCAAAGAAACCCACGACCATGTCATCCGTTTCGCGCCTCCGCTGATCATTGACAAGGAAACCATCGACTGGGCTTTGGAACGAATTCGCCCCGTTCTGATGATGCCGTAATTTAAACAACGCAACACCTGGGGTTAACCTATGGATTGGCAGCAAAAATACGCATCGAAGATCTTCACCCCCGATGCCGCAGTTCAAGCTGTGGTTCAATCGGGCAGCCGCATTTTTATGACGGGCAACTGCTCCGTTCCCCAAGAGCTGCTCGCCGCCCTTGTCCGCCACGCGCCCAATGTGCAGGATGTAGAAATCTGCCAGGCTCTGGCCATTTGCGCCGCAGATTACGTGTCTCCTGAGATGGAAGGCCACCTGCGCGTGAACACGCTCTTCATCAGCGCCAATGTCCGCAAAGCGGTGCATGAAGGCCGTGCAGATTTCACGCCCGTGCTGCTGTCAGAGCTGCCGCTCTTGTTCCAGCGCCGCATCATCCCGCTGGACGCCGCCCTCATCCACGTTTCCCCTCCGGATGCGCACGGCTTCTGCACCTACGGCATTGAATCGGGCCTCACCAAATCTGCCGCCGAGGCCGCCAAGGTGGTCATCGCCGAGGTAAACCCTCACATGCCGCGCATGCTCGGCGATACCTTCATCCACCTGGATGATATTGACTACCTCGTGCCCGTCAATTACCCCCTGGCTGAGCTGCGCATGGGCAGCGAAGGCGATCCTGAGGTGGTGGAAAAAATCGCTGGCCACATCGCCGAACGCATCCCTGACGGTGCCACCATGCAGCTCGGCATTGGTTCCATCCCCGACGCGGTGCTTAACTATCTCATGTCCAAAAAAGACCTGGGTCTGCACACCGAGCTGTTCTCCGATGGGGTCATCCGCCTGGTCAACGCCGGGGTGCTCACCGGTGCGCGTAAGAGTCTTCACCCTGGCAAAATCATCGCCGGGTTCGTCATTGGCTCCAACGAGCTGTATCAGTGGGCCAACGACAATCCCCTCATCGAGCTGCACCGCACCGAATACGTCAACAGCCCCTTCACCATCGCCAAAAACGACCGCATGGTCGCCATCAATTCAGCCATCGAAATTGACCTGACCGGCCAGGTGTGTGCCGACAGCATCGGCCCCAAACTGTACAGCGGTGTGGGCGGTCAGCTGGATTTCATCTACGGCGCATCCCTCTCCAAAGACGGCCTGCCCATTATCGCCCTGCCCAGCACCACCACCCTGCGGGACGGCACCGTCATTAGCCGTATCACCCCCATGCTCAAGCAAGGCGCCGGCGTGGTCACCTCCCGCAACCATGTCCACTACATCGCCACCGAATACGGCATGGTGGACCTTTACGGAAAAACCATCCGTCAGCGCACCCAACTGCTCATCTCTGTCGCCCATCCCGATTTTCGCGATGAGTTAACCCATCAAGCTAGAAAATTGAATTACCTCTAGCCGCCCGGAAAAGAGGATTCTGCTATGCTCGAACGTAAAGCGAAAATCGTAGCGACGATTGGTCCCACCAGTCAGGATGAAGCCGTCTTTCGCCGCCTGGTGGAGTCGGGTTTGGATATTGCGCGTTTGAATTTTTCGCATGGAACCCATGCCGAACACGCAGAACGCATTCAGACCATTCGCAAGGTCTCGGCTGAACTGTGCAAACCCGTGGCCATCCTCCAGGATCTGCAAGGCCCCAAACTGCGCGTCGGCAGCCTTCCACCCGAAGGGGTCGAGTTGGTCGCTGGCAGAACCCTCGTTTTAGCTCCCGTCGACAGTTCGCCAGCCGAAATTCAAGCGCCCGCCGGAGCCACCATCGTTCCGATGGACGTGCCCAATCTGGTCAACAGTCTGCAGCCCGGTAATCGCATCCTCCTGGATGACGGCCAGTTGGAGCTGCAAGTGGTTCGCCTGGGGAATAATTTCATCGAAGCGGAAATCGTCCTCGGCGGCATCCTCAAATCGCACAAAGGGGTCAACCTTCCCGGTGCCAATCTCGATATCCCCGCCTTGCAGCCCAAAGACCTGCAAGATCTGGCATTTGGCTTACAGCAGCAAGTAGACGCCGTCGCCATCTCCTTTGTGCGCACCGCCGAGGACATCGAAAAAGTTCGACGTGCCATCCGCGAACTGGACCCCAGCCAGGCTGACCTGCCCATCATCGCCAAATTGGAACGCCCCGAAGCCATCGAGAATCTGGAAGGGATCCTGAAAGTGGCCTACGGGGTCATGGTAGCCCGCGGCGACCTGGGGGTCGAAACCTCCCCTGCCTCGGTGCCCATCATGCAAAAGAAAATCATCGAAGCGGCGAACCGCCACGGCCGCGTGGTCATCACCGCCACGCAGATGCTCGATTCCATGATTCATAATCCTCGCCCCACCCGCGCCGAAGCCTCAGACGTCGCCAATGCCATTTTTGACGGCACCGACGCGGTCATGCTTTCCGGTGAAACCGCCAGCGGCAGCTACCCCATCGAAAGCGTGATGATGATGGATACCATCGTCCGCGAAGCCGAGCGCAATTTTGCCCAGTGGGGTCATTGTGACGACGTCCGCGAAGAGCCTGCCGATGACGATGCCATCTCCATCACCCGCGCAGCGCGCGAACTAGCCCACGACCGCAACGTCACAGCCATCGCCGTTTTCACAGAAACCGGCCGTACCGCATTATTAATGTCCAAAGCCCGCCCCAAAGTGCCCGTCATGGCTTTTACCCCTGATGAGCGCACGTTACGCCGACTAGTACTCTATTGGGGAGTCACGCCCTTCCTTGTGCCGTTCTCATCCTCAGTGGAATCCATGTTGACCCACGTGGACAACGCCATTGTCGCCTCCACCTCTGTCCGCGCGGGGCAGCAGATTGTCATGATCTCGGGTTTTCCGGTTGGAGCGCGCCGCCCACCCAATTTTGCCATCTTACATACCGTCGGCGCGCGTTACTAGCCCGCCGCTTACCCGAAATCCAAGTGCCGTGGTCTACGGCACTTGGATTTTCAACGTGTAACGCTGATTCCATCTGCTTCACCGCTGAAAGCCCCGAGGGCTAAATGAAAGTCAGAAAACTGGATACCGAAAACAAACGAGACCGTTCCAAATTCATCCAATTTGCTTTTGACCTTTATCATGAATCCCCTTATTGGGTGCCCCCCATTCGTTCCGATCAAGAAGCTCAGCTCAACCGTGGTAAGCACCCTTTCTACAAGCATTCCATTGCCGACTTCTTTGTCGTAGAAAGCGGCTCCCAGGTCGTCGGACGGGCAGCCGTGCTTCACAACCGCAAATTCACCAGCCATCACCAGGACCCGGCTGGATTTTTCTATTACTTTGATTTCATCGAAGATCCCCAGGTCGTGCAGCAGCTCAGCGGAGCCTGCCTGGATTGGTGCCGCCAGCACGAGCTCACCAGTCTGCTGGGCGCGCGCGGCTTTACGCGTTCCAGCGGGGTCGGCGTTCTCGTCGAAGGCTTTGAGTTCCTGCCCGCGATGGGCATCGCATACAACTACCCTTACTACGGCCCCCTACTGGAAGCCGAAGGATTCGTCAAAGAAACGGATCACCTCTCCGGTTATCTTTCCGTCGAACACCAGCCTCCACCTCAAATTTATCAGATCGCCGAAAAAGTCAAACAGCGCGGGAACTTCTGGGTTAAAAGCTTCACTTCAAAAGCGGAAATGGCCGAATGGATCCCCCGAGTCAATCAGGTGCACCACGAAGCCTTTCTAAACAATCCCAATTTCATCCCCTCTACCGATGAAGAATTTGTGGAAATGGCGCGCACCATGATCCAAATTGCCAACCCGCGCATGATTAAACTGATCGTCCACGGAGAAAATGAGGTTGCAGGTTTCATCATCTCGTACCCAAACATCTCCAAAGCCCTCCAGCGCACCAAAGGACGAGTTTTCCCCTTTGGTTGGATCGACCTGCTGTTGGAGAAAAAACGCACCTCCTTGGCGGACCTCAACGGCGTAGGCCTCTTGCCCCGCTACCAGGGCCTGGGCGCCAATGCCATGCTCTATGTCGAACTCGAAAAAACCCTTCGTTCGGTTCCAGGGTTAAAACAAGTGGAAATCATCCAGGTGGACGAGCGAAACTTCAAGAGCCGCTCCGACATGGAAAATATGGGTGTGACCTGGCAAAAACGCCACCGCACCTACCGCCGCCGGATTGAACCTTAGCACGACCATCCCTTATCCATCAGGAGTGACGATGAGCCAATCCCTCGAAGTCAGCAGCGTCGATTCCCCTCGGACCCGCCCATTAAAAAGGATCACCAAGATTTTTTACGGCTCTGGTGATTTTGGCCGCGCCAGTTTCAATACCCTACGGCAGATCTTTTATGCCATCTTTTTGACCGATGTCGTCGGCATTGACCCCCGTCTGGCGTCCATTGCCGCTCTGGCTGGCATCGTTTGGGATGCCATCAACGACCCTCTGGTGGGCGCCATCAGCGACAATGTGCGCACTCGCTGGGGCCGCCGCCGGCCTTTCCTCATCCTCTTCTCCATCCCCTTTGCCCTGGCTTTTATTCTGCTGTGGTGGGCACCACCCTGGCACAGTCAGGGTCTGCTCCTGCTGCATGTCACCCTCGCCTACATGGTCTCCGACACCATCCAAACCCTGGTCACGGTACCCTATCTGGCCCTCACTCCCGAATTGGCCGAGGATTATGACGATCGCACCTCGCTGACCAGCTTCCGCATGTTCTTTAACCTGGTGGCTTCTATGGTGGCAGCCGTCGCCGCCCCCTCCATCGTTGATGCCTCTGTCAAAGCCGGCCATACCTTACAGCAGGGGTACATCACCGTCGCCGCCATCTTTGGCGGCATCGCTGTTATCCCCTTCTTTCTGATCTTCTTCACCGTCAAAGAACGCCCCATCTCCAACGAAGTTCAAGAAGAAACCCTCACATTCAAGCAGACCCTCCAACTGCTGTGGGCCAACACCCCCTTCCGCTCTGCCACCGGCATCTACGTCCTCAACTGGATTTCGGCGGATGTCGTTTCCCTCATGATCCCTTATTACTTGCTTTACTGGATCTCCCAAGGGGACTTCCTGGCGAAAATCAACATCTTTGGCCAAAAGGTAGCCACAGAATCCGTCGTCTTGGGCGTGCTCATGCTGACTGCCACACTCACCGTACCTTTCTGGAACCACATCGCCCACCGATTTGGAAAGCGCAGCGCCTATATCAGCGGGATGGCCATGTGGGTCATCGTTCAAATCAGCATCTTCTTTGTCTACCCCGGCAGCTACGGTCTCATGATCGGCCTCATCGTCCTGGCCGGCATTGGCATTTCCAACGCCCATATTTTGCCCGAATCCATCTTTCCAGATGTGATTGACTGGGACGAGCTGAGGACCAATCACCGTCGCGAGGGCATGTATTACGGTGCGATTAATTTCATTCGCAAACTTTCCTCAGCCCTCGCCATCTTTATCTCCCTTCAGGTGCTGGGTTGGTTTGGCTACCAATCCCCGCCGGAAGGGGCGGTCATCTTCACCCAGTCCCCGCAAACTCTCACGGTCATCCGCCTGCTCACCGGCCCCCTGGTGGCCGTTTTCCTGGTCGCCGCCATCCTTTTCGCCTGGAACTATCCCCTCAACCGTGAAAAGCAGGCACGCATCCGACGCCTGCTGCAAAAGCGGCAAAAACAGCCTCAGACCGCTGCCGTCTTACTCCATAAGGAGATCTAGCAGTGAAACCGATCCTCTCCGCTCAAGAACTCTCCGCCCACCTTGGCGACCCCTCCTGGGCAGTTGTGGACTGCCGCTTCGACTTGATGCAGCCGGAGTGGGGACGCCAGGATTTTGAGAAAGCTCATATCCCTGGGTCGCTCTATGCTGACTTAAATCGGGACCTGGCTGGCCTCCACACAGCACAGACCGGCCGCCACCCCCTGCCTGAGATCCTCACTTTCCGCCAATTTCTCGCGGCACAGGGACTGTCGCCGGATAAAACCATCGTCATGGTAGATACGGCTTTTGGGGCTTTTGCCGCCCGCCTATGGTGGATGCTGCATCAAATTGGCTATGCGAATATCGCTCTCCTCGACGGCGGTTGGGCTCAATGGCAAAAGTCCGGTCTGCCCGTGGAATCTGGCCCCGCCGCACCTGTTTCCCTGCCCCTTTCCGCCATTCCGGAATTCACCACCTTTGGTGCTGTCTCCCTCCAGGAAGTCGATCAAATCCGCCTTTCCCCCCACCATAAACTCATTGATGCTCGCGCTCCCATCCGTTTTCAAGGCAAAGAAGAAACCATCGACCCCGTGGCCGGTCACATTCCAGGGGCGGTCAACCGTTTTCACGGCCAGAACCTTACCAACGAAGGATTGTTTAAAACCCCTGAAGAGCTGCACGCCGAATTTTCCCAGCTTTTGGCGGGAACCCCACCGCAAAACGCGGTCGTCTATTGCGGCTCTGGCGTCACCTCCTGCTTCCATCTGGTCGCCATGAAATACGCTGGCCTGGATCTTGCCCGTTTATACTCTGGTTCCTGGAGCGAATGGATCCTTGACCCCCAACGCCCCATTGCCGTGGAATAATGGCACAAGTAATTGAACGAAAAAATCACCGGCCTGGGGATCATCGCTGCCCAGGCCGGTGATTTGGTTTAAAGATCTCAGTTTAGAACATGCTCGCGTTCAGCGCATCAATGCTTTCGCGCGTCGGGCGCAGCCGGTCAGAACTCATCCGGTTCAAGGCTTCATCCGGCAGATTATACAGGTCGTACATCGAAGGCTGTTCAGTGTTGACGTAGATTAAACCGGTCAGCAAGATACCATTCTTTTCAGCCTCGTCCATCATCGCCAGCGCTCGCCAACGGTTGGAGGGGTCGTAATCGCTTTCCAGCTTCTTCAGCACCAGGCGTGAGCCGTCGAACAGCTCCACCTCGCGCACAGATCCCTGCTCGAAGTCTTCAATGGTGATTTCTTCGCGCGCCGGCACAAAAGTGATATCGTGCAGCGGTGTCTCGTGCGCCTTCCCATACACATACGAATGCAAGGACTCATCATGATTGTGGAAGGTCACACACGGGCTGATGATGTCAATCACGGCGATGCCGCGGTGGCTGAAGGCCGCCTTGATCAATTCCTTCACCTGCTTGGGATCGCCCGCAAAAGAGCGCGCCACAAAGGTCGCATTCGCCACCAAGGCTTCCATGCAGATATCCACCGGCGTATACGGGTTATGGCCTTGTTTTTTCAACTCCAAGCCTTTTTCGGCCGTGGCCGAGAACTGCCCCTTGGTCAAGCCGTAAACCCCATTGTTTTCCACAATGTACACAAACGGTAAGTTTCGCCGCACCAGATGCTTGAACTGCCCCATCCCAATGCTGGCGGTATCCCCATCGCCGCTCACCCCAATGCCCTTCATCCGGTGGTCGCCAAACATCGCGCCCAAAGCCAGCGAAGGCATACGGCCGTGCAGACCGTTGAAGCCGAAGGATCGTCCTAAAAAGTACGTCGGGCTTTTGGAAGAACACCCAATCCCGCTGAATTTTGCCACCTGTTCCGGGACCAAATCCAGCTCGTAGCAGGCCGCCACAATCTGGCTGGCGATGGAATTATGGCCGCAACCCTGGCAAAGCGTGCTGGGTGCGCCCTTATAGTCATTACGAGTAAGGTTCGCAGCGTTAACTGAACCGCGACCAGCTTCGGCAATTTGTTCGCTCATGGTTATTTTGCCTCCTGGGTCATAATCTGTTCCCGAATCCACCGTGCCGTCAGGGGTAAACCGTCCAAATGAGAGACCTGGATCAGGTGCGTCGCCAGTTCAGGGTTATCCAGGGTCAGCAGCTGCTTCAGCTGCCCATCGCGGTTCAGCTCCACCACATAGGTCCGCTCGTGATTGCGGATAAATTCCTTCACTTGTTGGCTGAACGGGTAAGCCCGCACACGCAAATAATCGGTGGGCAAATCTTCGGCCAGCATTTGATCCCGTGCCTCAATCACCGCCGCATCCGCCGACCCCATCGAGATGATCCCGATCTTGGCGTTGGGCATGGTGTGAACCTCGGGCAGCGGCAGATGTTCGCGGCTGCTTTCAAATTTCGCCAACAGGCGGTTCATCATCCGTTCCCAAACATCCGGCTCTTCGGTGTATCGGCCGAATTCATCATGACCGGTACCGCGCGCGAACCAGGCGCTGCGCGGGTGGCGGTTGCCAGCCACCGTGCGGTACGGGATAAAATCGCCGTCCACATCCAGGTAGCGGCCCCACTGCCCGTTGCCGCGCTCAATCATCTTCTGCAAATCTTCTTCCCACAGCACTTTCCCGCGGTCCATCGGCTCGTTGGGGTACTCAAATTTCTTACACATCCACTGATTCATGCCCAAATCCAGGTCCGACATCACGATCACTGGCGTCTGGAAATGTTCGGCAATATCCAGGGCGCGCCAACCAAATTCAAAGCATTCGGTCACCGACCCCGGAATTAAGATGATAAAGTTGGCATCCCCGTGGCTGATGAACGCCGCCTGGGTCAAGTCGCCCTGCGCCGTGCGCGTCGGCAGGCCCGTGCTCGGCCCCACCCGCTGCACATCCCACACCACCACGGGCGTTTCGGTGTAGTACGCCAGACCCATGTATTCCGACATCAGGCTCAGACCAGGCCCAGAAGTCGAGGTCATCGAGCGCAGCCCAGCCCAGCCCGCTCCAATCGCCATGCCGATGGCAGCCAGTTCATCTTCCGACTGCACCACCACACAGGTGTCTTTCCCCGTCACCGGGTCTTTGCGCAGCATCGGTAAATATTCCTGGAAGGACTCCGCCAGCGAGGACGCCGGGGTGATCGGGTACCAGCCCACAAACTGCACCCCGCCGTAAATCGAACCCAGCGCACCCGCCGCGTTGCCGTCCGCCATGATGTAACCCTCGGTGGCGTTCATCGGCTCCACCCGGTAGTTGTCTTTCTTCTCCAGGTTAGCCTTGGCCCATTCTGCCGCCGCCACAACCACATTGTAGTTGGACATAATCGCAGATTTTTTGCCCTTAAAGTGGAAATCCAAAGCCTGGTAAATTTTTTCCAGGTCAATTCCCAGCAGGTTCGCCAGCACACCTACATACACCATATTGGCGATGTAATCGCGCAGTTTGGGGGGGACTTCCGCATCTTTAGTCAGTTTCTTTACCGGCATCGGGTACACGTGAATATCCGTGCGCGTCACTGCCAATTTGATATCATCTGGGTACAACAGCACCCCACCCGGCACCACATATTCCTGTTCTTTCGAAAAAGTAGCGGGGTTCATGGCCACCACAATATCATCTTTTTCCAACCGGGCCAGATACCCTTGTTTGCTGATCCGCAAGGTAAACCAGGTTGGCAGACCTTGAATATTGGAAGGGAAAATGTTCTTGCCGGTCACCGGAATACCCATCTTGAACAATGCCCGCAGCAAGGTGGTGTTTGCCGTAGCGCTGCCAGACCCGTTCACGGTCGAAAACGTGATGCAGAAATCGTTTACGATCGCTTGGGTCTGCTGATTTTCCGTTACGGCAGTTGGTTCTTGGGTCATAGAGTCTCCTTGTAGGTAGATCAAAGAGGTAATAGGGTCATTCAAATTTTTGACGCAAAACCGGAGGCTTATTGCGCTGTGCCAACAAGCCTATATGCTCAATCATAATGTTGTAGCCGCCTTCAAAATTACCCGCACAGATCGCTTCGACCATCTTTTCGTGATACAGCCACACCTGCTGCAAATACGCGATATCCGTGTAAACATCCAGGCCAGCAGCCTCATACAGATTCCAATACGCCTCCAGCAGCCCAAACACAAAGGGATTCTCTAGGCGCCGGTAGATTAACAAATGCAATTCACGATGTTCCTGATGGGGAATTTGCGGAACCGGCAGTCCTAGTTTTTCCTTGGCACTCTGCACCAAGGTCCGCATCTGCGCATAATCCGCCGCCGTCAGAAGACTGACTGCCTCAAACCAATAGGAGGTCTCAATGTGATAGCGCAAATCTGAATAATGCTGGTAATGGTTCGCATCCACCGCCAACGCATACGCCAGGCTGGTTTCCGCCGCCGGGCGAAAAGAATACGGCAGACAGCGGATACCCGTTCGGGGCTTCACTTCCACCAACCCCAAAGCTCGCGCCACCTCCAACTGCTCCCGAAGCGCAGCAACGCCGACCCCCAATTCACGGCTGAGGTCGGCTAAAGAAGGAATCTGCTGACTGTCGCTCTGAGAACTCTGCGCCAGGTACTTTAAGAAATCAGAAAGCTGATCAGCGTAGCTGCGGTCGCGTGCCATGTCGCTCTTTCGTCAGAATAATTTAATTAATCTGATGAATCTGACTAAAAAGAGTATAGCACGCCCTGATGGAACTGTCAATAATCTGATAAATTACATAAATCACCAATACACGCGCTGAATGTATGCCGCTGGGTTATCCCTGATAACGTGAAAACAGGTCAGGGATTTCCGTCAGAACTTTACCCAGTTGGGTTCCAGGCCAAAACAGCAAACTGCCCTCCACCAGGACCACTCGACCTGCCTTGCAGGCGCTGGTCCCGGCAAACGCGCTGTACACATCCTCCATCCGATCATTTCCATAGGCATACGGCTCCGTCGGCAGCAGAATCACCTCCGGGTCCGCTCGCAGCACCTCTTCCAGACTCACCCGTGGGTAACGCGTATCCCGCTCCCCAGGCTCCTCCCCGGGTTGATCCTGTAAGTCGTTTTCCAAGGGGAAATGCCGTTTTCGATCGGCAAAGATGTTCGTCCCGCCCAACCCCTTTAGCAGATCAGCCGGATACGTATCCTGATTAAAGGTCATCCACCAGCGCTGTCCCGCTTCGCTCACCCCTTCCCAAATTGGGCAAAAATAGCGCATGGGAAGCACATCCACAATAGAGAGCAGCGCCCACTCGTAGGCCTTCTCCAATAAATGCAGACGTTCTCGTGCGATCGTATCCGGAAAAAGGCTGTCCAACTGCCATAAATCCTGGATGGCTTCGGCGACCGTTTTGGGAAACTGCACCCACACCGGCAGCCCGCTCTCCATCAGAGCTTCCACCGCCTGCCGGTCGTTTTCCTCTTGGTTGGCGATGATCAAATCCGGCTCCAGCCCCCGAATTTTCTCCTCGTCCAGGCTTTTCGGCCCTCCTACTCTTTGAATACGGTCTGCCCATTCTGCAGGGTAAGCGCAGTAATCCGTGACGCCCACCAGACTCGCCCCCAGCCCCAAATCCAGCAGACTGGCGGTGACAGACGGCACCAGAGACACAATCCGCTCCGGCGGTTTCGAAAATTGGATTGCGCGTAATTGCCCCATCGTCTCCCTCCCATACCACCGTGCAGCTAACTCTTCTTATGGCTCAGTTCCCAAATCCCCGCGGCCATCAATCCCGCCCCATACGTCAGGGCCTGCTCGTCAAAATCAAAACGCGGGTGGTGGTGGCTGTAGGTCAACCCCCGCTCCTTGTTTGCAGATCCTACAAAGAAGTATACGCCAGGTACGCGTTCTAAGAAAGCGGAAGCGTCTTCGGATGCCATCGTTTGGCAGTCAGCATCCACATGCAGTTCTGGAAACTCTTTCCTGAACACCATTTCCAATCGCCCCGTCACAGTTGCGTCGTTCACCACCGCTTGCGTCCATTCCTCAATTTCCACTTCCACCTCACACCCCATCGCCTGCGCCGTCCCCTGGCACACGCTGCGAATGCGCTCCCCCATCCTGGCTTGCACCCCTGGTTCAAAAAAGCGCAGCGTCCCGCCAAATTCAGCCGCCGCCGGAATCACGTTCAAAGCCTCCCCGGCATGAAACGCACCCACGCTGATGACACCGGTCTTCAACGCGGAAATATTGCGTGAAACAATGGTCTGCAAAGCCGTGATCATCTGCGCCCCCGCCACGATGGGATCTACCGTCTGATGAGGCACCGCTCCATGCCCGCCGACCCCGCGAATTCGCACCTTGAACACATCCGCCCCTGCCATCACCGGCCCCTCGCGCAGCCCAACCCACCCCGCCGGGCGGTCGTTCCACAAATGCAGCGCCAGCGCAAAATCACACCCTTCAGCCGCGCCCTGCTCCACCATCTGAAAAGCCCCGCCCTGTCCTTCTTCCGCGGGCTGAAAAACAAAGCGCACCTGACCAGCCAATTGCTCTTTCCGGCTCGCCAGCATCCGCGCCGTGGTCAGGCCAATGGCTACATGCCCGTCATGTCCGCAGGCGTGCATCACCCCCGGGCTGACGGATGCATAATCCGCTCCCGTTTCTTCCTGAATGGGCAGCGCATCCATATCAAACCGCGCCAGGATCGTTGGGCCGGGTCTTCCCCCTTTTAAGGTTCCCACCACACCCGTTTCAGCAATGCCGGTGACAACTTCCAGTCCCAATTCCTCTAACTGCCGGGCAATCAGGGCTGCCGTCCGCGTTTCCTGAAAACCCAGTTCCGGGTGTTGGTGCAAATCCCGCCGAATTGATTGATTGAAAGGGAACAGTTCATTAGCCCAATCCATCCATTCACTCATGGTGCTGCCTCCAATTGAATCCTACGGAATCCTTCTGAATACCCCCCTTGCCCATCTCGTTCAGCCGCAATTGCGGCAATAAACCGTTCGCGGTCGCGGTATTGACTTTTGTGACACAGCAGCGCCTCCAACCGCAGATCAAACCATTCGCTCACATCCAACCGCAGGTTGGGTGCGCCTGTGTGCGCCAGCCACAATTCCCGCACGCGGTGCGGCTCGCAGCCTTCATCGCGAAGTTCAGGGTAATACCAGGGCAGAAACGCCGCCGGATACACCGCATCCGCGCATATTTCCCCGCAGGCGCGGTGATCGCAGTGGTTAACGCTTTCCCGTTCTGGAAAAAACAAAGTCGGGTCCAGACTCACCACCACCTCAGGCCGCACCTGCCGGATAACACGCACCACTGTTTTGCGCGTTTCAGCGTCTGCACGCAGATACCCATCCTCATAATCGTAAAAAATAACGCTTTCCACGCCCAGCAATTCTGCTGCCTGGCGCTGTTCCTCCTGCCGGGTATGCTTCAGGGCTTCCAAGTCCGCATCTGCGCGCTTCGTACCACGGTTTCCGGATGTCAGAATACAAGAAATTACCCGGTGACCCTCATGGGTCCACCGGGCAATCGTACCACCGCAATAAAATTCCGCATCGTCAGGGTGCGCCATAACGACCAATATCGTCTGCGGACATTCCCAACTCTCAATCATCAATCTAACTTCGGCGCTTTTTACCCCCCCGCCGGCGGCGTTGAGGCCTGGGGACGTTGGGCGCGCCTGGGCGCGGCTCTGTGCGATTCGCTTTCGCACCCTCAGGCAGCGATGAGGATTCTTCTGCCGCGGCTTCCTCAGTATCGCTCACCTCATCCCGCACGATTTCGCGGGTGGGCTGGGGTGAATCAATTTTCTGCTGAAGCCTTTCCAATTCCTCCGCGGGCTTAATCTCTTCCCGCGGGAATTCGCGGCGGCCTTTTTCCGGAATTTCCACAATCACTGCGTCTCGCAGCGGCACCACGTCCACCACCTTGCCTTCGCCGATGGGGGTAATGACCCGCTTATTACGCTTGGGCAGCTTCTGACGGGCGGCCACATACGCGTCGTATTCATAAATCAAGCAGCAGCGCAGCCGCCCGCACATGCCGGTGATTTCCGTCGGCGTCAACGAGATGCCCTGCTCTTTGGCCATGCGAATAGAAATGGAGCTAAAATCACACAGGAATTTCGAGCAGCAGCGTGTTTCTAAACCGCAGGCGCCCATCCCGCCCAAAATCTTGGCCACATCGCGCGGCCCGATCTGGCGGATTTCCACCTGCGAAGGGGCATATACTTTCTGCATATCCTGCCGCAAACTCTTCAGTTCAACCCGTTCTTCGGCTTCGGTATTGAACATAATCGCCAGGCGCGAGCCGTCAAAACTGTACTCCGCCGCCACGATCTTTACACCTGAGAGGTTCAGCGCCACCACCCGCGCCCGGCAGGTGGAAACCACCTCTTGTTCCCGCTGCTGCCACACCTGCCGCAGCATGAGGTCGCGCGGGGTCGCCTTGCGCTCAATGGCTTTCAGTTCCAATTCAGCCGGAATGTCCCCTTCTTCCAGGCGCTGCGCCACCTGCCCAAGCTGCCAGCCGCGGCTGGTTTCCACCACCACTGCATCCCCCAACCGCAGATCCGGAAACGCAGAAGCGTCAAAGTGATACACTTTTCCAATGCGGGTGAATCGCACGCCAACAACAATATGGGCCATAATTTACTCAATCACTTCAATCGTCGGGGCGCTCACTTTGGTGAGTGCTTCAACGCTCAGTCTGGCTGCCGTCTTTTCCGCCACATCCTGCAGCGCCTTCGCAGAGGGAGACTCCGGCGCCGAAACCATAATCGGAACCCCATTATCTCCACCCTTGCGAACGGAGGGATCCATCGGGATCCCACCAAAATACGGCACGCCGAACATCTTGGCCAATTGCTCCCCGCCGCCTTGTCCAAACACGTCCATGCGCGTTCCGTCGGGCAGTTCCAGGTAGCTCATATTCTCCACCACGCCCAACACCGGCACATTCAGCTGTTTGAACATCTCCAATCCGCGGCTGGCATCTTCCAGCGAAACTTGCTGCGGCAGGGTCACAATCACGCCGCCGCTCAACGGAACCGACTGCGCCAGGCTCAACTGCGCGTCGCCCGTTCCTGGTGGCAGGTCGATCACCAAATAATCTAGTTCGCCCCAGGCCACGTCCGCCAAAAACTGGCGGATCGCAGAATGCAGCATTGGGCCGCGCCAGATGAGGGCTTGTCCTGGCTTCACCAGAAATCCAATGGACATCACTTTCACGCCGTAAGCTTCCGCAGGAACCAGTTTACCGTCCTTGGGGGGAGGAAGCCGCTGCACGCCCATCATCGTGGGGACATTGGGGCCGTAGATATCTGCATCCAAAAGCCCTACCGCAGCGCCGCTTTTCGCCAACGCCACGGCCAGGTTCACAGCCACCGTACTCTTGCCCACGCCCCCTTTGCCAGAGGCCACCGCCACCACGTTGCGCACCGGTAAATCCAAAATTCCACGCGGACGGCCGTCTGCGGGAACTTGCGCGTCCAGGGTCACTTTCACCTCAGTCACCCCTTCCACAGCCATCGCTGCCTGGCGTGCCTCGTTCTCAATTCGGCCCCGCAGCGGGCAGGCAGGCGTGGTCAACACAATGCGAAAACTTACTTTACCGTCCTCCACGATCAGATCCTGAATCATGTTCAAAGACACCAGGTCTTTATGCAGTTCAGGCTCTTGGACGGTCGCAAGTTGTTTCAAAACCGCTTCTCTCAAGTTGGATGGATCCGTCATCGATGATTTCTGCCTTTCATTTTTAGTCAGCAATCAAGCCGCCTGACTTCCGAATAAATAACTCAACATCTTGCCGCGCCTGTTGAAATTGATCCGCCAATTCCTGATCACTTCCCCGATAGCGCCGGATGGTTTGCCGGGCACACAGCGTACATCCTTTCATCGCCCGGAACGAATCTGCGTTGCAGGTGACGCACCCCCCCAGCCGCACCATCATATACACAAAAGCCATCCGCTCTTCCAGCGGTGCGCCTTCATCACCCACCTGCTGGATCAACTTTTGCCAGCTCCCCCCGCGCACATCCTCCAGACTTTGGATCAGGCGCAGTGGAAATAACAATTCTGTGTCCGAATTATACATCCTGGCTCCGAATCCCTCAAGCAGCCGTTCCCGCCGGGGGCCGCGCCGCGGCTTTTGCCGCCTCTTTGGCCGCCTTCTCAGCTTCTTCGCGCCGGTAGCTTGTCGGGCGAATTTCAGCATAATATGAGGCGGGTTTTAACAGCCGCTCTTTGTTGAGAATATGGTGCTTATGGCGGTCGTAGGATGCCATCTCATAATCGTGATCCATACGGATGGCATCAAACGGACAAAATTCTGCGCACATCCCGCAGTTCATGCAAACGTCCACATCAATAAAGAACTCCGCAGGCGTCGGTATCGGCTTTCCCGTGGCCGCATCAACGGACCGCTCAATCCAGATGCACTGCGGGGGACACACCTTCGCGCAGATACCGCAGGACGTGCAGCGCACCGCCTTTTCGCCGTCCTCCTTGACATCATACACCAAAAACGGCACAAATCGAAATTCTTCTGGCACCGGCAGTTTTTCTTCGGGATACTGAATGGTAAAAATCCCGCGCGTATCACTGCTGCGCCGCATTTCAATCCCTTCGGCAGTACCGTATCGTTTCCGGCCCACCTTGAGATCTTCCAGGTAGGTATCCACAAAGTGCCTGAGGGTGATCAGCAAACCGCTTAAGATTCCTTTTCCGTTCATGTTCGTATTCCTCCTTTAGCGGTCCACTTCACCCAGCACAATATCAATGGAGCCAAGAATGGCGACCACATCCGCCACCTTCCCGCCGCGCGACATGGGCGCCAGGCTGGTCAAATTGATGAAGGTTGGAGCACGGACATGATACCGCCAGGGGTTAGGTTTGCCGTTCGACACCAGATAAAATCCGAGTTCACCTTTGGGTCCCTCCACACGTCCATACGATTCTCCAGCCGGAACACGCACCTGATAGGCTGGTTTTCCAGTCATGATTGGCCCTTCAGGAAGGTCGCGCAGCGCCTGTTTTAAAATACGCACGCTCTGCCGCATCTCTTCCATCCGCACCAAATAGCGGTCGTATATATCCCCATGCAGTCCATACGCCACATCAAATTCAAAGCGGTCGTAGATCGAATACGGCTCCGCCCGCCGCACATCATAGGGAACCCCCGACGCGCGCAAGACCGGGCCCGTCGCCGAAAGTGCAATCGCATCTTCCGGGGTTAAAACGCCCACCCCTTCACAGCGCTGCCGCACAATCTCATTTTCGGTCAAATAGCGGTCAAATTCATCAATTTTCCGCGGCAGCCGATCGTTCACCAATTCTTTAGTCTTCTGCACCGCCTCAGGGCTCATATCGCGCGCCAGGCCGCCGAATCGGAAGTAGTTGCACATCATGCGCGAGCCGCTGACCATCTCAAAAATATCCACGATCAGTTCCCGCTCTTTAATCCCATACAGCGAGGGCGTAAAGAAGGCCCCCAGGTCATTCAGTAAAAAGCCCACTGCGATGAAGTGGCTGACAATGCGGGTCAACTCCGCCATGATCACGCGAATGTACTCCGCCCGCTCCGGCGGCTGAACCCCCATCAACTTCTCCACCGCCAGGGCATAGGCGAAGTTGTTGCTCATCGAAGCAATGTAATCCAGACGATCCGTGAAGGGCATATTCTGCAAAAACGTGTTCCGCTCCGCGATCTTCTCGTGGTTGCGGTGCAGGTATCCCATCACCGGCTTCAAGTCCAGAATCTTTTCCCCTTCCAGCAGCGCCACCATACGGAACACCCCATGTGTTGATGGGTGCTGAGGGCCCAAATTGACCACAATCGCATCCGTCTTGATTTCAGGATGCTGTGCCTGCTGCACCCGGAATAAGGTCTTATACAGGGTATCGTCCGCGTCTGGAACCAACGATTCTGGGTCAAACCCAGCCGGGTAATCCACGTTATCCGCAAAGGGGTTCAGGTCTTCTGCCCGCCGCACCTGTCCTTCCGGCCAGCGGCTCTTATACGGCTTAGCTTCTTCTTCAAAATAGGGCTCGTGCCAATCCTTGCGCAAAGGGTGTCCAGCAAACCCTTCCCAGGTCAAGATTCTGCGCAGGTCGGGATGCCCCTCAAAACGAATGCCCAATAAATCGTACGCCTCCCGCTCCTGTAATTCGGCCCCTGGGTATAAGGGCACCAGTGAAGGTACTACCGGGTTGTCGCGCGGCACCTGCACTTTATAAACAAAGATCGGCCCTCCGGTCGTGCGGAAGACGTGGTAAACCACCTCCAGCTTGCCCTCTGGCAGATAATCTACACCCGTGACTGAAGACAGCAAATCATATCCATAGGTATCGCGCAGGGCCTTGGCCACGGCCAATAAATGCTCCGTCTCCACGATGTAACCCTGATAACCAGCGCGGTCATCCGGCCGCACCCAATCCGGAAAGATCGTATCAAGCTGCGGGACCAGCGTCTGCGTCTGAAGATCACTCATTCTCCACCTCCCCATCCGCGGTCTGTGCCGCCTTTTTTGCTGCGCTCTGCTGCCGGATCAGGTCAAACTTGCGCGGGTCCATCAAATCGGGGCCGAGTACCGGAATAGGAATGGGCTGGCTAGGCGCTTTGCTGTACCAGCGCGAGGTCGCGATGGACTCCTGTTCCATTTTCTTTTGCAGCGTGATCAGTCCATTCAAAAGGGATTGCGGGGTGGGCGGGCAGCCCACAATATACACATCCACCGGGATGAAGCGGTCCACCCCTGAAACCACCGTGTACCCCTCTTTGAAAGGCCCACCACCGCAGGCGCAAGCCCCCATCGCGATCACATACTTCGGTTCCGGCATCTGGTTATACAGCCGCACAATGGTCGGGATCATTTTCTTCGTCACCGTGCCCGAAACGATCATCACATCCGCCTGGCGCGGGCTGGGGCGCATGACTTCCATCCCGAACCGAGAGAAGTCATACCGGCTTGCCGCCGTCGCAATCATTTCAATCGCGCAGCACGCCAGGCCGAACATCATCGGCCACACCGAATTGGATCGTCCCCAATTGTAAATTTTATCCAGCGTGGTCACCGCCACCTGCGATTTCATTTCCTCAGGGATTTCGTATGGTTCGGTTCTTCGCTCCTGTTCACTCATCCCGCCACCTTCCTTTGGATTCCATATTCAATTCGTGTTGGATCAATTCGTTTGTGAATTTTTTCTATTGTAACATGGATACCCCCTCAGTCAAGCAAAGATTAAAGTAAAATTTTCTTTATTTTATTGTATAATCACCGTATGGATCAACCCACGTCTGACCGTATCCTGGCTTACCTGCTCAAACACCGCACCGCCTCGGTGGCGGATCTCAGCCGCGCCCTGGGCCAAACCCGCCCCAATCTTCAATATCACATCGCCAACCTGCTGCGCGCCGGGAAAATTTCGCCAATTACGGTAGACACCTCCTCTCATCGAAAAGGTCGTCCCGAAAAATTCTATGCGCTCGCCGCGGATCAAAAACCGGAAAACTTGGCAGCCCTGGCTTCTGCCCTCCTTCGCCTTATTGCCGAAAATCCCGGCCCATCCACGGTGGATTTGCCAGTAGAATTAGCGCAAGTGATGATGCCCAGTCCGGCCGTCCCTCCCAGTCTCACCTTGCGCATGCAAAATTGCGTCCGTCATTTCAACCAACACGGCTATGACTCCCGATGGGAAGCGCATCAATCCGGCCCCCGCCTCATCTTCCGCGCCTGCCCCTACTGGCGTATCATCCATAATCATCCTGAGTTATGTCAAATGGATCAACACATCGTCCGCCGCCTCACAGGCGCTGCCGTCCAACAGCACAGCCGCATTCACCCCGCAGATCCGACCTCCTCATGCCTGTTCACCCTGGAAACCGAAGCGGCCAATTCTTCAAATACTGCTCCATGCTGACTTAGATTAAGGCAGGTGAAAAATGTCCTCTATTGAAAAGGTTGTCAAACGCTCCGGCGCAATTGTCCCCTTCACCCCTGACCGCATCACCAACGCCATCTACCGCGCAGCCGTCGCCGTGGGCGGGCGCGATCGTACCATCGCCGAAGGCCTCAGCCAGCAAGTGGTCGCCCTGCTCGAACGCAGCACCCCGCCCGGCCATATTCCCACCATCGAAGAAATTCAAGATCTGGTGGAAAAAGTCCTCATTGAAAACGGCCACGCCAAGGTGGCCAAGGCCTACATCCTGTACCGCGATGAACGCGCCCGCCGCCGCAAAGAGCGCGCCGAACGCGCCCAAAGCCCCTCCGGCAACATCCCCTGGGCCAAAATCTGGCATGTCCTCGATTGGGCCGTCACTCACCATGTCCACACCGTCGAGGCCTACAACCAGCGTGTCCGCCAGGGTGAAATGGCGCAGATTATTCAGGAATCTGAAGCCGCCTATAACGAAGACATCGAAAACGCCGTGGAACTCATTGCCCCTCGCCGCGGCGAAATCAAGGTGGTCATCATCACCGGTCCTTCTTCCTCCGGCAAGACGACCACCACCATCAAAATCGGCCAGCATCTCCGCCACCTGGGCGTCAAGCTGGTCACTCTCAACGTGGACCATTACTTCTTTGATCTGGAGCTGCACCCCAAAGATGAATTCGGCGATTATGATTTTGAAACCCCGCAGGCGCTGGACATCTCTTTGATTAACCAGCATCTGGCACGTCTCATTGCTGGTGAAGAGGTGCGTATCCCCTTCTACGATTTCAAAACCGGCCACCGCACCAACGACCACACCCCCATGAAACTGGCCGCTGGTGAGGTGATTCTCATCGACAGTCTGCACGGTCTCTACCCCGCCATGACCGAGAGCATCCCCGATGAGCAAAAATTCAAGGTGTATCTGGAGCCGCTGCTGCAAATGAAGAACGCCGAAGGCGAGTATGTGCGCTGGACCGACCTGCGCCTCATCCGCCGTATGCTGCGCGACGCCTCTCACCGTGCCTACGACCCCACCCGCACCTTGGAGCATTGGCATTATGTGCGTTCCAGCGAATTGCGCAACATCATCCCGCAAATCGGCACCACCGATTACATCGTCAACAGCGCCATGCCCTATGAGTTGTCCATCTACCGCGCCCGCTTGCTGGAAAGCTTCCAGAAATGGGTCGACAGTTACCGCAGCGACCCGCTGCGCCAAGACGCCTTCACCCGCGCCGAGCGCATCCTGAAGCTCTTGCAAACCATTGAGCCGCTGGAAGGCGATCAGCTCATCCCCAAAGACTCCGTGCTGCGCGAATTCATTGGCGGCAGCGTCTATTCATACTAAACCCCCACAAAGGCCGTCCTCCGTCATGAACGCCCCCACATCCTCCTCGCTGACCCTCTTCCAACGTTGGTGGCTGGCCGTCCGCCCAAAAACACTTTTTGCCTCTATGGCCCCCGTGCTGGTCGGCTGCGGCGTCGCCATTTTCCACCGCGGCCCCTTCCGCCTGGGCGCTGCCCTGGCCGCCCTTCTGGTGGCCGTTCTGTTTCAAATCGCCGCCAATCTCATAAACGATGTGGCCGATTACTCCAAAGGCACCGACACCCACGATCGGCTGGGACCCACCCGCGTCACCCAGGCCGGCATCCTCACCCCCGCCCAGGTGTGGCAAGGTGTGGGGGTCATCGCTCTGCTTGCCGCCGCCTGCGGGCTGTATCTCACCTCTCTGGCGGGCTGGGGCGTTATCGGGATTGGCTTGAGCGCCGCTCTAGGAGCTGTGCTCTATTCATTGGGACCGTATCCCCTCTCTGATTACGGCCTGGGCGACCTTTTCGCCATGATCTTCTTTGGGTTTGTGGCTGTGTGCGGCACTACCTGGGTGGTCAGCGGCACGCTCCCCTGGGCAGCCTGGCCTGCCGCCGCCGGGGTAGGCGCTCTGGTCACCGCTATTTTGGTGGTCAACAATATCCGCGACATCGAAACCGACCGCCGTGCCGGGCGCATTAACCTCCCCATCCGTTTTGGCCGCCAGGCGGGTGAAACCGAATACGCCAGCATGCTCATTCTGGCCTTTGCGGTCCCCCTGCTGCTGTTTATCCTCTTACAGGGGCAGGTGTGGCTGCTCCTGGTGTACGCCGCGGTCCCCAATGCGCTTCGGGTCTTTCGCCAGCTCCGCGCCGCCCAAACCGGCCCCAGCTTCAACCAGCTGCTGGCCAAAACCTCGCGCCTGACCTTTCTCTACGGCGCACTTCTGGCAGCCGCTCTGGCCCTCAGCGGCCTGATCCCTGTTCAGCTTTTCGGGTTTTTCACCGCAAAGTGAATCGCCATGGTCCCAAACATGCGCTTACAGAACTGCACCGGCCAAAAGCCCACCGCTTCCATACGCGCCGCCAGTTTATCCGCCGGCAGAAAATGCTCGGTGGTGTCCGGCAGGTAGGTATACGCCTCGGCATGGCCGGTGAGGATTTTCCCCATGAAAGGGATCACGCGGTGTAAAAAGAAGCCGATGAACGGCTTGAGTAAGTTTTCGGCAGGCGGGGTCGTATCCAGCGAAACCACCGCCTTCAGCGGCTTCACAACCCGGCACTGTTCGCGCAGCGCACCGTTCACGTCCGGCACATTCCGCAGCAAATAACCTGAGATCACCCCATCAAAGGACTCCGTGGCGAAGGGCAAATCCATTGCATCCGCGATCACCCAATGGATTTTCTCGGCGCCAGGGCGTTTTTTGCCAACCTGAATCATCTCCGGCGTAAGGTCGCTGGCCACCACAACCGCCTGTGGGAACTGTTTTTGAATCTCCAGGGCAATATCCCCCGTGCCTGTGCCTGCGTCCAACACCCATTGAGGCCCACTTTTCAGCTCCAGCTTCCGAATGGCCTCTTTGCGCCAGCGGATATCTTGCCCAAAGGTCATTACCCGGTTCAGCAGGTCGTAGCGTTGGGCAATTTGCCCAAACATGGTGCGCACTTTGCGCGTATGTTGCGTATCTTCGGGTTTTGCCATGAAGTCAAACTCTCCTACCGGATAAACTGCCAGGGGCATAACCGCCGGTGCAGCACATCCGCCAAAAAATACAGCCCCAACCCTAACAGGCTCATCGCCAACACCCCCGCGTACATCTTGGAGTAATCCATAAAGGTGCTGCCGTGGATGTAAATATAATACCCTAGCCCGCGGCTGGTCGCCACCAATTCCACCACGTACAACACCGCCACCGCCGTGCCGATGGACTGCCGCACTGCCGTCAGCACCGCCGGCAGGCTCGCCGGCCAGTACACAAAACGGAACAACGCCCGCCGCCCCGCTCCCAGGCTGCGCACCGAATACACCAATTCCGGGCGAATCCCCTCCGCCTGATCGCGCACCAGCACCAGAATTTGGAAAAACAGGATCAGGAAGATCATCACAATCTTCGATAGATCGTTAATCCCCAAGAATAAAGCCACAATCGGCACAAACACCACCTTGGGGATCGGGTAGAGCAAGTAAATCACCGGCGCAAAAATCTGATTCAAGCGCTGCGACTGCCCCAAGGCCAACCCCGCGGGAGCAGCTAACAGAATACTGATGACCATCGAAGCTGTCACCCGCCACAAACTGGCCAGGAAATGTCCCCCCAACTCTCCGAAAATTTCAGCAAAAAACACTCCCAAAACCACTACGGGAGAGGGCAAAATCGGCCGCTGAATCACCATCGCCAGCGCCTGCCACGCACCCATCAACGCCAGCAGCGCCCAAAACGTGTGCGACCTTTTCATGCCGTCTCCCCCAACATCTCGCGCAGTTGCGAGCAGATGCGCCGATACCCTTCGCTGTCTGCATACCCCTGTCCCCCCGCCTCCGGGTTATCCACCACCTCCGCACTGCGGTTGGTGCGGTTGCGTAGAATCAAGATCTTCTGTCCCAAAACTGCCGCCTCTTCGATGGAGTGGGTCACAATCACGCTGGTTAACGGGCTTTCTTGCCGCAGCTGCAGCACAATCTTCTGCAAATTTTCTCGTGTCGGCGCATCCAGCGATGCAAAAGGTTCATCCATCAGCAGAAGATCCGGGTTCAGCACCAAAGTGCGCGCAATCGCCGTACGCTGGCGCTGCCCGCCGGAAAGCTGCCCAGGGTATTGTCCCCGCACAGGCTCTAGCCCCAACCGCTCAATCCAAAACCGCACCCGTTCATCCATCACCGCGGGCGGTGTCGTTTCCGGCGCATGTTTCCCGTCTGGGCCGTAAAAATCACGAATCTTAAACCCCAGGCGCACGTTTTCTTCCACGGTGGCCCAGGGCAATAAACCAAAATCCTGCAAAATCAAACCCGTGCTGGGGCGCGGCCGTTCCAGAATCGCCCCATTCACCCAAACCCGTCCGGCTGTCGGCGCTCGCAGCCCCGCGGCTAAATACAGCAGCGTGCTCTTGCCGCAGCCCGAAGGCCCCAAAACCGCCCAGGCTTCCCCGCCGCCGATCTCCAGCGAAAAGCGCTCAAAAATAAGCGGCTTGGATGGGTAATGGTAAGAAAGCTCCTCCAAACGGATCATCTAGCGTCTCTGATCGCTCACGGTAAAAAGCTGGCGTCCACGCAGTCAGCATACTGCAAATCTTTTTGAATCAAACCTTTCTCCCGCGCCCACTGCATCGCGTCGGCGAATTGCTCTTCAGAGGGCACCGAAGCCAGCGGGTAATCGGGCAGCACATAGTCTTTCAGCAGCGGCTCGGGAACCAGCTTCAATTCGGCCAGCAGCCCGTTCCAGCGGGTTTTATCGCCGTTGATGGCCGTCACCGCCTGTTCAACCCCAGCCAGCACCTTACGCACAGCCTCTCCCTGCTGATTCAGGGTTTCAATCCGAAAGGCCAATACCGAATGGCTGACTTCCGGATAACTGGTATCGTCTATGATCACCCTGGCTCCATTTTTAATGGACAGCGAAGCCAGCGGGTCAGGCATCACCGCCGCCTGTACCTGCCCCGAATCCAAAAAAGCCATGCGGTCAGAAATCTTCGGCACTGCCACCTTGGCAATATCGGTTGGGGCCATCCCCGCCTTTTCCAACACCCGGTCGGTCATATATTCGATCACCGTCCCTTCCGAGATAGCAATCGGTACCCCCGCCAAATCTGCCACGGTGTTGATCCCGCTGTCCTTTGACGCCAGAATTCGGAACATGGGCGTCGTCACAGTTGTGGTGCGTAAAAAGCGCACAGTCTTGATCTGCGGTGTCTCTTTGTTGTAGATCATATTGACCACTACTTCGGTCAAAATGCTGTCCACCTGCCCGCTTTGCATCAATTGGTCGCGCTCTGGGGCTGAGAGCACCGGAACGATCTCCACCTCAACCCCCTGTTCTTTAAAGTATCCCTCTTGCTGCGCCACGTAGATTGGCAGCGCGTCAATCACCGGCAGCACAGCAATTCTTACCTTCTGCTGTTGGCTTGCTTTGGGCGTACAAGCTGTCAACAGCACTCCAAAAACCAGAACAATCTGCCAGAATCGCCGCATCATTGGTTTCCTCCATCTTCCTCTTCGTGAAGTAATGGTTCAATTTTCACACAAAAACCACCAACGATGGTTATTCTACCAGACTCTCCCTCCCCTCGCCGGGGTGAGATTCACGCTCACCACGCTTGCCGAATCATTGGTAAAATGGGTTGAATTGCCCCCTCACCCACAGCGAAAAAGGAACCCATCATCGTGATTGCAATCTTCTTAGGATTAATGGCCGCCCTGGCTTGGGGTGGTGGTGATTTCGCGGGCGGCCTGGCCAGCCGCCGTATCGGCGCCTATTTGGCGGTTTTTTATGCCGAACTGGTCGGCTTTGTGGGGTTAATGCTGGCGGTGCCCTTCATCCGCGAGAGCCTGCCGCCCTTCTCCCATCTGCTCATCAGTGCCGCCGTAGGGGCCATTGGCTCCTTCGCCCTGATGATCCTCTACCACGCCATGACCACCGGTCTGATGAGCATCGCCACCCCCATCTCTGCCCTGTTGGCCGCTGCCCTGCCCATCATCATCGGCCTGTTCACCGACGGCGCGCCGGGAATGCCGCAGTGGCTCGGTTTTGCCTTTGCTCTGGCGGCTGTCTGGCTCATCTCGCAGAATGCCAACGATGAGCGCGCCCATATTCACCAGTTGGCTGACCTCAAATGGCCTTTTCTGGCCGGCCTGGGTTTTGGCCTTTACTTTGTCCTCATCAACCGCGTCACCCAGGAAGCCGTCTTCTGGCCCATGTTGGCCTCGCGCATCGGCGGCACGGTGGTGCTGACCGCCTATATCCTTCTGCGCCGCCCTTCTTTAAAAATCAGCAAAACTGCCTGGCCCTTCATCCTCACCAATGCCGCCCTGGATATCGGCGGCAACCTGCTCTACATTCTGGCCGGTCAATCCGGCCGCATGGACGTCGCCGCAGTCATCGCCTCTCTTTACCCCGGCGGCACGGTCATCCTCGCCTGGATCTTTCTCAAAGAACGCCTCAGCCGCACGCAGGCCTTCGGCATCGTCTCAGCCCTGGCTGCTATTGCCTTGATGACCCTCTGATAAAAAAACCGGCCTCTCCAAAAATAGGGAAGCCGGTTTGCTGGTCTGTCGAGATTCTTATTCCACCGTCACCGACTTGGCCAGATTGCGCGGCTGATCCACATCCAGCCCGCGCTGCGCCGCGATGTGATAAGCAAACATTTGCAGCGGAATCACGGTCACAATCGGGCTCAGCAGCCACGGGCATTTCGGCACCCAGAAAATGTGATCGGCCAGGTCCGGCACGCGCGTGTCGCCCTCGGTTGCCACCACCAGGGTGCTGCCGCCCCGCGCTTTTGCCTGTTCAATCTGAGAAATCATCTTCTCGTACCACGGGTCCAGCGGCGCAATCGCCAGCACAGGCATATCCTTATCCACTAGCGCAATCGGCCCGTGCTTCATTTCACCAGCCGGGTAGGCTTCTGCATGGATATACGAAATTTCCTTGAGCTTAAGCGCACCTTCGTATGCAATCGGCATATTCACCCCGCGCCCCAGGTAGAGCATATGCGCCGCGTCCTTCATTTTCCGAGCAATGGGGATAATCTCGTCTTCCCGATCCAAGCAGCGTCCCACCAAATCCGGCACCAGCCGCAAATCCGCCACCAAATCAAAGCGCTCTTTCTCGCTCAGCGTCCCGCGCAGATCACCCAGCAGCACCGCCAGCATGAACAAATCCACCAGCGGCGCGGTGAACGCCTTGGTCGAAGCTACGCCGATTTCCGGCCCAGACTGCATGGAAATAAACCCATCCGCCACCCGCATGGCCTGCGAGCCGATGGCATTCACGATGGACCACAGTTTGGCCCCGCGCTGCCGTCCCTCTTCCATCGCCGCCAGGGTATCCGCGGTTTCGCCCGATTGGCTGATGGCCAGCACCACCGTATCCGCGTCCACAATCGGGTCGCGGTAACGAAATTCTGAAGCGATATCCACTTCAGTGGGGATGCGCGCGATCCGCTCTAAATAAATCTTCCCCACCATGCCCGCGTGCGCGGCCGTGCCGCAGGCGGTGATGATGATCTTCTTGATCTTTTTAGCGCCTTCAGCGTCCAGATTCAGCTGCGGCAAGCGGATTTTGCCGTTATCAAAATCCACCCGCCCCGCCAGGGTATCCGTCAGGGCGCGCACCTGTTCGTGAATTTCCTTCTGCATGAAATGACGAAATTCACCTTTTTCCGCTGCCACCGGATCCCAGGCCACCGTATGCACCGTGGGGCGAATTTCCTGTCCTTCCAGGGTGGTCACCTGCAGCGATTCACGCGTCACCACCGCCATCTGCCGCGATTCCAAAAAAACCACCCGGCGGGTATGTTCCAAAATGGCTGGAATATCCGAAGCCACAAAGTTTTCCCCTTCGCCCAGGCCCAAAACCACACCGCCCGCGTTTCCAATCCGCGCCGCCACAATTTTGTCTGGCTCGCGTGAGGACATCACCACCACGCCGTGCGCCCCCTTCAGGTTGTTCAGCGCCATGCGCACCGCGGTCACCAGATCGTGATGCAGGGCATAGTAACGTTCCACCAAATGCACAATCGTCTCGGTGTCCGTGTCCGAATTAAACGTCACCCCTTCTGCACCCAGTTCCTCGCGCAGCTCTAGGAAGTTTTCCACAATCCCGTTGTGCACCACCACAAATTCCCCCGTGCTGCCCAAATGCGGGTGCGCATTGCGCGCGTTGGGCACGCCGTGCGTGGCCCAGCGCGTGTGGCCAATGCCCACGTTGCCCGAAACGGGCTTTGCCTGCACCAGCGCTTCCAGTTGATTCAGCTTACCCGCATCGCGCCGTACCTCAATATGGCTGTTTTCCAACACGGCCAGCCCTGCCGAATCATACCCACGGTATTCCAGGCGTTTCAAACCCGCCAGGATGATGGGGGTCGCATTTTTGGGGCCGATATAACCCACGATTCCACACATAGAATTTCCTCCATGTCAGTACATCATTTTCGAAGCGCACGCCGCACCAGTCTGGCACGGGCGCATAACCGGCCTGCTTTACCGAACAAAGCAGGGATCGAAATCCACTCGTTTTTTGGTTTTGGATGGAGGGAAAGTTCGGACAAAATCCGGAGGGCTTCCGCTGATCTTTCGATTTTCCCGGCGATTGCCGGTTAGCCCTGCCCCGCGGCAGGGAACCCTCTTCCTCGTCACCTGTTCCTTGCCCCACCCCAGAACAGGTCATGCGCTATTTTTTTCTTTTCCATCCGCCGATCGTTGATGATCGCTCTCGCTCCACCTCCGTGTTTACAGGTTATCGGCATTATACCCGATATTTTCAGGGTGGGTATAATGGATGTATGCCCTTGTGTGGCTGTCTTCATCTCAGGAGGTCATCCATCATGTTAATTATCGCCGAACTTAAAGACCAAAACGGCCAGCCCATCGCCATTCTCACTGTCCCGCCGAAGGAATTTAAAACGGGGTCCAAAGGCTATTACGCCAACGCCAAAACCGTCATCGAGGGCAAGAGCTATCAGGTGCAAATCCAGCTGGTGGAAATCGGCTCCAAAAAAACCGCTTCAGATGAAGGCACCCCCAGCGCGTGATCAACTGAGGGTGCCCATCTTGCCAAAATCCAGACTTGCCTAGCTCTTGTGGTGCTTCTGGATCACTTCCAGTACCTCTGGGAAGTCAATCCCCAGCCGTTTCACCGTTTCCAGCGTCGGAACACCGTTCATATCCCACCCGCGGCGTTTGTACACGGCATCCACCAGCATCTCATAGCGGTCTTCTCGGTATTTGCGCAGCGCAGCCACCTTCTCTGCCGTGCTCATACCATCAATATTGATTCCAGCATCGTTAATCAAGGACTGATCGTAGCGTTCCTGCCTTGATTCATATTCCAGCTCGGTCACCGGTCCCATCGCCCGGTACGGTGGGTAATCATAGGCGCGCGTGCCGTACCCGCAGCGCGCATTGAAGATGCGCTGGAAGGTATACACACGCTCCGATTGCAGCATCAAATCTTCAATCCCCACCTTGACGCCGGTCACGCCCTCATACAGCCAGGTGTAGTTTTCCACATGCTCCGGCACTTTAGCAGGTTCTTTGGCGGTTTTGTTGCTCTCCGGGATAATATCATTCCACGGCAGTTTGCACAATCCGTGCAGACTGAACCACGTCCGCCAGATGGGGAAGTAATGCAGCGCCTCAGCCTTCGCCTCAAAAGTCGGCAGCTGCTTGTGCACCAGTTCCATGAAAATCAACCAGGCTTCGTCGTGCTGCGCGCCCTTCGAGGCCAGCGCGTACCCGCCTTGCTGAGTCAGCGACTCTTTGGTCATGTATTCGGAAATCTCAAGACCCTTCACTTCCATACCGATGTCCTGCAGGAAAGCCGCATCCGCGCCAAAATGCTCCACAAAGTATGCCTTCATATGGCGAATGCCCTGACCCACAATCAGACCAAAGCCCTCGCCCCGCGCCATCTGATGCAGCAGTTCCAACGCCGCATCCGTGTTCCCCCAGGTAAAATCCAACCCGCCGGTGTGTTCTTTGGTCAAAATGCCGTTTTCCCAGCATTCCATCACAAAAGCGATCGAGTTCCCCGCCGAGATCGTATCAATCCCGTAGGTATCGCAGTAGAAGTTCAGTTCCAGAATATCGTTCGGGCAGAAAATATTCAAATTCGAACCTAAGCCGCCCAGGGTTTCATACTCTGGCCCATCCACAAACACCTTTTGGCCCTTGTAAGGCCCAGAGCGCAGTTCGTATTCATTCACCGCGTGAGCGCAGGCCATCGTGCAGCCGTACCAACAGCCGTCCGGTCCACGCCGGTCAAATTGCGGCTTCCACACGTCTCCGGCGATCTTATGGGCCTCGTCATGCGCCCCAAAGCGGTAATTCTGCGTGGGCAGCAGGTCGAAGCGGTTCATGATTTCCACGAGATACGGGGTTCCCGTCCCGCGCATATCGTTTTGCGATTCGTCAAACTGCGTGATTTCCCGATTGATGCGCTGTCCTGCCTTTTGCAGCAGCGCCATATCCGCCACACCGTTGCTGTTGGCGTTCATATTGCTGTAGCGCACCACAATCGCCTTAATGTGTTTATCGCGCAGTACCCGGCCGGCCCCACCGCGCGCCGCTTGTTTATAGCGGATTTCATCCCGCCGTGGATCATAATAACTCACGTTCAAACCGCACATGGCCACATGGTCGGCCGCCTGCCCGGCGGACACCACCGAGATGCCTCGTTTTTCCTTGGGGGTATCCCCGTACATATCCGTCAGCAGCCGCGCAATCAAATGCGTGTCCACCGGCTCCAACGGAGCCGTCTCCACCCGCACCTCACCCAGATCACCGTCTACGATGATAATGACGTCCTGTTCGGCCTTGCCCTGAATTTCAATCGCATCCCAGCCAGCAAACTTGAGATACGGGCCAAAATAACCGCCGCTGTTGCTGTCAATCGGTACACCCGTCTGCGGCGAAATGGTCACAGCTGTGCATTTCCCGCTGCCCGGGTAATTGGATATCCCCCCAATCACACCCCCCGTAATCACCAGCTCATTCTCCGGGTCGTTCCAGCGCGTTTCGGGGCGCGTTCCATTCCACAGCAGCCACAGCCCAAACCCTCTTCCGCCTGTGAAAACCCGTTTCATCTCTTCTGTGACCGGTTTGCTCTGGATCGTTAAATCTCCAAGATTCACATACAGCGTACGGTTTGCATAGCCGCGCTCCACAGGCCGCAGATCATAGGAAAACTCAGCTAGAAGTTGATGCGCTTCACGCGCTGCAGCAGGCGAAAGAACGGTCATGAAAAGTCTCCTCCGGAATATGAGTGGGGCCGAATCCAAAATGCCCTCATTTTATTATAGCCATTCGCCTTCCGTCTGCGAAAAACACATTTCCTCAACCGGGGCGACAAATGTCACCAGTCCACCCTCACGGTGTCAGGCGCGCGCTGGCAAGGCAAGGTATAATACCTTCGCATTCCCGAATCACACCTGGAGCTTCACATGTCCTTTGAGGAACAACTCGACCTATCTCTGCGTTCACGCTTCACTTTGCTGCTCATCACCACCCTGGAAGAAGAGCGCGTTCTGGAAACCATCCGCGCCCTCTGCGACCGCTTGCAGCGCACCGGCCTCACCTGGGATCTTGCAGACGGTTTCCAATGGTTGACCAAACCTAACGGTGTTCTTCCCCAGGCGCGCGATCCGCAAACCGCCCTCGACCAAATTGAAAAATTCACCTCCCCCACGGCGCTGTTTATCCTCAAAGATTTTCATGAATCCTGGACAAACCCGCAAATTAAAAGGAAGCTGCGCTCCCTCGGACAAAAGCTCAAACAAACCCAAAAATCCCTGCTCATCACCGCGCCGGTTTCTCGCGTTCCCGATGAACTCCGCGATGAATTTGTGATTATCGAACACCCTCTCCCCGATGCCAGGGATATGGAACAGGTGCTGAAAAACCTCACCGGCCAGCCCGGTGTGCGCGTCAATCTCACCCCGCTGGGGCGCGAAAAAATCGTTCAGGCAGCCCTCGGCCTCACCTTTGCCCAGGCGCGGCGCGTGTTCTCCAAAGCCCTGGTCACCGACGGCATATTAGATGACCGCGACATCCAGTTGATCACCGACGAGAAAAAACAGATCATCCGCGAAAGCGAAGCCCTGGAATTCTACGCCGTCAGCGAAACGCCCGAAGATGTCGGCGGTCTCGAAGTGCTCAAAGCCTGGCTGCGCCTGCGTGAAACCGCCTTCTCACAGGAAGCTCGCGATTACGGCCTGCCTGCGCCCAAAGGCATCGCCCTCATCGGTATCCCCGGCACAGGCAAAAGCCTGACCGCCAAGATGATCGGCGGTCTTTGGCGCCTCCCCCTGCTGCGCCTGGATGTCGGCGCACTCTTCGGCTCGCTGGTGGGTGAATCCGAAGAACGCAGCCGCCGCGCCCTGCACCTGGTCGAAACCGTGGCCCCCTGCATCCTCTGGATTGACGAGATGGAAAAAGCCCTGGCCCACGGCGGCCTGGATTCCGGCACCAGCACCCGCGTGTTTGCCAGCATCCTCACCTGGATGCAGGAAAAAACTTCTCCCGTCTTTGTCGTGGCCACCGCCAACGATATCGCCGCCATCCCCCCCGAGCTCCTGCGCAAAGGCCGTTTCGACGAAATATTCTTCCTGGATCTCCCCACCGAGGATGAGCGCCGCGAAATTTTCACCGTCCATCTGCGCAAACGCCGCCGCCTGCCTGAAGATTACGATCTCGACCGCCTGGCAGCCGAATCCTATGGATACGTCGGCTCTGAAATCGAACAAGCCATCATTGACGCCATGTACATTGGCTTCAACGATTCGCAGCGCGAATTTACCACCCAGGACATCTCCACCGCCCTCAAACGTCAGGTTCCCCTCTCCATCTCTCATCGGGAACGCATCATGGCGCTGCGTGCCTGGCTGGCCGAAGGCCGTGCCCAATCCGCTTCCTTCTACGAATCCGGTGAAGCCGCCACGCGGTTCGTCGATATAGACCCATCCTAATCTCATGCCGCCTGCATCGACCCAGAATTTCTCGCTGCTGCGCGCCCTGCTGCTCAATTCGCTGCCTGCCGCCCTGGGGGGCAGCTTTTTGCGCGCCCTGGCCCTGCAATTCCTCATTCACAAAATCTCGCGTCCCTCCCATCCTCAGGCGCTCATCGTTCTCGCCCAGGGCGTCTCCGCTCCGCTGGATAGTGAAGCCCGGCGGCAAATTGCCGCCTGGGTCGATAAGATCAAACCGTCCTCCGGTTACGATTCGCTTTGGGAAAGCTGGAAACAATCGCGCAGCGCCGATCTAGGGCAGGCCCTGCGCGTGCTCAACCGCACCGCCCAGCCAGCCTCCCCCGCCTATGCCCTCAGCCAAATCACCCTGGGCTATGATCAGCGCCTGGCATCTTCCTCCTCCAGCCGCACCGTGCGGCAGGTGATTGACCTTTTCCTCTCCGATCCCCAAGAAAACGTCCGCGGCGCCGCCGAACAAATCCTCCTGCACTTGAAAAAAACCGAGGCGGTGGAAGCCCTCTTCGCCGAATGTCGCCAGCGTAAAGAGCCTCGTCTGGCCGAATTAATCCTGCGCGCAGCCTATCCGGTCTCCCCATCCTTTTCAGCCGAGGTGTTGGTGTTCAGCGCCTTGCTCACCAATCACCCTGAAACCCTTTTCAACCTCTCACCCGAAGGTCTGCCCTTTCTCTGGGAATATGCCCAGGGCAGCGACGCCGTCCTGGCGGAGCGCGCCCAATTCTGCCTGCACAACCTCCAGCACCCCGAAACCATCTCTCGCTTCGCCGCGCAGTGGGCCGAATCTCGCACCCCAGAAATGGAAGCCGTGCTGCTGCATGCCGCCTATGTCCCCGCCGCCTCCGAAGGGCTGCGCCTGCTGTGCGCCCTTAAAGTTGGCCGCCAGGATATCGCCCGACGCACTTCGCCCGCTCAGCTTCAAGATCTGTTTACCTTTACCCAGGATCCAGACCCTGAGATCGCCGCAGCAGCCCGCGCCGCGCTGCTCTCCCTGGAAGATCAATCCGCCCTGGATGCCCTTTGCCAGCAGTTCCTGGACACACAGGACACCGCCCTGCTAGAGCTGATCAAAACCGCCGGTTATTTGCCCACGAATCCCGAAGACCAGGCCGCGGTCTTATTCCTCACCGGCCAGTATGACCGCTATGACGCTCTGGACTTCGACCAGCGCCTGCTGCGGACCTTCTTCGCGGCTACCACCCAACGGGGCTTGCGCCAAAAGATCGTCCGCCGTGTGCAGGAGGCCGGCCGCGTACAGTACCTCACCATCCTGACCGGTTCCGATTTTCGCTCCACCGCCGCTGTCACCAGCCGCGATGAAGCCTCGGTGATGATTCGCGTCCTGGCTGCCAACCAGGAATGGGAAAAGCTCTGGCGGCTCATTTTTGAGTTCAACCTCAGCAGCGGCCTGGAAGCATTGCAGCGCCTGCAGAGGCAGCATTGGCTGCCCGCCGCCCCTGAGGATCAGCTCTGCTTTCAGCAGCTGCTCGAGTTGTCTCAGCAGCCCATGCAAAAGGACGCCCAGGCGGCCGCCCAGGAAATCCCCTGGGTTTTGGAACGTGAGCGCCTGCGCGTTTCCGGTCGGGTAAATGACATTGCCTTTTCGCCCACCGATCCCCATCTCATCCTGGCCACCGATCGGCGCCAGGCGGTCATCTGGGACTATCAGCGCGCGCAAGTCGCCCAAAAAATCGGCAAATTTGACCATTCTCTGGGTTCTGTGGAGTATTCCTCCACCGGTGAGGTCTATCTGGCGGAGCGCACCAACTCCCTCACCGCATCTTGCGGGCTGTACGGCTGGAAAGAAGGCCAACTACGCAAAATTGGTGCTCACAACGGTTCCATCACCGCCCTGCGCCCATTGAAAGATCAGCGCGTGCTCACCTCTGGCCGTGACTTCCGTGCTTATATTTGGGATGCCCGCCAGTCCAATTCCGCCGTCGCCGTGCCTCTCAACGACAACTGGCCCCGCTCCGTGGCCGTTTCTGACGATGAA
The DNA here is from genome assembly GCF_001306035.1 of Levilinea saccharolytica. Taxonomy (GTDB): domain Bacteria; phylum Chloroflexota; class Anaerolineae; order Anaerolineales; family Anaerolineaceae; genus Levilinea; species Levilinea saccharolytica. The sequence goes on from NZ_LGCM01000027.1 coordinate 166,360, forward strand.
GTCTGGATGCTGGTATTGCATGAAAGCCTGGACCTCATTCGCCTGGATGATCTCACCTATCATTTCTTCACCTTTCTGCGCACCAGAGCCGCCCGCAGTATCTATCAATTCGCCCTCTTCACGCCGGAACCCTCCCAATTCCTGGCTGCCCAGCGCAACGGGGAGCTGCTGCTTTTCACGCCCAGCAAAGACCACGAAGCCTATTATGTCGGCCGTAAACGGCACAAGTTTTCCTCCTCTCTGGCGGGCCTGGAATTTTTGGATGACCGCAGCGGCATCGTGGCTGCCACCACAGCCGGAGAGATCCAATTGCTCTCCTGGCCGCAGCTCAAAGTCAACCATTCCTATTCGTCTGGCACACCCCTCACCTCGCTGTGCCTTTCCCCCGACAGCAGCTTTCTGGCCGTGGGCACCACTGCTTCCAATCTCACCCTCTATGATCTGCGCCAGTTAAAGATTCCAGACCTCCTATCGATGCCCTTAGGCCAGGCCACCCAGGCGCATTTCGCCGCCCTGCAAACCCTCCTGCAGAGCAGTGCCCCCCTCAGTGGCCCGCTGCGCAGCGCCCTCCAATGGGTGTACCTGTGCCTCTCGCAGCGTTTTCGCTTCGATGTGGAAATCGGCGCCATACCCACCCTGACCGTCGGTGAATTTGATATTCTTCTTGAGGAGTGAAGTCCATGTCCCCCTGGTTTTCGTCCAACCAAGAACCGCAGCGCGAAGAAATTCACGAATTTCAAAATAAGATCCAATCCCTGCAAATGGAACTCACCGAGCGTGATAAAATCATCGCTGCCCTTCAGGCCGACCTGACCCGTTTGCGGCTTCAGCAAGATGAGCTGCAAAGTGCCGCCGTCGGTCAGGCCCTTGAGCAATATATCAAAGACATCGCGCCCACCGCCGTTCAGATCTACACGCAAGCGTATTTGCTGGAATCCCAGACTCGACCGGTGGCCGCAGAAAGCATCGCCCTGGCTGCTGTCCGATTGCTGCACGGTCTGGAGCCGCTGGGATTCCAGACCATCGGTGAAATCGGGGCAAACGTCAGTTTTGACCCCACCCTGCACATGCCCCTCAGTCCCGATTCTGAGCCCGGGTCAGGAGAAGCTGCGGTGATCCGTCTGGTAGGGATTGCCTTCCGCGGTCAGGTGCTGCGCAAGGCAGGTGTGGAACGTAGAAAGGATTGAGCATGGCCGGCCGTTTAGCTGTTGATTTTGGCACCTCCAACACCGTTCTGGCACTCTGGGATCCCACCCATCAGGAAGGGCTCCCGCTGCGTCTGTCAGAGTATTCACGCTCTTATCAGCAGGACGGCTCACCCGTCTATGTCATCCCCTCACTCATCCACTACGCCGAAGACGACCGGCGTTGGATCGGCAGTCAGGTCATCCAGCGCGGCCTCTACCAATCCCAACGCACCTTTCGTTGGATGAAGCGCTACATCAGCAGCCGCAGCCCCATTCGCGTGCGTCTCAACGGCCGCGAGATCACTCCCTATCAGGCAGGTGAAGATTTTCTTTCCACCCTGCTGCTCTTCGCCGGGGAAGAAACCGGCGCCAACCAGGAAGAAGTCGCCTTTTCCGTGCCGGTGGAGGCCTACGAGCATTACGAAAACTGGCTGGTCAAGGTGGCCGAAAATGCCGCCATGCCGCGCTTTCGCCTGATTGATGAGCCTTCAGCCGCCGCCCTGGGGTACGGTGCCCACATCCAGCCCGGCAACGCTTATCTGATCTTTGATTTTGGCGGCGGCACCCTGCATGCTGCCGTCGTCCTCATGGAAGCCGAAGCCTCTCAAGACGGCGGGCGCCGCTGCCGGGTGTTGGGCAAAGCCGGGCGCACCATCGGCGGGACCAGTATTGATCAATGGTTGTACATGGATTTTCTTAAGCGCAATCAGCGCCTGGAATCCGATGAAGAAATCCGCCGCCTTTCCAATCTGCTTCTGGTCGAATGTGAGCGCGTCAAGGAGACTCTCTCCTTCCAGGAATCTGCCGACCTGAATCTAATCAACCCCGATTCGGGCGAGATGCTTTCCGCCGCCTACACTCGTTCCAACTTCGAAGAAATCTTGGATCAGCACGAACTGTACGCCGGCATCAACCACACTGTCCGCGGGGCCATCAACGCCGCCCGCGAACGTGGGTATAACGAAGAATCCATCCAGGCCGTTCTCATGGTCGGCGGCTCCAGCCAAATTCCCTCCGTGCAGCGCACCTTGCGGCAGTACTTTGGCAAAGAGCGCGTCTTTTTCAACCGCCCCCTGGACGCCATCGCCCGCGGGGCCGCCGCCTTCGTGGCCGGGGTGGATTTCTTCGACCATATCCAGCACACCTACGCCATCCGCTACATCAACCCCCAAAAAGGCACCTACGATTACCATCCCATTGTGCCCAGCGGTACGCGCTACCCCACCACCCAACCCGTCTCCCGCCTCACCATCAAAGCCTCCTATGACGGCCAGAATCAGCTCGGTCTGGCCATCTACGAAATGAGTCACAACACCGCGCCCAGCAAGCCGGAGATGGAGCTGGTCTTTGACCCCACCGGAGCCGCCCGCGTCATCCAGTTGTCTCCGCACGAACAGGAACAAAGAACCCTGTATTGGATGAACGAATCCAGCCCCACCTTCCTCAGCGCCGATCCACCTGCCCGTCAGGGTGAAGCCCGCTTTGAGGTAGAATTCAATATTGACGCCAATAAGCGTCTCACCATCACCAGCCGCGATCTGTCCACCGGAACGCTGACCCATAAGGACTTCCCGGTGGTTCGCTTAGTATAATTGCTGGAACCCATAGGTTTTTGGAGGTCAAAATGTCGCATTTCTCTCGCATCAAGACCAAACTAGTTGAACGTGTGTATCTCCTGGCGGCCCTGAAAGACCTGGGCTACCAAGTTGAAGAAGGTGATTTAAAGGTGGGCGGCTTTGCGGGCGCAAGTCAAAAAGTGAACATCAAAGTCAAGTTAAACCTCAGCTACGATATTGGTTTCCGCGAGACTCCTACTGGCTACGAACTGGTGGCCGATTGGTGGGGCGTTCGCGGTCTGGAAAAAGATGTCTTTCTTGATAAACTCAGCCAACGCTATGCGTACCATGCCACCCGGTCGCGCCTGGAAGAACAAGGCTTCACCCTGGTAGAAGAAACCACCGAAAAAAACGGCGAAGTCCGTTTGGTTCTGCGCAAGCTGGCCTGACCCTCAGGCAAAGGAGATCGGAACATGGATCTGCAAGAGATTGAGATCACCATCAACAAAAAGGGGCAGGTAGAGATCCACGTGCGCGGCGTCAAAGGCAAAGCCTGCCTGGATCTGACCCAAAGCCTCGAAGCCGCCCTGGGGGGCGAAGTCCTCCTGCGCGAAATGACCCCCGAAGCGCTGGACGAAGACAACCCCCTGGGAAATTCACAGCAGTTGACCACCAAAAGCTAAGGCCAGTACCCTGCCGTGACCTCTGCGCTTCAAGTGCACCATCTGGAACCGTCCAGCAAGGTGAACGGCCCCGGCCAGCGCGCCGTAGTGTGGCTGCAAGGCTGCACCCTGGCCTGCCCGGGCTGCTTCAACCCGCTGACTCACGCCCCCAAGGGCGGAGCCTCCTACGCAGTGGATTCCGTCTATCAGTGGGTTCAATCCCTGCCGCCAGAAAGCACTGGTCTCACCATCTCCGGCGGCGAACCGCTCCAGCAGCTGAGCCCCCTCATTCAACTGCTCCAGCAGGTTCGCGCCAACACCACCCTCTCGGTCATCCTGTTCACCGGGTACACCTGGGAGGAAATTCACAAAATGCCGGGGGCGTCCGCTCTCATGGGTCTGTTGGATGTGTGCATCGCTGGCCGCTTCCAGCAAGCCAGCCGCCTCGCTCATCATTTGGCCGGATCTGCCAACAAAACCTTCCATTTTCTCACCAGCCGTTACAGCCCAGCCAATTTCGAGCAAGTGGAGCAGGCTGAAATCATCCTGGCCCCCGACGGCGAAATTCGCATCAGCGGCATTAATCCGCCCGCCCTATGACCCCCGAAGATCTGCACGCCCTGGCCAAGTTTCTCAGCAGCGCCAACCCCCAGACGTTGGAGTCCAGCGCCCTGCAGCAATTCTTATTGCTGCGCGGGGCCGTGGCCGCTCTGCAGGACGACGGCTCTCACCAGGCGGCAGCCTTTTTAGCCCAGGCCGCCGCGGATTGCCCCATCCCAGAAACCCGCGCACTGGCCCTTCAGGCCCTGGGGCTAATGGCCTCCCAGGGTTCTCCCGATGCCCTTCGCCAGCTTTTTGACCTGTACTTCACCTGGGGCAGCCCAGACACTGCCCAGCAAATTATCACCCGCGGGCTTATCCATCCGGACCCCCAGGCGCAAAATGCCTTCGCCTTCCTCACCCAGCCGCCCGACCAATGGGCCAGTCAACCGCAGGCCTACACCGCTCTCACCGCCTTCTATCGCCAGGCCGAGCCGGCCGTTCAGAAGCATCTCCTTCAGGCAGCCAAAAATTACCACCTGTCCCCCTGGATCTGGATCGTCACCATCGCAGCATCCCCCGATCAACCCGAAGCCTACGCGGACATCCTGAATCACGGCTACCCCACCCTCAATGGCGAGCTGCGCGCCCTCTTCCTCGCTGTTCTGTCCGAACACATACAGAAGGGCAGTCAGCCAGCTGCGGATGCACTGGCGGCTTTATTCTTACGTTTCGACGATCCCCAGGCCCTGCAAACAGCCGTAACCCTCAAAGCCGCCCCATCCGACTCGCTGCAGCGCGCCTTGTTCTTCTTCCTCTCCGGCCAATGGGCGGAATACGAGCGCGTAGATTTTAACCACACGCTGCTCACATCGCTTTACGAAAGTGCCTCACCCGCTCTTCGCCGCCGCATCCTAGCCCAAAGCCGCACCTCCGGCCACATCGAATGGCTGAACCCGGCTGGCGCGGTCCGGCCGCGCTGGCTTTCGGAGCTTTCTCCCGCCGATTGGCAGGCAGCCGTCCAATCCCTGGCCCAATCCGACCGCACCGCGGATCTGTGGAAGCTGATCCTGGTTTCCCCGCCCACCGAATCGGTGCGCATCCTCGACGTCCTGCGTTCGCTCCAATGGCAGCCGCCCAACGCAGAAGACCGCGGCTTTTATTCCCAATTGTTAACCCTGGCGGGCGATTGTCTCAAGACCCCTTTCACCCTGCCTCAGCCGCGCCGCCTGAAGGGGCTGGAAGCTGTGGTATCGTCCCTGCTCTTCGAACCCTCCGGAAAACATCTCATCGTCGGAACTGCTGCCTCGGCCATCCACTTCTTTGATATTCCTCATTGGGACTTGCAGGGTCAGGTCATCCTGGCTCCCACCCGCCCCATTCGCACCCTGGCGGTCAACACCCAGGGCTCCTATCTGGCTGCCGCGGGCGGTGATAACGCCGTCCATATTTTCCGCCTGGATAATTTTCAGCTGGCCAAATCGATCACCGGCCACACCAATTTGATCCGCGGCCTGGCCATCGCCGCCGATGAACGCACCCTTTACAGCGCCGGGTTTGACGGAACCGTGCGCGCCTGGCGCTTTCCCGTCGGCGGGGAACTCTGGCAGGCTGCCCCTGGGGATCAGGAAATCACCGCGCTGCACTGCTCTGCCCAGGGCGACCTGCTCATCACCACCGGCAGCCTCGGCAAATTGCACGTTTGGGGCGCAGCCGACGGGCAAATGCTCTGGGAGCTGTCCGCGCATGACGGCCCCATCACCGCTTTAGCCCTCTCACCCTCCTCCGCCGCTGCGGTCACCGCCGGGCGCGACAGCCGTCTGTGCATCTGGAATTACGCCAGCGGACGCAGCCTGAACCAGTTCAGCCTCTCTTCCGAAACAGGCCGCGCCACCTGCCTCGTCCATCACCCCACCGCCTCAGCCGTTTTCATGGGGGATGACCGCGGTCAAATCACCTGCTGGAATCCGACCAACGGACAGGCTCTGCTGCCTGCGCTCACCAGCCATTCCAAAACGGTCCTCGCTGCCGCCATCTCACCCGACGGGCGCTTTTTGGTCACATCGGGCATGGAGGGCGCTTTGCTTGCCTGGGATTTAGAGCTCTTCCTTTTAACCCATCAGAATCTAGAACAGCTCACCCCAGCCGCTTTGCCGCGCGTGCAAAGCCTGCTGACCGCTGCTGCCCGCCCAACAGAGCGCGTCTGGCTGTCCTATGTGCTAGAAATTCTCCGCCGCCGTCAAAAATACGAAATCGAACTGGGTTCCGCTGTCATCCAGGCCGGAGAATTTGATATTCAGCTATAATGAATAAAACCAACTGAAAGAAGGTTCCATGATTCAGCTGTTTCAACGCTTGATTCGTTGGTTTTCTACGCCCCAAAGCAGCCCAACGATACACAAGCGCAATTTTGTAAATGTTCAAATTGACGCCATCGGTGTTGGCCTGGCCAACGCCGCCGCGCCCTTCTTACCGGTTTTCCTCGCCCGCGAAGGGGCCTCCAATCTGGAGGTCAGCCTGCTCACCACCATGCCGGCCGTCACCGGCCTGCTGCTGTCTATCCCCATTGGCCGCCTGCTCCAGCGCCAGCGCGACATCGTCCCCTGGTTTTCCGGCTCCCGCCTGCTCTATCTCACCTCCTACGCTCTTACCGGTCTGGCCATCTGGCTGGTTCCCAAAGATTCTCTGATCTTCACCATCCTGCTCGTCTGGGCTTTAGTCACCATCCCCCAGACCGCCCTATCCATCTCCTTTTCCGTTGTCATGAACGCGGTGGCTGGTCCGGTCGGCCGCTTTGAGTTGATGAGCCGCCGCTGGAGTATTCTCGGACTCACCACTTCCATCACCGTCATGGCTGTGGGCTGGACCTTAGATCGGCTGGCTTACCCCCTCAATTACCAGATCGTGTTCCTAGGCCTGTCCATCGGCGGGCTGATCAGTTACTATTTTTCCAGCCACCTCACCCTGGAAAAAGTCACCCCGCCGGCCGAAATCCGCGCTCGTTCCATTCGCGAAAGCGTCCAAAACTACCTGTCCCTCATCTCCTCCCAGAAAGCCTTTGTCAGCTTTGTGGCCAAACGGTTGGTTTACAACACCGGGGCCATCCTCTCCGTCCCCCTGCTGCCTCTCTACTTCGTGCGCGAGGTAAAAGCCAGCGATTCCTGGATCGCCACCATCACCACCGCCCAGACCGCCATCCTCATCCTCGGCTATTTCTTCTGGACCCGTCAATCCCGTTCCAAAGGCGCGCGCAAAGTCCTGCTGTGGACCACGTTCGGCCTCTCGCTCTACCCCCTGGCCGTGGCTCTCACCCATCAGGTGGGACTCATCGCCATCTTCGCCGGCGTCGCCGGTATCTTTCAGGCTGGGCTGAACCTGGTATTCTTCGATGAGCTGATGAAAACCGTGCCGCCCGAGTACAGCGCCACGTTTATCTCCTTTTCTCAAAGCCTGGAATACATCCCCTCCATTCTTGCCCCCCTCCTGGCCTCATTCTTGGCCAGTTGGATTGGCCTGGGCGCCGGCTTGCTCATCAGCGCCGCCTTCCGCCTGATTGGCTTTCTCCTGTTTTTCTTTGAAAAGCAATCCCCAGCTTCCGCTCGCGCTTAAATGTTGGATGAGAGTTTGGATTTTTGCGCCAATTTCTGCTAAGATTGGCTATAATATTGATGATATTTACGATCAGCATTATCTGTATAGAAGACTGAGGCCGCTATGAAGAGAAGCAAAGCCAAACTAAAACAATCCAATTCTGCCCCTTTATTGATGATCCTGGCTGGCACCGTGCTGATCGTCTCTATCCTGATCTGGCAGGTTGTCACCAGTGCCCAAAGCGCAGCCAGCACCGCCACCCCGGTGGGTGAAATCCCGGTAGACCGCATATCCCGCGTCGCCCTTGAACAGGCCAAAACCGCTTTTGACACCAAGGCTGCCGTGTTTGTGGACGTGCGCAGCAGCGGCTCCTTCCTCAACCAGCATATCACCGGCTCCGTGAGCATCCCCCTGAACGAACTCCCCAGCCGGCTGGGCGAGCTGGGCAAGCAGGATTGGATCATCCCCTATTGCACTTGACCGAACGAAGAGAGCAGCGCCCGTGCGGCGCAAATCATGCTGGCCAACGGATTTACCAACGTTACCCCACTCCTGGGTGGTTTTGAAGCCTGGATCAATCAGGGCTATCCGGTTCAACCATAATCACACGCCGGCGGGCAAAAAATTTCCGTCGGCGCGCATATCCAAAACCCAATCCGATTAACTTGACTCAAAAAATTTCCGCTTTCTAAATATTGCGGATATAATAGAATGGATCCCTCAGTGGATCAAAAAATATACCCATGAAAGTTGGGAAGAGACCCGTCAAAAGGATCTGACGGGCACCGAAGGGGCAAATTTGCTCCCCCGCAAGGCGCAAATGAAACTCTCAGGTACCAGGGACCCTGCTTTCTACCCCTCTGAAAAGTCGCAAGACACCCACGGGGCAAGCCTCTCCGCAGGCGAATCTCTCAGGTTGATGACAGAGGCAATCCAGTTCCGTTCGCGCAATCGAATACCCGCACCCTAATTTTCTTCAGGAGGAATGTCGTGAATATTCCAGCTAATTTAAAGTATGCCGAAACCGATGAGTGGGTCCTGGTCGAAGGCAATGTCGCTACCATTGGTATTTCCGATCACGCTCAGGATCAACTGTCGGACATCGTCTTCGTCGAAATCGTGGTTTCTGAAGGCGATACCGTGAAGAAAGGGGCTACCTGCGCCACCCTCGAATCTGTGAAAGCCGCTGCGGATGTCAACCTGCCCGTCTCTGGCAAAGTTGTCGCCATCAACGAAGATCTCGCCCAGACTCCCGAAGTGGTCAACAGCGATCCCTACGGGAAAGCCTGGATGGTCAAAGTTGAACTCGCCAACCCTGGCGAACTGACCGGTATGATGGACGCCGCTGCATACGAGAAATACTGCGCGGAACGGAGTCACTAATGTATATTCCCCATACCGATGCGGAACGGGAGGCGATGCTCCGAACCATCGGCGTTAAGAGCCTGGATGAACTTTTCCAGGACGTGCCCGCGGAATTCCGCTTTCCGAAATTAGATCTGCCCCCGGCGCTCACCGAAATGGAAGCCGTGGCGCAGCTTCAGGAACTGGCTGGGGCCAACGAAAACACCCGCGATCTGGTGTGTTTTCTCGGCGCAGGCGCCTACAACCATTTCATCCCCGCCGCTGTCGACAGCTTGCTGCGCCGCGGCGAATTCTTCACCGCCTACACCCCTTACCAGCCCGAAGTTGCCCAGGGAACCTTACAGGCCATCTTTGAATACCAATCCCTGGTCGCCAACCTGACCGGCATGGATGTCAGCAACGCCTCGCATTACGATGGGGCCACCGCCGCAGCCGAAGCCGCCGTCCTGGCCTACCACCATTTCCGCGGGAAGCGCGGCAAAATTGTGCTGTCGCCCTCCCTCAACCCCATGTTCCGTGCCACCGTGCGCACCTACATGGACGGATATGAAGGCCTAGTACTCACCGGCGATGAAGCCAGCGTGGATCCCTTCCTCACACCTGAGGATTTGATCCCCATGGTAGATCAGAACACTTCCATGGTCGCGGTGCAGTATCCCGATTTCTTCGGGCGCGTCTTTGATTACACCGCCCTGGCCAAGGCCGTCCACGAAGCCGGCGCGCTCCTCGTCGTCGCCGTCAATCCCACTGCTCTGGGCATGCTCAAAGCCCCGGGTGAGTTTGGCGCAGACATCGTGGTGGGCGAAGGCCAGCCTCTGGGTATCCCCATGTCCTTTGGCGGCCCCTATCTGGGCCTCTTTGCCACCAAGAACGACTTCATCCGCAAAATTGCCGGCCGTCTGGTCGGCGAAACCGTCGATGCCCAAGGCCGCCGTGGTTACGTCCTCACCCTCACCGCTCGCGAGCAGCACATTCGCCGCGAAAAAGCCACCTCCAACATCTGCACCAACCAGGGCCTCATCGCGCTGGCCTCCGCCGTGTACATGAGCCTGCTGGGCAAGCACGGCCTGCGCAAAGTAGCCGAGCTCTGCTATCACAAAGCTCACTACGCCGCCAGCCGCATTAATCAAATTGAGGGCTACAGCCTGTGCGCCAACGCCCCCTTCTTCCATGAGTTCGTCGTCTGCTGCCCCAAACCCGTGTCCGAAATCAACGCACACTTGCTGGATCACGGCATCCTGGGCGGCTACGATCTGAGCAAGGATTATCCCGAATTGAGCAATCACATGCTCCTGGCCGTCACCGAAATGAACTCGAAGGAAGAAATTGACATGCTGTGTGATGTGCTTGCGGAGGTGAACCATGAGTGACCCCACCATCTTTGAAATGTCCTCCCCAGGCCGCATCGGTGCTCGCTTCCCCGAGCCGGATGTCCCATTGGCGGAACTCCCCCAGGAATTCCTGCGCGAAAACCTGCCCATGCCCGAACTGTCCGAAATTGACGTGATCCGGCATTTCACCAATCTCTCGCGCAAAAACTACGCCATTGACGTCGGCTTCTACCCTCTCGGCTCCTGCACCATGAAGTACAACCCGCGGGTCAACGAGGAAATGGCGCGCCTGCCCGGTTTTGCCCACACCCACCCCCTCCAGCCCATCGAAACCGTCCAGGGCAACCTGGCCATGATGTATGAGCTGCAGGAATGGCTGAAGGAGATCAGCGGCTTCAAAGCCGTCACCCTCCAGCCCGCTGCCGGTGCCCAGGGTGAATTCACCGGCGTGATGATCATCCGCGCCTACCACCGCTCCCGCGGCGACCTGCAGCGCACCAAAATCATCATCCCCGACTCCGCCCACGGAACGAACCCCGCCACCTCCGCCATGAGCGGCTTCGAAGTCGTCCCCGTCCCCACGGATGCCGACGGCAACGTGGATATGGCCGCCCTGCGCGCGGTGTGCGATGAGCACGTGGCTGGTCTGATGCTCACCAACCCCAACACCCTGGGCCTCTTTGACTGCAATGTCAAAGAGGTTGTGGACCTCATCCACAACTGCGGCGGTCTGGTTTACGGCGACGGCGCCAATTTGAACGCCCTGCTGGGCATCGTCCGCCCGGGCGATCTCGGCTTCGACGTCATGCATTACAACCTGCACAAAACCTTCTCCACCCCGCACGGCGGCGGCGGCCCTGGTTCTGGCCCTGTGGGCGTCACGGAAGCCCTGGCCGAGTTCCTCCCCGGCCCCATTGCCGGCATTGTTGAAGAGGGTGACGAAGAAATGGCCCCGCTCTACGGTTGGGTCATGCCGGCCAAATCCATTGGCCGCGTAAAATCCTTCTTCGGCCAATTCGGCATGATGGTTCGCGCCTACACCTACATCAGCATGTACGGCCCTGACGGCATGCGCAGCATTGCCGAACACGCTGTGCTCAACGCCAACTATCTGCTCGCCCGCCTGCGCGATACCTACAAAGTGGCTTACGACCGGGTGTGTATGCATGAATTTGTCCTCGAAGGTCACTTCGCCGACGCCCCAGAGATTCACGCTCTGGACATCGCCAAGCGCCTCATTGATTACAACATCCATCCGCCGACCAATTACTTCCCCCTGATCGTCAAAGAAGCTCTGATGATCGAGCCGACCGAAACCGAGAGCAAGCAGGTGCTCGATCAGTTTGCCGAAGTGATGGTCAAGATTGCGGAAGAAGCCCGCACCTCGCCCGAGCTGCTCAAATCCGCCCCCCACAATACCCCCGTGGGCCGTCTGGATGAAGTCAAGGCCGCCCGCGATCTGGTGTTGTGTTGCTGGGTTCCCGATAAAGCCTGATCCTTCTCAGGTATCACCAATGCAGTCCGCAGCCGCCGCAGGTTTCTCTGCGGCGGCTGTTTTTAGTCTCACCTTACAATTTTGTTAGTTGCAGGGTTTCATCATTCTTACGATAATAAAACTGAATCCATATCCACAGAGAAGGGAGGTGATGGAGATGCTGTTTGCACCGTTCAGCAAAGGCCAGGGGCTGATGGAATATGCTTTGATTCTTGTTTTGGTCGCTGTTATTGTAATTGTAATTCTTGCCCTGCTCGGCCCCGGCATCGGCAAAATGTTCAGCGATGTCGTTCGAAATGTTTGAAAAGGTCAGATCTTTTCACTTCACCTCAAAGCGCCCCTCTTTACCGAGTGGGCGCTTTGTGCATTGTGAACAGCCAACACTGTGCTAAGCCGACTCGTTTCGTACCGCTCAAATCCCTATACTGAAAAAGGACAGGTTGCGCGTGCAGTCTGCGGCCCATTAATAATGCATGGATGCCCTCCCGCTCGCCAGCTTTCTGTGCCGTTCCTCATCAATCACACCCAACCGCGCAATGAAAATCAAAAAGGAGTGAATATCTCATGAAGGTTCTACTCGTCGGCGTAGGTGGTGTCGGTGAAGCCATTGCCGTCATCGCGTCAAAACATGCATGGCTCGAAAAAATGGTTCTGGCAGACTATAACAAGAACCGCTGCCTGGAAGTTCAGCAAAAACTAGGCGACCCCGACCGCTTCCCGGTGGAATGGGTGGACGCCAGCAAGCAAGATCTGATCGAAGAGTTGGCGCGCAAATACGGTGTGGATCTCATCATGAACGCCTGCGATCCCATCTATAACGAGCCGATCTTTGACGCGGCCTATGCAGTCGGCTGCAACTACATGGATATGGCCATGACCCTCTCCTGGCCGCATCCTGAAAACCCCTTTGAAAAACCCGGCGTCAAATTGGGCGATTACCAGTTTGAACGTGCTGAACTGTGGCAAAAAAAAGGCCTCCTGGCCCTCGTCGGCCTGGGGGTCGAGCCGGGCATGGCGGATGTGTTTGCCCGCTACGCCCAGGATTACCTCTTCGATGAAATTGAGGAAATTGGCATTCGCGACGGCGCCAACCTGGAAGTGCGCGGGTACGAATTTGCCCCCAACTTCTCCATCTGGACCACCATCGAGGAATGCTTGAATCCCCCGGTGATTTGGGAAAAAGACAAGGGTTGGTTCACCACTGCGCCCTTCTCGGAACCGGAGGTGTTTGAATTCCCCGAAGGCATCGGGCCGGTGGAATGTGTCAATGTGGAACACGAAGAGGTGCTCCTCGTCCCCCGTTGGGTGAAAACCAAACGCGTCACCTTCAAATACGGTCTAGGCGATCAGTTCATCTCCGTCCTCAAGACCCTCAAAATGCTCGGTCTTGACAATAAAGAGCCGATCAATGTCAAAGGTGTTATGGTGGCTCCTCGCGATGTTGTTGCCGCTTGCCTCCCGGATCCTGCCCACCTCGGCGACCACATGTTCGGCAAAACCTGCGCCGGAACCTGGGTCAAGGGTGTCAAAGACGGCAAACCCCGCCAGGTGTATCTGTATCAAGTCGCCGATAATGAGACCTGCATGCGCGAATTCAAATGCCAGGCCGTGGTAGCCCAAACCGCTTTTAACGCCGTCATTGGCATGGAGCTGCTCGATTCTGGCCTGTGGAAGGGAACCGGCGTCTTGGGCCCCGAAGCTTTTGACCCCATCCCCTTCATGGAACGCATGGCCGGCTACGGTTTCCCCTACGGCATCAAAGAAATGTGATTTGCCGCGTTTGAACAACCTGGTTTGGGGCGGTGGCCGCCTCAAACCAGGTTTTAATGACACTGATCTTCAGTGAAAGGAGAAAAAACGTGTCGGATCTTCACCAATATGAAGCCCAAAAAGCCAAACTTTCGCCGGTTTGGACCCACTCCACACAAATTATCGTTGACCACGGTAAAGGCAGCTGGCTGTACGACATCGACGGAAAAGCCTATCTCGATTTCACCTGCGGCATCGGCGTTACCAACACCGGCCATTGTCACCCCACCGTGGTCGCGGCCATTCAAAAACAGGCCGGGCTTTTGCTGCACGGCCAGGCCAATATTATCTTCCACAAGCCCATGCTGGAGCTGGTCAGCGAGCTGCAAACCATCGTCCCGCCCCACCTGGACGGCTTTTTCTTCAGCAATTCCGGTGCCGAGGCCGTCGAGGGCGCGGTCAAATTAGCTCGCCATGCCACAGGGCGCACCAATGTGATCGTCTTTCAGGGCAGCTTCCACGGCCGTACCGTCGGCACCATGACCCTCACCACCTCCAAAACCATCTACCGCGCCGGCTACCAACCCCTCATGCCGGGCGTTTTTGTGGCCCCCTACCCTTACGCCTACCGCTACGGATGGTCCCCAGAACAAACCAGCGAGTGGTGCTTGCAGGAGCTGAAACTCCTGTTGCTTTCACAAACCGCCCCCCAGGAGACCGCCGCCATCCTCATCGAACCCGTCCTCGGCGAAGGCGGCTATGTGGTTCCCCCCACCAGTTTCATGCAGGAACTGCGCAAACTGTGCAGCGAACACGGCATCATGCTCATTGCCGATGAAATCCAATCCGGCTTTGGGCGTACCGGCCGCTGGTTCGCCCATGAATATTTCAACATCCAGCCCGACATCATCACCATCGCCAAAGGCCTGGGGTCAGGGTTGCCCATCTCCGGCGTCATCTCCACCCAGGAGATCATGAAAAAATGGATCCCCGGCTCGCACGGCGGCACCTTTGGTGGGAATGCCGTGGCCGCCGCGGGTGCAGCCGCCACCATCCGCGCCATGCGCGGCGAGAATATGCTTCAAAATGCCCTAGATCGCGGCGAGCAGCTGGTCACCGGCCTCAAAGCGCTCCAGGCCCAATACCCCAACATCGGCGATATTCGCGGCTTGGGCCTGATGATCGGCACAGAATTCCGCACCGTCGATCACCAACCCGACAAGAACACCGCCAAAGCCGTGGTGCAGGCCTGCCAGGAACGAGGTATGCTCCTCCTCACCTGCTCCACCTGGGACAACACCATCCGTTGGATTCCACCGTTGGTGGTCACGGCCGAAGAAATTGACAAGGGCCTGTCCATCTTCGCGGAGGCTCTGGCGGAAGTGATAAAATAGGCCTCAAGAGGAACATGGCCATGAAAATTTGTCGTGTGAACGTCGAGCAGCAAACCAGCTCCTGCGAAGATGTCCCCGAACCTTGGGTTCGCCTGGGGGGGCGCGGGTTGATTGCCCGCATCCTTTTGGATGAAGTCCCCCCCGCCTGCGAACCGCTGGGACCGAATAATAAGCTCATCTTCACCCCAGGTTTGTTAGTCGGCCACATGCTCTCCAGCTGCGACCGTCTTTCGATCGGCGGCAAAAGCCCGCTGACTGGCGGAGTCAAAGAAAGCAACGCAGGCGGTTCCACCGGCATGGCCCTGGCTCTCTTGGGCTTCCACGCCCTCATTTTTGAAGGCTGGCCCACGGACTCAAGCTGGTGGGTGGTGGTCATTTCTCAGGACGGCGTTCGCTTTGACCCCGCTGAGGATTTGATCGGCCTGGGCGTCTACGCCAGTGCCGCCCGTCTGATCGAGCGGTACGGGGAGAAAGTCGCCCTGTCCCTCATCGGCCCCGGCGGCGAAATGCAGCTGCTGGCGGCCGGCATTCAGAACCTCGACAAAGACCGCGTTCCCTCGCGCATCAACGCCCGCGGTGGGCTGGGTGCCGTCATGGGTTCCAAACACATCAAAGCTGTGGTCTTTGACACCGCCGGAACCAGCAAACCGCCCATTGCCGATCCTGCAGCCTTTAAAGCAGCCCAAAAAACCTTCACCCAGGCCCTCATGGCCCATCCCCAAACAGCCGCCTACCGCGACTACGGCACGGCCGGCATGGCCCGTATGTGCAATAGCCTGGGCGCCCTCCCCACCCGCAATTTCTCCTCCGGCCAGTTTGAATCCGTCGAGACCATCTCCGGCGAGCACATGCGCGAGGCCTTGCAGCAGCGCGGCGGAGCCAGCGAAACCACCCATGCCTGCATGGCTGGCTGCACCATCCGCTGTTCCAATGTGTACGCTGATCCCCAGGGAAAAGAAATCGTCTCCCCCCTGGAATACGAAACCATCGGCCTGATGGGCTCCAACCTCGGCCTCACCGACCTGGATGACGTCGCCCGCCTCAACTGGCAGGCCAACGATCTGGGGTTGGATACCATTGACCTGGGCGCTGCGCTGGGCGTGGCCGCCGATGCGGGCGTACTGGCGTTTGGGGATGCCCAGCGCGCCCTGGAATTGATGGATGAAATCCGCGCCGGAACACCCCTCGGCCGTCTGCTGGGCGGCGGTGCAGCCCTCACCGGCAAAGCCCTGGGTGTGCGCCGCGTGCCCGTGGTCAAAAATCAGGCCATCTCCGCCTATGATCCTCGCGCTATCAAAGGCACCGGCGTCACCTATGCCACCACCCCCCAGGGCGCCGATCACACCTGCGGCCTGACCATTCGTGCCAAAGTGGACCACACCAATCCCGAAGGCCAGGCAGCCCTGTCGCGCACCGCTCAAATTAACATGGCCGGATACGACACCCTCGGTGCCTGCATCTTCGCTGGGTTTGGCTTTGCCGTCGTCCCCGAGACCATCCCCGCACTCATCAACGCCCGCTACGGCTGGGGCGTGCCGCCGGACTTTCTGCAAGTCTTGGGCCGCCAAACCATTGAGCTAGAAAAAGAGTTCAACCGCCGCGCCGGCTTTACCCCCGCGGACGACCGTCTGCCCGAATGGATGACACAGGAACCTCTCACCCCCACTGGAGCCGTTTTTGATGTGCCGGCTGAGGACCTGGATCAGGTGCATAACTGGTAAACCCGTGCAGATCCTCGTTCGTCTGCATACCACCCTTCAAATTCACACGCCTTCCGGTCTCCAGCGTCAGGTCACTGCCGAGGTCCCGGAAGGCGCATGTGTATCAGACCTTGTCACAATGTTGCCCCTTCCCCACATCCCTTTGGATGAGATCATCCTCGTCTGCAATCATAAAGTCTGCCCGCCCGATCATCCTTTGCAGCCAGGCGACATCGTAGATCTCATCCCTGCCCTGTCCGGCGGCTCGCAGCAGCAGACCCCGAACAATATTTGACAATCCTCTAAGAATTGAGTATATATACCTTAGATCAGTTGTTTCCGGCCTTTTTAAAAAGGATGGACACCATGCGCCTGATCGGAACTCGTGTTGTGTTTCATGTCGCGCCGGAATTCGAAGATCTGGAATTCTGGGTGCCGCTGATGCGCCTGCAAGAAGAAGGCGCGGAAACTGTGGTGGCGGGGATGGCCGCGGGTGATGTGTATCAGGGAAAACACGGCCTCACGGTTCGCACTCATGTCGGCTTTGACGATGTTCATCCAGCCGATTTCCGCGGGATGGTGATCCCCGGCGGCTGGGCGCCCGACAAGCTGCGCCGTTTTGAAAGCGTCCGCTCCCTGGTGCGCGAATTTGACCGGCAGCACAAAACCATCGCCATGATCTGTCACGCCGGTCTGGTGGGCATCAGCGCCGGCATTGTCAAAGGGCACTTCGCCACCGGCAGCGAAGGCATCAAAGATGATCTGATCAACGCCGGAGCGGTGTGGCGTGATGAACCCGCTTTTCGCAGCAGTCATCTGGTGTGGGGACGGGTGGTCGCCGATATTCCTGCATTCTGCCGTGAATTGGTCGCCGCCCTGCGCGAACACAATTAAAAGCACCTGCTCAGGGTGTCTGCAACGGAGCTTTCATTGAAGAACGCCCAGGATTTCAAACAATACCAGAGCTTCCCCGGTGTACACGGCAACCCCTTTGACGTAATTCTCCACACGGCCAACCGCATCCAATCCATTCCGGCAGTGGGCTTTGCTGGGATTCTTGGGCTGATCGCCTTCCTGCCGCCTTTCCAGGGTTGGCCGTACCATCTGGCGCTGTTGGGTTTCTTCCTGCTCGATTGGCTCCTCGTCGGTCTGCTGCCCCTCACCCGCCGCTCCTTCGGTCCACCTCAACCTGCCGTATTGGCCCTATCAGTCCTGCGTCGTGTGGTGGGGTTTCTGCCCGTGCAAATTTCTGTGCCGCTGCAAGTGATCGGCGTTTTCCTGGTCATCTACGCTTTTTGGATAGAGCCGCACACCCTCAAAGTCACCCGGCAGTCCCTGGTCTCGGATAAGCTTCCCGCCAGAACCCGCCTCAAAGTTTTGCATCTCGGCGATCTGCACATCGAACGCATCACTCGCCGCGAACGTCTGCTCCTGCAAAAAATCCAGGCGCTCAAGCCGGATGTGATCCTCTTTTCGGGGGACATCCTCAACCTCTCCAATTTGCGCGATCCCGTCTCCTGGCAGGCCGCCCGCGAAGTGCTCTCCGCCTGGCGCGCTCCCGGCGGGGTTTTTCTGGTCAGCGGCAGTCCCGCCGTGGACCTTGAAGACGTGCTGCCGGAACTGCTCAAAGGCCTGCCGCTCACCTGGCTCCAAAACGAAACCGTCGAGCTTTCTGTGCAAGGGTCGCCAGTCTCCCTGATTGGCATCTCCTGCACCCACCGCCCGTTTGCAGACGCTGAAACCCTTCAGACGCTGCTTGCGGCCCGCTCCGCGCAGGAGCCCTTCACCATCCTGCTCTACCACACCCCCGATCTGGCCCCCGAATCCGCCGCCGCTGGGGTAGATTTGCAGCTTTCCGGCCACACCCACGGCGGGCAGGTGCGCCTACCGCTGTGGGGCGCGCTGGTCACTGGTTCACTCTATGGCAAGCGTTTCGAAGCTGGGCGCTACAGCCTCCCGCCCCTGACCCTGTATGTCACCCGCGGTCTCGGTATGGAAGGCCTGGGCGCGCCGCGTGTGCGCTTCCTCTGCCCTCCCGAAATCATCCTTTGGGAGCTGTCTGGCAATTCTCAACTCCCTGGGTCTATCCCAGGAAATCTCAACCTTATGGAGAAAAAATGAAACCCACCCTGCTTGATCGTAATCCCATTTCCATCCAAGTCGTCCAAAAAGCGACCGCCCCCCTCACCATCCGGCTGACCCCCGCCGCCGAAAAGACTGCCCCGGGTTTGCCCGGCAAACAGGTCGGCGAAATTCTCGTCTTTCCCACTGCCGGAGGCCAGGAAGTCCTGGTTTCCCTGGGTGACGCCGCCAAAATCACCGCGGATGTCTACCGCCAGGCAGGCGGCGCCTTGGCCGTCTGGTTCCGCAAGCTAAAAGTCGAGCGCGCTGCCTTCGCTGCTGCCGATCTGACCGAAGCGCAATTCTCGGCCTTTTGCGAAGGGCTCTTCCTGGGCGCATTCACCTTCGACCGCTACAAAAGCGACGCCGAACCCGTGGTGAAAACGGAGGTCGAATGCATCGGCGGTTCTGCCGCGGTGATCGAACATGCCCAGGCGCTCTGCGCGGCCGTGAATCTGGCGCGTGATTGGGCTCATGAACCAGCCAATGTGATCAACCCCGTTACCCTCTCTGGGCGCGTTCAGGAGCTGGCCAAAGAATTCGGCCTGCAGTACCGCGAAGTGGACGAGAAAGCCCTGGAAAGCATGGGTGCTGGTGGCCTGTTCTCGGTGGGCAAAGGCAGCCAGGCCAAACCGCGCCTGATCATCCTGGAGTACCCCGGAAACGGCGCCCCTGCGGGCACCAAACCCGTCGTCCTGGTGGGCAAAGCCATCACCTTCGATACCGGCGGCTATTCGCTCAAGGGCACCGAAAACATTCAGGGGATGAAAGGCGACAAATGCGGTGGGGTCACCGTTGCCGCCACCCTCATGGCCGCCGCCGCCCTCAAGCTCAAGCAGCCCTTGGTGGGTCTCATTCCCGCCGCCGAGAACATGATCTCTGGTGACGCCTACCGCCCGGATGATATCCTGCGTATGTTGTCCGGTAAAACCGTTGAGATCATCTCCACCGATGCCGAAGGCCGCCTGATTCTGGCCGACGCGCTGACCTACGCCCAGAAAGAATTCACCCCCCATGCGGTCATTGATCTGGCCACCCTCACCGGCGGGGTGGTTGTGGCCCTGGGTCGCGTGCGCGCGGGTCTCATGTGCAACCACGACGAGCTGGCCGAGCGTCTGGCCGCTGCGGGTGAGGCCACCCACGAACGTATGTGGCGCCTGCCCCTGGATGATGATTACGCGAAAGCCATCAAATCCGACGACGCCGACATCAAAAACTCCGGCGGCCGCGAAGCCCAACCGGTCATCGGCGGCATCTTCCTCAAGCAGTTCGTCTCCAATGACGTTCCCTGGGCGCATGTAGACATCGCCGGTGTGGCGGACTCCCCCAAAGATGACACCTATCGACCGAAAGGCGCCACCGGTTTTGGCGTGCGTATGTTGGTGAACTACCTCGAATCGCTCTAAAGCGAATATTCAACAATAAAGACACCCCCGGTTTGAAATGGGGGTGTCTTCGTTTAATGTTAGCCCTAGGAATAAATTGGCTATACGCAGTTAATCTCAGCTCAGCCGTTCTTCCACATATCCCGCCACGGCCGCAATCGCCTCCGGCAGCCGCGCGGCGTCTTTTCCGCCCGCCTGCGCCAGGTTCGGCCGCCCGCCGCCGCTGCCGTCAATCTTCTTCGCAATCGTCTTCAGCAAGTCGCCTGCGTGCAGCCCGCGCTTAATCAGATCGTCCGTCACCGCCGCAATCAGCACCGGCCGGCCCTCCACCGCGCTGCCCACCACCACCACCCCGCTGGCATAGCGCTGGCGGAAGCGGTCGGTCATCTGCCGCAAAGTATCTGCATCCGCATTGGCCAGAGTCACCGCCAGCACCGGCACACCTTTCACCTCAGACACGCCGTCCAGCAGGCGCACAAATTCCAAAGCCGCCGCCTCTTGCCGCAGGTGCATCATGCGTTTGTGCTGTTCGGCCAGCTCATCTTGCAGCAGTTCAACCTTCACCGGCACATCTTCCGGCGTCCCGTTCAACAAGTTGGCCGCCCGCTTCAGCGCCCGGAAGCGGCGCTGCACCAGTTCATAGGCCGCCCGCCCCGTCACCGCCTCAATGCGCCGCACGCCTGCCGCCGCCGAGCTTTCGCTCACGATCAAGAACAGGCCAATGTCGCCCGTCTCTTCTACGTGCGTACCGCCGCACAGCTCATACGAGAACGGGTCTCCGCCGCCGATGGCAATGGTGCGCACCATATCCCCGTACTTCTCACCAAACAGAGCCATCGCGCCTTCTTCAATCGCCTTGGCCTGCGGTTTGATTTCGATCTTCAGCCGGTAATTCTCCAGTATCGCGCGGTTCACCCCAGCTTCAATCTTCTCCAATTGTTCCGGTGTCACCGCTTCAGCATGGGTGAAGTCAAAACGCAGCTTGTCCGGCGCCACCAGCGAACCGGCCTGGCGCGCATGCCCGCCCAAAACGGCGTGCAGTTCTGCATGCAGCAGGTGCGTGGCGGTATGGTTGCGGATCGTGTCCCGCCGCCGGGCTTCGTCCACCCGCGCAACAGCAATTTCACCCACCCGCGGCTCCCCCTGCACCACCCGGCCCATGTGCACCAAAATGCCCGCCGCGGGCCGGCGAATATCTTCCACCTGAATTTCCCAGCGCGGCGATCCCGCGGAAACAATCGTGCCCATATCCGACACCTGACCGCCCGATTCAACATAGAAACACGTCTTGGGCAGCACCACTTCCACGCTGTCGCCCACCGCTGCCGCCGCCACAGGTTCCCCTTCGCGCACCAACGCCAGGACTTCTCCCTCAACCTCCAGGGTGGAATACGGGTCGTAGGCCACCCCCTCCTTGCCCAGCTTGCCTTTGGCAGTCAGGTCTTCAAACACGGCGCGGTAAATATCCACATCGTCGCCGCCCATCGCCCCAAAGGCCTTCCCCGCCCCAGAAGCAATCTTATGATCTTCCATCGCCTGGCGGAAGCCGGGTTCATCTACATCCAGATCCTGTTCGCGGGCAATATCCCGTGTGATCTCCAACGGCAGGCCGTGGGTGGCATACAATTCAAACGCCCGCGCCCCGTCCAAGACCCGCTGGCCGCTCGCGCGCAGCTCATCAAAATAACCTTGCAGAACGCTCAGGCCGCTTTCTACCGTACGCTGAAAGCGTACTTCCTCGCGCGTCAGACTGTCCAGAATAGCGGTGCGGTTGCGTACCAGCTCAGGATAATGCTCGCCGTAAATCGCGATCACCTGTTCCGCCACCTGCGCCAGGAACGGCTTGGTCAAGCCGATTTTCCCGCCAAAGCGTGCCCCGCGGCGGATGATCATCCGGCACACGTAGTTGCGCCCTGTGTTCCCCGGAACCACCCCATCCGCGATCAAGAAAGATGCCGCCCGCGCATGATCCGCAATCACCCGGTAAGGGGTGAAATTCTCGTCCCGTTCAGCGTCGCTGTGGCCCGTGATCTCTTGAACCACTTTCATCAAGGGCAGCATTAAATCGGTGCGGTAATTGGAGTTCACGCCCTGCATAATGCGCACAATGCGCTCAAAGCCCATGCCCGTATCCACATGCATGGAAGGCAGCGGCTCCAACGTCGTCGCGTTGATGCGGTTGTATTGAATAAACACCAGGTTCCAAATTTCCAGGTAGCGAGCGCAGTCTCCGTTCACACGGCATACATGCCCGGCCACGCCCTTCTTGTCGCAAGCGTCCGGCCCCAAATCGATGTGAATTTCGCTGCACGGCCCGCACGGCCCGGTGTCAGCCATCTCCCAGAAGTTATCCTTGCGGCCGTAATACAGCACCTGATCCGGGTTGATCCCCGGCTGCTTGCGCCAGGCCGAGGCCGCTTCTTCATCCGTGGGGATGTCGCCCTTATCATCTTTAAAGCAGGTCGTCCACAACCGCGCTTTGTCCAGTCCCCACACCTCGGTCAGCAGCTCCCATGCCCAGGCGATCGCCTCAGCCTTGTAATAATCGCCGAACGACCAGTTGCCCAGCATTTCAAAGAACGTATGGTGCGAATCGTCGCGGCCCACATCGTCCAAATCGTTGTGCTTGCCAGCCACGCGCATACATTTCTGGCTGTTCGCAGCCCGCGTGTACGGCCTGTGATCCGTTCCTAAAAACACATCCTTAAACTGGACCATACCGGCGTTGGTGAACAGCAAAGTCTGATCTCCCCCCGGAACCAATGAGGAGGAAGGAACAAAGGTGTGGCCTTTGCTGATGAAAAAATCAATAAAGGACTGCCGGATATCTGCACCGGTCCATTTCTTTTCCATAAATCGCACTCCTCAATCGGGTTTCATGAAGTCGAATCAAAACAGTGTGCCCATTATAAACGAGACCCCCCTAAGAATCAATTCTGCACCCATCTCCCTGCATAAAACACACCGCTCCAGGGCTGCCCCAGAGCGGTGTCAGGCCTTGCAGGATCTTGCGGCCGCAATTTAACGTGACACAGCCAGCTTGACAATTTTGCCCTGCGCGTCCAGCGTGGCCCGCGCGAAGTGATGATGCACGTGCTGGGCGATCTTCACCTGCTTTTCCAGGGTCACCACCACGCGTCCATTGGCGTTCTGTGGAACCGCGGCGCCGTTGGCTTGCTTGGGGCTGTTGGCGCTGTGCTGCCGTCCAAAACGCACCTCTGCATGATCCAACCCCGGCAGGTAAGGGGCCACCACCTGCTTCACTTCCAGCAGCGCCTCTTTGGTCACGCCCTTCGGCAGGCTGCCCTCTGCCTCAGCCGATTCCTGTACGGTGTTCACCGTTGGCGCGGTTTTCAGCCGGGCGATGTTTTTGCCGTTTGCCCGAAATCCTTCCCAACTGGCCAACGGGTCGCCGTACAGCACAAACGAAATCAGCGTCTTCTGATCCTCAGCATCCAAAAAGCCCTGCCGCCGGGTCATTTCTTTTACCAGATCCAGCCGCGCCCGCAGCAGCGCCTCACCCACTGGCCGTCCATCGCGCAGGTGCTTCCAGAAGTATTGTCCCAACAGATCCGCACCGATCAAAGGGGTGGCCACAGAGCCGTAGGCGATCACCGTCGAAGCCACCACCGCCGTGCTGCCGATGGATAAAAACCGCAGACACAACGACTGCGCCTCGCTTTTATTTTCAATCAGCCCGCCGTAACACGCCTCTGTAAACACCACCTTGGGCGCGCGCCCATTTTTTGCCAGGTCTTTTGCGCTCAATGCCACGGGATAGTCGGGGCCGCTGTGCGCCTCCGAAAAATCGCGCTGTCCATACCATTCGGCCGTATCCGGCAAGCCGTGCAGATTGTAGTAACCCACATCCACATGCGTCAGCCGCTTCGGTTCAAAACTGCCCGAAAACTCCGGCGGCGAAACCAGCAATGCTTTTCCATCCCCCACCGGCCGAAAAGCCGCCAGCGACGAGCGCCGCCACACCGAAGCCGAGTAGCCAAAGCTCGGCGCGCCGGAGGAAGCTGGGGCAAAAGACCGCAAGAAAGGAATCCGGTCAAGCCACGACACCAGCATCAGCAAAGGTTTCACCCAGGCAGGCGTCACCTTCCATTGGCTGTGGTAGCGCGTCATGCGCCGGATCTGCTCCAATAGCATGCCCGCGTCCGAGCCTTTTTCACCCGGGATACGCCCCACCGGCCACTCTGCCACGAAATAATTCGAATCCAGGGTGGCGTACGGGTTGTCGGACGGCACCTCAGCGTCGTCGTCATCGCTGGGGTTGGGCAGCCGGTGGTGCGGCACCACATCCGGCCCGCCGATGATCACCAGCGCACCAATCATCTGCCCTTTTTTCGCCAAAGCCTGATCCAAATCCGTCAGAGCTAATTTTAACTGCCAGGGATCCACGGCTGCGTCCGCGCTCATCCCCGCCGGACCGTCACTTTTCACCGCATCCGGCAGAAATACCAACCCGCTCCAATGCCGCCGTTTGCTGACTGCTTCTGCCAGGCGCTGCATTTCGCGCTCAATGATCTCCGCCGTCTGCAGGCCATACTTCTTTTCCAGACCCGTGTGCGTGCTGAAAACCACATACACCGGGTAACGTCCATCTGCACGCGGAGCTTCCGTCTGCTGCAAACGTTCCGCCAGGTGATCCAAAACCGCGGCAACCTCCTGTACCCCCTCGCTGACCGCAGGGCTGCTTTTCGCCTCGCTCACCTGCGCCGCAGGGGCCGCCTCCGGGGCTGCCGCCACAGGATCCAAGCTGCCTTCTGTGCGTTCCAGGCTCTGCACGAAAGCCTCTAAGGTCTCTTCCAGGGATTCGCTCGCCTCAGCCGTCTCCTCAATGGGGCTTTCATCCCCAACCGCATGCCCCAGGCCCTCCTGAGCAGCCGTTTCGGTCGCGGGTGTTTCTTCTGCTGGGGCTGCTGCGTCGGCGGTTTCCGCCGCTGCTTCCACAGCGATCCCTTCCCCTGTCGCCAGGTTGTTCCCGCCCAGTCGTGCGCTCACATCCACTGGCACAGGCAGATCAAACGCCATCTCCAATCGCACCGGCCACAGCGGACGGTAACGAAATGTCTCTCCCCACAGCCGCACCGGAATCTGCGCCGCCGGATCGTTGGACACCGCCTGATGCAATAACTGCACAGCGTTGGCTTCTTGCCCCGCCCGCAGATCCGCATCCGCCAGAGCCAGGGTAAACACCAGTGTGTCCGGCCAGCGCGTGTGGTAAAGCTGAGCCAGCTGCCGCCGTGCGGCCGCGTCCTGTGTCTGCATCGCAATGCGCAAATGCAGGACAGCCGCCAAAGCTGAAGTGGGCATCATCCCCAACGCCGCGTAGACGCCTGCTTCTGCTTGCGAATACTCACCTGCCAGAATCAATTTTCGCACAGTCCGCAGCTGCGCATAAGCCTGCGGCAGCTCTCCGCTGGTTTTCGAATCCCAGCCCAAAACAGCCGCCTGATACCCGGCCTCTTGAGCCATTTCAGGCTTGTTTTCGCGGTAGGCCTCGGCCAGCGCCAGCTGCACCTGAACATCTTCAGGATCTTGCGCCGC
The DNA here is from genome assembly GCF_001306035.1 of Levilinea saccharolytica. Taxonomy (GTDB): domain Bacteria; phylum Chloroflexota; class Anaerolineae; order Anaerolineales; family Anaerolineaceae; genus Levilinea; species Levilinea saccharolytica. The sequence continues at coordinate 191,992 of NZ_LGCM01000027.1, forward strand.
CAGTTTTTCTAAAATCGGGGTCGCCAGGTCAAGGCGGCCCTCGCCCATCCACGCGCGCGCCAGCGCCCATTGGACGGTCAAATCGCCGGGAAAAATGGCCAGCCAGCTCACCGCCGCCTGCCGGGCAAATCGGTAAGACCGGCTTTCTAAGGCTGCCGTCAGCAGCAGCACCAGCTTTGCGCGGCCGATGATTTGAACGCCGCCAGAAGGAGTTTCAATTTTTGGGTTCATGGGTAGGCTTTAGCCTCCTGAGGGTTATGCACCAGGTTCAGTGCAATAATCGCGCCAAGCTGTTTGCGGATCTGCACATCCCCCGGGGCCAGATGTGCCGCCTTGCGCAGCATGGCCTCTGCCCCGAGGTAATCTTTGTTATCTCGCAGCAGAATTCCTGCCTGGGTAAAGGCTCGCGGGTCTTCAGGAGCCACCTGAGTGGCCTTTTGGTAAATTTGCAGCGCTTGCAGCGTCTCCCGCCGGTCAAGGTATGTTGCTCCCAAATCCAAATACGGGGCCAGTTCTGCCGGAGCCAATCGTACCGCCTCGCTGAAATGGTATATAGCCTGATCCAGCTGCCCCATCTGCCGCTGAATGCGCCCCATCAAGTAATGGGCATCGTACCGGCCGCTGTCCAATTTGATCGCCGTCTGCACCAGTTTTTCCGCCCCCAAAACATCCCCAGAGGTCAGTTTTGCCCGTCCAAAGGCCAGGAACGCCTTTGCATTTTGCGCGTCAAGGGTCGTCAGGCGCTGGTACAGCGGCATAGCTGAAGCCACACCCTCCAGGCGTTCCACCAATAAGGCTTGTTCAAATAAGACGACTGGCTGGTCAGGGTGCTGCGCCAAAAATCGAGACAGCACCCGCAGCGACTCACGCTCCTGCCCTTGTAAAACTAGCGCCCGCCCCGCCAGGAGTGCAGCGCTGCTTTCCGCCGGGTCGCGGCGCAAGGCCTCATTGGCAAACGCCAACGCTCGCAAACCGTCGTTCATATCCATGCAAATTTCACTGCAAAGCAGCGCCGGGGCTGCTGATTCTGCTTCCAGGCGGCAGGCCAATTCTGCGCACTCCAGCGCCTCACGGTGCGAGGTAATCGTTCGGTAAGTGCGCGCCATCGTCATCCACAAATCTGCGGAATCCGGGTGACTGCGCGTGGCTTTCGAAAGTAGTTCTAAAGCGCGGAACGGCAGCGACTGTTCCAAATAAGCGCGCGCCAGCAGCACCGCATAACGGGCGTCTTCGGGCCGTTGTTCGGCCGCCGCCTCCAGGTGCTGGAGCATCGAGCGGCCCTGGTTCAGCGATTCCGCCAGCTGCCCCGCCCAAACCTGCCATTCCGGTTCGTCCGGCCAAAAACCTACCGCCTTCTCCAAAGCCGCCAGCGCCAACGGCAGATCCCCGGATTTTTCGGCCAGTAAAGCCAGAACCACATGCCCCAAAGGATCATTGGGCCGCCGGGCCACCACCCCACGCGCCAATTCCACCCCTTCCTGCGGCTCCATCTCCTGATGGCACAACGCCGCCTGCAAAGCCACCTCCGGTGCGTCCAGCTCCTGCTGGGCCACTTGCAGCGCCAAAGCGCAGTTGCGCAGCTGCCTCAGGATTAAAATCATGCTTTCCACCGCCTGTGCGCCCTTCAGCGTGTTCACCAATCCGCGCACATTCTGAGGGGTCATCTGGAACAGCGATTGCCCCAAGCTGCGCCACAACTGCACCTCGCCGTCCGGCCACAATCCTTCCAGTTGGGTCAGCGCCATATCCAACTGTTCATAACGGTCAGCCCCCAAAACTTGCATCCCAGGCAGCCGCGTGACACAGCGCAGCTCTTGCAACAGACGGAAACGCTTCACCGCCAGCACTAAGGTTCGCACCAGGTCATAATTGGCTCGCGGTTCCTCCGGTTGGCGCGCCTGTCCGCTGATCGCTGCCGCAGCCGCCGCCTCCCAATCCTCCAATTCCATCCAGGCCTGCACCAAAGACCGTTCCGCCGTGCGCAGGCAGGCTGGCTTCCAATCATACAAGGCAATTTTGCCCTGTGCCCGGCGCTCTTTCTCTGCCTCAAAAGCCCGGCGCGCGCTGTCCATCGCTTTGCGGCCCAGCGTCCAATTTCCAGCCCGCACCTGCAGACGCGCTGCTGCGCTCCACAGCCTCGCATTTTCAACCTGTGCCGCCCACTGCATCACCTCGGCCGCGTCAATACCCTCGCCATTGCCGGCGTTGAGGGTATGTTCCAAAGTCAGCCCCCAACAGGCCGCCCAGGCTGCGGGTTGATCCCGGCGCAGATTTTCCACTCTGGCCGGGTCCAGATCGCTCAGATGCACATATTCCGCTGCGCTGGTCTCATCCATCATCGCCCAGGCACATTCCGCCGCCAGCACGCGCACCTCCAGCGCTTCTGGTCGAGCTTCCAGCGCCATTTCAGCGTAATTTAGAGCCTGCGCCGTCTCCCCATTCGCCCGGTTCCACACCGCCAGTCGCACCCAGCGGTCCACCGGATCAGTTAAGGAGGCTAGCCATTCTTCTGACAGGACCCCATGCTGCAAATCCATAAACCCCGCCGGTTCACATCGCAGACTTTGCTCCACACAGGCCGCCGCCGCCTGATACCGCCCGCTGGCCGCCAGCAGGTCAGCCTCAAACACCAAAAACACCGGGTCTTTTGCCCGCTGTGAGTCACTCGTGCGGATCAAATCAAGCGCATCGGTCAGACTGCCTGCCTGCGCTAACATACCAGCGGTCTCAAAGCGAATTTGGCGGTTCTCAGGAGCTGCCTGCTGGGCATGCTGTAGAAAAGCCAATGCAGCAGAAGCATTGCCCAACCGCAGCTGTAAATACGCCGCGCGCCGCAGATGCTCTCCCTGAACAAAAGCCAGGCAGTCCAATTCCTGCAAAGTAACCTGCGCCCCCAGGATATCCCCTGCCATGAGCTGCGCCTCTGCCAGCCGCACGCGGATTTCGCCGTTATCGTTTTCCAATTGGGCCGCGGTTTGCAAAGCTTCAACCCCCGCTTCCCAATTCCCCAGCGCAGCCGAAAGCTCCGCAAACCAGCTCAACTGATCCAGGTCGTTCGGCGCTAAGCGTAATGTCTGTTTGGCGCTCTGCATAGCGTCATCCGTCAGCCCGGCCTGCCAGTACACCTCGGAAAGCAGCCGCTGCAGCGGCAGGTTGTGCGGTTGACCCTGGGCAGCTTCGCGCAAGAAGGCCAGCGCTGCTTCCACCTTGCCCTGTTCGGCGCAAGCCCGGCCTAATCCTGCCTGCAGCCGCCCATGCCATTCCGCCTCGGCTGCCTCTGGATAATTCGATAACTCCTGATACAATCCCTCCGCCGCCAGCCATTCCCCTTTCAAGAGCTGAAGCTCAGCCTGTAAAACCTGTGTGTGAAAATCGTCCGGGCGTAAAAGCAAAGCCTTGTTCAGGGCTTCCTGCGCGGTTTCCAATCGTGCTGGGGTCTCTTCCATCATCGTGCGGCGCTGCAGCGGATTGGCAAAACTGAGTAGATTTTCGGCATAACGCACAAACCATTCCGGCTGCGCCTCCGCCGCTTGGATTGCCGTTTCTAACAAAGGCAAAGCCCGTCCAAACTCGCCCTGCGCGCTGAACACATTCCCCAAAGCAAAGGATAATTCCGGGTTTTGCGGCCACATGCGGTTGGCTTCTTCCAAAACCCGCAGCGCCTCACTTAAATAGCCCAGATCCGTCAGCGTCCTTCCCAATTTCAGTGCGATGGGCAGCGACGTGGGCTGTAAATTGGCCGCCTTGCGCAGATACGGCAGGGATTCACTGGGGGAACCCTGGGCCAGATACGCTTCAGACAGCAGGAAATTCAAGCTGCTGGAATTGGGTGCTGAAAGCACCCCCGCGCGCAGCGTTTCCAACCCGCGCTGCACATCCCCCAACCGCTGATAAGCCTCAGCCAAAAGTATCCAGCTCTGATCGCTTTCCGGGAACATTAAAGTCGCCCGGCTCAAGAACGGCACTGCCAGAGCCGGCTGATTTTGGGACATCATCGCCTGCCCCATCAGGCGGTTGGCTTCCTCATGGTTGGGTTCCTGCTCCAAAATCCGTTCGCAGGCCTGCGCCGTCTCCTCAAAGTGTTCGGCAGCCAGCGCACTGCGCGCAAAAGCCAACCAGTCGCCTTGCTGAGGCTGAGCAGCCAGGTGCAGAACCTGCCGGCGTTCTTCCAACGCCTGTTCAAATTCCTTCCCGCGCTCCAAAAGGTCGCCCATCCGGCGGTGGTTCTCCTCTGCCTCCGGAGCCCACATCAACGCCAGCCGCGCATAGTGCTGCGCCTGGGTCAGGTCATTGTTGTCTTCGTACAGGTCGCTCAAACGCCGGATCAGACTCAAATCCAGCGGCCGCGCTTCGAACAAATGCCGCGCCAGGCGTAAAGCATCTTCTGTCAGGCCCAGATCGAGCAGCGCGTCAACTGGCCCCACTGCGTTCCATCCCAGGCAGATCTGCGGCTGGGCTGCTTCCAAAGCCGCCCCTTCGCCCGCCACCAGTTGATCCACGGCCCGGCCGGCCATTTCCAGTGCCACCTCTTGCTCACCGCGCTGACGAAGCTGCACAGCCCGGTAAATTCGCACCAGCGGGTTGGCATGACCGTCCGGCAGATCAACGCCCACCTCTGCCGTTCCCTTGGCCAAAGTCAATTCTGCGGCCAACTCACTGGAGATCTCGCCCAAAGCTTTGGTCTGCGCCCCTGCTGGCCTCGCCTGACCGGTACGAACCAACAGTTCCAATGCCGCCTGCCATTTTTTCAACGAATCTTGCGCTGCTCGGATCTGCTGTTCAGCCACGTCGGGCTGCCCGGCGTAGTGGTACAGAGCAGCCTGAACCTGCGCCTGATACGCGGTCTTGGCCAACCCTTCTGCGCTCCAAACCTCCGCTGCCGCCTCTTCGTTGGCGTTGTTTCCATTCAGCAATCTCGCCAACAGCATCTGCGCCAGTTGATTGACCAATACTTGCTGCCCCAATTGCTGCAGATGCTTCAGCCATCCCACCCAGGCGGTGGGTTCATAACGTTCCAATACATCCATCAGCAGCCGCAGTCGTTCTTCACCAGAAAGCGGATTACTCAGGAGCACATGCGTCACCAGCCAGACGACTTCTTTGCCGTCCAGCGCACCGGGCAGCGACATCAGCATCTCATCGGGGTCAGGTACCAGCCCAAACAATACGGCCAGCGGGGTTGCCCAAAAGGTCACATCTCGCCCGCCTTTGCCCGATGCCAACTCCGCCGGAAGCCCCGTCCAGCGCTTCGTCACCCGCCGCCGTTCACGCAGCGCCAGCGCTAACAGCCCGGCTTCTTCCAAATTTTTCGGGCTTTTCCCGCTGCGCAGAGCCGCTTCATAGGCGCGAATGGCCTTCTGCCGTACCCCAGCTTCCACTTCAGGCAGGCTCGCCTGGCTCAAGTAAGCTGGCTCATACGCCAGTCCCAGGGCTGTCAGCGCCACTGATGCCAAAGAAAGCCCCCCCGCCAGACGCTCCGGGTCGGCGAAAATACGTTTGGCTGTCGCGGTTTGCTCCAGGCAGGTGCGCACCAGACGGTCATTCCACAATGCAGACAGCCAGGGGCTTACCGCGTCCGCTGGCTGGTACTTTTGCACTTCCATGCAAAACTCAAGAAACTGCATAATTGCTCCTATAGTTTTGATGTGCGCGTTCGGTTGCTTGCATCCTATCCAGTCAGGCTTGCCGCAAAATCACATAGGCCAGGAATATCAGCATCATCCCCGCCACCACCAGGAAAACCCCCACGCCGGTAGCGGTGCGAATCAGCTGGGTTAAAGAGTCCAGCAAAGAAGCCGCATTGCCCACCAGGCCCGAAACCTCCTCCGCCAGTCCTTTCTTAACCAGATGTGCGGTTTGTTCGGCAATCAGCTTCAGGTCCTGCCCCAACACCCGGCTCACCAGCACAAACACTCCCGCACCGAGTGTGATCACCCCCACCGAGAACAGCACCAGGGCCATCGTAGAAAATAAGCTGTGCATAGAAAAAGAAAACATCATTGCCTCCCGAATCTCTATTCAAGAGGCAATGATGCAAGATGCGTGCCAGGTTTTCAGTTTTAAGCCGCGCTTTGAATGATGTCCGCGGGCAAATGTTCCAGGTCCACCACTTCCTCGTCGCAAAACAGCAGGGCCCGTTCCACCGCGTTGCTCAGCTCACGGATGTTCCCCGGCCAGTCATAGTCTTGCAGGGCTTGCATCGCCCGCGGGGACACATCCCGCACATTCACCCCCATGCGCGCGTTAAACTTGCGCACAAAGAAGCCAATCAGCTCCGGCACATCTTCTTTTCGTTCGCGCAGCGGCGGCAGGTGCAAATCCACCACCTTCAAACGGTAATACAGGTCCTCGCGGAACTGGCCGTTTTTGATCATCGTCTTTAAATCGCGATTCGAGGCCGCCAAAATCTGCACATCCACCTTAATCAGGTTGGTGCCGCCCACCCGCCGGAAGGCGCGCTCTTCCAACGCCCGCAGCAGCTTCGCTTGAATATCCACTGGCATGGATGAAATTTCATCCAAGAACAAAATACTCCCATCCGCCACTTCCATCAGGCCTGTTTTCCGCCGCTCCGCGCTGGTGAAAGCCCCCGCCTCATAGCCAAACAATTCCGCTTCCAACATGGTAGATTGAATCGCGGCGCAGTTGATGGCGATGAATTGTTTCCCAGCTCGCGGGCCAATGGAATGAATAAAACGCGCTAACACCTCTTTGCCGGTTCCGGTTTCACCCGTAATCAACACCGAGACAGAAGCCGCCGCCGCCCGCTGCGCCTGCGAGGCAATCGCTCGCATGGGTTTGCTTTGCCCCACAATAAACTGCGCTTGCTGTTGGTCTCTCTGCCGCAGGTGATCTAACTCCCGCCGCATCGAGACAATCTCACACGCCCGCTTCAGCGATTGCTCCAATTGGTTGATCTGAATGGGCTTGTTTAAAAAGTCGTGCGCGCCATCCTTCATCGCCTGCACGGCCATATCAATCTCGCCGTAGGCTGTGATCATGATCGTCGGTGGGCGCAGCGGCATCTTGGAGATTTCATACAGCAAATTTGGCCCGTACCCGTCCGGCAGGTTCACATCCAGCAAAACCACATCCCCCGACCCGCGCCGCAAATGTTCGCGCGCCTCGGCCAATGTGCCCGCCGTCAGCACCTCATAGCCCATTGGGGTCAAAATTTCCTTAAAAAAGGTTCGGGCGTTTTCTTCATCATCCACAACCAATACGCTGATCGCCATGCCTTATTCTCCGTCTTCTTCCATCGCCGGCAGCAGGACCGTGAACACCGTCCCTCCCGGAAATGAGTTTACTTGTATGCTGCCGCGGTGTGCCGTCACAATCCGCTTGGTGATTGCCAGCCCCAAGCCCGTCCCGCGCGGGTTATGGGACACAAACGGTTCAAATAAGCGGCCCTGCAAATCCTCTGGGATCCCAGGCCCGTTATCCGAAACCGTGATTTCCACCTGCTTGCGGTTCGGGATGGCGTCGCTCGGCTGTACGTGAATGGCCAGGGTGCCGCCGTTCCCCCTGCCCATCACCTCCACCGCATTGCTGATCAAATTGGTGAACACCTGCTCCAACGAGCGCGAATCGCCAAACACATCCGGCACATCCTGCGCCGCCTGGAAAAATGAACGCACGTTCACGCGGCTGAAGCGCGGCTGCCAGCGGTCCAAAATGCGCTGCAAAAGCGCCTGCACGTCCACCCGTTTGAAAGACGACTCGATCGAACGGGTCGAGGACAGCACCGATTCCATCAAATGTTCCAAGCGCCCGCAGTCCCCTTGAATACGCTGAATCACATCCTGGTTAGGATCATCCGAGGCCAGGCGCGCCGCTAAAACCTGTGTGCCCATCGAGATGTTGTTCAGCGGGTTGCGCACCTCGTGGGCAAAAATGGCGGTAATATCGCCCAGCATGGCGCGGTGCTCCAACTGCTGAGTGCGTATGCGCGTTTCTTCATGCTCGCTCACATCCGTCATCACCACCAGCACAGCCGTCACATCCTCATCCCGCTGCACCGGAAAGGTTTGAATATGGGCCGGGATAGTAAGCCCATCGCGCCGGTGCACCGAAACCACTCCCAAATTCAGGGTCGGCACACCTCGTTCCACCGCATCCTGCAATGCCCGGATCAAGCCCTCCGGCCCGATCAGGATATTTTCAACCGGCTGCTGCCACACTTCCCAATCCGCATACCCCAACATCATCTCCGCCGATGGGTTAATCCCCTGAATGGTCAAATCAGGAGAAATGACCACCACCCCTTCTTGAATATTATCAAATACTGCGCCGCGAATCAGGTTTTGTCCCAACGACCGCTCTTGTTCACTGCGCAAATTGGCCAGCAGGGTGTTCAACTGCAGCGACAGGCTCAGCAGCCCAGCGATAAATTCCACCATCGCCTGCAGCGCGTCCATCTGCGTTTCTTCCATGCCCGCTGCCACAAACAGGCCGAAGATACCTCCCTCCAGGCCCAGGGGCATCGTCACCACATAGTCCAGTCCCGCAATCCGCGCCGCGCGGTGAATTTCGCCTGACACCCGCTTCCCTGGCCGCCACACGCTTAGCCCAGTCAACCGCAGCAAATCCGCCGTAGAAATCTCCGCCGGAAAAACCTCACTCGCTTCACAGGAATGCGTTTTGATCAGCCGCGGGAACTGGCTGTTGGCCTCATAAATGCACACATGGCTGGCCGGCAGGACAGATTGAATGTTGCCGAGCGCCTGTTCCAGGCAATGCGAAAAATTCTCGCAGTCCAACTGCCGAAGTAAGGACAGCGCCCAGGTGTATATTTCACGCGGATCCCAATTCAAGGCATTTTGACGCGCCTTGCTTTCCTCAAAGACGACCACCGTCCACATGCGCCCCCGCCCCAACGGGAACAAGCGCGCATTCACGCTGGTTGCCGCTCGCCGTGCCCGCCGAACCTCAATCCCCTCGGCCTCGGCCGCGTTCAAATCCAGCCCGCTAGCCAAATCGCCCACAGGCTTACCCATCACCCCCAGCTCAGAAAAAGCAGTCCATTGGAGGAATGCCTGGTTGGCGGCCACAATTTGCCCCTGTTTTGTGGTGCACACCACAGCCGCATCTTGCATCAGGTTCAGCAAGGTCGTCACATCTTCCAACGTCAGGCTGGACCCGCGCAGGAAGCTTTGCAAAGTAGTTGAAGGGCTGGCGGTGCTCATAAGGATTTTGCCATCACCCCCATCCGCAAATGGGCTGGCAAAATACCTTCCATCGCTCGATATTTGGCCACAGTGCGCCGCGCCACCTGAAAGCCGCGGTCCGCCAGCATATCCGCCAGTTCCGCATCGCTCAGCGGCCGCGCCTCGTCTGCGATCATCTCTTTCAAAACCGAGCGCACATTCATACTCCGATCAAAGAACGCGGAGAGCGGCACAATCCTCCGATTCGGCAGCTGCACAGTCTTATTGGCCACCGCGCGCGAAATGGTCGATTCATGCACACCCAGTTCGCGGGAAAGCTGCGCGCGCGTCAAAGGCCGTAAGTATTTTTCACCCTGCAAAATGTACCCGCGCTGGAACATAACCACTTTTTGAATCAAACGCTGAATGGTGTAATTGCGCTGCTGCAAGCACTTCACAAACAGCGAAGCCTTCTCAATGTCCTCGCGCCAGCTCTCTTTCATTTCCTCATCCGCCGACTGCACCGCCTTCCGGAACATCGGGTTCACCCGCAGAGTGCCTGCGATCGGCGTGATGATTTCCACCACCAAAGGTTTTTCAGGGTCTTCGTTGTAATATCCAATTAGAATATCTGGGTGGTGATAAACGTTCAGCTGTGCCCCGCTGGGTTGGCGCACATCCCCCCAATGCGAGCGCGCCGGGAAGGGGTACAGGTTGTCGCTGATAAATTGCACAGCTTTGTGCACCTGCGAAAGCGGCGCATGGAATTTTCGCGCCAGGTCGCCGTACAGTCGGCGGCTCAGCAAATCCATCCCTTCCATCACGATCGGGCGTGCCAGCCGCGGGATGGTGGAGCCCACTTCCTCCAAAACATCCATCTGCACCAACAGCGCTTCGCGCGGGCTGCCAGACGCCACTCCCACCGGATCAGCGTGTTGGATCAGGCGCTGCACCTTTTCCACCATGCTCAGCGGCACATGCAGATAACGCACCACCTCCACCAGAGGGATCGCCAGCAGCCCATCTTCATCCAGGTTGGTCAGCAAGTAGGCCGCCACTTTGCGCTCATCCCCCTCCAAATCAGGCGCGATCTGCCGCAGCACATAGGTGGGCAGTTCCTCCCAGGTGGCGCTGAAATTATCTTCCGGCAAGTCGCCTTCTCCACCCGATGAACGCGGCCCATCGTAGAATTCATCTCGTGGGGAAAGATAGATGATCGGTTCATCCATCAAGTCCGTGGCCGGCGCACTGCAAATGGGGCAGTGGCCCTGATCCGGCAGCAGGCGGTGGCAGGACGGGCAGCGGCGTTCTTCCACCAGCTCAAGCGCGGGATTCGAAGCCAGTTCCGCCTCAATTTGTTGACGCAGCTCGCCCACAGGCAAACACAGCAGCGTCATGGTTTGCGCCAGATGCGCGGTGGTCAGCGGTCGCAGAGAGGGAACGTGAATTTGAAACATAAGTCACCTGCTTGAGGTAAGATGAGTATAGATCGCCTCGCTGAACGTTGCAAGTTTTATACCAGGGCAATTTTTAGGGTTCTCAAAGCGATTTTGGTACAATTTGGTCATCTTCTTGCATCCCAGGTGTCCCTATGCCCCACTGTACCGTCGTCGGCGGCGGCCTGGCTGGTTGTGAAGCCGCCTGGCAAGCCGCCCAACGTGGACTGAATGTTACCCTCTATGAAATGCGTCCCGCCGTGCCCACCGGCGCCCATACCAGCGGCCAATTGGCTGAACTGGTCTGTTCGAATTCCCTCGGATCCAATCTGGTAGACCGCGCCTCCGGTTTGTTAAAAGAAGAGGCCCGGCGGCTGGGTTCCCTGCTGCTCACCTGCGCTGAATCCTCCGCTCTCCCTGCGGGCGGTGCGCTGGCCGTGGATCGTGAGGCCTTTGCCGCTCAGGTCACGCAGGCCGTCGAAAACCACCCCCGCATCCATTTGGTGCGTCAAGAGGTGCAAAGCCTGCCCCCTGCCCCTGCTGTCATTGCCTCTGGCCCCCTCACCTCGCCCTCTCTTTCGGCTGCCCTGCTCCAGCTCACCGGCGAAGACCATCTTTTCTTCTTTGACGCCATCGCCCCCATCGTCTCCGCTGAATCCATCGACACCGCCGTCGCCTTCCGCGCCTCACGCTATCAGCATGACGATCCCGAAGCCGGGGATTACATCAACTGCCCCTTCACCAAAGAAGAATACTACACCTTCGTCGAAGCCCTACGCAGCGCCGAGCGCATTCAACTTCGTGAATTTGAGCAGGTGCTGGAAACCGGCGTGCGCGCCGGCGCCAGCCAATTCTTCGAAGGCTGTCTGCCCGTCGAAGTCCTAGCCCTGCGCCACCCCGACGCGCTGGCTTTTGGCCCCATGCGTCCCGTCGGTCTCAAAGATCCGCGCACCGGCCGCCGCCCGTATGCCGTTGTGCAGCTTCGCCAGGATAACCTCAGCGGCAGCCTCTACAACCTGGTGGGCTTTCAAACCAACCTCACCTTCCCCGAACAGCGCCGCGTCTTGCGCCTGATCCCGGGTCTGGCCCAGGCTGAATTTGTGCGCTACGGTCAGATGCACCGCAACACCTTCCTGGCCTCTCCGCGCCTGCTCCATGCCGATCTGCAAAGCCGTCAGGTTCCCGGGCTGTTTTTCGCCGGTCAAATTACCGGCGTGGAAGGCTACATGGGCAATATTGCCACGGGTCTGCTCGCTGGGCTGAACCTTTCTCGCTGGACGCTGGGTCAGCCCACGCGCGCCCTGCCCACCGACACCATGCTGGGCGCCCTCTGCCATTACATCACCCATGCCGATCTCAAAGATTTTCAACCCATGAAAGCCAATTTTGGCATCCTCCCCGAGCTGCCTCAACCGGCTCGCGGCAAGCGGGAGCGCGCAGCGCAGTATGCCCAACGCAGCCTGGACTCCCTTCAAAGCTGGATGGAATCATTGGAGAGCCGCCATGCCTCTTCGGAATAAACGTCTCTATATGTTGATTGCCTTAGCAGCCGTGGTCCTCACCGGCCTGCTGGGCTGGCTCTATCTGCGCAATCGGCCGGCCGCCTTGCACTTCGATGGTCAACGCGCCTACCAACACGTAGAAACTCAGCTGGCCTTCGGGCCGCGCACCCCCGGTGCCCCGGGTCACGCCGCGCTGGTGGATTGGCTCGTGAGTACGCTCACCGAATCCGGCTGGAATGCTCGTGTTCAGGAAACCACCGTCCAGGGGCGGCCCGTCCGCAATGTGGTTGCCCAGCGCGGCAGCGGCAGCCGCTGGATCATCCTCGGCGCCCATTTTGACACCCGCGAATTCGCCGACCAGGACCCCGACCCCAGCCAGCGTTCCCAACCCGTCCCCGGTGCCAACGACGGCGCCTCCGGGGTGGCTGTGCTCCTGGAACTGGCCCGCAGCCTGCCCGCCGATCTGGATGCTGAAATCTGGCTGGCCTTCTTTGACGCCGAAGATCAGGGCGAGATTCAGGGCCAAAATTGGATCGTCGGTTCCGAATATTTCTCCAGCCAACTGAAGGGACGCCCCGATGCCGTCGTCATCGTGGATATGATTGGGGATGCCGATCTCAACATCCATCCCGAACGCAATTCCGATCCCACCCTCACGGAGCAAATCTGGGAGCAAGCCGCCCGTCTGGGGTATGCCAGTCAGTTCCCCCTGGATCCCAAACACCGCATGATTGACGACCATATCCCATTTATCCGCCGTGAAATCCCCGCCGTGGACTTGATTGACTTTGATTATCCCTACTGGCACACCCTGGCAGACACCGCCGACAAAGTTTCGAGTGACAGTTTGCAGGCCGTAGGCGATACTTTATGGCACTGGATTACTGACGATTAGCAATTGGCAAATCCGCGATCCTGACGTAAACTTGTATTGATTCGATATGATGCACGAAGTCGAGCTTCTTCAGAAAATTCGTCCCATCTGGCTCCACCGCGCCGTGCAACTGCTGGCGCGGGGTACCAGCGTGCGTGAGGGCATCACCCACGAAATGGGCGAGTTTTTTGATGCCTTAGAACAGGCCATCGAATCCGGAGACCCCAGTTGGATCGATCCTTCGCTCAACGCCTGGGCCTCGTCCCTCACCGAAACTGACCTGGAAGCCAACACCAGCAGCCCCACCGGTTTTGTCAGCCAGCTGCTCAACCTCACCCTTGGCGTCTGCTTGGAGAATCTCGACTCCGCTCAGGCCTTGCAGATGATCTCGGCCCTCATGCCCAGCTTCACCCATGCTTATGAGGCAGTCGCCAAAGCTGAGATCCAAACTCGCATCGCTTACGTTTCCAATCAGCTCACCCAGGTGCAGCAAACCCTCGACCGCCTCGACCGCTCCAAATCCGATTTCATCGCCGTCGCCGCCCATGAGCTGAAAACCCCCCTCACCCTCATTGACGGCTACACCGCCATGCTCCGCGAAGCCAGCGAGAAAAATGGGCGCGACGCCAACGACTTTGTCCTCCTCACCGGCATCTCCAACGGCACCCGCCGTCTGCGTGGTATCGTGGATGACATGATTGACGTCTCCTTGATTGACAACAATTTGTTAAAACTCAACTTGCAGCCGCTGTGGCTCAACCGCCTCTTCCAGGTGTTGGAAAACGAAATCAAGCCCGCCCTGGCCGAGCGCAATCAGCGTCTGGAAATTGATTCCTTCCCCGGATGCAGCGAGATGACCTTCGGAGACCCTGAGCGTCTGATGCAGGTGTTCCGCAATCTGCTCATCAACGCCGTCAAGTTCACCCCCGACGGCGGCCGCATCCACCTCAGCGGACGCAAGCTACCCGGTTTCATCGAAGTCACCATCGAAGATAACGGCATCGGCATTGATCCCGAAGATCAGCTGGCCATCTTTGAAAAATTCGGCACCATCGGCAACACCGCCCTGCACTCCTCCGGAAAGATCAAATTCAAAGGCGGCGGACCTGGCCTCGGCTTGCATATTGTCAAAGGCATCGTAGAATCCCACGGCGGGGCTGTGTGGGTTGAATCCCCAGGCTGCGACGAGATCAAATGCCCGGGTTCCACCTTCCATGTGCTCCTGCCCATTCGCGTTGAGCCGCCAGACGAGAAAATGGCGCGCATCTTTTCCCCTCTCACCCAAAACCAACCCTAAAGAAGACCTGAACATGAGCCTGACACCTTCTCAAACAAGCACCGACTTCATTCAGCCTGCAAACCGCATCGCGAATTTTCAGCCGTATTTCTTTGCATCCCTCAATAAAGTCATCGCCCAGCTCAAAGCCGAGGGTATGGATGTCGTCCGCATTGACATGGGTTCGCCAGACCTGCCCCCCGCGGATTTCATCATCGAAAAACTGGTCAGTGAAGCACGCAAGCCCAACACCCACGGCTATTCTCCCATCGGCGGCACAGCCAGCTACCGCGAAGCCATCGCCACATACTACAAACGGCGATTTAATGTAGATCTCGATCCGAAAAAAGAGGTGTTGGGATTAATTGGCTCCAAGGAAGGCCTTTTCAACCTCAGCCAGGTGCTCTTAAACCCTGGGGATATCACCCTGGTTCCCGATCCCGGCTATCCGGTCTATTCCGCGGGCGGGCTGATTGCAGGCGGCGAGGTGGTGTATGTACCTCTCCTGCGCAAGAAGGGCTTCCTGCCCGATCTGGACGCCATCCCCGCTGAGGTGGCTGCAAAAGCGAAAATCCTCTGGCTGAATTACCCCAACAATCCCACCGGCGCAGTTGCCTCGCTGGAATTCTTCCAAAAAGCGGTCGAATTTGGCCGCCAGCATCATGTGGTCATCGCCCACGACGCCCCCTATGCCGATATCTGCTTCAACGGCTATATCGCCCCCAGCATTTTGCAAGTCCCAGGGGCCAAAGAGGTCGCCGTTGAGTTCAACTCCCTGGCCAAAGCCTACAATATGGCTGGCTGGCGCCTGGGGATGGCGGTGGGCAACGCCAAGGTGGTGGGCTATCTCGACACCTATAAAAGCCAGATGGACACGTCCCATTTTGGCCCGGTCTTTTCCGCAGGTGTTGAGGCCCTCACGGGCGACCAAAATTGGCTGGAAGAGCGCAACCTGATCTACCAGGAACGCCGCGATATCTGTCTGAAAGCCCTGCGTGAAGTCGGCTTTGATGTCGATACGCCCCCTGCGGCCATTTACGTTTGGGCGCATTTACCCAAACCCTACACGGACGACCTGGCCTTCTGCGACCAGTTATTGCGCGAGGCCGGCGTCAGTATGACGCCAGGCGTGGTTTATGGCGAAAACGGCAAAGGTTACATCCGCATCTCGTTAGGCACAGAAACCAAACGAATTGCCGAAGCCATGCAGCGCCTGGTCAAGTGGATGAAAAAATAAAACCTACATGGCAAAAAAAATACCTGAACCTACCAAAGCCCCGCAGTCGCGCGCCTTTTTAGTTGGCGTTGAATTTCGGGGAGAGCAAACGATTCTGCCTCTCGAAGAATCACTTGAAGAATTGGCCCTTCTGGCCAAAACCGCCGGGCTGGAGGTGGTGGGCGAGCTGACTCAGCGCCTCGATCACCCCAACCCCGAAACCTATATCGGCGCCGGAAAAGTCGAAGAGCTGCAAATGCTCGTCGAAGAAACCCTGGCGGAAGTCGTCATTTTTGACAGCGAGCTTTCCCCCCGCCACCTGCGCGAGCTGGAAGAGCGCCTCGGCCCCAACGTCCAGGTTTCAGACCGCACCGCCCTCATCCTCGAAATCTTCGCACAACATGCCTCCACCCGCGAAGGCATTCTGCAAGTGGAACTGGCCCAATACGAATACCGCCTCCCGCGCCTCACCCGCGCTTGGACTCACCTGGCGCGCCAGGCGGGCGGCGGCGGCGGCCGCACGGGCAGCACTGGCGGCGTGGGTCTGCGCGGCCCCGGCGAGACCCAGTTGGAGGTGGACCGCCGCGAAATCCGCAAACGCATCAGCAATTTGAAAGCCGAGTTGGAAAAAGTCCGCGAGCACCGGCAGCGGTATCGCGCCCAACGCAAACGCAATCAGGTCCCTGTGGTCGCCCTGGTTGGCTACACGAACGCTGGCAAGTCCACCCTCCTCAACACGCTGGCTCGCTCCGAAGTCTACGTGGCCAACCAGCTTTTTGCCACCCTCGACCCCACCACTCGCCGCGTCGACCTGCCCGGCAGCCACACCGTGCTCTTCACCGATACCGTTGGTTTCATCCAAAAGCTCCCCACCCAGCTCGTGGCCGCCTTCCGTGCCACCCTGGAAGAAATCAGCGAAGCCGACCTCCTTGTGCATGTTGTGGATATCACCCACCCCAGCGCCCAGGCACAGTGGCAGTCCGTCATGGCCACGCTTGAAGAAATTGGCGCGGGCAGCATCCCGGTCTTGACCGTCTTCAACAAAATAGACCGTCTCAAAGATCCCTCCGTTCTCGAAGCGGCTTCCGCGGCCATCGGCAACACCTTGCCCATCTCCGGCCTCACCGGCCAGGGCCTGCCGGATTTCGTTCGCACCCTGGAAACCATGCTCTACGAAACCCTCACTCCGGTGCATGTCCACCTGCCCTATCAGCAAGGCCAGCTCATTTCTATGTTCCACGAGCACGGGCAAATCAGCCGCGTTGAGCATGTACGCGGCGGGGTGCAAATTCAGGGTTTCATTCCTGGACGAATGCTCACCCGCTTCCAGCCCTTCCAGGTCAAAAAGAAACCCGAAGCTGAAGAAAGCGAGGAATGATGCAGACTCTCTCTCATTGGGTGGATCAGCTGTCCGATTTTTTTGCCCACCGTAAAGGCCTTCTCCCCCTCATTGGCATAGCCCTGGTGGCAGCAAATTACATCATCGTTCTCATTGCCCCCGGATGGTTAGCCAGCACCAACCTGCTCCTCCACCTGGGGGTCATTGTGGCCATTTTGGGCTTCTTACTGGCCCGTGCGCTTTAGCTGCTTAAAACCAAACGGGCCGTTTTTCGGCCCGTTTGGTTTATTTCTTCTTATCTTCGCTGGGTTTTTCAATTACTTCCCGACCAGCATAGTGACCACAATTCGGGCATACCGTATGCGGCAAGGACATCTCACCGCAATTCGAACACTGCACCAGAGCCGTTGGCGTCAAGGCATCGTGCGCGCGGCGGCGGTCACGGCGACCTTTTGAAAGTTTACGTTTTGGAAGCGGAACCATGAACCTCTCCTTTAGTCATCATAAAGCCATGTTAACGGGGTAATTATACTTTTAATGGATGGAATCTGCAAGGTGCACACTCAATTTCTCGTTCGCACACTGCTTTGGTTCTTTGAACGGCTTTACACTCAGCTCGCCTGGGCCTATGACATGGTAGCCTGGCTGGCATCGGCGGGCCGTTGGAACCGCTGGGTGCTGTCCGTAAGCTCATTCGTCGAAGGCTCCCGTGTACTAGAGCTTGGTCACGGCCCCGGCCGCCTCCTCGCGGCCCTGGCCCATGACCATCACTCGGCATTTGGCGTCGACCTCAGCCCCCAAATGACTCGCCTCACCCGCCGCCGCCTCTTGCAGGCGCGCCTGCCCTTGCGCCACGCCCGCGCCCAAGCCCAATCCCTGCCGTTTCCCTCCGCCCATTTTGATACCGTCGTATCCACCTTCCCCGCACCCTACATCACAGACCCTGCAACCTTGCAAGAAATCTACCGCGTGCTGCGCCCCGGAGGTAAATTATTGATCCTTCACAGCGCCGTCCCCCTGGGCCGCCGCCCATCTGAGCGCCTGGCTCGTTTCGCCGTGTCTTTTGCGCGTTCCGAAGAGCAGTTGGAACACCTGCGCGGTCGGCTCCAAGCCGAATTTCAACAAGCAGGGTTCGCCGGGTCGGCCCGTTGGGCCCCTGTCCCGCCGGACAAGCTGCTGATCTTTGAAGGCCGCCGTCCTGTCGAAAAACCCGCCCCCGCCTTGCTATAATGACTGGTACAAATTACAAGTTTTTGTTGTAAAATTCATAGTATGGAAATTCAAGTCGCGGTCGCCAAAATCAATCGTTACGGCTCCCTCGAAAGCGGTGACACGCTGGAAATTGTGGAACGCCCTTCGGGGGGGGTCTCTGTCGTTCTCGCCGATGGTCGCGCCTCTGGAAAAAGCGCCAAAGCCATCTCGAGCCTGGTAGTTCGCAAAGTCATCTCCCTCTTGGCCGAGGGCATTCGCGACGGCGCTGCCGTGCGCGCGGCTTCCGATCTGCTGTACACCGAACGAGAAGGCCACGCCACCGCTTACCTCAACGTGCTCTCCGCCGATTTGGAAACCAAAACCCTGGTGATTGCGCGCAACAACCCCACACCCATCTTCATCGCCCAGCGCGAACGCATCGAATGTCTCTCAGGTGAATCCGTTGCCATCGGCGGCTCGCGCAACATCCGCCCCGCCATCACCGAAATTCCCCTGGAACCCGGCACCACCGTGGTACTCTATACGGACGGCCTCCTCCAGGCAGGCTCACGCATCGGCCAGGGTTTGGATATCTGCATGCTCCTGGAATCCCTCCTCGAAGATCAAGAACCTACCTCACAGGAGATCGCCGATACCATCCTTGCGGATGCCATCCGCCTGGATCAGGGTCAGCCCAACGACGATATGTCGGTGGTGGTCCTGCGCACGCGTTCCGGCGCACGCGATTCTATCCGCCGTATGACCGTCCGCATTCCGGTGCTTAATGACCAGGATTCCTCTATGGCATGAGCGACCTCATCCATAACAGCACCCGGCGTAAATGGAAAGCCAGTCTGCGCGACACCTTCTTGCTGCTCCGAGAGTTTCGCGCTCCGCTGGCTTTTTTTGTCCTCCTCGTCGTCGGCGGCGGGGCGCTCTTCCATGCCCTTTCACAAAATTCCAGCACCCCCACCCGCAGTTTCATCGAAAGCGCTTACCAGATTCTGACCATGACCTTTTTGCAGTCCAGCGGCGATTTTCCCACCCGCTGGTATTTGCAGCTCTTCTATTTCATCATGCCCATCGCTGGTCTTGCCCTTTTGGCGCGCGGCCTAACCGATTTTGGCGTGATGCTGTTCAACCGGCGCAGCCGGGTTAAGGAATGGGAAATGGCTGTTGCATCTACCCTCAACCACCACACAGTGCTCATCGGCTTAGGCCACTTAGGCTACCGCGTCGTCCATAAACTGCACGAGATGGAACAGGACGTGGCCGTCATCACCATCGAATCCGACCGTGATCTGATGGAATCTGTGCGCGCCCTGGGCATTCCCGTCATTGAAGATGACGGCCGCCGCGAGGTGGTGCTGGCCAGCGCCGGAGTTCCGAGCGCCCGCGCCATCGTTCTATGCACCCAAAATGACAGCCTCAATCTGCAAATCGCCCTCAAAGCACGCAGTATGAACCCCGATATCCAGGTCATCGTCCGCATTTTCGATGACGACTTCGCTCACGCCCTACAGGAGCAGTTTGGTTTTCAAGCCCTCAGCGCCACCGGCATGGCCGCTCCCGTTTTCGCTGCCTCCGCCGCCAATGTGGATATCACCCCGCCCATCACCATTGACGGACAGGCCAACAGTCTGGCGCGATTTGTCTTACAATCTGACTCAGCACTGATCGGTAAAACCGTGGAAGAGGTCGAAAACCAGTACCAGGTCAGTATCGTACTCATCATTCAAAACGGCCAGCGTGTCTATCATCCCCAGGGTGCGCTGCGCCTGACCGCTGGCTGCGACCTGGCCCTCCTGGGCAGCCCCAACCAGATCAACCTTTTGGTGCACGCCAATCACCATTAATTCCCCGCTTTTCCGCTCCCCTACTCATTCCCTCTCATCGGGGGTATAATCGTCCCTACCCCGCCAGCCAACGGCTGGAATTTGTTTGAATCGGAGGCCTTTGACGAATGAGTCGACGCTTAGTAAACATTGTTTTGATTGTGATCTTGTTGGGGGTGGCCATTTGGGTGGATATCCCGAAAGAACAGCCCTTAAAGATCGGTGATTTTTCCCGCCCCGGTAATTTACAGCTTGGTTTAGACTTGCAAGGTGGCCTTCAGGTCCTCTTGGAAGCCGATGTCGCCGCTGACGCCGTGGTTGACGCCGGCCAATTGGAAACCGCCCGGCAGATTCTTGAAAACCGTGCCAACGGCCTCGGTGTCAGTGAGGTCGTATTCCAGGTTGCTGGTGACCGCCGCATCATGGGCGAATTCCCCGGCCTCAAGAATCCCGAAGAAGTGGTCGCCACGCTGAAAGAAACCGGCCAGCTTGAATTCGTGGATTTAGGCGATGAATACCTGCCCGACGGTACGGTGCTGAAGACGGAACAGAACACTTCTGCCGCCCCTGCCGATCCCCAGGCCAGCGCGGAACCCACCCTCACCACCGAAGAAACCATTGTTAAAACGGTGGAAGCCGGCCGCACCGCCGTAGCTCAGGGCACCCTCGTTGTGCCGGATGCTGAAGCCACACCCCAGCCCGCTGACGCCACAGCCACGCCCGAAAAAGTTTATAAAACGGTCATGACCGGTGACAAAATCAAATCGATTTCGGTCACCACTGATGCTTTGGGCAAATACGTGGTTGATTTCGAGCTGAAAGATGACGGCACAGCCATCTTCGCCGATTACACCAGCAAGAACGTCGGCAAATTCTTGGCCATCGTTCTGGATAAGAAAATTGTCTCCGCCCCCCGCGTTGAATCGGCCATCACCGAAGGCCGCGGCCAGATCTCTGGCGGGCAGAATGGTTTCAGCTACGAAGAAGCCAACAACCTGGCCATTACCCTGCGCTATGGTTCCCTGCCCATCCCCCTCAAAGTGGTGGAAACCCGCGTTGTCGGCCCCACCCTGGGTCAGGACTCGCTGAATAAGTCCATCCTGGCTGGCCTCATCGGTTTCCTGCTGGTCATCCTTTTCATGACCATCTACTACCGCCTCCCGGGTGCCATCGCCATTTTGGCCATCATCAGCTACGCCGTGATCACTCTGGCCGTCTATAAGCTCATCCCGGTCACCCTCACGCTCCCAGGCATTGCTGGCTTCCTGCTATCAACAGGCGGCGCGCTGGACGCAAATATTCTCATCTTTGAACGCCTGAAAGAAGAGCTTCGCGCCGGCCGTACCCTCAAACAGGCTATGGACATCTCCTGGAAACGCGCCTGGCCGTCCATCCGCGATTCAAACATCGCCACGCTCATCACCAGCGCCATCCTCTTCTGGTTTGGCTCTGCCTTCGGCGCCAGCATGGTCAAAGGCTTTGCGCTCACCCTGGCTTTGGGTGTGGCCATCAGCCTGTTCAGTGCCATCGTGATCACCCGTACCTACCTGGGTCTGGCCGTGGATGGCCTCAAAATCACCAAGACTGCCCGCTGGTATGGCGCCTAGGAGGTTGTAAAAATGCTCAATATTCTTGGGAAACGTTATCTCTTCTTTGCTTTATCCTTAGTGCTGATCGTGCCGGGTCTCATTGTCATGGCCGTCATGGGTCTGCCCCTGGCCATCGATTTCACTGGCGGCTTGCTGCTCGAAGTCAAATTTGACACCATCGCTGCCCCTGCCCCTGCCGATGTCATCCAGCTCTACGAGGAACTGGGAATCACCAACACCAATGTCCAGACCAGCGGCGATAACATCCTCATCATCCGCTCTTCTTTCGTGGATGATGACACCCGCGCCAGCATCATCTCGGCCATGACTGAACGCTTCGGCGCAGAACCCGTCGTCCTGCGCTTCGACTCGGTCGGCCCCACCATCGGTCAAGAAGTCACCAGCCGCGCTGGTTTGGCAGTGGCAGTGGCTGCCCTGGGCGTGATTCTTTACATCACGTTCGCTTTCCGCGGCATCCCCCATGCCTTCCGCTACGGCGTCTGCGCCATCATCGCCATGCTCCACGACGGTCTGGTGGTGCTCAGTATTTCCGCCATCGGCGGGCACTTCTTCGGCTGGCAGATCGACTCGCTGTTCCTGACCGCCCTGCTCACTGTCATCGGTTTTTCCGTCCAGGACAAAATCGTGGTGTTTGACCGCATCCGCGAAAACAGCGCCATCTTCCGCAAGCTGGATTTCGAAAAATTGGCCAATCACTCCATTGTGCAGACTCTGCAGCGCTCCATCAACACCCAGTTGATGACCTCCGAGTTCATGCTCCTGGCTCTGGCTCTCTTCGGCGGCGTCACCCTGCGTGAATTCGCCATTATCCTGCTGGTCGGTCTGTTCATGGGCACCTATTCTTCCATCTTCATCGCCGCCCCCTTCCTGGTGGTTTGGGAAAAGCGCGAATGGAAGACCTGGTTCAAAGGCAGCAAAACAGCCTCTGCATAAAGTCCTTTCAGCAGCAGTTGCTTTCCTCCGCTTTTCAACGGCTCAGGTTACCCTGAGCCGTTACTTTTTCTCTTGCGCCGCTTCCTTGCCAGACCTTGTGATCATTAACGCCCCCGTCAATGCCAGCAAACCCGCCCCATCAAACCAGATAAAGCGGGCAGTTGTCGCCCGCAAAGGTGCGTGTCCCTCCGGCAAGGTCGCCAATAAAACCACCTCGCCCATCAAGCCAATCGCCTGCATCAGCCAGGCCTGCCGCAGTGAAAGGCGGTTTTTCACCGGGTGCAACAGTGCAAACGCATACGGCACGTTCCACATCAAGAACAAAATGCCCATGCTGCGCACCATCACCTCACCAGCCGTGCCTTGCAGCTCAAACGCCCCCACATACGCCTGCGGCTGGATCAAAAACGCCAGGGCGCACTGAACGTTAAAAAACAGCACCCCTCCAATCCACAAACGCGCCCACCGCAAGCGTGTCATCGCTTTGTCCCCACCAACCCGGCATAGCGCCGCAGAATCGCATCCACCGCGCCGCCGTAACCTTCGCCGAATAAATTCAGATGGTTCAGCAGATGATACAGGTTATACAAATCCGCCCGTTCGTGAAAACCGGGATCCAACGGCTGCGCGCTTTGGTAAGCCTGATAGAAACGCGCCGAAAATCCCCCAAACAGCTTTGTGAAAGCGATCTCCGCCTCACGGTCGCCGAAATACACCGCCGGGTCAATCAGTACCGCCTCACCGGCCCGCCCCGCCAGCACATTCCCACCCCATAGGTCGCCGTGCAGCAGCGCCGGTTGGCGCGGCACCCCCTCCAGGAAATCCCCCAGGTGTGCGATCAGCCAATCCAGACGGCGGGCACGTTCCGGCGGCAAACAGCCGTTTTGCGCCGCCCAATCGCGCTGAAAGCCCAGGCGCTGCTCAGCAAAAAACTGCACCCAATCCCTATTCCATGCATTGCGCTGCAGGGCCGCCCCCAGATAATTGTCCCCGGAAAACCCGTACCCCCCGGCCCCCCAGGTATGCATCTGCGCCAGACTCTCCCCCAGCCCTTCCCAATTCATTTCTCCCCACCGGCTGGTCTCAATCCACTCCATGAGAATCCAGCCCAGACCGTACTCCTCCTGGTCTGCCGCGTACACCTGCGGAATCCGAACGCTGTGCGTCTCGGCCAGCGCTCGCAGCCCTTCAGCCTCTGCCAAAAACATCCCTGCCGGAGGGTTGGGGTTCCACTTGAAACAATACAGCCGCTGCTCCGTCTCCACCCGTATCAGGCGGTGGCCGCTGCCGGTGCCCATCGCCTGGCAGTCTGTCATTGGCGTGCCGTCCCCGCAGCGCGCAAGCGCATGACGAAGGAGGGTTAAGCCGTCCGGCGCAGACATTAGAACTTCTCTTGTTCGCGGATTTTGCGCAGCAGTGCCTGACAGCCTGTTTTGATCAGTTGGTAGCTGCGTTCAAAATTGTGGTCATAATAGGGATCAGGCACGTTCAGCACCTTGCTGCCTTCAGCAAATTCCAGCAAACGCGGGGCTGTCTTGCCAATCTGCGCCATCTCGCGCAGGTTTATTTCATCCATCGCCACCACAAAATCATAGGTATCAAAATCATCCAGCGTGATCTGCCGGGCGCGTTTTTCCTGACGAAAGTCCACCCGATGTGCCCGCAGCACCGCCATCGTCCCGGGGTGAATCTTCTCACCCACTTCCCAGGAAGTCATCGCTGCCGATGCAATCTCAAACCGGTCAGTCAACCCAGCCTCGTTCACCAAATGCTGAAACACCGCCTCAGCCATCGGAGAGCGGCAAATATTACCGGTACAGACAAACAGCACGCGTATCTTTCGTTGGGTCATGATCCTCAGCTCTTGTAAAGTTAATTTTTTCGAAACCTGGCGCCGCACCATTCGGGCAGCCTTTAAGATTTTACCATGCCCCTCTCCCGCCTCCATGTGACTTCCCTCCCGGTTTTCCCCCGCCCTTGTCCTTTCTCGGTTAAAATCACCATCATAAGGAGATCTTCCGCATGAGCGATGGCACACGGGATTTGTTACTCAGAGGCCGTGCCGCGGCCAAGGCAGCCGAAGTGCAGGAAGCCCGTTTCTATTTGGAATGGGTGCTGCGCCTCGATCCGCCCCTCTCAGAACGCAGCGAGGCCCTCTTCTGGCTGAGCGAAATCGCCGATCCACCCTCGGCCGTCCTCCTGCTGCAGGACCTCCTGAGCCAGGACCCCACCGACATGCGCGCCAGGAAAAAGCTGGCCATCCTGCAGGGCAAACTTAACGCCCAGGAAGTCATTGACCCCAACCAGTTCCGGCCCAAGCCAATTTCCGATCTGCAAAGGCCGCAAGCCGATCGTTTCACCTGTCCGCAGTGCGGCGGGCGCATGACCTATTCTCCCGACGGTCAAAGCCTGACCTGCGAATATTGTGAAATTCATTCCCCCACCCACTCATCCTCCGTGCCCGCGGTGGAGCATGACTTTGTCACCACCCTGGCCACTGCGCGCGGGTTCAGTCAACCCACCGCCACCCAGGTACTCGATTGTCAGGGCTGCGGCGCCAGCTTTCTGCTCACCCCTCAGCAGTTAAGCATGGTTTGCCCCTACTGCGGCAGTAATTACGTCGTCCAGAACACGCAGTCCCGCGAGATCATCCCGCCCACCGCGGTCGTCCCCATTCAGATTTCTGAAAACAAGGCCCGCAAAGCCCTCATCCTGTGGTTCAAGCAGCAGAAGTTCGACACCCTGCCCCAGGTGCTGCCCGCCCGCTGTGTCTACCTGCCGGTATGGGCCTTCAATTTCGGCGGCTTTATCCAAAGCCGGTATGCAATCAATCTGATGATTAGCGAAGTGAGCACCGCCGAAGATCACCCCGTTTCACGCCAGAATGTGCTCGTCACAGCCACCCGTTCCCTGCCCGCCGTCCACCGCCCCACCCTCGAAAGCACCTGCCTGGACACCATTCAGCCCTTTCACACCAAATATCTCTCGCACTGGCCCGCCGAAACCTACCAGATTCCCATCGCAGAAGCCTCTTTGCAAGCGCGGGCGATGGCACTGGAGAAAGAAAAGGAGGATATTCGCGCCGAACGGGGCCAGTCCATCGGTCAGCTCACAGTCTCCTCCAGCCGCATGTTCATCGAATCGTTTAAATTAATTTTGATCCCAGTCTGGTTGACCCGCTATCGCTTCGCTCAGCAGGATTTTTCGGTGATGATTCACGGTCAGAGTGGGCAGGTGAACGCAGAAAAGCCAGCCCAGGGCATTTCGGGCTGGCTCAATCAGCTGTTATCTGCGTCTAAGGATTAAGCGGGATCAGCGTCCCCAGGCAGTAGCGTTCGTCGCTCCCCACCAACGGCAGCACCCGCACGCGGTCGTAGCCTGCACGCACGGCTTTGTCCGGCACCGCCGTCACCCGCGCAGAAAGGCCCCCCGGCTCGCTCAAATAGGCCGTCCCGACCCGGATTCGCGCCAGTTCTTCTCCAGCCTTCAGGAACACCAACTCGTACTGATCGTTGTGGTCCGCCCCCACCTGCATCCACGCGGCCTGGAGGATTTCTGGGAATTGCACTTCAACCCCGCTGTCGTCCATCACGATTCCCATCGAACAGTCCGTGCCGTTAGCCCATACGGTGCTCACCGCCTCGGCGGAAATCCGCTGCATTCCAGGGTATTGGTAAGCGTCCCGTTGAATCAGGTGCTCGTACTGTCCGGTGTTCATCTTCCAAATTTCCACCAGGCGCCGCGGATCGCTCAGGCTGCCGCGGGTGATCAGCAGCAGCTTGTCGTAATATTCACGCAGCTGTGCATCTTCCAGCTTATTTTCCTGAAGCATTAGTGATTGCAGATAGCGCTCCGGCAAAATCCGCTCCATATGGCCAATGCGCCAATTCACCATGCGTTTGGCCGGAATACGCGCCAGCAGCGGGTCTGCCAAAGCCAGCCGGTCCAACACATACACATCCGGCCCTGCGAAGAACCCATACAGCCCAATGCCGTAGTTATCCGCCACCACCTTGCCTTCGTTCTTGGCAGCCTCACCGTACTGTCCCCAATAAAAATCGGGCAGCTGTAAAAAGCGTTCCGCGTTCAGCAAACCGGTGCCGCCGTAATACAGCATACGCTCGTCCAAAACGCCGTGGCTGCCCACGTGCACCGGCCCGCGGTCAATTTCACCATAATCGGAAATGTGCAGGGTGGCATTCTTTTCCGAAAGGCCCACCAACAGCACCAACGCGTATAACCCCGCCGCTGCCCAGGGCTGCACCTTTCGCAAATCCAAGCGCACCAGCAGAATCGCCGCGCAGATCAGCGGAACGGTCAGGAAGCGCCCGCTCATAAAGTCACCGCCCACCTTGACCACATACGCCAGGTACGCCAGCATGCCCGCCGCCAGAAGCAGCCCGCGCTTGTCGCGCTGCACTGCCGCTGCACCCACTCCCGCCGCCGTCAGCAGCAGCGTGATAGGATCAAACTGGATCGAGTTGAGCAGATACAGCAGCCCCTGCTGCACATACTCACCGGAGGGGATGCCCGTATTCAACTTGGCATAGGCCGTATTCGGGAAGGGAAACCCGTAATAGAATACGGCGAAAGCCTCCCACACCAAAAAGGGAATCTGCCCCGCGGCCATCCACCACAGCACATTTTTCACTTTGCGCTGTTCCCACAAGGTGTAAACCAGCGCCGGTAAGAACACCAGGGCCGTGTCCATCCGGTTTAGGATCCCCAACGAGGCCGTAAACGATAACCAGAAGGCCTTGTTTTTCCCAGACGGCATGCGCCAGAACAGCACAAAAAAGACCACAATCAGCAGGTGGCTGAGTGGGTTTTCCAGGCCGCTGGTCGAAAAATCCACAAAGGCTTTCGAAACCGTCAGACCCAAGACCGCCAGCCCCGCACCCCAGGCCGATTTAGCCAGACTGCGCGTCAGAATCCCCAGCGTCACCGCGGTCACCGCCGCCGAAATCGCCAGGCTGGTCAGGTAAATCTCATGCGTGATCCAATAGAAGAAGCTCAGCAAAAACATCCACAAAGGATGGGTGAACACCTGCACCCGTTCGGTCACATTCCAGGTCAGCCGGTAGCCGTTGATGAAATTATCCACCGTGCGAAAGGTAATATAGGCGTCGTCGCAGATCCACGCCCGGCGCAGCAGCGTCAGAAAAAACAGCAGAAGCAGCGCAGCCGTGAACAGATTCAACGGGCGCTCGGAGGCAGGTTCCGCTGGAGCGGTGGAGGGAGAGGCTTCCATCAGTTCAGGGGTCATGGCGTTCTTTCGTAGCAAGAGATGGGTCAGGCGCGCCTAATTATACCCGCACTCACCCCGCTTCCTGAAGTCTTCTGCTACAATACACCCAATGTAATCCACCGGAGGCCGCTTGAACCGCAAATCCGCCCTACGCATTACCGTTTTATACGACAACCGCAGCACCAACCCTGCCCTCAAAGAAGCCTGGGGCTTTTCTGCCCTGCTGGAACAAGAAGGGCTGAACTTGCTCTTCGACACCGGCGGCGACAGCCCCACCCTGCTGCACAACATGGCCGCCCTGGGCATTTCTCCCACCCAAATCCAGCGCGTTTTCCTCTCCCATTTTCACGAAGATCACACCGACGGCCTGGCCGGGCTCATCCAGGCTGGCGCCCAGCCGGAAAAAATCTATTTTCTAGCCGCCACCCCCGAGGCCTACAAAGCCCGGTTTCAGGCCCTGGGGCCGTATCAGGAAATCACCGCCCCCGCGCATCTGGTCGGAGATTGGTACACCACCGGCGAGATTTCTGAAAACACTCCCGAACAGGCCCTCATCACCCGCTTCCCGCACAGCCAGGTGCTGCTCACCGGCTGCGCCCACCCCGGCATTGTCCGCGTCACCCAGCGTGCCTACGCGCAGTATTCAGCTCCCTTCGCCTGGGTTGGCGGTGGTTTCCACCTCAAAGATGCCTCGCCCGAAAGCGTAGATGACACTCTCACCGCGCTCAATGCCCTTCCCATTCAAACCCTCTCCCCGGCTCACTGCACCGGTGACGCCGCCATCGCACACATTCAAACCGCACTCGGCCAGCGCGCCCGGCCTCTTCAGGTCGGCGCCGCCCTGGAGTTCGCCCCATGACCCCCACCCAACCTTTCTGGAAAATCAAAACCCTGGCACAAATGTCGCCGCAGGAATGGGAATCCCTGTGCGACGGCTGCGCGCGCTGCTGCCTGTACAAGCTCCAGGACGAAGAGACCGGTGAGATTTATTACACCGATGTGGTCTGCCGCCTGCTGGATACCCAGCGCTGCCGCTGCACCGCCTACCATGAGCGCACCGTGCTCATGCCCACCTGTCTGGTGCTCAACCCTGACCTCGTCCAACAGCTCAAGTGGGTGCCCAAAACCTGCGCTTACCGGCTGCTGGCCGAAGGTAAAGACCTGGAATGGTGGCATCCCCTCGTTTCCGGTGACCCTTCTACTGTTCACGAAGCCGGAATCTCTGTGCGCTGGAAAACCCAGGCAGAAAACGAAGTGGACATGGATAATCTAGAGGACTACATCGTCGATTGGCTGGGCTAACCCACAGGAAGGATGAGATGGGTCAAAATCACACCGAAACCTATGATTATATCTTCACCGGCGGCGGCGCGGCGGGTCTCAGCCTGGCCCTACACCTGGCCGACAGTCCCTTGCGCGACAAACGCATGCTGATCATTGACCTGGAGCAGAAGAAACAAAATGACCGCACCTGGTGTTTTTGGTCCGATCAACCCAGCCGCTATCAGCCCATTCTTTACCGCTCCTGGGATGAAATTGCCTTTGAGTCCGAAAGTTTCTCCCACACCTACGCTCTGGCTCCCTTCCGTTATCACATGCTGCGCGGCATTGATTTCTACCGCCACGCCCAAGAAACCCTGCGCAGCCTCCCCAATGTGACCTTTCTCCAGGCCCCGGTCGAATCCGTGCAGGACGGCAGCCAGCACGCCCAGGTCACCGCTGGCGGCCAAACCTATGCCGCGGAGTGGGTCTTTAACAGCCTCTTTCGCTCCTCCGAGTTCAAAATCACCGACCCTCGCTATCACGATGTCAAACAGCATTTCAAAGGCTGGGAAATTGAAACCGAAACGGATGTCTTTAACCCCCAGCGCCCGACCATGTTTGATTTCCGTACGCCCCAGCACGGCGTGATGCGCTTTGTCTATATCCTGCCTTTCTCTCCGCGTCAAGCCCTGGTGGAATATACCCTCTTTTCAGCAGATTTGCTCCCCCCTGCCGAATATGATCTGGCCTTGAAAGCCTACATTCAGGACGTGCTCAAGCTCACCCATTACCGCATCGAGGCCGAGGAATCCGGCGTCATCCCCATGACCGATCAGCCCTTCCCACGCCGCGCGGGTCAGCGCATTCTCAATATTGGCACCATCGGCGGGCGCGTCAAGCCCTCCACCGGCTACGCCTTCCTGCGCATCCAGCGCGATTCCGCCGCCGTGGTGCGTTCCCTCACCCAACACCACCACCCCTTCCACATCCCCGCCGACCCAGCCCTGGCCCGCTTCAACGACCGCATCATGCTCCAGCTCATGCAGCGTCAGGGGCCGAAAATGAAGGGGATCTTCACCGACCTCTTCATGCACAATCCCATCCATCGCCTTTTTCGGTTTCTCAACGAAGATGCCACGATCGGTGAAAACATCCTCCTCATGGCTTCTTTAAACCCCTGGCCTTTCTTGTCGGCTCTGTTCAAATTAATCCGCTCCAGACAGGTCTAGACCTCTTCATCTCATCCGTCAACGCACCTTCCCCAATTTCCGAAAGACGGTTAAAATCAGGCCGGTTAAAAGTACCAATGAAAAATACCTCTAGGTTTCCAGCAGTGGGGGCAAAATGAGTTCTTTCGTGATCTGGATCTTCATCGGGCTTCTCGCCGTCATTCTGGGAGCTGGCTTATACTTTGCCGGGCGTGTGGTGCTGCCCAATGTCATCCCTTCCGAAAAAACTTATGAACTTGAGGTCCGCCACGGCAAACTGGACGAGGTAGAATTTAACCGCTGGCCCAAGCAGTATGTCAAAATCCGCTCGCCTCACAATTACCTGATTAACGCCATCTATATCCCGCATCCCAACGCCAACAAAACCGTTGTCCTTTCGCACGGCTTCACATACAGCCTGTTCGGCATGGTGAAATACGCGCCCATGTTCCGCAAGCGCGGTTTCAACGTGCTTATCTACGATCTGCGCCACCACGGAAAGACTGGCGGGTGGAACACCACCTTTGGTTTCTACGAAAAATTAGACCTTAAAGCCGTGGTCACCTGGGCCTACGACAAGCTGGGCACCGGCGGCAAGGTGGGCGTCTTTGGGGAATCCCTGGGAGCCGCCCTGTCCTTGCAGCACGCCGCCCTCGACCCGCGGATTTCTTTTGTCATCGCGGATTGCCCCTTCTCGGATCTTAATGAACTGCTCGCTTACCGCCTGCGGAACGAATTTCACCTGCCTGCCTTTCCGCTGCTTCCCGTCTCCAGCATGATCTGCTGGGCGTTCACCGGCATGGCCTTCCGCAAAGTGTCGCCCCTGCGAGAAATGCCGGAAATTGAGGCGCCCATCCTCTTGATTCACGGGGATCGAGACACTTTTGTCCCCAAAGAAATGTCCATCGCCCTGCTGGCCGCGGCCAAAAACAGTCGGCTCACCCGCATCTACCTGGCCCCCCAGGCCGAACACGCCGAATCTTTCTGGACCAATCCCACTGCCTACGAACAGCAGGTGGACAACTTCCTGCGCGACATTCAGGCCATCCCCCGCGGTTAAAGCTCACCGCTCCAATCTCATGGTAAAATTCGAAGTCGGGCGGCAAACCCTGGCCCGTTGAGCTCACCTGCTCCGGGCACTCCTCACTGGGCTGCCCGTTTCGTTTTTCAAGATCACCGGCTCTGCCGCAAGGAGTCATTCTTCGCGTGTTTAAACGCTTTTGGTCCTGGCTGCGCTTTCCTGCATTCCTGCTCATCCTCTGCATCGCCTCCTATGGGCTCCTGGCTTCCGCCCTGGGTTTCTATTGGGATGATTGGCCCATGGTCTGGTTCGCTCACACCTTAGGCCCAGCCGGTTTCACTCAGGTATTTTCTTCCGACCGTCCCTTCCTGGCGGGCATTTACGTCATCACCACCGCCCTGTTCCAGACCTCCCCCCTCCCCTGGCAGATCTTCGGCCTGGTCACGCGCTGGCTCACTGCCCTGGCGGTATATTGGACCGTGCAAAAAATCTGGCCCGAACGGCGCATGGCCGCCGCCTGGGTTGCGGTTTTATTTGCCGTTTTCCCCGGCTTCAAGCAGCAGCCCATCTCTGTGGTGTACAGCAACGGCTTCATCCTCCTGGCCAGTTATATTCTTTCCCTGGGCTGCATGTTGGCCGCCGTCCGCCAACCCCAACGCCGCTGGCTGTGGACGGTCCTGGGCGTGCTCACTTTTGCCCTCTGCACTTTTTCCACCGAGTATTATGTCGGCCTGGATCTTATCCGCCCGATTTTGCTTTGGTTGGTGCTGCGCGAATACATCCCCACCTGGAAAGAGCGCGCCAAATCCGCGTTTTTCCATTGGCTGCCCTACCTGGGAGCCATGTTGGCCTTCTTGATCTGGCGCGTGTTCGTCTTTGAATTCCCCACCTACCAGCCCGAGCTGATTGATGCCGCTGCCGCCAGTCCGGTAGCTGCCGCTGGCGGTCTGCTCTACCGGGTGGTGCAGGATGTGTTCACCTCCTCCTGGTTGGTGTGGGCCTTGCCTTTTCGCTTCCCCGCCCTCGAAGATTTTGCCAACGTCTCTGGCGCTGCCTTCTGGCTCATCACCACAGCCAGTCTGCTCCTCACTCTGCTGGCCGTACTGCGCTTCCTGCCCGAAGAATCTGCCGAACCGCACAAGCGCGTAGCCTGGTCGCATCAGGCCATGATCGTCGGCGGCCTGGCCATGCTCTTTGCCGGTTGGCCGTTTTGGATCACCAACCTGCCCCTGGGCGTGCAGTTCCCCTGGGATCGTTTCTCCCTGGCCTTTATGTTGGGCAGCTGCATCTTCGCCGTGGGCTTGTTGGAATGGCTGCTGCGCAAGCACCTTCAGCGCGTGGTGCTGCTGTCGCTGGTTGTGGCCATGGCCGTGGGGTCTAATTTTGAAACCGCCAATTCTTACCGGCGCGAATGGATCACCCAGAAGGATTTCTTCTGGCAGCTTTCCTGGCGTGCCCCCGCCCTCAAACCCAACACCCTCCTGGTCACTCAGAAAATGCCGCTGATCTATTACAGCGACAATTCCCTCACCGCCCCCCTCAATTGGCTCTACGCCCCCGATAACCACACCAATACCCTGCCCTATTTCCTGGCCTTCACCGAAGTCCGTTTGGGCGCGGCCATTCCCGCTCTGGAAAAAGGTCTGCCGGTGGTGCAGGAATACCGCAGCGCCCGCTTTGAAAGCAGCACCGATCAGGCCCTGGTCTATTTCTACTCGCCGCCGGGCTGTTTGCGCCTGCTTTCGCCCAGCCGCGATGACGACCTGCCCATCCTGCCGCGCGAGGTCCGCAAAGCCCTCAAGATTTCGCACCTCAATCAGGTCATCCCGGATCCCGCCTCTCCCGCCAGCCCGCCTGCCCACATCTTCGGCGCAGAGCCTGAGCACGGCTGGTGCTATTATTATCAAAAAGCCGATCTCGCCCGCCAGACCGGCAATTGGGAGCAGGTGGTTTCCCTGGGTGAAGAGGCTTTTTCTAAAGGTTTTGAGCCGGCTGAGCCTTCTGAATACATGCTCTTTGTCGAAGGCTACGCCCGTGCCGGGCGTTGGCAGCCCGCCGCAGATATGGCCGTCAAGACCGACCAGCTCGCCCACAGCCTGCAAAGCCCCCTCTGCCGCTTGTTGAGCCGTTTGGAAGCCAAAACGGCTCCCCAGGGCGCCGACGCTCAGGCGTTGGCTGGAGCGCGCGAACAGATCGAATGTCCCCAGTAAAGGAAGCAGCCATGACCCAAGCTGGAACTTCCGCCCTGCCGGTCGAATCGCTGTCCGTGGTGGTGCCGGTATATAACAGCCAGCCCTCCCTGGCCCTGCTGGTTCAGGCCCTGGCCGCCGAACTGCCCTCTTTAGCCGGTCAATATGAGGTCATTCTGGTCAACGACGGCAGCCGGGATGCCTCCTGGGAAGAAATTCAGCGCCTCTGCCAGCTTTACCCCTGGCTGCGCGGCATCAACCTCATGCGCAATTACGGACAGCACAACGCCCTGCTGTGCGGCCTGCGCAGCGCCCGCTTTGCCGTCACCGTCACCATGGATGACGACCTCCAGCACCCCCCGTCTGAAATCCCCGCCATGTTGGCCAAATTAAACGAGGGCTATGATGTCGTTTACGGCTTTCCCCGCAAGCTTCCACACGCCCTCTGGCGCAATCTCTTCTCCCGCCTCACCAAAAAAGTGCTCGCCTTCGTCATGGGCATTCCCACCGTCAGCGAAATCAGCGCCTTCCGCGCCTTCCGCACCCACCTGCGCGACGCCTCTCTGCATTACCAAAGTCCGGGCGTGATCATTGATGTACTCCTCTCCTGGGGCACCTCCCGCTTCACCAGCGTGCCCGTCCACGAAGAGCCGCGCAAAATCGGTCATTCTAACTACAATTTCGCCCGTCTGGCCGCTCAGGTCTTTTTGATCCTGACCGGCTTCAGCACCGTTCCCCTGCGCATCGCCAGCTGGGTGGGTTTCCTGTTCACCCTCTTTGGCCTGGCGGTGTTTATCTACGTGGTCGCCATTTATTTCACCCTCGGCAGCATTCCCGGCTTTCCCTTCCTGGCCTCCATCATTTCCCTCTTCTCCGGCATGCAGATGTTTGCCCTCGGTATCTTCGGTGAGTACCTCGCGCGCATCTTCGACCGCAGCATGGACCGCCCCACCTACGTCATCCATCAACAAACCCCACCGGTCTCCGATAAGGACGTCTGAACCATGCGCGTGGTCATCCTCCAGCCGTCTTACATCCCCTGGCGCGGGTATTTTCACCAAATTGCCCTGGCGGATGTGTTTGTTTTTTATGACGACGTCAAATATGACAAGAACGGCTGGCGCAACCGCAACCGCATCAAAACCCCGCAGGGGCCGCAGTGGCTCACCATCCCCGTCCTGAATAAGGGCGTCGAAAGCCAACACACCCCCATCCACGAAATCCGCATCAACGACCAGACCGATTGGGCCAAAAAACATTGGAACGCCCTGCAGACCAACTATGCCCGCGCCCCATTTTTTGACGCTTACGCCAGCCAGCTCTCGGCCTTCTATCTCAGCCGCCCCACCTACCTCACCGATCTGACCATCCCGCAGACCGTCGCCCTGGCCCGCCTGCTGGGCATCACCCACACCCGTTTCCTGCGCTCTTCGCAGCTCACCGGCCTGAGCGGTGTCAAAACAGACCGTCTGCTGTCCATCCTCACCCAGCTGGGCGCCACCCACTACCTCTCCGGCCCCTCTGCACGTGATTATTTGGAAGAAGATAAGCTCCGTCAGGCTGGGATTGCGTTAGAATACATGCAGTATTCCTACCCTTCTTACCCCCAGCTGTATCCGCCCTTCGAAGGCCAGGTTTCCATTCTGGATTTGCTGTTCATGACCGGTCCAGATGCTTTGGACTACATTGTGGAACAAAAGGACACCCCCAAATGACCCAACCACCGCTCTCCTCAAACCACCTGGATGAGGTTCGCGAATACTTCGCGAAAACCCTGGAAAATTTTGGCGCCACCGCCCGCGGTGTGGATTGGAATTCTGATGATGCCCGCCGCATCCGTTTTGATCAGCTCGCCAAAATCATTGACCCCTCGCAGCCTTTCACCCTGCTGGATTACGGCAGCGGCTACGGCGCCTTCGCCGGGTACATGCTGGATGTCCACCTGCCCTTCACCCGCTACATCGGCTATGACATCGTTCAATCCATGATCGAACAAGGCCAGCGGGATTACCCCGATACAGACCGATTCCTCTTCACCGACCAGCTTTCCGAGGTACCCACCGCCGATTATGCCGTGGCTTGCGGGGTGTTCAACATGAAGCTGCGCGCCGCTTACGAGGAGTGGACCCCCTTTGTCTTGGATTGTCTCAAGGTGATGAACGAACGTTCTCGCCGCGGTTTCTCGGTCAATTTCCTCACCAAATATTCCGACCCCGAGAAGATGCGTCCCGACCTGTATTATGCTGACCCGTGCTACTTATTTGATTACTGCAAAACCCATTTTTCTCGCAACGTGGCCCTGCTGCATGATTACACCGTTTACGACTTCACCCTGCTGGTTCGCAAATAGCCGTGGGGAAATTTGCCATGCCCGCTCCCGTGATTGATTTCAACCGCCCGTCCCTGGCCGGGAAAGAACTGGAATACATCCAGGATGCCTTCTCCCGCGCGCACATTTCCGGCGACGGCTATTATTCCAAGAAATGCCACGCCTTTCTGGAGACCACACTGGGGGTTCGCCGCGCCCTGCTGACCACCTCCTGCACCCACGCCCTAGAAATGGCCGCCCTTCTGCTGAATATTCAGCCGGGGGACGAAGTGATTGTGCCCTCGTTTACCTTCGTCTCCACTGTCAACGCCTTTGTCCTGCGCGGTGCGCGGCCCATTTTCATTGACATCCGCCCCGATACGCTCAATCTGGACGAAACCCGCCTGGAGGCCCTCCTCACCCCCCGCACCCGCGCCGTTCTCCCTGTTCATTATGCCGGCGTGGCCTGTGAAATGGATACCATTCTCGAAATCACCGCCCGCGCCCAGGTGCCCGTGGTGGAAGATAACGCCCACGGCCTGTTTGGGCGCTACAAAGGCCGTTTCCTGGGTACCATGGGCGCCTTAGCCACCCAAAGTTTCCACGAAACCAAAAACATCACCTGCGGCGAAGGCGGCGCCCTGCTCATCAACCAGCCCGATCTGGTGGAGCGCGCCGAGATCATCCGGGAAAAGGGCACCAATCGCAGCCGGTTTTTCCGCGGCATGGTGGATAAATACACCTGGGTGGATGTCGGCTCCAGCTACCTTCCCTCCGACATTCTGGCCGCCATCCTCTTTGGCCAGCTGGAAGCCTGGCAGACCATCCAAGCGCGGCGGCAGTGTCTTTGGGAAACCTACGCAGCCGGCTTATCTGCCTGGGCTTCCGCACACGACGTACGCCTGCCCTTCGTGCCAGAAGATGCCCAGCAGGCCTACCACATGTTTTACCTGCTGCTGCCCTCGTTGGAGATCCGCACCCGCCTGATTCAGCACCTTAAAGATCGCGGCATCTACAGCGTTTTTCACTACCTCCCCCTGCATCTTTCGGATATGGGTCAGCAATTCGGCGGCCGCCCGGGGGACTGCCCCGTCACGGAAGATGTCTCCGACCGGCTCCTGCGCCTGCCCTTCCACAACGCCCTCACCACTTCCGCCCTGGAACAGGTCATTTCTGCCCTGCACGATTTCACCTTCTAAGAAAACGCTGCCCGTCTGAACTTTGAGACGGGCAGCGTACTGATTTAATTCACTTGCGCGGCTCACTCGCGTCCGCGTTCAATTTCCACGCCCACCGAACGCGCAAAGCGCACCGCGTCCGGTTTTTCCACCCTCACCATCACCCGCTGAACTTTGTTTTCCAGCAAGCACAGGCGGGCAATATCCTCCGCCAGCGCTTCCACCGTGTAGCGGTGGGCTGTTTCAACCAGAGCAAAGACCTTGCGCGCCACCACGCTGTAGCTGACGCTGTCTTCGATGCGGTCTGTCGCCCCTGCCACAGAAGTGTCCATGTAGAGAATGATGTTGATCAGAATATCTTGCGGTTCGGCGCGTTCCCGGTCGCTCACCCCAATGACCCCGCGCACCAACAAGTCCTTCACCAAAACCTTATCCATTTGTCACTCCTGTTGGTTCTGAAAGTGGTTCATCCACAAACACCAGCCGCCTTCCTACAGCAAAAACCCCCACAGCCAAAATACCCCAGGCAATCACCTGCCCGGCCGGAAGCCAACCCAGCCACAGCGTTTGTTCCGCCAAAAAGGTCTCTAAAACAATACGCGCCAGCGCGCTCAGAGCCAAAAATCCCCAAAAAACGCCGCCTGGCCGCACCCCCCAACCAAAAACGCCCAATTTTCCTGCTTCCCGCGGCCAAATTAAAATGCCCACCCCCAACGCCAAAAGCGTCTCGTACACCTGTGTTGGGTGGCGCGGAACCCCCCATAGATTTAATCCCCAAGGCAGGTCCGTCGGGCGCCCGTAGGCGCTTCCAGCCGCCAGGTGCGAAAGGCCCAACCCCACCATCACCACCGCGGCCGCCGGCATCAGCGCATCAAACGTCTCCGCCCACCCCAGCCCTTTGCGCTGGGTGTAGATTAGCACCGCCAGGGCAGCCGCCAAAAGCCCGCCCCACACATCAAAAAGCTCCGGGTTCAAAGCGATGATGTTCAAAGGCGCGCGGGTGAAGGCGGGTAAATTTTGCAGCACATAGCTCGCCCGTCCACCTACAATTCCCACCAGCAGCCCGACCAGGGTGATATTATCGATCATGACTGAGCTCAAACCGAATTTTGGTGCATGGCGGCCGGCTTGAGATACGCCAATCCATAGCGCCGCCAGAAGGATCAGCCCCGGCGTTTGAATAGAAAGAGGCCCAAGCTGCAGGGTCGGCAGCATCAGCGCACCCCTTCCAGCAAGGACTCAGCGCGGGTGTACAGCAGCGCATCGCTCAGCGGGCCGCCCATGACCACCTCTTGAATCACCCCATCTGCATCGATGAAAAATGTGGTCGGCAGCGCACTGATACGGTACTGCCGCGCCACCTCGCCGTCCTCGTCCATCACCACCGGAAAAGTCAGACCCAGCGTATCCACAAAGTTTTGAGCCGCTTCTGTGCTGTCCTGAAACGCAAGGTTCACCGCCACGATTTGCAGCCCCTGATCCGCAAACGTCTCATAAACAGACTGCATCGCCGGCATCTCTTCCTGGCACGGCGGGCACCAGCTGGCCCAGAAGTTCAAAATTACCGCCTGCCCGCGCAGATCCTCCAGCGTCAGGCTGTCCTGATCCAACGTGTTCAAGGTAAATCCGGGGGCACTGAACCCTTCCTGCGGCGCGGTTGAACGCTCTGCGGCTTCGGTTTTTGGCCCAAACTGCGCCGTCCCCACCACCCACAGCGCCGCGGCAGTCAATACCACCGCTGAAATCCAGCGCCAACCTTTTCGCGTCAAAGGGCCCAGAGTGATTTTCATGCGCTCAATCTTACGGGGAGAATGAAGTTATGTCAAGCAATGAAAATTCACCAGCCATTAGCCTGCATGGTAAAATGATAAGAATGGCTGCCGCCATTTTTTCTCGCTTACAGCAGGGTGTCCAAACCCTGTTTCAAGGACCCAATTTTTCATTATACGGAGGATACCCCCATGACCGACCCCAAGGAAATCCAGCAGCGCGCCGTTCAAACCATCCGCTTTTTAGCAGCGGACGGCGTACAAAACGCCAATTCCGGTCACCCCGGCCTTCCCATGGGCACAGCCGCTATGGCCTACACCATCTGGACCCGGCACCTGCACTTCAACCCCCAAAACCCGCAGTGGGCCAACCGCGACCGCTTTGTCTTGTCCGGCGGCCACGGCTCCATGCTGCTCTATAGCCTGCTGCATCTGACCGGCTTTGCCGTTTCGCTGGATGACCTTATGCACTTCCGGCAGTGGGGCAGCATCACCCCTGGCCACCCCGAAGTGGGCCAGACCCCCGGCGTCGAAGTCACCACCGGCCCCCTGGGGCAGGGTTTTGCCAACGGCGTTGGGATGGCCCTGGCCGAAGCGCATCTGGCTGCCACTTTCAACACCCCCGAAAACCCGATCATTGACCATTATGTGTATGCCATCGTCACCGATGGGGATTTGATGGAAGGCGTCACCGCCGAGGCCGCCTCGCTGGCGGGTCACCTCCAACTGGGCAAATTGATCTACCTCTACGACGATAACCGCATCTCCATTGACGGCAGCACCGAATTGTCCTTCACAGAAGACCGTGGGGCGCGCTTCCAGGCCTACGGCTGGCAGGTGCTGCACGTCGAAGACGGCAACGATGTCGAAGCTCTCGATCAAGCCATCCAGGCCGCCAAGGCCGATCCCCGCCCTTCGTTGATCATCTGCCGCACCCACATCGGCTACGGATTGCCCACCCGCCAGGATACCTCCAAAGCCCACGGAGAACCCCCAGGGGATGAGGAGCTGAACGCCGCCAAGAGCCGTGTGGGTTGGCCGGAAGAGCCGCGCTTCTTCATCCCTGAAGATGTCCTCGCGCATTTCCGTCAGGCGCTGGAACGCGGTGCACAGTGGGAAAAAGCTTGGAACCAGCAGTTTGCTGCTTACAAGAAACAGGATCCCCAAAAAGCCGCTGAATTGCAGCGCCGCCTGCAGGGCGAGCTGCCCGCTGGATGGGATCAAGACCTTCCCGTCTTCCCCGCCGACCCCAAAGGCATGGCCACCCGCGCCGCCTCAGGCAAGGTGCTCAACGCGCTGGCTGCCCGTCTGCCGGAGTTGGTCAGCGGTTCCGCTGACCTGACCCCCTCCAAT
The DNA here is from genome assembly GCF_001306035.1 of Levilinea saccharolytica. Taxonomy (GTDB): domain Bacteria; phylum Chloroflexota; class Anaerolineae; order Anaerolineales; family Anaerolineaceae; genus Levilinea; species Levilinea saccharolytica. The sequence goes on from NZ_LGCM01000027.1 coordinate 231,887, forward strand.
AACACCTGGCTGGCCAACACCCACGCCATTCAGCCCGGCGCCTACGACGGCCGCTATGTCCATTACGGCGTGCGCGAACACGCGATGGGCTCCATCCTCAACGGCATCACCCTGCATAAAGGTCTCATCGCCCTGGGCGGCACCTTCCTGGTCTTTGCCGATTACAACCGGCCCGCCATCCGCCTGTCGGCCCTTTCGCACCTGCCCACCATCTGGCTGTTCACCCATGACAGCATCGGCCTGGGCGAAGACGGTCCCACCCACCAACCCGTCGAACAACTGGCTGCCTTACGCGCCATTCCCAATCTGAATGTTATCCGCCCCGCCGACGCTAATGAAACCGCCGAAGCCTGGGCTGCCGCCATCCGCCGCCGCAACGGCCCCACCCTGCTGGCCCTCACCCGCCAGAATGTCCCCACCCTCGATCGCGAGCGTTTCTCCTCTGCCTCCGGCTTACACCGCGGCGCCTATGTCCTCGCCGACCTTGGCGATATGGCCCCGCAGATTATTCTGATGGCCTCCGGCTCCGAAGTGTCGCTCATCATCGAAGCCGGCGAGCAGCTGGCCGCCGAAGGGTACGGCGTGCGCCTGGTTTCCTTCCCCAGCTGGGAATTGTTTGAAGCCCAGGACAGCGATTATCAAAAACATGTTCTTCCCCGCAATATCGAGCCGCGCCTGGCAGTTGAAGCGGGCATCAAGATGGGCTGGGAACGCTACACCGGCCAAAAAGGCGCGGTGGTCAGCATCGACACCTTCGGCGCCTCCGCTCCGGCCAAGAAGCTCTTTGAAGAATACGGCCTCACCGCCGCCAACGTGGTTACCCAGGCTCATCAGCTGCTCGGTTTTATCGAGAATTAAGCGAAAGAGGGAGAAGGAAAATGAACGTTGCAGTCGCTTGTGATCACGGCGGGTTTCCCCTGAAAGAGGCCGTGCTGGAGGCCGTGCGCGCCGCCGGGCATACCCCCTTGGATTTAGGCACCGACTCGCCCACTAGTACCGATTATCCTGACTATGCCACCAGAGTGGCTGCGGCCATTCGTGCAGGTCAGGCCGAACGCGGTATCCTCATGTGCGGGTCGGGCGTGGGCATTTGCATCGCCGCCAATAAGCACAAAGGCATCTATGCCGCCATCTGCCACGACACCTACTCCGCTCACCAGGGCGTGGAGCACGACAAAATGAATGTGCTTTGCCTGGGCGGGCGCATCATCGGCACCGAACTGGCCAAAGAGCTGGTGCGCGCCTTTTTGGGGGCGCACTACAGCGGCGAAGAGCGTTTTGAACGCCGTTTCCAAAAAACCGCGGCGGTAGAGCAGGAGAAATAATCATGTCAAATCCCATTCAAGCCTTACACGCCCTGGGACAGTCCCTGTGGTATGACAATATTCAGCGCCGCCTTTTGGAAAACGGCGAATTGGCCGAGATGATCCGCCGCGGGGATATCCGCGGCATCACCTCCAATCCCAGCATTTTCCACAACGCCATCGCCAAATCCAACGATTATGATGCCGCCCTCAAGCCCATGGCCTGGGCCAACTGGTCTGCCGAAGACATCTTCTTCCAACTGGCTGTCGAAGACATCCAGGCCGCCGCGGACTGCTTCCTGCCCCTGTACAAATCCACCGCGGGCGGCGACGGGTACGTTAGCCTGGAGGTCAGTCCCTACCTGGCCCACGACACCGAAGCCACCCTGCAGCAGGCCCTGGCCTTGCGCAGCCGCGTCAACCGCCCCAACCTGATGGTGAAAATTCCGGCCACGAAGGCCGGTCTGCCCGCCATCCGTAAGGCCATCGCCGCCGGCATCAATGTCAACGTCACCCTGATCTTCTCCATTCAGCGCTACCTGGAAGTTATGGACGCCTACCTCAGCGGCCTAGAAGACCGTCTGGCCGCCGGTTTGCCCCTGGGTGAAATCGCCTCCGTGGCTTCCTTCTTCGTCTCCCGCGTCGATTCCAAAGTGGACAGCCTCCTGCAGAAAGCCGCCAGCCGCAATCCGGCCCAGGCGGAACAAATTTCCAACCTGCTCGGTAAAGCGGCCGTGGCCAACAGCCGCCTGGCCTTCTTCAAGTTCCAAGAAGTCTTCAGCAGCCCCCGTTTCCAGGCCCTGCAAAAGCAGGGTGCAAATCCCCAGCGGGCTTTATGGGCATCCACCAGCACCAAAAACCCTGCCTACCGCGATGTGCTGTACGTGGAAGAGCTCATCGCCCCGCAAACGGTCAACACCGTTCCGCCCCAAACATTAGACCTCTTCCGCGATCATGGCCGCGCCGCCCTGACCATTCAGGGGCACGAGGCCGAAGCCCAAGCGACGCTGGCTGCCCTTGAAAAATGGGGCATCTCCATGGACGCCGTCACTCAGGAATTGGAAGATGAGGGCGTCAAGGCCTTTTCAGATGCCTTCACCGCCTTGCTCGACACCATCCGCGAACGCTGCGCCGCCGAACAGGCTGCCCTGGGCGCTCTGGCCGATGTCACCGCCCAAACCACCTCCGGCCTGGAAAAAGCCCAGACCCCCCGCCGCATCGCCGAACATGATCCCAGCCTGTGGACGGATGACCCCGCTGGGCAGAAAGAGATTCGCCAGCGCATGGGCTGGCTGGACGCTCCGAATGCCAGTCAGGTGTTAATCCCAGAGATCAACGCCCTGCGCCAGCAGCTTCTGGACGAAGGCTATACGCACGCTCTCCTCCTCGGCATGGGCGGCTCCTCCCTGGCGCCCGAAGTCCTGGCGCTCACCTTCGGCAAACCCCACACCCGCGGCCGCGCAGGCCTGGCCCTGTCCATCCTGGATTCCACCGACCCGCAGCAGGTGGCTGCCAGCGCTCGCCGCTCGCCCATCGCCAAAACGGTCTACATCGTCGCCTCCAAATCCGGCGGCACCAGCGAAGTCAACGCCTTCCTCGATTACTTCTGGCACCGCGCCCAGCGCCGCCTGGGTACTGAAGCTGGAAAGCATTTCATCGCCGTCACCGACCCGGGCACATCCCTGGATACCCTGGCTCGCAGCCGCGGTTTTCGCCGTGTATTCCTCGCGGACTCCACCATCGGTGGGCGCAATTCTGTTCTCTCCGCTTTTGGCCTGGTCCCTGCCGGCCTCCTCGGTCTGGATCTCGCCGAACTGCTCTCCCGCGCCGCCGCGCTGGCCCGTGAATGCCTGCCGGGCGTGCCTGCGGGCCGCAATCCCGGGTTAGTTTTAGGCGCGCTCCTGGGCGGCGCTGCGCTGAACGGGCGCGACAAGCTGACCATCCTCACAGATCCCGAGTTGGCCTCTTTCGGCTCCTGGATGGAACAGCTCATCGCTGAATCCTCCGGCAAGCAGGGCAAAGGCATTCTGCCCATTGATCTCGAACCGCCCCTGCCCGCCGCCGCATACGGCTCCGACCGGCTGTTTGTATATCTGCGCCTGTCAGGCAAAGCAGAAGCACGTGCCGCCCGTCTGCAAAAAGCCGGGCATCCCGTTTTCACCCTGAATCTCAAAGACGGCTACGATCTCGGCGCGGAATTCTTCCGCTGGGAATATGCCACGGCTGTGGCCTGTTCGGTCCTGGGTGTCAACAGTTTCGATCAGCCCGATGTGCAGTTTAACAAGACTCTCACCAAGCAAAAGGTTGAGGATTATCTGCAAAAGGGAAAAATGGATGAGGGTGACCCCATCTGGTCTCAAGGTTCAGTCAAAATCTTCGGCCAGCCCTTCCCCCGCCTCGCCCAGGTCGCCACGCTTCAGGAGGCCGTCTTGGCCTTCCTCCAGCAGGCCCGCCCCGGTGATTTTGTGGCTATCAACGCTTACCTGCCCCGTAATGCAAAAACGCAGAGCGCCTTGCAGGCCGTGCGCAAAGCCGTCCTCAAGCGCACCGGCTGCGCCACCACCCTGGGCTTTGGGCCGCGTTTCCTGCATTCCACCGGCCAGCTGCACAAGGGCGGCCCCAATACCGGGCTCTTCCTGCAAATCACCAGCGACACCGCCTCGGATATGGACATCCCCAGCGAGGGTATCTCCTTTGGAAAGTTGGAGCGTGCCCAGGCGCTGGGTGACCTGGAGGCCTTGCTGGCCCGCCAGCGCCGCGCCGTCCGCATCCACCTGCCTCTGGAAGCCCTGCTTTCTATCCTTCAGTAACCCTCTGCTCACGCAAACAAAACGAGAGGCAGCCTCAAAACTGCCTCTCGATGCTTTGAACGGCGTTTGTCTCGATTTTGGGGATTATTTCAGCGTCAGGGTGATCTCTGCCCCCGCCCGCGTCCGCACCGCCCCCGCCGCGCGCAGGCAGTTCCCCTCCGCCTGAACCGCAAAACCTTCAGGCTCCGCCACAACTTGGGGTGTGCTGCCGGCGGGGAAATGCAGCAGAAAAGTCATCTGCCGCGTTTCCGGCATCCCGCGGTACGTCCCCACGTCTGGCGATACCGCCAGATGCACCTGCCCGTCACGCGTTTGCGCCGTCACCTTCGTCTCGGTGAATTCACCTCGCTGGTAGGCGCGCGTCAGGCCGTCATCATCACGAAAGGTCAGCTCCGCTTCGAACGGCGGCCACAAGTGAAACTCAAGCGTGTCGAAACGATGGCCGTCACCGATAAAGCGGTGAGCCGGTCCCATCACCAGCCACTGCCCTCCCCTTACAAACAGCGGCAGCTCATCTACCGCCGCGCGCACCTCCACCCGTTCCCCGCCAGGCATCGCCTCATCCGTCCAAAAATTGAACCATTTCCCTGGCGGGAAAACCACCGCACGGGTGGCTGCCCCGCCTTCCACTACAGGGGCTGCCATCACCGCCGGGCCGAGCATCACCTGATCCGCAATCTCCAGCAATTCCGGCTCTCCCTCAAATTCCAGCGCCAGCGGACGCACCATAGGCGTCCCATCCATGTACGCTTCCCAACCCAGGCAGTGATAATACGGTAGCAGCCGGTAGCGCAGCTCGGCGTATCGCTGAAAACTCGCCGCCGCCTGCGGGCCGTGCGACCACGGGCTGCGGGTGTCGTCCACCGCCGCCGGCCGTTGAAAATAGCGCGCCACCGGCGAAAGCAGCGTCCATTGTGCGTAGCGCATATGGGTTTCGGGGGTCGTGCGACCGTCCAACCCAAACACATCTGCCGTCCAATACGAGAATCCCAACCAGCTCAAATTCAAGGCTGCCCGCAGGGTGGCCCGCAGATGGGCGAAGGTCGGTTTTTGATCCCCCAGGAACAGCGCCGGGTAGCGCTGCGAGCCCGCCCACACGCTGCGCGCATACACCATCCCCCGCCGGTCGTCCAACTCTTCCATCCCCTCATAAATCGCTTTGCCGTAGTAAAAACCGTACAGGTTGTGATACTCCTCACCCGTCAAGCCGGCGGCGGATCGGGCGTCCTTCGGCAGATATTCGCCATCGTCATTCTTGAAAAAAGCCACCCCCAGTCGGTACAGCGGCTCCATGCGCGCGCACCACCAGCGCGCGCCTGCGGGGTTGGTAAAGTCAAACATGCCCCCGCGCCCAAACCACCAGGCCGCATCCGGGTGCGCCAGATAGCCCGCATCCTGGGCCTGCTGGTAGCCTTCTAAATCACGCTCATCGTCCTTTTCCAGCCCCGCGGGAACGTTGCGCACGGCCAGGTTTAAGATGGCTTTTTTCAAAGGCTCGTTCTTCGTGTTTAAGAACGGTGTAAAGATTAAGCCCAGGCGCACATTTTCCTGCCTCAGATCTTCCACCAGCCGTTCCGGGCGGGGGAACAGGCTTTTGCGGAACTGAAAGTTGTGGAATTTCTCCTCCCAATGGTAATCCAGGATCACCCCGTCCAGGGCCACATCCCTCCGGCGGTGTTCCCGCACCAGCTCCACCACTTTGTCCTGACTCTCCTGCGGGTAAGCTGTTACCCACAGGCCAAACGCCCAGCGCGGCAGCAGCGGCGGCCGTCCCGTCCACTGTGTGTACTGGCGTACAATCTCTTTGAGTGTTCGGCCAAAAATCAGCAAGTAATCCGCAGGGCCTTGCCCAACCTCTACGCTCAAAATTCCCTTGCGGTCGTCCAATTTCCACCGGCTGGGGCGGCTGTTGAGCAAGAAACAGGCGTACCCACGGCTGCTGATGAACAGGGGGATGGTGGAATACGTCTGCCGCCCCTGCAAAAAAGCCGGGGATTCCCGCGCCTCCAGCTTCCATTGGCCGCTGCGGCGGGCATAGGCGTTAAACCACTCCCCCCACCCAAAAAAACACTCCTCCGGCTGGGTTTGAAACGCCAGCCGAAAGCCCCCTTTCGCATTCAAGCGCGGCGCTTGCGCCTCCGAAAAAAGCGCCCTCCCGTCAGCCCCACGCACCACAGCACAGCCTTTCATGGTTTCTACCCGAACATTCCCCTGGGCTTTCTCCGGCGGCAGGCCCACGAAAACATCCGCCAACCATGCAGCGTCTGAAGCCGCGGTGTGGGTGATGCGCACCCCGTTTTCTCCATAGAAGCGCGTCTGCATCTATACCTCCACCCCAGCCGCCCGCAGCGCCAGCACCAACCCGCCCAGAATCCCCGCCCTGGAGCCTAAAGCCGGGGGCATGATCACCGTTTCCAAATCCACCGCCGTCGCCGCCGCGGATAAATAGCCATTCAGCAGGGAAGCCGTTTTTTGGCGCAGCATGGGGAACAGCCGCGCCTGCTGCATCACCCCACCGCCCAATAAAATTCGCTGCGGCGATAGGGTACACAGGATGTTCTGCACCGCCAGGGCGGTGTACTCCGCCGCCAGGTCCCAGCCGGGGTGATCCTCAGGCCAGTTTTCGGCTGCCTCTCCAAACCGCGCGCGCAAGGCCGGGCCGCTGCACAGGCCCTCCCAGCAGTCGCCGTGAAAAGGGCAAATCCCCGCGAAGGGATCGCGCTCCCGGTCGTGCGGGATGCGCATGTGTCCCATCTCCGGGTGCATGGCTCCATGCACGGCGCGTCCCCCCACCACGGCTCCCCCGCCGATTCCCGTGCCGATGGTCACATACACGAAATCTTGCAGCCCCTTCCCTGCCCCCCAAACCCCTTCCGCCAGAGCAGCACCGTTCACATCCGTGTCAAACCCCACCGGAACCCCCAGCCCCTCCTGAAGGAAGCGCACCACCGGCGTCATCCGCCATCCCGCCTTAGGCGTCGCGGTGATCATCCCATACGTGGGCGACTCCGTCTGCAAATCCACCGGCCCAAAACAAGCCACGCCCAGAGATCGCAGAGCCGCATCGCCCAGGCCGTGCTGTGTTTGAAAAAAGCGCAGCGCCTGGCCCAGCGTTTCCTCCGGCGTGGTGGTGGGAATGCGCACTTCCGCCTCAATGTTCCCAGCCTCGTCCGCCACCGCGCAAATGAATTTCGTCCCGCCTGCTTCCACGCACCCGTATCGTGCCATCTTCTCATCCTCTTCTATCAACTATTTGCGTATGCCTGTTATCAGTCTAAAACACACCCCTCAAAACGGCAAGCGAGAACAGCCCGCATTCGCCGCCGAATCAGGTACAATCAGCAGGCATCCTGCCCTCAGGAGTAAACCTTTGGATCTACCACAAAGCTCAAAAATCTGCCGCTGTCTGCGCCCCACCTGCCGCTTTCACTTTCCAGCCTCCCCCCATCAAGCCCTGCCTGCCCACTGCCCCAAATGCGGCGGCCCACTGGAGATCACCGAGCTGCCGTACAGCGGCTTGCCGGTTCCATCCCAAATGGCTTCCCCCCAGCCGCAGGTTTCGGTTCTCCTGGATAACTTGCGCAGCGCCCACAACGTCGGCTCTATCTTTCGCACCGCCGACGCCGCCGGCATCGCCCACCTGTACCTGTGCGGCATCACCCCTACACCAGGCCAATCCAAGGTAGCAAAAACAGCCCTGGGCGCCGAGCTGCGCGTCCCCTGGAGCCAAACCTGGAACGCCGTGGATCTCATCACCGAAGAGAAAGCTCGCGGCGTGCAAATCTGGGCGCTGGAAGGCGGGCCTACTGCCCAACCGCTCTTTGCACAAACCCTGGCATCCTCCGCTGCACCCATAATCTTGATTCTGGGCAATGAAGTGTCAGGTGTGGATCCGAACCTGCTGGCCCTTTGCCATCAGGTGGTGTACCTGCCCATGTTGGGGCAAAAAGAATCCCTCAACGTCTCTGTGGCCTTTGGCATTGCCGCCTATTATTTACGTTTTTTAGCAGGGAATTAACTTCTAACTTTGCATTTTTGTAAGGTCGCAGCACTCAGAAAAGCTCTTGCATGCCGGTGTGAAAGGTGATAAAGTATATAAGTCAAACGCCTGGGTGCCCCCCTCACCCTGGCGTTTGACATTTTAATTTCAAGAACGTACTTCACTCATAATCCGCGGTTTTCTTCCTCAACCAGGTTCAACAAATACCGTCCATAGTGGTTGGTCGCCAGTTTGCGCGCCAGGGCATTGAGTTGTTTCAAATCAATGTAGCCCATGCGGTAAGCAATTTCTTCCAGGCAGGCGATCATTAACCCCTGCCGTTCCTCCACCGCCTCAATAAAACTGGCTGCCTGCAGCAAAGATTCATGCGTGCCCGCATCCAGCCAGGCCACCCCGCGCCCCAGCACCTCTACCTGCAGCTTGCCAGCCTGCAAATACATCTGATTTAGATCGGTAATTTCCAACTCCCCCCGGTTCGAAGGTTTCAACCGAGCCGCCATTTCACACGCCTGACGGTCATAGAAGTAAATCCCCGGCACAGCGTAGTTCGACCGCGGCTTGCTGGGTTTTTCTTCCAGGCTCAACACACGGTAATCCTTATCAAATTCCACCACACCGTAACGCTGCGGATCCTTCACCGGGTACGCAAAGATCACCGCCCCGTCGTCCACTTGAGCCGCCTGCCGCAGTGTATCCCCCAGTCCCGTTCCAAAAAAGATATTATCGCCCAAAATGAGGCAAACCGGCTCCCCGGCGATGAAATCACGCCCCACGCGCAGCGCATCCGCCAGACCGCGCGGTTTGCTTTGGGCCGCATACGAAAACTGCATGCCCCACTGCGCCCCATCCCCTAGCAGCCGCTCAAACCCCGGCAGGTCTTCCGGCGTCGAAATCACCAGCAGTTCCCGGATCCCGGCCAACATCAGCATGGAAATCGGGTAATAAATCATCGGCTTGTCATACACCGGAAGCAGCTGCTTGCTCACCGCCAGGGTCAGCGGGTACAAACGCGTGCCGTATCCACCAGCCAACACGATCCCTTTCATGCCAGTACGCTCCTACGGCCGTAGTTTTCTTCCATCCAGGCCTGGAAATCAGGTTTTGCACGGATGCTTTCAATCCATGCCGAATTCTCCAGATACCAGGCGATTGTCTTCCGCAGCCCGCTGTCCAGATCCTCACTCGGCTGCCAGCCCAATTCTTTGCGAATCTTTTCAATATTCATGGCATAACGCCGGTCGTGTCCAGGTCGGTCGCTCACATAGTGTATCAGCGAGCGCCGCGAACCAAAACTGGCCTTCGGCAGCCACTCATCCAAAATATCGCAGATCGTCTCGACGATGGTTTGATTCGTAGGTTGATTTTCACCGCCCACTCCATACGTCTCCCCCACCGCACCCTTCTCCAGCACGCAGTAAATGGCCTCACAGTGATCCTCTACATACAACCAATCGCGAATTTGCTGCCCATCGCCATACAGCGGTAAAGGTTTCCCCTCCACCGCGTTCAGGATCATCAAAGGGATCAGCTTTTCAGGAAATTGGTGCGGCCCGTAATTATTGGAGCAGTTGGTGATCGTCACCGGCAAACCAAACGAGTGAAAATACGCCCGAACCAGATGGTCACTGGCCGCTTTCGAGGCGGCATAGGGAGATCGCGGCGCATAGGAGGTTTGCTCATCAAAGGCCGGTTCCCCCGCCGCGAGCGCCCCGAATACCTCATCCGTGGAAATGTGGTGAAAGCGCACCCCGCTGGCGTACGCCCCATCAGGTTTTTGCCAGGCCTGCCGCGCCGCATCCAGCAGGTTCATTGTCCCCACCACATTGGTTTGAATGAAGCGCTGCGGCCCGGTGATAGAGCGGTCCACGTGGGTTTCTGCCGCAAAATGCACCACCGTGTCAATCGCATGGTCAGTAAAAACTGCCGCCAGGGTATCTGGGTCCGTGATATCACCCTGGATGAAGGTGTGCCGTCCTTCATCCGGCAAATTGCGTAGATTTTCCAGCGTCCCTGCATACGTCAGCGCATCCAGGTTGACGATGTGCGCCGCGTTATCGTGATTTAACAGGTAACGGATAAAATTGGAGCCGATGAACCCCGCTCCGCCGGTGACCAGAACATTCTGCATGCTTTTTCCTTTCACCCAAAATCATTATTCCCATTTTACCTCACCTGAGGGCAACGGATCTCCCCCCACCATCTTCGTATACGAAAACAACAACACATTTTTATCCGCAGGGTATAATAATTGCATCGTATACACACAGCACACCCATCACTCACCTGATTCAGCCCTGGTTGGTGTAACATATTTTCTGTAAAATGCTGAACCTTAACAAAAGCGGTGAGTCAGAAGTATCCTTAAGGTCACCACAACCGAAGAAGGAGACTAAAAATGACTCACCAAAATGATTATACCTTGGCAGAAGAGATCGTGGAAAAGGGACTGGATGCCATCCCGGAACTGATGCGAGTGCTAATCAACAACGCCATGCAGGTAGAAAGGGCGAAATACTTGCAAGCCAGGGAGTATGAACGCACAGAAAACCGCAAAGGACATGCGAATGGCTTCAAGCCCAAAACAGTGAAAACCCGCATGGGAGAGATCACCTTTGCCGTGCCGCAAGTCAGGGAAGGGGGTTTTTACCCCAGCGCACTGGAAAAAGGGCTGCGCAGTGAAAGAGCCCTCACGATCACACTGGCGGAAATGTACGTTCAGGGAGTATCCACGCGGAAGGTGAAAGCCATCACAGAGCAGCTATGTGGGGTTGAGATTTCGGCCATGCAAGTCAGCCGGGCAGCAGCTCAACTGGATGCAGTATTAC
>NZ_LGCM01000018.1 GCF_001306035.1 Levilinea saccharolytica
CCTTGCGTCCCGTTCCGCCTTTCTTCACGTATCTGCAAGCCTCCATTCGCAAAATGGTTGAAACGACTGGTAGTTTGTTGGAGCGGCTGTTGCCAAAATCAATTCATGCGGTGACCGCACGTGGTTTCGAACTTAAAGTCGCTCTGTTTGTCCTCGCGACCTCCATCAACTTCCTGTGGTAGCAACTTGGGTTAAATAATACGTTCAGTGGATACGCCTAGAATTTTTTCAGGAAATTTTAGAACCGAAAATTCTCCCACATCTTCTGCAAATTCGCCGGTTCCACCGTGCAGGCTGGATGCAGCGAATAATGACTGAATAACAGTGGCCAGATCATTCGCATTCCAGTTGCCCATCCCAAGCGATACATTATCAAACCAATCATTAATGGCTCCAGCGTACGTATCCACCGTGGATGCAGAGCCACATCCACCACCAATATCCCCATCCGCGCAAGCTTGCATATGGCCGGTTGGATCCGTGTAAATAATGGGGTTATAGTTTACATACGCATACCGATCCCAAGACAGCGGGTTGCCCACACCGGGCACCAGCGTATCTGCCTGGGTGAAATGCGCCCCGGCCGGGTCAAACCACCTCGCCCCGTAGTGATATAACCCCACCTGCTCCATCTGGCTGAGCTGCCCGGTGTATTGGTACGCCGTGGGCATCTCCCCGCCGCGGGAACGCACCTCCCCAAAGGCCGTGTAACGCTGCACCCCGCTGGCCGCGCCCCCCTCCGCCGCCGTCACCTGCGCGCTGCCCAGGTGATCCGTCAAAAGCCAGTTCAGCGTGCCCCACCAAGGGATAGATCCCCCCTCTAAGGCAGATTTACGCTTAGCAGACCCCTATTCGGTTGGAAATGTGCAAGAACTTCAACTTTTGGAACCGAATTTCTAAAAGAAAGCTAAACCTGTCTATATTGGAAATCACTAGCTTTTACTATTATTAATTCCGAAGAACCGTCTTCTAATCCATTGCTAGAATCTAGGTGCAAGTGATTACCTGAAGGTATATCAGGATTAGCTAAAGTTAGAAAATGGTGAGCTAGTGAGATCAGACCCTCTTTGTTAGCTGTTAGCACCACAGCCCCATCAGAGTCGACTTCGACCGATATCCAAAATCCGGATTCCCATTTCAATCGAATCCCATCATTTGGATGATAGTCTGGCAAATCAATTGTCACTCTCATAGTTTTCCTATCGAAGCATGAAAATTAAGGATTAAGGTAAATATGGTAGTTTTGCGTGATAACCTTCTTGCCTGTTTTTGGATCAACAGCTAAGGTTTCAAAGTTCATATGTGATTGACCTGTACCATGTCCGGCCAAGTCCCCAGATTTCATCCTTACTTGCCGGAAACCATCCTTGGAAACAAATCTACCTGGTTCAATCTCAATGTATCCTGGTCCTAAAAACTGAGTTGCTGCATCAAGCGCATCATCAACAGACAATTTCATGCCATTATGTAAAGAGGCTTCAGGTCTTTCCGATCCTCCACCCACAATTATGCCAGCTATTGTCAGGCTAGCTCCGCTTGCAAAAGCTGTCCATGAATTCTTGATCCTATCTAACAGGCTAGGGAGTCTGTATATAGCATCTGCGTTTCCAATGAAGATTGCATTTCCTACTATGAATCTTCCAGTATCTTCTAAATCTGCGTCGATAGCATAATTGTAGTCTGGATGCGTGATCGAGTAATTATATATTGCCTGGTTTTTTACATCTTCAGATGCATCTGTATTAATAATCTGTGCGGGTTGAAGATCCCCCATGCCTAACCCTGCACAGCCATTACTCAAATCATCGTTCATGCAGGCTACCGCATGACCTGTCGGATCAGTATATTTTATTGGATTATTTCTGGCATAACTGTAACGATCCCAATCTAAGGCGTTAATCGGATTTGGCACCAGCGTATCCGCCTGGGTGAAATGTGCCCCGGCCGGGTCAAACCAGCGCGCCCCGTAATGATACAGCCCCACCTGCTCCATCTGGCTGAGCTGCCCGGTGTACTGGTACGCCGTGGGCATCTCCCCGCCGCGGGAACGCACCTCCCCAAAGGCCGTGTAACGCTGCACCCCGCTGGCCGCGCCCCCCTCCGCCGCCGTCACCTGCGCACTGCCCAGGTGATCCGTCAGCACAGTGCAATTTCCCATCGGACTCATACCACCCATACTGTATTGTACATCATCACCCCTATACGGGTGCGCCGTAGGGTGCCGTCCCCGACGCACCCGCTGTGTCTGGGGGTGGTGCGAGCGGTGAAGCTGAGTGCAACGTACTACTTGGACATTCATGACAGCAATTAATGATCTTCCAAATAACAGGCGGAAACTTTATCTTCAATATCAGAAATAGAATTATGGAAGTCGTGTATGGAGAAGCCACTGTCGCTAACATCAACATTGATAAAGGTAACTATCTTCTCATATCGCGCGATGAACGAACAGACTTTACGTTCTTCATTTCGTGTACACCCGCAACGCATTTCATCAGCGGTAATATTGGTAAAGGTAATCGGAAACTCTTCTAGGGATGGATCGCTATTCTCGAATATTGCCTGCTGATAGTCATCAAACCGTTGTTCCGCTCTCTTGAGTGAAGGATATTCAATTACCACATGATGCGCAGGTGTTTTTCCTCTATATAAATATCGAGCTGCGGATCTATTCGGCTCTTCAGGCAATGGAGAAGATGCTTCATCTTCGACACAACCCCCTGGATAGTTCGCGCATGTTAGAAGCAGGCTCTCCATAGTGCATTTCGTTTCATTCCTCTGACTACATCCAAAAAGCAGGATTATTGGTAGCACTAGCCATAATCGTTTCGCGATCATCGTGTACTTCCCCCTATTTATGATCAAAATGATTGGGCTCATAAGGTGCTTCTTGACGAGGAATAAACTCTGAGGGCGCGCTAACGAGTGCCATTGAATCCTTGTATCCCTGTAGAACCTGCCGGAATTCATTACTGGTAAGCAGGTTATCATTCAAATAATTATTTTGGTAAAGTTCAAAACCGAAATTCACCGCCGAATAATCATCAGGGGTGTCAAGATATTCTGGAAATAGCTGCCCTAAGTTTCCTTCTTGATTTATAAAGTGGTCATATGCCTGAGCAGCACCTGCACCCATATGTAGAGTCTCAAGATCAAAACCAGCGGCGGCCCCATAGAAGCCATATAAGAAGTTACCTGTAGTAGAATACTCAAACCATGCATCACCTAACTTAACTTTTTCCCCTAACTCTATTAGCACTTGATCTTTAACATCAAATCTTGCCCCATCCTTTACAATTTTATAAAATTTCATCATTGCTAAGGTGGGTCTCGCCAGAGCTTCGCTACCATTCTGAACATCTTGCATCGATAAGAGTTGTTTAATTTCCTGCACGTCCTCATCGTTAGCCATGTACACAGAAGCTTTTACAATCCATTCTGTTAGGTCGCGATATTCAGGGACTCCCCCGATTCGATCATCATCTGCCACCATATGTCCCGTTGGGTCCGTGTACTTTAGCGGATTCCCCCGCCCATACGCATACCGATCTACATCCAATGGGTTGTACAGGTCTGGGATTAGCGTATCCGCCTGAGTGAAATGCGCCCCGGCCGGGTCAAACCACCTCGCCCCGTAGTGATATAACCCCACCTGCTCCATCTGGCTGAGCTGCCCGGTGTATTGGTACACCGTGGGCATCTCCCCGCCGCGGGAACGCACCTCCCCAAAGGCCGTATAACGCTGCACCCCGCTGGCCGCGCCCCCCTCCGCCGCCGTCACCTGCGCACTGCCCAGGTGATCCGTCAGCACAGTGCAATTTCCCATCGGACTCATACCGCCCATGCTGTATTGTACATCATCACCCCTGCGCGGGCGCGCCGTAGGGTGCCGTCCCCGACGCGCCCGCTGCGAATGGGGGTGCGGTGCGTTTGATAAAGGTTAAGCGCTTTCTACACCTGAAAGTGTATTTATAAAAATTCTGTTTTCATTGTGGATAACTGCCAACAATTACAAGTATTAGCAGCTTCATTATTCCTAAAAATAACCCGTTTAAACACATTCCAAACAATAAAGATCCAGCATTAGCAATGATCATATTTATAAGAAATTGGTTATTTTGGAATTTTCCATTTAATCCATACAAGATCCAGAGTATTGGTAGAATCATAAATAACGATAATTCAATAGAAATTATGGCGTCCCATGGAAGCCTTATCATTGTGATCAAAGGAAATCGCCATAGAGGGTCTGAAATTTTCCATCCCAGGTAAAAGGCAATAGCAGCGAATAAAATAAGGATGATCAATCTCATTTTTCCTATTCTATTCTTTAGAATCAAGTTACCTCGGCTTTTTTCAATAGCCGGTAAAAATCTCGAAATGCTGGCGGACCCTAACCAAAATATCACAAGAGCTAGAAGGAAGGCCACAGCGCTCCATTCAATTGTGGGTTTTCGTTGATACCGCCCAGCAAGATTCGAAAAAACCTCAGACTGGATTATTAAATCTTCTTCATCACGAGAAATTCGGAATATTCCTCGTTCTCTCCCCGTCATTATCATTTGTCCTACTTCGTCTACTTCATAGTATAGAAGAAGGTTATTTAACGGCTGTTTTCCGTCCACTCTATTTAGAATGAGCTTCCCAGGTTTTTGAAACTCCAACTGATAATAGGAATTATCTATGCTGTCAAGACTGCTTTGAGGCACCTTGTTTACCCATGTACCAACAACGTAGTCAGACAAACCATCGCCTTGTGGTTGAAGAGATTTATATCCTGAAAGGACAAGAAACCCACACCCCACAACAAAAAAACATATCAATAATAAGTTTTTCTTAGATTTCATTTTTATCACCTGACCCCAGGGTACATGGAGACTAAACCTTGGTAATTGTTATTCATGATGGCAAAAGCCCGGAATCCAACCTCAAACCAATACAGCGTACCAGAAGACGGTTCTGAGGATGGGTATTGGTTCGGTTTAGTTAAATGGTTAAATGTTTTCCAACCGCCGACAATCACCTTTTCACCAAACCATAAAGGCTCATTATTTGCTGCTGACCACATACCCTGTGCGAAATAATTAATCTCATGTCGAGAATAACATGAACCATCATCAAAACAGACATTTCCTGGAGCTTTTCCGTAGCTATCCCAAAACGGCGTATCGTATGCGGCCCTTTCGCTATTTGTCCGA
Source organism: Levilinea saccharolytica (assembly GCF_001306035.1). Classification (GTDB taxonomy): domain Bacteria; phylum Chloroflexota; class Anaerolineae; order Anaerolineales; family Anaerolineaceae; genus Levilinea; species Levilinea saccharolytica. Next base: position 5,199 of record NZ_LGCM01000018.1, read on the forward strand.
ACTCGGTTTCTAATATCAAAGAACACCGCGATCATGAGTAGGTCGAAATCATCATCGTTGATAGTAATGGAATTATTAATTTGATATAGTTCTCTAGCGTAAAAGCATTCCACGTAAGAAGAATATGGACAACCGGGTACTGTACCGATAGTTATCGTAACATTAGGGTCAGGAAAATTCGGAATGCCGTTTCCATCAGGATCTTGAGATGCAAATTCACTATTACCTAAATCGGCGTCTGATAGATAATCTTCAAGACCACAACCCCCATCTCCCCCATCATCCACCATATGCCCCGTCGGGTCCGTATACTTCAGCGGATTCCCCCGCCCATACGCATAGCGGTCCACATCCAATGGGTTGTACAGTTCTGGGATTAGCGTATCCGCCTGGGTGAAATGCGCCCCGGTCGGGTCATACCAGCGCGCCCCGTAGTGATACAGCCCCACTTCCTCCATCTGGCTGAGCTGCCCGGTGTACTGGTACGCCGTGGGCATCTCCCCGCCGCGGGAACGCACCTCCCCAAAGGCCGTGTAGCGCTGCACCCCGCTGGCCGTGCCGCCTACCTGCGCGCTGCAATCTCCCATCAGGCTCATGCCTTATTGTACAGCATCTGCCCTGTAGGGGCGCGTCTGAGCGCCCCTACACCTGGGGATTTCTCCTGGCGCGGTGTGTGCCCAACCGCGCTTTTTGAGACGCGCCCGTACGCCTGGGGGTACCCCACTTCGCGTCCTTGGCTTCTTTGCGGTGAAATTCCCGTCCTTGTGCCGCAAACCGCCCCCCCGCCCAACCAAAGAGGGTTCCGGCGCGCCGGAACCCTCTCATCAACCTGTCCAATTTAGCGGTCTTGCAGCGCCGCCACCCCGGGCAGAACCAGCCCTTCCAGCATCTCCAGCGAAGCCCCGCCGCCGGTGGAAATATGGGTGATCTGATCCGCCAGCCCAGACTGCTGAATGGCCGCCACCGATTCGCCCCCGCCGATCACGCTGATCGCCGCGCTGGCCGCCACGGCCTTGGCAATTCCCACCGTGCCCACCGCGAAAGCCGGGAACTCAAACACGCCCATCGGGCCGTTCCACACCACCGTCCCCGCCTGCGCGATGACCCTGGCGTAATTCTCCACCGTCTCCGGGCCAATATCCAAAATGCGCCAGCCGTCCGGAACCGGTCCGGTGGGCAGCGTCTTGTGCTGGGCTTCCGCCTCAAAGGCATCCGCAATCACCATATCCACCGGCAGACGCAGCTTATCCGACCCCGCCGCCAAAAGGTCGCGGGCCAGATCCAAAGCCTCATCCTGCACCAGCGAATCGGCCACCGGGTAGCCCTGGGCCTTGAAGAAGGTGTTGGCCATGCCGCCGCCAATCAGCACCTGGTCGGCCTTGGTCAGCAGGTTGCGGATCACGCCGATCTTATCGCTGATCTTGGCCCCGCCCAAAATGGCCACAAAGGGGCGCTTGGGCTCGGCCACCGCCTGGCCCAAATATTGAATTTCTTTTTCCAGCAGGAAACCCGCCACGGCCGGCAGATGATGCGTCACGCCCTCGGTCGAAGCGTGGGCGCGGTGCGCCGTGCCAAAGGCGTCATTCACGAAAATTTCAGCCAAAGAGGCCAGCTTGCGCGCCATCTCGGGGTCGTTCTTTTCTTCCTCGGCGTAGAAGCGCGTGTTTTCCAACACCAACACCTCGCCCGCCTTCAGCGCCTGGGCGGCCGCCTCAGCCGTCGGGCCAATGCAGTCTTCCGCGAAGGCCACCGGCTTGCCCATCAGCCCGCCCAAATATTCGGCCACCGGCTTCAGGCTGTATTTTGCCTCCGGCCCACCCTTGGGGCGGCCCAAATGCGAGCAAAGGATCACCGCCGCGCCCTGGTTCACCAGGTATTCAATCGTCGGCAGCGCCGCGCGGATGCGGGTGTCGTCGCCCACCTTGCCTTCCTTCACCGGCACATTGAAATCCACGCGCACCAAAACGCGTTTTCCACGCACATCAATATCACGAACGGTCTTTTTCTGGAACATGCTTTCCTCCCAACGGGTTGGGGAAATAAAGGATCGAACAGCCGCAGATTGCAATCACGGAGGGCGCAGCACAGCCAAAAATGGCAGACGGCGGCCCTCCGTGATTCAAGTCTCGCGAAAAATTACAGCGATTTGGCCATCAACGCAGCCAAATCCGCCGTGCGGCAGGAGTAGCCCCATTCATTGTCGTACCAGGTGACCACTTTCACCAAGTTGCCGCCCATGACCATATTGTTGGGCAGGTCCACAATCGAGGAGCGGGAATCGCCGCGGAAGTCGCCCGAAACCAGCGGATCGCTGTATTCGCCGCGGGTCACGCCCAAAATGCCCTTCATACTGCCTTCCGAAGCCGCAATGAAGGCCGCGTTCAATTCGTCTTTGCTGGTCGGTTTTTCAACCCACGCGGTGAAGTCCACCACCGAAACGGTGGGGGTGGGCACGCGCAGCGCGTAACCGTCGAACTTGCCCTTCAGTTCCGGGATCACCAGCGCCACAGCCTTGGCCGCGCCGGTGGTGGTGGGGATGATGTTCAGGCCGGCCGCGCGCGAGCGCCGCATTTCTTTCTTGTGGCCCTGATCCAAAATCACCTGATCGTTGGTGTACGAGTGAATGGTGGTCATCACCGCGTGCTGAATGCCGAACAGGTCATTCACCACCTTGGCCGCCGGGGCCAGGCAGTTGGTGGTGCAGGAAGCGTTCGAAACCACATGGTGCTTGCTGGGGTCATATTTTTCGTCGTTGACGCCCAACACGATGGTCAAATCTTCGTTCTTGGCCGGGGCCGAGATGATCACCTTCTTGGCGCCGCCCTTTTCAATGTGCACATTGGCGCCGGCCTTGCCCTTCGCCGGGTCGCCCTTGGCATCCGTGAAGATACCCGTGGCTTCGATGACGATATCCACGCCCAGATCGCGCCAGGGCAGGTTGCCGGGGTCTTTTTCAGCGAAAGCGCGGATGCGCTTGCCGTTGACCACCATGTCCGACCCGTCCACTTCCACCGACCCGCCGAAAATGCCGTAGGTCGAGTCGTACTTGACCAGGTGCGCGTTTTGCTTGACGTCGAACAAGTCGTTGATCGCCACAACTTCCAGAGTGTCACCCTGGCGTTCCAAAATGGTTTTCAACACCAGACGGCCGATGCGGCCAAATCCATTGATACCAACTTTGATCGTCATGTCCATTCCTCCTAAGATTGTCTAAACAATTTTACCACGCCTTCAGACACAGCAAAATTGTTTGTTTGCTCGTGTTTCATCCCTCGTCGCGGGATGCCAGCGGCCCGGTGCGTTCATAGAACAGATCCATAATCACCTGAGCCAGCTTGTTGGAATCGTGCCGCCACGGGTTTTCCTTGTTGGCCAGATCCGCCTGATAAATGGGGTGGCTCTGGTTCAGCTCAGGCTCCGGCTGAATCCAGTTGACCGTCTCCGGCAGCTCGCCTTCAAAATTGCCGTTGCACACCACCGTATCCAGGATGCCCTCGCCCAGATACTTTTCCACCGTTTTCACATGGTCGCCGCAGGTGTAGTGATCGGTCTCTCCCGGCTGGCTGGCCAAATTGCAGATGTAAAATTTCAGCGCCCGGCTGGCGCGGATGGCGTCCGCCAGATCGGGAACCAGCAGATTGGGCAGAATGCTGGTATACAGACTCCCGGGGCCAATGATGATCAGATCCGCGTTCAAAATGGCCTGCAGCGCCGGCGGAAAAGCCAGGGGGTTATTCGGCTCCAGCCACACGCGGTTCACCCGCCCGCCCATCTGTGAAATGCGGCTCTCGCCCTTAATCACCACCTCTTTCGACTGGTCGGGCAGCTGCACATCCGCCACCAGGCGCACATCGTGCAGGGTGGAGGGCATCACCTGCCCCTTCACCGCCAAAACCCGCCCCGTCTCGGCCACGGCTTCTTCAAAACTGCCGGTGATGTCCGTCAGCGCCGTGATCAGCAGATTGCCCAGGGTGTGGCCGTTCAGCCCCGCCCCGCTGGCGAAGCGGTATTGAAACACCTGGGTCAGCAGAGCCTCATCGCTGCTCAGGGCCGTCAGGCAGTTGCGGATATCGCCGGGGGGCAAAATGCCGATGTGCCGGCGCAGCTCGCCGGAGGAACCCCCGTCGTCCGCCACAGTCACAATCGCGGTCAGGTTGTTGGTTTGCGCCTTCAGCCCGCGCAGCAGCGTGGCCAGGCCCGTGCCGCCGCCCAGCGCCACCACCCGCGGCCCCTTCTCGCGCCGCCGGAAACTGGTCACCGTGTCCAAAATCGGCTTGCCAGGGTGCAGGAAAGGGGTGATCAGGGCGCGGTTCAGGCCCCACGTCCCCAGCAAAATCAGCGCAAGCCCCAGCCCGCCAAACACCACCGCGCGCAGCGTGCGGTCTAAAAAGCGCAGCGAAAGCGTCGAGAGAATCGGCAGCCACCAGGTCTCCGGCGCGGTGCGGTACACATCCAGAATCAGAATCGCGAATCCAATGCCAATCAGCGTCGTTCCCGCCAGAATAACCGCAATCCAGCGCTTCACCCCCAGCCCAGGAAGCAGCCAGCGCATCTCGGAGCGAACCGTGGACCACAAACGAACCAACCCATTTCTGTGCTTAATCGGCATACGGGTCTTATCATAGCAGGATTTGAAACCAGCGTCAACGATTTTAACCCCTGGCGTGCGGGGGTTAACCCAATGAACTGCATGGTATGGAAACGCTCCCAAAATTCCTCAAGTGACGTTATAATTCAAGCTATGACGGACTACTACCTGGCCATTGATATCGGCGGCACCCGCCTGCGCACAGCCCTCTTCCCGGCGGGCAGCCGCGAACCGGTGCGCCACGAGCGCATCAGCACCCGCGGCGCCGGCTCCACGCTGGACCGCCTCTGCGATCTGGTGTCGCGCGTCTGGCCCAATGACGGCCCCGTGCGCGCCATCGGCGCCGCCGCCCCCGGGCCCATCAACCCCCGCACCGGCGTCATCTACGCAGCCCCCAATATCCCCGGCTGGCGCAATATGCCCCTCAAGAAAGAGCTGGAAGATCATTTCCATGTTCCCGTCGAATTGGGCAACGACGCCAACCTGGCCGCCCTGGGGGAATGGCGTTTTGGCGCAGGTATGGGCTGTCATAACTTGCTTTACCTCACCATCTCCACCGGCATCGGCGGCGGCGTCATCCTGGATGACAGCCTGGTGCTGGGCGAACACGGCCTGGCGGGTGAATTGGGCCACATCACCGTCCTCCCCGATGGCCCCTTGTGCGGCTGCGGTCAGCGCGGCCATCTGGAAGCCATCGCCTCCGGCACGGCCATCGCCCGTTGGGCCGCCGAACAGCTCGCCGCCGGGCGCCAATCGTCCCTCACCCCCGACCCCGCCCCCACCGCCAAAGACGTCTCCCGCGCCGCCCAGGCCGGAGACGCCCTCAGCATCGAGGCTCTCAGCCGCGCCGGTCATTTCCTGGGCGTGGCCCTGGCCGATTTCCTCCACGCCTTCAACCCCTCCATGATCGTCCTGGGCGGCGGAGTCATCTCTAGCGGCGAGGTCTTCCTCGCGCCCGTGCGCCAGGCCATCTACGACCACGTCATGTCCCCCGCCTACGTGCAGGACCTCAAGATCGTCAAAGCCAGCCTGGGGGATGATGTCGGCTTGTTCGGCGCCCTGGCCCTGGCCGCCAGCAAGTATTAGCCCCTTCCCCTTTCCGGATGCGCCCGTGTTTAGCGGGCGTTTTTCCATTAAAAAGCGCGCAGAATAAAGATGAACGTTCACCAAAACGGTGATTTACTGCCTATAGGCCGCCCGCGGGGGAATGCTATAATCAATTCAGGTTCACCGTCAGTGTCAACGCTCACCCTTCAGAAAAAGGAGTCCTCATATATGGAACGGCTTAACTTACCCGGCCCCAATGCCCAGGAGATTGTCTCGCGCGACGAAAAAGTCATCTCCCCATCCTACCCACGCGGTTACCCCTTTGTGATGGATCACGGCAAAGGTTCTCAGGTTTGGGATGTAGACGGCAATGTTTTTCTGGACTTTGCGGCGGGCATTGCGGTGCTCTCCACCGGTCACAGCCACCCCAAGGTGGTCAAAGCCATTCAGGAACAGGCGGAGAAGTTTATTCACATCTCCTCCGATTTCTACCACCCCAAATGGGTGGAGTTGGCCGAGAAATTGAACGAGATCGCCCCCTTCAAGGAAAATGCCGTCTCCTTCATGACCAATTCGGGCACCGAAAGCGTTGAGTCGGCCATTAAGCTGGCCCGCCACACCACCGGCCGCACCCAGTTCATCGGCTTCTTGGGCGGCTTCCACGGCCGCACCCTGGGGTCGGTCACCTTTACCGCCTCCAAATCCAGCTATCACCGCGGCTTCTACCCCCTGATGAACGGTGTGGTACACGCCCCCTTCCCCAACACCTACCACCCCATCCTGGCCTCCCTCCCCGATGAAGATTACGGTGAAACCGTGGTGCGTTACATCGAAGAGCAAATCCTCGGCCGCATCGTCCCCGCCGAAGATGTGGCAGGCATCCTGGTCGAGCCTATTCAGGGTGAAGGCGGCTATGTTGTGCCGACGCCGGGCTTCTTCCCCGCCCTGCGCCGATTGTGCAACCGCCACGGCATCCTCCTCATCGCCGATGAAGTGCAGGCCGGCGTGGGCCGCACCGGCAAATGGTGGTCCATCGAGCAATTTGGCGTTGAACCCGATATCGTCTGCATCGCGAAAGGCATCGCCTCCGGTGTGCCCCTGGGGGTCATGGTCGCCCGCGAATCCCTGGTCAAGTGGCCGCGCGGCTCTCACGGCAACACCTACGGCGGCAACCCCATCGCCTGCGCCGCGGCCCTGGCCACCCTCGACCTGGTGGGCAGCGAATTCATGCAGAACGCCGTCGAAGTCGGCCAGCACGCCAAAGACATCATGGAAGAGATCATGTCGCGCCACCCCAGCGTGGGCGAAGTGCGCGGCATGGGCCTCATGCTCGGCATGGAATTCGTCAAAGACCGCGCCACCCACAAGCCCAACGAGCACATCCGCGACCGCATCGTGGACCTGGCCTTCGAACGCGGCCTCATCACCCTGGGCTGCGCCAAGAGCACCATCCGCATCTCCCCGCCCCTGTGCATCACCCGCACCGAGATCGAAGAGGGCATGGCCATTCTGGACGAAGCCATCTCCATCGCCGAACAGGAATTGATCGATTAATGCTGCCCGATTTCCGCGTCCGCCAGCGCGATTACCTTTTGGAAATTTCCCGCACCATCACCCAGGAGCTGGATCTGGATAAGGTGCTGGAACGCATCCTGAATATTTCCATCGAAATGCTGGCCGGACAGGCGGGGATCATCGCCTTACGGAAACTCACCGGGGGCTGGAGCGTGCGTGTGGCGCACGGCCTGCCCCCGGCTTTTCTTAAATTTATTGAATCCCTGCTCAGCCAGCTCCCCGATATCGGCCAGGCCAATTTCACCGAGGTGGACATCGCCGAGATCAACCAGCGGCTCCAGGAGCTGACCTACACCGCCAGCATGGGCTATTACACCAGCGTGGCCCTGCCCATGATTTCGCGCGGCTCCATTGTGGGGGTCATCTTCATCTTTCGCAATTATTCCGGCACGTTTTCCGCCAATGATCACGTCATCCTGGCCTCCTTTGCCAATCAAGCCGCCATCGCCGTTCAAAACGCCCAATACTTCGCCCAGGTCACCCAGGAGAAACTGCGCCTGGATGCCCTGCTGGATACCGCCGGTGACGGCATTCTGATCCTCACCAACAACCACATCATCGAACGCTGCAACCAGGCCCTGGCCCGCCTGCTGGGCTCCCCCGCCGAGGTGCTGCAGGGCAAACATCACGACGCCGTCCTCGCCTGGAACCAGCCGCCCCAGGGCCTCACCCTGGAACAGGCCGTGGCGGGGGGGTGGCCGCTGACTGCCCACGCCCAGCTCTACATCGAAGGCGACCTGAAACGCGGCCCCGGTCAGCCCCCCCTGCCGGTGGGCATCACCTACGCCCCGCTGCTCTCGGGCGAAGGCACGCTGCTGAACATCATCGCCACCGTGCGCGATATCACCCGCTTCCGCCAGGCCGACGAGATGAAAAGCACCTTCATGTCCATCATCAGCCACGAGCTCAAAACCCCCGTGGCCTTGATCAAGGGCTATGTCTCCACCCTGCGCCGCGACGACGCCGATTGGGACCGCGAAATCGTGGCCGACAGTCTGCAAGTCATCGAAGAAGAGGCCGACCGCCTGACCATGATGATCGAAAACTTGCTGGACGCCACCCGCCTGCAGGCCGGGGGCTTAAACATCAAGCGTTCGGATGTCTCCCTGGCCGCCTTGGCCGAGCGACTGGCGAAACGCTTTCAAACCCAAACCACGCGCCACACCCTGGTGGTGGATTTTCCGCCCGATTTCCCCGTGATCCTCGCCGATGAAACCCGCCTGGAACAGGTGGTGGGCAACCTCATCTCCAACGCCATGAAATACGCCGCGGAAGGTGAAATCCGCATCGGCGGCCAGATCCTGCCCGATCTGGTGGTGGTGTGCGTCAGCGACCAAGGCCCCGGCATCGCCCCCGGCGACATCCCCCACGTCTTCGACCGCTTCTACCGCGCCCCCGATATGGCCCGCCACACCAAAGGCGCCGGCCTGGGGCTTTTCCTCACCCGCGCCATCATCGAAGCCCACGGCGGCCGCATCTGGGTGGATCCCGAATCGGGCAAAGGCGCGCGCATCTGCTTCTCGCTGCCGCGCCCCGAAACCCATCTCGTCGCCTCAAAATAAAGCTTACCTCATGGGGGCGCACCAGCGCGTCATGCGTTCAGCCTCTCCATGATTATTGGCTACACGCAGTTCACCGAACCCCACCCCGCTTTCCCCCGCCTCTGGTATAATTCCCCCATACTGGCTGTCTCGATCAAAACGCCTGCCTCTGGGCGTATCTTCTTCATTAGGAAGGCTCACCTTCGTATGGCTAAAACCACCACTTCCTGTCCGCGCTGCCGCCAGCCCGTTGTGGCGGATGTTGAACAGCTCTTTGACCTCAACCAGGACCCGCGCGCCAAGCAGCGTCTGCTGGGCGGCCAGGCAAACCAGATTGCCTGCCAAAGCTGCGGTTACCAGGGCAATTTCAGCACCCCCATCGTGTATCACGACCCCGAAAAAGAACTGCTGCTCACCTACTTTCCCCCCGAAATGGGCCTGCCCGCCAATGAACAGGAACGCATCATCGGCCCCCTCATCACCCAGGTGACCAATAAGCTCCCCGCCGAAAAACGGAAAGCCTATCTCTTCCGCCCCCAGACCATGTTCACCTTTGACACCCTCATCGAGAAAATCCTCGAAGGGGACGGCATCACCAAAGAGATGATCCAGGCCCAGCAGGCCCGTCTGGCCCTGCTGCAGCGCCTGCTCACCACCACCTCCGTTGATAGCCGCCTCACCATCATCCAGCAGGAAGAAGCCATCATTGACGCGGAGTTCTTCACCCTCTTTGGGCGCGTCATCGAATCCGCCATGGCCCAGGGCGACCAGCAAACCGCCCGCGCCCTGGCCGGCTTGCAACAGGAGCTGCTGGATAACACCAGCTTTGGACGCCAGGTCAAATCCTCGGCCGAGGCCTCCGAGCGCATGGTTAAAAGCCTGCAGGAAGCCTCGCAGAGCGGCCTCACCCGTGATAAGCTCCTGGATGTGTTCCTCACCGCGCCGGATGAGGCTTCCCTCTCCACCGTGGTCACCATGACCCGTACCGGCCTGGATTATGAATTCTTCCAGGTTCTCTCCGGCCGCATTGAAGCCGCGGACGGCCCCGAAAAAGAAAAGCTGGAAACCCTGCGCGGCACCCTGCTGAAGATGGTCGAAGCCATTGACCAGCAGATCGCCCAGCAGATGGAAGCCACCAAAGCCATCCTGGATCAAATTCTGGCTACGCCCGACATCGAAAAAACCATCCGCGACAACGCCCAGTTGATAGACGATTTCTTTGTGGAAGTCGTGCAGGCCGAGCTGCAAGCCGCCCGTCAAAACGGCGACCTGGAGCGCAGCGCCAAGATCAATCAGGTAGTGGACGTCCTCAAGAAGTTGAGCGCCCCGCCCAAAGAATTTGAGCTGATCGAAAAACTCATGCAGGTCGGCGAGGACGCGCAGCGCCGCAAGATTCTAGAAGAAAACGCCGAGATGGTCACTGGTGAATTTGTGCAGATGCTCTCCACCCTCGCCAGCCAATCCGAAAGCCAGGGTCAGCCCCCCGAAGTTGTGGAAGAGCTGAAGAAAATCTACCGATTGAGCCTGCGTTTCACCATGGAAGCCAACCTGAAGAAGTAAGCCCTTTCTCAAGTGACAAACAAACCGACCGGCCCGTTTGCAAAGGCCGGTCGGTGATTTTAAGGGGTTCAGCCCTCAGGCTGCCGGGTTATCCAGGCGCAGCCCGTGACCGCGCACCGTTAGAATGTAATTATGCCGCGGGTCCAGCGCCGTCAGGCGTTCGCGCAGCCGCCGTGCCAGCGCATCCAGCGCCTGATCCGAAACCCCAAAGGCCTCCTCGCCCCCCCACACGGCAGAGACCAGTTCCTGTCGCGAAACCACCTCTCCCTGCTGGTCATACAGGGCCTGCAGCAGTCGGAATTGCGAAGCCGAAAGCGGCGGAAGCACTTCTTGTGTGCCCACCCACACCCGCCGCGAGCGCGTATCCAGGAATAGGCGGCGGCTGGCACGGCTGATCACCGGCAGGTCCATCCCCTCCATCGGCATGGTCGCGTCTGAGCTGAGGAATACGAAGCTTTGCACCAGGGCAATCTGCAGCAAATCGCTATCCTGCAGCATTTGCGGGTCGCTGATCAAATTAGCGTTCACATACGTCCCATTTTTGGAGCCCAAATCTTCCAGCAGCACCCCCTCCGGGCCAGGAGTCAGGCGGGCGTGGTAACGGGACACCTGGCGGTCTGGGATGACGATATCGCAGCCCGGTTCGCGGCCCATCATCAGCACCTGTCCAATGACCCACCGCTGCCCGTTTAAAGGCCCTGCCTGACCAATCAATACCGGAAGCTCTGCTGTACGATTCATGGGTTCCTCCCAGCTTCAGATTACCCTAACAGCCGCCCCCCCACCGTAGATTCAGCAATCGAAGGCCGCCGTTTCTGTTTTAATTCCCGCTGTCCGGGCAAATCTTATTCTTTGAAGGCGCTGTGCTTTCCGTTCCTTCGAGGTATAATATAGCAGAATTTTGATCTTTTGTGTGAACATGGCTGGGTTTTCCTGAGCGGCAAAACGCCGAAATATTTCACCGCCGCTCTGTCAACGCCAATTCAAAAAGATCACCGCAGCGTTGGGTGAGGAGTTCACGCTATGCCCGTCCCTCTGAAAGCCGGGGAAATCCTGCGTGGGCGTTATCGCATCAGCCGCATCATTGGCCAGGGCGGCATGGGCAGTATTTACCTGGCAGATGATCAGCGTCTGGAAGGGCGTCAGTGCGCCCTGAAAGAAGTTGAACACGACCGCTCACTTCCCCCAGATCTTGTCCGAGAGGCTCGCGAGCAGTTCCTGCGTGAGGCCACCGTATTGGCGCGCCTCGACCACCCCAATCTGCCCAAAGTTTCCGATTTCTTCTCCATTGGCACCCGCGATTATCTGGTGATGGATTTCGTCCCCGGCAAAGATCTGCGCGCCCTGATGCTGGAAGCGCGCCAATCCGGCAATTTCCTTCCCGAAAGCAGCGTGCTCAATTGGGCCAACCAGCTGGCCGACGCGCTGACCTACCTCCACGCCCAAAAACCCGCCATCGTCCACCGCGACATTAAGCCCTCCAACCTCAAGCTTACCCCCAGCGGCCTGCTCAAACTGGTGGATTTTGGCCTGGTAAAGCTCCTGGCCCCCGGCGAAGTCACCATCACCGTCCTGCAGGGGCAGGGAACCGCCCTCTACACCCCCCTGGAGCAGTACGGCGGTGACAGCGGTCACACCGACGCGCGCAGCGATATCTTCACCTTCGGCGCCACCCTCTACCACCTGCTCACCAACCATCCCCCGGCCGATGCCCGCCAGCGCTTCTTAGACCCATCCGCCTTGCAGCCCCCGCGTCAGATCAACCCCGAGATCTCCCCCCGCACCGAACGTGCCATTCTGTGGGCCATGAGCATGCACCCCGATGACCGCCCCGCCAATGTGGAAAGCTTCCGCGAGGCTCTCGTGGGCAGCGCTCCTTTGCTGATGACCAATTTGCCCCAACGCACCCAGCCGCAAAAAAACACCCTCCAAAGCATGTTCGCGCACGATCCAGAGCGCTCCCTTTGGTGGGCGTTAATCGGAATGTCGGTGGTCAGTCTGGTGCTTTCTTTGCTGCGTTAGGCCTGCGCCCGCTGACGGATCAGCTGCCGCCAGGCCGCCGCGGTCCCCGCCCCCAACAAACAGCCGATGCCCACAAACCCCACCAGCCGCAGGAAGGGCAGCCCCTCCACGCGCCATTGGGGCGCATCCACCAGCAGTAAAAGCGCATAAGCCGCCAATCCCCCCAAAGCCACGCACAGCCCCAGGCGCAGGCTCCAGCGCGGCGTCAGCCAGCGCCGCCCCACATACAGCGCCCCAAAACCGCTTCCCCAGGCCAGCCCCATCGCCAACAGCCAGCCCGCCGCGTTGGCTGCAGGCGGTTCGGAGGTTTCTTCGGCCGCAGGCGTTGGCTGCGGCGTTGGGGTGAGCGTCTCGGTGGGTTCTACCGTGGGTGTGGTGGGTGAGGTGGGTGTAATTTCCAGCACCACCGCCGCCTGCCCCGCACCCACATCCAGCCGCAGTTGGGTGGAAACCAACGCCGGGTCGCTGGTCACACGGATGTCCATCAACCCTGGGCTTTGAATACGGTACACCGCCCGCGCCACACCCTGCACGGTGGTGGTTTCAATTTGCTGCACGGTGCTGCTGTCGCCGCCAAAGGTGAACAAGAAGCGCACCACCGTCCCATCTGGCACAGGGTGGCGGTTGTGATCGTAGATCACGCCCGTTTTCAACGGCAGCGAATCGCCCACCTTAAAGGTGGGTTCGGGTTCTGGCGTGGGGGTCAGCTCCGGCGTGGACTGATCCTGGGTAGGCACGGCGGGCACCCCTGCCTCGCTTTCCGACGGCTTCAGATCAATCATCAAAGGGATCACCTGGGTGGGGTCTGGGGACATGGCCGTGATCAGATCGTACCCCAACCCTGATACCGATACCGGCAATGCCCCCACCGCCGTCTGTTCTTGAAAGAGCAGGCGCGCTGCCATATCCACAAAAGCGGGCTGCTTGCTGTACAGAGCATAATACGCGGTCAGTTTGGAAATATCGGTTGCATCCAGATAGTAAGGCGCGTTGAACGCAAACACAATCACCCGTTTGTTGCGCACCAGATCAGGCCGTTCGGCTAAAAGCTGCCGCAGGGCCTGAGACTCGGCCCTGGCTGTGTTGGTGTTCATGAAAGAAAACACCACCCAATCCGTCAGCTTCAATTCCTGCGCCAACGTTTCCGTCTTTTCGGGCGCGCCCCCGTTCATCAACAGCCACAAATCCATAAAACTGAAGGACGACAGCTTAAAGTTGATCACCTGCGCGCCGGCGTTGGGACCGTACAGGCGCAGTACGGCGCTTTCCAGCGCGCTGGCAGGGAAAAATTCCTGCGGCGTACATTGGCTGCACTGCTGCTGGCTGACCGTCTCGGTGATGAACACAATCCGGTCCAAAATATCCGGTGGGCGCGGCATGCTGACGTTTAATTCCGTGGGGTCCGGGCTGAGCAGGGTCGCCGCGCGCTGAGCCACCTGGAACACCACCTCCTGAGATTTACCCACCTGACCCAGTCTGTCCACCGGCGGAGTCGTTGCTTCCAGGCTGAAGGCGCCGTACATGCGCAGCTTGATGGTCAAAATTCGCGCCACCGAGGCGTCCACCCGCTGGGCAAAGACCACATCTTCGCGGTATTTGGTGGCAAAGAACTCCAGCGTGCGCACAATGGTGGTGTACGTGTCCGCATCTCCGCTGGCGATAAAATTGTCCAGATACAGCACATCGTTGCCCGCCAAAAAAGCGCTGCGGGCTACCTGCCGTGCGTCAAACGCCTGACCCGTGGGGTCAAAAAACCGCCGCACCGCCTGACTGCCCAGGTCGTCGCTGATCACAATCCCGCCCTGATTTCGCCAGCTTTGGAACTGCGGCAGCCCCATAATCTGTTCAAACGCCGCCGGGTCAAAGCTCACCGGGCGGGTGGTGGCGCGGATATTGCCTTGAAACCCCTGGTAACGAATATGGGAAGCCAACAGCCCATCCGCCTTCGCTTCCTCATTGGGTGCGCTGCCCGTCACCGCAAAAAAGGGCGCCAGCTCAATCTGCTTCAACTGCTCCAACGATTTGCGCACCGTGGCCACTTCTTCCTGCGGCGGCCGGTCCGATCCGCCCCGCCCAGGGAAGTTCTTGGCGATCACCGCCAGACGGTGATTGCTGCCGGTGTGCAGCCCGCTGATATAGGCCTTGCCCATCTCACCCACCCAATAGGGGTCGCCCCCAAAAGTGCGGGTTCCCAAATCTTCCCCTGTTTCGGCCTGCACCACATCCAGCACATCCAGTGAAGGGCCGAACAGCAAATTAAAGCCCAGGGCCGAAAGCTCTTGCCCCAGGGTGGCCCCCACGCTCTGCGCCAGATTCGGATCCCAGGTGGAACCGATGGCCATCTGGTTGGGCAGGGGCGTCAGCCCATTGAGGATCTGATCATACGGCGGGCCGTCGCCGTCCTGAGAGATACCCACAAACAGGGGAATAAACTGGGGGGTGTACACGCTGGAGGTGGCCGTGTTCACCAACTCCATCTGCGAGCTGCTCCAGGCGTTCTTTTGCAGCCCATTGATTAATTGGTACGTATCCCCCACCGTGCCGTCGGGGCCGGTGAAATTGTCATTGGCTGCCCGCAGCACCACCCCGCCCACATGGTGATTGACAATCAGGTCGTAGATGGGCGATGACGGCCCCGTCTGCCGTCCTTTGAAGCTCACCAGAAAGAGCTGCCCCACCCGCTCCTCAGGGGTCATTTTTTCCAGGATGCGCCGCACCTGGGTGGGTACATCGCTTTGTGCCCGCACAGGCTGCACCGCCGGCCCCCAGGCAGCCAAAAGCAAGGCCACCGCCAGCAAGCAGCGTGTCCATACAACCATCCTGAATCGGCGAGGCGGCCTCAATGCTTCTAAAAATCTCCTTACCGAAAAACTCAGGGGACTAGCCCGCCGCAGCGGCTGCCCCATCCTGCTCAGTCAAGATCTGGCGGGCCAGGCGCGGGTCATCCGTGAAGATGCCGTCCACGCCGTCGCGGAACAGCCGCCGCATGTCCTCCGGGTCATTCACCGTCCAAACGTGTACGCGCCGCCCCAACCGGTGCTGGGCGGCGATGAGCTCGGTGGTCGTATCCGCAACGTAGGGGTGCAGAATGGCCGGGGCAATCCGCCGTCCAAAGGGTGAGCGCGCCAAAAAGCCCGCCCAGCCCACGTCTGCCAGCAGCCCCGCGGGCACATCCGGCATCCAGCGCCGCACCTTGAGAATGTTCAGCGAAAGAAAGGAAGAGAACAGCACGCTCTCTTCCATGTGGTATTGGCGCACCAGATCCACCACCTTTTCCACCAGCGCATCCCGAGGAGTGGTGTAATTGGTCAGCTCAATGTTGATGAAAAGCTGCTGTCCCACCGCTTCAAACACTTCAGCCAGGGTGGGCACCTTTTCACCGGCAAAGTCCGCCGAAAACCAGCTCCCTGCGTCCAAAGCGCGCACCTGCGCGAAGCTGTGGTCTTTTAACAGGCCGTGTCCGTTGGTGGTGCGGTCCAGGGTGGTGTCGTGCAGCACCACCACTTCGCCGTCTGCCGTCAGTTTAACGTCCAGCTCAATGGCATCCGCGCCGTGTTCAACCGCCAGCCGGAAAGAGGACAGAGTATTTTCAGGGGCATGGGCTTTCGCGCCCCGGTGGGCAAAAAGAACGGGTTTAGGAAGGGATTCGAGGGTCATAGGTCCACAAAATAGGCTTCACAGGCAGCATCGATGAGTTCAGTGGTCATAGAAGGTTCCACAGAGATGTAACGCGCCACATCCACAATCTGATCGCAGATATCGCGAGGGTGCGAAGCGCGCATTTTCCGATTATGTTTGATATACCATTCCTGCAGCAAATACGCCAGGCCCTGATCGCTGTAAGCAACACCCTTGGCTGCCGCCACCCGCCGGAAAATCTCACGGTATTCCTCATAGGTGGGGTCGCCGATCTCGATCTTGTGGCGCAGCCGCCGTAGAAAGGCCTCATCCACCAGGTCGCGCGGCGGCAGGTTGGTGGAAAAGATAACCAACACATCAAAAGGCACTTCCACCTTGCGCCCGGTGTGCAGGGTCAGGTAATCAATGCGGCTTTCCAGGGGCACAATCCAGCGGTTCAGCAAATCGCGCGGGCGCACTTGTTGGCGGCCAAAGTCGTCAATCAAAAGGATCCCGCCGTTGGCTTTCACCTGGAAAGGCGCCTCATAGAACTTGCTGTTCTCCTCATACACCAAATCCAGCCCCGCCAGGGTCAGCTCGCCGCCGGTAATGATGAAGGGCCGCGAAATGCGCACCCAACGCGGGTCGCGCCGCTGGTTGGCACGCAGCACCCCCGTCGAGCTGGTGGGCAGCTCTTCTTCGGGCGAAAGTTGATGATTCACCGAGTCATACAGCTTAATCACCTGTCCGTCCACGTACAAAGCGTAGGGAATGTACATGAACTGGCTCAAAATCAGGTTGCCAATCGCCTTGGCCACGCTCGATTTACCGTCTCCGGGCGGGCCGTATAGGAAAATTGAAGTCCCCGAATTCACCGCCGGGCCCAAACGCCCGTAGGTTTTTTCGGACAGCACCATATGAGAAAGCACCTGATGCATCAGGCGTGAGGTCACCTGGGTGCGGCCGCGGCTTTGGCGGCGGCAGGCGTCGTTGTACACTTGCAGCGGAACCGGCGCCGGCCCAGCGTATTGGCTGCGGTCCAGCGCTTCGCGCGCGCGGGCAATCCCCGCCCCGGTGATTGCGTACAGATAGGCCCCATCCCCCAACCCCGTTGAAGACGAGCGCACTTCCACCAGCTTCTCGCGCTTTAAAGATTCCAGCACCTGATCCACCACCCCCGCGAAAGGCAGGGCAATTTGCTCGGCGATCTTAAAACCGGTCAGGTATCCTTCGTAATACATCACCTTCAGGATGTGATCTTGAATCCACAAAAACGAAAGTCCCGTATCCTCAACCCGCGTGATGGGCGGCGGGACATAGGGAGCCGCATTGGTGTTCGGCTCCAGGCTTGCGGAACGCGGAGGCATTTTGCTCATTCTTCCCTCAAGTGTCAATCAGGGTGGGCGCAGCTATACCTTTAAATTATAGCACGCCTCCCCCTTTCCTCCCCCCTTGCACTCTGCAATGACTTTACAATTCCCTGACCTTTTGAAGCCTAAACCTTGCCTCGCCGTGCCTGTTCCCGTATAATTCAGACCATGAATGTGACCGTGATCATCCCCGTTTATAATGAAATTAAGACCATCCACGAGATTGTCCAGCGCGTCAAAGCCACCCAACTCGTGCATGAAATTGTCATCGTGGACGACGGCTCCACCGACGGAACCCGCGCCGCTCTGGCCGAAATGGACGGAAAAGAGGGCGTGCGCGTCATCCTGCACGAGAAAAACAGCGGAAAAGGGGCGGCCCTGCGCACCGGCATTCAATCCGCCACCGGGGATGTGGTCATCATCCAGGATGCGGATCTTGAATATGACCCGCGCGATTACCCCGCTCTGCTCAAGCCGATTCAGGAGGGCATTGCCGACGTGGTGTACGGCTCGCGCTTCCTGGGCGGCGCCCGCCGGCCTATCCTCTTTTGGAATATGGTCGCCAACAAGATCCTGACCTTCATCACCAATATCCTGTACAACAACATCCTTTCGGATATGGAAACCGGCTACAAAGTCTTCCGCCGTTCCATCGTCAAAGACATCACCTTCCACGCCCGCCGCTTTGAATTTGAGCCGGAATTCACCGCCAAAATCCTCAAGCGCAATATCCGCATCTTCGAAGTGCCCATCACCTTTAACCCGCGCCTGTACTCCGAGGGCAAGAAGATTAAAATGAGCGACGCATTCGAAGCCTTGTGGGCGCTGTTGAAGTATCGTTTCGTAGATTAGTACAATCGAGGGCTGCTGCCTCCAGCTCCCAGCCGATACAACGATGCTGGTCGGGCCGCCTGTAAAGGCGGCTAAATTCTGGATTGGATGAGGACGAGCATCGTGATCAACCTGTTCTTCAAGCGCATGCGCGCTATGTACGAGTATTACCCCATGCAGTTCTGGCTGCTCATGGCCGGCATGTTGGTCAGCCGCATCGGCATGGGCATGATCTGGCCTTTCCTGACCATTTACCTGAAAACCAAGCTGGGCCTGCCCCTCACCACCATCACTGCCCTGCTCACCCTGGATTCCATCATGTCCATTATCGCCTCGTTCCTGGCGGGCACAGTCACCGACCGTCTGGGGCGCAAATGGGTCATGGTGGTCAGCCTCAGCATGATGGGTATCGTCTACGCCATGATGAGCCAGGCCAACACCCTGGGCGCCTTCGCCATCCTCATGGCCCTGCGCGGGCTGGCCGTGCCCATGTACCAGGTAGGCGCTGACGCCATGATCGCTGATCTGATCCCCAACGACCAGCGCGCCGAGGCCTACTCACTGCTGCGCATGGTCAGCAACACTGGCATCGCCATCGGCCCTGCCATCGGCGGTTTCATCGCTGCCACCTCGTACGGCATCGCCTTCATGATCGCCGCCGTTTCTCTGTTGCTCTTCAGCTCCCTGGTCGGCTTTGGCATGCGCGAAACCATCCCCGCCGAGGCTGCCGCCCAGGCCCGCACCGGCGACGGGGGCTATCGCACTGTCTTCCGCGACCGTTTCTTCCTGTGGTTTGTGGGCGCCTTCACGATGACGGGCATGGCCTCTTCTCTGGTCTTTGCTTTGCTGCCCCTCTACACCAAAGAGAATTTTCAACTCCCCGAAACACAAACCGGCCTGCTCATGACCGTCAACGCCACCATGGTGGTGCTTTTCCAGGTGCTGGTCACCCGCTGGACCAAGCAGCGCCGCCCGCTGGCGATGTTAACCATCGGCGCGCTCTTCTATGCCGTGGGCATCGGCGGCATGACCGCGGGGTCTGCCTTCCCCCATTTCGCGGTCAGCATGGCCGTCATGACCATCGGCGAACTCATCGTGGCCCCCACCTCCACCAGCCTGGCCTCCAGTCTGGCCCCCATATCCATGCGCGGGCGCTACATGAGCGTCTTCAGTTTGGGCTGGGGCATCAGCCACGGCCTGGGGCCGGTGGTGGGCGGCCTGCTCAACGATTTTATCGCCCCCATCGCCATCTGGTACGGCGGCGTGGCTTGGGCTTTGCTGTCCGCCGGGCTGTATTTCATCCTCTACCGCACGCGCAAAACCAGGGAAAACAGCGCCTCACCTCAACCGGTCTGATTCTCCCCAGGCAAAAGCCCCTATCTACCAAAACGCCAGCCGCAAATGGGCTGGCGTCAATTTTTTGCTGCCTGGGTTCGGATTATGCCGCGGGTTTCAAGTCGCGGACGTTAAGCTGCAAGCTTTCCCGCCCCATATAAACGTTCTTTTCAAAGGCGTACAACAAGTCCACCCGCTCCGGCATCTGCTTGGCCCAATACCCCAAGCGGAAGCCGATCGCATCGTAGACCAGTCCGTGCCCATCGCTCACCGTCAGGCGCAAATGCTGCTGCTCGCGGCCCACCGTTTTAAAGTGCCGCACCTGCAAGCCGCGGGAGACAAAATACACCCCGTGGTTAGCCATGCCGGTCGGTTCAATTTGATCCATCAGCGGCAGCAGTTCTGGGCGCAAATCGCGCAATTCCAGGGCCAGATCCGCCCGCAGCACCGGCTTCAGTTCGCGGCCGTCCAATTCACGGTGGGCAATCTCCTGCAGTCGGCTGACCAGCTCTTCCACATTCTCGTTGCGCACCGTCAGGCCCGCCGCCATCGAATGGCCGCCGTGCCGCACCAGCAAATCGGCGCATTCATCCAACGCCTGGGTGATGTGAAATTCCGGGATGCTGCGGCAGGAGGCGCGTGTAAATTCCTCACCGCGCGCGCCCACCACCGAAGGGCGGTAATACAGCTCCGTCAGGCGCGAGGCCACCAGTCCCACCACGCCCATGTTAAACTCCGGCG
Source organism: Levilinea saccharolytica (assembly GCF_001306035.1). GTDB lineage: Bacteria > Chloroflexota > Anaerolineae > Anaerolineales > Anaerolineaceae > Levilinea > Levilinea saccharolytica. Next base: position 25,427 of record NZ_LGCM01000018.1, read on the forward strand.
AAGCGGCAAAAACCAGGTGCGCCGCGGGCCGTTCGGCCATCTGCTCTTCGGCCACCCGCTGCATGAACAGGGTCAAATCCTGACGCTGCCGGTTCTGGTCATCCAGATGCTGCGCCATCACAGAAGCCTGTTCCCCATCCTCTTCATCCAGCAGGTGGAAAGACGCCAGCGCCGATTCCAGCCGCCCAGCCGCGTTCAGCCGCGGGCCCAAACCAAAGCCGATGTCGCGCGCTGTAATTTTGTTGAGCTGAATCTCGGCTGCCCCCGCCAGCGAGGCCAGCCCCCGGCGCGGCCCCTGGCGCATGCGCCGCAGCCCGGCCTTCACCAGCGAACGGTTCTCCCCCACCAGCGGCACAATATCCGCCACCGTCCCCACCGCCACCAGGTCCAGCCAATCCTCCGCAGCGCAGCCTTCCAGTGGACGGCGCGTCAGCAGCGCCTCGACGATCTTATAGGCTACGCCCACCCCAGCCAGGTTGGTATCGGGATAGGTGTTGCCGGGGCGCTTGGGCGAGATGACCCCAAAAGCCGCCGGAACTTCCTCGTGCGGTTCGTGATGGTCGCTGATGATCAAATCCACCCCCAGCTTCCGCGCCAGATGCGCCTCGGCGGGTGAGCGAATGCCGCAGTCCACCGTCACCACCACCTGCGCGCCTTCGGCGGCCAGCCCTTCCAGCGCCTCGCAGTTCAGGCCGTAGCCCTCTTCAAAGCGGTTCGGGATGTACTCGCGCACCTGCCCCCCCAGCCTGCGCAGCACTTGTACCATCATCACCGTGGCGGTCACCCCGTCCACGTCGTAATCGCCGTACACCACAATCTGCTCGCCGCGCTCCACAGCCAGCAGCAGCCGTTCCACCACTTCTTCCATATCTTGCAGCATCCACGGGTCGTACAGCGAGCCTTCCCAGTTCAGATAGCGCTCCGCTTCCTCAACGGTCGTGATCCCGCGGTTGTGCAGCAAACGCCGCAGCACAAAAGGGTACTTGCCCAATGCCGTTTCCACTTCCATTGGGATCGGGTTCTCATTTTCAGAAATCAGCCACCGCTTTTCAACTTGAGTCTGCATCAGCGCTCCATCTGCTTCCGTGGGGTCTGCCTAGTATATCCCGCTCAGAGCGGAAGGGCAAGGAAACCGACCTGCTCATAGTATAATCATAGCGCCTATGGATACACCCATCCTCCTCACTCTCATCATCACCCTGGTCGCGGCCGCCCTATTAATCAGCGAAAAGCTGCGCCCCGATCTGGTGGCTGTCGCCGTCATGGTCACCCTGGGCCTGCTGGGGTTGGTCACTCCCTCCGAGACCTTCGCCGGTTTTTCTGGATCTGCCGTCATGACCATCCTGGGCATTTCCATCATTTCGGTGGCCCTCCACCAAACCGGCATCACTCACCTGCTCGGTCGGGTGATGAGCCGCCTATCGGGCGGTTCAGATCTGCGCCAGATTTTGGTGACCATGCTCATCGCCGCGGCCCTCTCGCTCTTTATGAACAACATCGCCGCTGTGGGTGTGCTGCTGCCCGCTGTGATGAGCCTCACCCGCCAGAGCCAAACCTCCCCCTCCCGCCTGATGATGCCGTTGGCCTACGGAACCATCCTGGGCGGCATGGCCACCCTGCTGACCACCTCCAATATCATCGTCAGCGGCGCCCTGCGCGACGCTGGTTTTCAGCCCTTCGGATTGCTGGATTTCATGCCCATCGGCGGCCCCATCGTCATCCTCGGCATCGCCTATATGCTCATTTTCGGCCGCCGCATGCTCCCCACCGCCCTCCCTGACGGCGCCGCCAGCCGCGCACGCCAGCTTCGCAAGGAACTGGGCCGTCTGTACGAATTGGATACCAACCTGTGTGAGGTGGAGGTGCTGCCCGGCAGCGCCCTGGCTGGAAAAACCATCTCCGCCGGAAAGTGGGCCGCCCGCACCGGCCTCAACCTGACGGCTCTCGTGCGCCAGGGTCAAATCATCCACAGCCTGCACCCTGGCGAAATCATCCGCACCGGCGACCATCTGATCGGCAACGGCTGCCCCCCCGCCGAGGAACTATCTACCCTGGGGCTGCGCCAGCTAGACCGCCCCACCCAGGAGCGCGCTTTCACCGATCAAGGCACCATCCTGGGCGAACTGGTGCTCTCTCCCCATTCCAATCTCATCGGCCGCTCCCTCAAAGAGGTCAGCTTCCGCGAGAAATACAACCTCAACGTGCTCTCCGTCTGGCGCGAGAGCAAGCCCGTACAGGATAAAATCTCCGATCTGCCCCTGCGCTTTGGCGACGCCCTGCTGGTGCAGGGTGCTGCCTCCGATCTACAGTTGGTGCGTAAGGATACCAACCTGATTTTGCTGGAAGAAGACCCCGACGCTGTGCTTAAACCCGGCAAACAAGCCCTGGCGGCGGTCATCACCCTGTTCACCCTCGGTCTGGCCTCCCTGGGCAGCCTGCCTGTGGCCACGGTGGTCATGGCCGGCGCAGTGCTGCTGCTGCTCACCGGCTGTTTGGAAATGCGCGATATCTACCAGAGTATGGAATGGAAAGCCATCTTCCTCATCGCCGGCATGTGGCCGCTTTCCACCGCCATCCGCACCACAGGCCTGGCCGACCTCACCGTGCAGACCATCTTCAGCGCCGTGGGTCAGGCTTCGCCCCTTCTGGTGGCCGCGGTCATGATCTTCCTGGCCTTCATCCTCACCCAGGTGATGAGCGGTCAGGTGGCTTCGCTGGTCCTGGCTCCCCTGGCTCTGGCCGCCGCCAGCCAACTGAATGTGGACCCGCGCGGCATGGGCATGGGCGTCGCCCTGGCCTGCTCGCTGGCCTTTGCCACCCCCTTTGGCCATCCGGTCAACATCATGGTGATGAACTCCGGCGGCTACCGCATTCGCGATTACCTGCGCATTGGCTTCCCCCTCACCGTGCTGGCCTATGCCTGCATCCTTCTCGGCTTGTGGTACTTCTGGGGCATTTCCTAAAACCGCCCAATACTTTCAGGATCACAGAAACGCATGGATTCCAATCCCTTCACCTTTGAATGTCACGCCACCGACGGCCAGGCGCGCGCCGGGGTCTTCCACACCCCCCACGGCCCCATCCCTACCCCCATTTTCGCACCGGTCGGCACCCAGGCCACGGTCAAGGCCGTCACCCCCGCCCAGCTTGAAGAATTGGGCGCGCATCTGGTGCTCTCGAACACCTACCACCTCTTCCTGCGCCCCGGCCCCGATATCGTTGCCGAAATGGGCGGCCTGCACCGCTTCATGAACTGGCCGCACCCCATTCTCACCGATTCGGGCGGCTTTCAGGTCTTCTCCCTCACCTCCATGCGCAAGCTGGATGAAGACGGGGTCACCTTCAAAAGCCACATTGACGGCTCTATGCAGCGCCTCACACCCGAAATCTCTGTGGATGTGCAGCAAAAACTGGGCGCAGATATCATCATGTGCTTTGATGAATGCGCCTCACCCTACGATCGTGACTATGTGGAACGCGCCATGCACCGCACCCACCGCTGGGCCGAGCGCTGCCAACAGGCCAAAACTCGCCCCGATCAAGCCCTCTTTGGCATTGTGCAGGGCGGGGTCTTCCCCGATCTGCGCCAGCAGTCCGCTGAGTGGATCGCCGCCCAGGGCTTCCCCGGGCATGCCATCGGCGGCCTCTCCGTGGGCGAAACCAAAGCCGAGATGAACCACATGATCGAAGTGGTCAACGCCGTCCTCCCCCCCGAAAAACCGCGCTATCTGATGGGCGTGGGCTCGCCGGAAGACCTCATCCACGGCATCTGGCGCGGGGTGGATATCTTCGACTGCGTGCTGCCCACCCGCCTGGCCCGCCACCACGCCGCCATGACCTTCAGCGGGCGGCTAAACCTCATGAACGCCGTCAACGCCCGCGATCCGCGCCCCATTGATGAAAATTGCGGCTGCTATGCCTGCCGCCATTACACCCGCGCTTATTTGCGCCACCTGATCACAGCCAAAGAAATCCTGGCCGCCACCCTCATCTCCATTCACAACCTTTATACCCTGGAAGAGCTGGTGCGTCAGGCCCGTCAGGCCATTCTGGAAGGCCGCTACCAGGCCTTTGCCGAAAACTTCCTGGCCAACTACCGCCCCCAACCCGAAAACAAATCGAGGCCCGCATGACCCTCTGGCAATCCATCCTTCTCGGTATTGTGCAAGGCATCACCGAATTCCTGCCGGTCTCCAGCTCCGGGCATCTGGTGCTGGTTCCTTTTCTGCTCGGCTGGAAAATCCCCACGGATCAGGCCTTTATCTTCGACGTCCTTGTGCAGATCGGCACCCTCCTGGCCGTCATCGTGTACTTCTGGCGCGACCTGTGGGCCATCCTGCGCGGTCTGTACCGCGCCGCTTTGCACCGCAGTCTGACCGATGAACCCGACGCCAGGCTGGGCCTGCTGCTCATCCTGGCCACCATCCCCGCCGGGCTGGCCGGGCTGCTCTTAAAAGACCTGGTGGAACAGGCCTTCGGCAGCCCGCGTGCCACGGGGTTCTTCCTGCTGATCACCGCCGTTCTGCTGTGGGTCGCCGAAACTGTGGGCAAGCGCTCGCGCCCCCTGACCAGCCTCACCTGGAAAGACGCCTTGTGGATCGGCGCCGCTCAGGCCCTGTCCATCTTCCCCGGCATCTCCCGTTCCGGCTCCACCATCGCCGCGGGCGTCTCCCGCCACTTCCAGCGCGCCGATGCCGGCCGCTTCTCCTTCCTCATGATGATCCCCGTCATGTCCGCTGCTGGCCTGCTCAGCTTTTTGGACCTCTTGGAAGCGCCCAACTTCACCAGTTTCCTGCCCATCGTCCTGGCAGGCTTCATCACCTCTGCCGTGGTCGGCTACGCCTGCATCGCCTGGCTGCTGCGCTTCCTCAACCGCAACTCGCTCAAAGGCTTTGCCTATTACTGCCTGGGGGCGGGTCTGCTGCTCATTTTGTGGACGTATGTCATCTAGGCTTTTTTTGGCCGTTGGAATGCTGTTCCTCCTGGCAGGCTGCGCACCCCTGCCCGCCGCCGAAGTGCCGCCTTCCGCTGCCCCCTGGATCATCGAAATCGAACCGTCTCTCAGCTGGATGGGAGATGCCTTCTCAGCCTGCGCCCTGCGGCAGCCCGGCTTCCATCTGGTCGTCGAAGAGGTTCCCCCCACCCAGCCGCCTTCCCCCTCCGCTGCCGTGCGCTTTCAATGGGGAGACGGCGGCATCGAGGAGCGCAGCGCCTACCCCATCGGTCAAGACTCCCTGGCCTTTGTGGTCAACCCGGCCAACCCCGTCGCTGAACTCACCTACGATCAGATTCAATCCCTCTACACTGCCCAACTGCGCTCCTGGCGAACGGTCAACGGCGAGCAGGCCGCGGTGAACACCCGCATCCATTATTGGGTCTATCCCCTCGGCAATGAGGTGCAAACCGCCCTGGAAGAAGGCCTGCGTATTCAGCCCCACAACGCCCAGGCCGTCGGAATTGCCCCCCACCCCCAGGCCATGCGCCAGGCCGTCGCCGCTGACCCCGCGGCTGTGGGCTTCCTGCCCCGCCGCTGGCTGGATTCCTCAGTAAAAGAAATCGCCCTCACCGGCGCGCCCTTTGATCCCCCCGCCCGACCCATTTTGGCCGTCTCCGCCGCCGCCCCCAGCGGCAGCCTGTACACCTGGCTGTACTGCCTGCAAGAAACCTATGCTTCCCCCTAAAAGGTACGCCCGCTGATGGTTCAATCCGAAGAATCCAACACCGCCCTGCTTGCTTTGATCCCCAAGAGCGAATTTCTTTCGGGCTTCAGCACACCCTTCCTCAATGCCCTGGTGCAGGGCGCACGTCTGCGCCTTTGCAGCCCCAACCAGACTCTGTTTTGGGAAGGCGAGCCGTGCGCTGGCCTGCACATTCTGGAAAGCGGCGCGGTCAAGCTGTACAAAATGGCCCCCAACGGCCGCCAGCTCACCATTCGCATCATCGAAACCCCCGGCCAATCCTTTAACGAGGTCCCCGTGCTGGATTTGGGGAAAAACGCCGTCAACGCCTCGGCGCTCGAGGAAACCCGCCTGTGGGTCATCTCTGCTGAAACCGTGCAGGCCGCCATGCGCGCCTTCCCCGACCAATATCAAACCATCGTCCTCAAGCTGTCGGCCAACCTGCGCAGCATGATTCAGATCATCGAAGAGCTGGCCTTCTATCAGGTCACCGCCCGTTTGGCGCGCCTGCTGCTCTCCCTGCCGCCCCAGCGCCTGACCGGTGAAGAAAACCAACGCCTCACCCAGCAGGAACTGGCTGCCCGCCTGGGGACGGTGCGTGAGGTGGTGGCCCGCTCTCTGCGCGACCTGGAACGCAGCCGCGCCATCCAGATTCACCGCCGTCAGATTCTGATCCTGGATCCCCAGCGTCTGCAAGCCTGGGCTTCCGGCTCCCCCGACCTCGAAGAGGAATAATAAAACAGCCGCCCTTCTGGGCGGCTGTGATGGAAATCTTCTAAGGCTTAAGGCTGGCTGGCCTGACTGCTTCCCAACCCAGCCTGCACGGCCTTCAGCTGCGCTTGCCGCGCCAGGTCGGTGGCGGTAGCCAAAATGCGCAGGGCCTCTTCTGGGTTATGAAAGCCCATGCTGTTTTCGGCGGCGATCAAATCCCAACGCATCTGCGCTTCGCGGTGCATTTGGCGCGCCTCGTCCAGCAGGGCCGTATTAACGCCCGCGGCTTTGCTGGCGGTCTCAATCGCCCCAATGGCGTCCACAATCGCCCGCTCTGTCGCCAGCATGGTGTCGTTCACCTGCTTTTGAATGGCCGCCACCCGCTCCACCACGTAATCTACGTCCGTGTGGCAGGTTCCGCAGCTCTGCGAAGCCATCAGCAGCGGAGATTTGACATCATGGCTGCTGAACTTGGCCGCACCGTCGCGCGTGTAGGGCATGTGGCAGTCCGCGCAGGCCACGCCCGCTTTGTAATGCGTACTGTCCGCCGTGAACAGCTCATAATCCGGATGCTGCATCTTGATCATGGCCGTCTTACTCTGCGGATGTTCCCAGTCCTTGAACTGGATTTCGTCGTAGTACGCCATCATGGCTTCGGCGGTTGTGCCCTTCTCCCACGGGAAGGTCAGGTACTTGCCTTCGCCCGCGAAGTAATACTCCACATGACAGTTGGCGCACACCACCGTGCGCATCTCCTGCCGCGTGAAGGTGCGCCAGTCCTTGCCCTGGGCCTTGAGAGCCTCATCTAAGGCCGGGTTGGTCACCACCAGGCGCATGGTCGCCGCGTCGTGGCAGTTGGCGCAGCCAATTGGCTCGGTGATCTTGGAGGTCATATCGGCAAAGGACATCTTGTCATAAGCCGCCATGCCCATCTCATCCCACAGCTTGGGGTTATCAGACGACTTGCAGGAATAGCAGGTGGCCGGAGTCGTCTCGTTGACGCGCGGCGTATTGCGCACATCCGTCAGGGCGTTCATATGTCCGCGATCTTCATCATACGCCTTGCTGAACCCATATCCGGCAAAAAGCGTCTTCAGCATGGGGTCCACCGCCAGCTTGTCCACCGGCTCCGAACCGCCAAAAGCGGTGCGCGTATTGTTGGTTTCCGTCTTCAGCAGCGTGGAATACTGATTGGGGAAATTCAGCCCCCACTGCGCGCTGTCCGGTTCCATGGCCGCGATCACCACCAACGGTTCAACCCCCCGCATCGGCTTGGGTTGGTTGCTGATGAACACCAGCAGGGCAATCACCAACGCCGACAGCGCAAGGATGATGCCGGTTACAATCATGACAGGTAAAGACGGTTTCTTCATCACAATCACCTCTCTCGCAAAGGTTGGTACGTGCCTGTGTCCTGGTAGGGCAAAATGGAAATCCCGCGGTCCCCGTGCGCCACGCTGCGGTGGCATTCAAAGCAGTAGCGCCCGGAATCCATCGTCCCGTCCGCCACCATCGAAACAGTCTCTTGGTGACAGTAAATGCAGTTCGCCTGGATGATTTTTTGGGTTGATTCTTTGGCGCGCAGCGGTTCGGGCAAATGGCCGATGGTGAAGGCCGAAACGTGGTTAAACCCCGATTTGGCTTTCACAAAATACTTGGGAATGAACTCGTGCGGCGTGTGGCAGTCGTTGCAGGTGGCCCACTGCTTATGCCCCGCGTGATACCAGCCCTCGTACACGGCGTCCATCACGTGGCAGTTATTGCAGGCTGTCGGGTCATTCCCCAGATAGACGGTAAAGTCCGATAAATACAGAAGCATTCCCACGGCCACTGCCAGGAGAATTAACCCAATGGTGATCGGTAGTTTCATGACCGCTCCCTCGCCAATTCGGGGTAATTTAATCTTGATTTAATTTTACGGGATTGGGTTCTTTTGTCTGTGACTTAAGTTACATTGTGTCCGCGGTGCCGGACCCGTTGCCGTTCTTCTTGTCCTTCCGGGTAAAAAGTTGGAACAAGTTGCGCTTGGGCGGCTTGGGCAGCCGCACGTGCTTCAGCAAAAATGGATGCACCAGATGGTAAAAATCCTCAAACGCTTCTCGCCGGATATTGTGCCCCACACCGTCAATCACCCCCACGCTGCCCTGCTTCCAAAACTTCGCCGCTTCTTCGGCCACCGCCGGGGTCACAATCGCCCCACGCTGCGGATCACCGCACACCAGCAGCACCGGGCAGGTGATGGCCTGGGCCGTCTCTTGCCACGGCCGCCGCTCTGCCTGGAAAAATCCAGCCACCTGAGGGCGCACTTGCTGTTTGGCCTTCGCCCATTGGAAAAATTCACTTTCATCCCAGGTGGGATTATCCGCGCGCCCGGCAGTTATGATTTCATCTAAAGTTTTTTGGCGGTTGCTCATCATCCGCCCCATCATGCCTTCCACCATCGCATGCCAATCCGCCGGGTTCTCTTCCGGCGTCGGGTTGCGCCAGGCGGGGTCTTCCAACACCAAAGCCCCCACCAGTTCTGGGTGTGCCGCCGCCAATTCCGCCGCGGTCATCGCCCCCATGGAATGGCCGATCACCCCTGGTTTTTCCAACCCCAGCTCGCGAATCACCGCAGCCACATCTTCAGCCTGTTCGCGGGGGGCGTAGCCGCCTTCCGGCGCGTCCGAAAGGCCGTGCCCGCGCGCATCCACCATCACCAGGTCAAAATCCGCCTCCAACGCCAGGGCCAGGTTTCCCCAGCACATGCCGTTATCGCTCAGTCCGTGCAGCAGCACCAGCGGCGGCTTTTGATCGGAGGTGCGGTAATAGTGAATCTTCGCGCCCTCATGCAGAACGTGTCCGTAAAATAAGCGTGACATGGGTTTATTTCCCAAAAATCAGAACGCGCCAAATCATCCAGTTAGGCGCACGGGTGGGCGCTGGAAGCACGGGTACATTGGGGGTCGGCGTGCCTTCCGCACCCGGGATAGGGATGATGGCGATATCCCCTGGGCGCACATGTGACAGGTCTTCGCGGATCACCCCTTCCACACCCACTTCCGAGCCTGCCGCGCTGACAGCGGTGCTCAGCGCAAAATCGGTGGCCTGCATGCCGCCCACTTCGCCCATGATGCGCGTTAACTGCTGATTCTGCTCGTGCAAAATGGTCAGGCGGTTGTTTAAATCCATCAACAACAGCACCAGGATCGCCAGCGCTCCAAAGATCAATACCTGCTGTGGTTTAAAAGGGAGTTCAAACTTTCCAATGCGCATATCAGTATCTTACCCCAGCCGCGCGTTCAATACAAGCCTTAGCCGCCCAGGAAAAGAAAAACCCCGTCTTTCGACGGGGTGTGTGCCGAAGGTGGGATTTGAACCCACACGAGCGTAAGCCCACTACGCCCTGAACGTAGCGCGTCTGCCAATTCCGCCACTTCGGCGCTTTCAGAACCAACGAACAGAATTTTATCTCAAATCTGCCATTTGTCAACCTTTTCATTTGGTTTCTCGCAAATTTCCTCCCTTTCGACCTGCCCTCCAGCGCGGAACGGCTCTTGCAACTCCGTTAACAGGTTGCCTCCTGAAAATGGCCTCATTAGAATGACCGTGCTATAATGGCATAACAAAATGGAGCTGGGTTTATGTTTGATCTGATTCAAGAAATCTTCAAATTAATCACTGTCGGACCCGGCAACCTTGTGGTGCACCTGGCTCTGGCGATCTCCGTCATGGCTGCCCTCCAGGTAACGCTTTTCTCGCGGCGCGGCGCCCCGCCCGGCGTGTTCCCACGCCTGGTGTTGGGCCTCCTCCTGCTGCTCATCGCCCAATTTGTGCAGTTCCTCGCCAGCGGACTGGCCTGGCAGGGTCTCCTCAATCCCCAAACCTTTCTGCCCTCCCTCGACCGCGCCGTCATCGCCTGGTCGCTGGTGTGGCTGGTGTGGCTGTGGGGTTTCCCACGCCCATCCCGAGCCGCAGATGTGATCAATATCCTTTCCAACATCATCATCCTCTTGATGTTGGTGTTCAGCGTCTCCGCCTGGGCTCAAACCGCCCCCGGCGCCTCTTTCAACAATACCTGGGTAGATTGGGGCTGGAGCCTCTTCTCCATCTTTATCCTCCTGGTGGGTCTGCTCTTCCTCCTGCTGGAGCGCCCTCAAAATTGGAATATCGGCCTGGCGGTACTCGGCCTCAACCTGGCAGGGCTGGTCATCCACCTGGTGTGGCCCACCCCCGGCGGTGATTTTTCAGGGGCCATCCGCCTGGCGCAGCTGTGCAGCTTCCCCCTGCTGCCCGCCCTGACCCAACGCCTGCACTCGGCCGTATCAGCCAAAGCCGCCGAAAACGCCCCTGCCGAATCCGCCACGGTGGAACGCCGGCGTTATTCCGCCGACCCGCGCGCCGTATATGCCTGGCTGCAGCTGGCCACCCACCCTTCCGCCGATGAACTGCACACCACCCTCACCCGCGCCGTGGCACAAACCATGCTGGCCGATCTCTGCTATCTGGCGCTGACCCCCGATCCTTTTGGAGATGTGGTCCTCAAGACCGGCTACGACCACATCCGCGATGAAGTGCTGCCGAGCGTGCGCATCCTGCAAAACCGCATCCCCGCCATCACCTCCAGCCTGCAGCGCGGCCGGCCGCTGCGCCTTTCTGCCTCCGAGGTCACCCAGGCGGAATTGAGCGCCCTGGCTGAAGCCCTGGGTCTGGAGACCTCCGGCAATTTGCTCATCATCCCCCTGGCCACGCAGCGCAAGGTGTGGGGCGGTTTGCTGCTGCTCTCGCCCTATTCACAGCGCGTGTGGACCGCCAACGACCAGACCTACCTGCTCACTACCATTGAAACCCTGGTGGAACTCTTGCAGCGCGCGGATCAGCCCACCCCTGCCCCCACCCC
>NZ_LGCM01000017.1 GCF_001306035.1 Levilinea saccharolytica
CCCTGACCCCCACCGTCACGCGCACCCCCACCCGCACCCCCACCCGCACGGTCACGCGCACCCCCACCAACACCCCGCAGCCCTCCTGCGACATGCTGGATTTCGGCGATCCCGACGACCCCAACATGGATCTGGATGTGGCCCTGAACGCTGTGTGGATTTTCGCCAACAACACGGGCAACTTCCCCGTCATTCTCACCGGTTCCAAAACCGAATGGCTGGAAAACTGGCATACCATCCCGGCGGATTCGCGCACCATCAACAAAAACACCCGCTACGGCTGGTATTCCGGCTCCACCAATTACTTCTGGACCCTGCCCACCGGCAGCCAGGTCAGCCTGAACAATGCCCCCATGAACTGGACGCACACCTACGCCAATACCAAAACCATCAACCCCGGCGAAAGCGGTCAGCTCATGGTCGGCTTCAACAGCAACTTTGAGCAGTCCTCTTTTTCTAAACCCAAAAAGCCTACCGATAAATTTAACTACTATCACGGCGATGACTGGCGCGTCACCGTCTATTACCGGGTGGGCGGCCTGGACTGTCAGGAGACCGTCACCGGTTATCCCGGTCCCACCTTTGACCCCGAATTGATCGGTTCCGCGGGCCGGTTTGCGGTCAATGCCCACACCCGCGGCTACAACCCCGCCAACGGGCAAATGGAGGAAAGCCGCATCACTTATACCTATTACACCGTCCTGGACGCAGCTGGCACCTTCCTGCACTACACGCGCGAAGGCGCTGCCCCCTGGTGTATCTTTGGCGACAGCGGCGGCAACTGCACCACCAAACGCATCTACGTGGACAAGTGGAGTCAGGGCGCGGTGATCCAACCCGGCACCTATTACCTGCACCTCATCGGCCGCGACAAAAGCTCCGCCGCCTACGCCACCCATATCATCTACACCCTGATCGTGCAGGAGGCCAACACCCCCACCGTCACGCGCACCTCAGCGCCCACCCGCACGCGCACCATCACCCCGCTGCCCTCCATCACGCGCACCATCACGCGCACGGGCACGGCCACCACCATCCCCACCCGCACGCGCACGCGCACCATCACCCCCATCCCCTCCATCACGCGCACGCCCACGCGCACGCGCACCCTGCCGCCCTCGGCTACCCCCACCCTGTGCCAGACCCCCATCGAAATGGGCGGCTGCCAAAACTAAGCTCATCCGAACCGCCGCCGTCCATTCGAATGGACGGCGGCTTTTTTAATGACGACCTCACCCCACCCCCCATCCCCCTTTGCCCTGCCCCCCAGGCTGCGCGGCCCAGCTGCCCTGCTGCTGGCTTTGGGCGGGCTGGGCTTGGGCTGGTGGGCGCTGCGCCTGTGGGTCAATGACCCCGTCCGGCCGGTTGAATCCAAAATCGGCGTCATCGCCGCCGCGGCCCTGCTCTCGCTGCTTTTGGGATTGGCCGGCCTGCGCCGCGCCCTGCCCGCCCTGCAAAGGCGCACCGCCTCACCGCGCTGGAGCATTTTGTGGTGGCTGACCTGCGCCTATCTGCCCGCCTGGCTGGCCTTCACCCTGCCGGAAATGCTCGTCCTTCTGCGTCAGCGCCCCGCCAGCCTGGGGCTGCTGCGCGTGGTGGGGCCGCCCGGCCTGGCCGCGGGTCAGCCGGAGGCCTTCCTGTGGCAAAGCCTGGTGCTGGGGCTGGGCTTGCTCCTGCCGCGCCTGCCCCACCTCAGGCGGCTGTCCTGGCCGGCCCGCCCTCGCCTGGAAAACCTGGCTGTGGGGCTTCTGGGCGGCATGGCCCTGTGGCTGGGCTGCACCTTCCTGCTTGGTTTGCTGTTGGCCCCCTTTCAGGGTCTGTTTACCCCCCTCTCCACGCCCCTGGCCCCCGCCCTGCGCCTGCTGCTGGCCGTCGTCGGCTGCCTGGCGGCCCCCTGGGCGCTGGAAAGCACCTTCCGCATGCCCCACTCCCCCGTGCAGGCGGCCTTCCCCCTGCGCCGCCCAACATTGAGCATCGCCCTGGTCTACGCCCTGCTGCAAGGTCGGCCGCTGCTGTTTCTGCCCGCCTTCGGCTTCAGCCTGGGCCTCTCCCTGCTGGCCCAACGCACCCAGGGCCGCGCGCCGGTCATCCTGGCACACGCCGTGTTTAACCTGCTCATGCTGGTAGTCCACCCGGAACTGCTGCTTTAATCCCCCGCGCTCAGCGCAGCCGCCGCACCGTCACCGCCCCCACCCGCAGCCAGCCCTGGCCGCTGTAGATCAGCCGCCAGCGCAGATGCTCGCCCGTCCCCACCGCCACGCGCACCGCGGGGATCTGGCCTTCCCCCAGCGCCAACCCGCCCCCCTGGCTGCCCGCCGCGGCTGCGGCCTCCCAGCGCGCCTGCGGATCCCCGCTGGCGTAGTCCGCCCCCACCTCATACAGCCCCGCGGGCACGCTCACGTCCAAAATCACCAGGGCTCCGGCCGGGCCGCGCCCCTCGCGCACCTGCCGCCCCACCCCCAGGCGGTCGCCCGTCTCTGATTCCAACTGCGCCGCAGAAAACGTAAAGGACTCGCCTGCTGCCTCAAAACGCGCAAAGGCCGGGTGGCCCCAAAACTGCTCCTGAAAATCGGCGTTCTCCGGGCGGTCGTAAAACAGCACCCGCGACTCCGCCCCTCCGTCTTCCCCCGCGCAGGTGAACACCGCCTGAGGCGGGCCAAAGCGCGCCCGCAGCAGGCCCTCATCCAGGCGCGCGGGCCAGTTGGGGTCGGTATCCACCACGGCATAGGTGAAGCGCTGGCGGTAATCGTTAAAATTGTGGATCCACGCCTGGGCCGAAAAATCCGACTGCACCGGCGCCAGCCGCGCCCCACCCTGCGAAAACAAGCGCAGCGGGCGCGCCTGCCAGTAATCCGCCAGCCCCCAGCCTTGCAGTCCGCCTTCTGCCGCGCGCGCCGCCAGGGCTGCGTCCAAACAGGCCGCTTCTGCCGGGCGCCAGCGCAAAAAGGCCCCCATCTGCCCCCAGCCGCCCAAATACGTCAACCCCGCCAGGCAGGTCACACCCGCCAAAAGGGTCATCGCGCTGCGCAGGCGCTGTTCCGGGCTGCGCTGGCGCGCGCAGGTCCCCCCCGAAAGGGGAATATGCACCGGCCAGCCCACAAAACCCCACACAAAGAACACCGGCAGCATCACCCCCGCCAGGATCTGCCGTTCCACCACGCTGCCGCTCAGCACCGGAATCAGCGCACAGGCCGCCGTAACCCCCAACAGGAAGAGGCGCGTCACCAGCTCCACCACCAGGGCTTCCGGGTGGCGTTCCAGGCGCGCCCCGCGGTTCAGCTCCTGCGCCAGCCCCGGCAGCCGCCACACCACCGCCCACATCCCCGCCAGCCACAGCGCCGCCAGCAGAATCTGTTGGCTGCCCGTGCGCAGCGCCCAACTGCCCAAACGCGCCAACCCCTGCGCATCCCAGCCCCAATAGGGGCTCAGCTCCGCCGCGCCTGCCCCCCACAGCAGCGTCTGCGCCCCCACCCCCAGCGCCGCCGCCAGGGCCGTCACCCCCGCCGCGGGCAGCCAGCGCCGCCAGCCCAACCGCCCCACCGCCGCCGTCAACCCCAGGCTCCCCACCGCCGGGGCCGCAAACACCAGCGCAAAGAGCGGGTCAGAGGCCGTCAGCGCCCCCACCAACAAGCCCAGCCCAGCCAAAGCCCAGCCTGCCCGCCGCGGACGGGCGCGCACCAGCCCCAACACCAGCGCCAGCCCCGCCCCCAGGCCCACCAGCAGGCTGAAGTGATGCCCGCTCACCAGCATGGGCGACCACAGCAAATAGCGTCCGCTGGCCAGCAGCACCAGCGCCAGCCCCACCGCCAGCGGGAACCAGTTGGGCGCGCCGTCCCCGGCCCGCGCCGCCGCCCGCCAGGCCAAAGCCAAAGCCAGGGCCTGCAGGCCGCCGTACAGCAAAGTCGCCAGGCGAAGATCGCCCAGCGACTGATTCAACAACCCCATGATGACCGCATCCGGGAACACAGACGGCGCCGGAGGGAAGCGCCACCCGCTCAAATCCGCTCCCGCCGCCCAATCCTGCACCAGGGCGGGCAGGTAGAGCGCGTCCGAATTGAACAGCAGGAACTTGGGGATGGCCCCGCTGGCCGCGCGCGCCCACACCGCCAGCACGCCCAGGCCCAGCGCCCCCCACACCAGCCCCACCAGCCAGTTCCGGCCCCCGCCGTCCGCTTTCACCGCCGCTCCCTTAGCCCTCGTCCTCTCCCTGATCCAGGGAAAGCAGCAAGCCCTCATCCTGACGCAGGTTGTGCGTGCGCACAATCAGGCTGACGATGTACCCCAGAGTCACCCCAAAAATCACCGCATAACCGGCGATCAAATACGACATGGTATTCAGCGTTTCTTCCATCTCAGGCTGTCCTTCCGCCTAACTTGAGTTTGAGCTGCTCCACCCGGTTGGCCAGCTTGCCCAGCCGGATGCGGTGCCAAAAGATATCCACAAACAGCACCGACCAGGTGATCAGGCTGAACATGAACACCTGGGTCATCTTGGGCGTCATCGAAAAGCCGCCTTCCGCCCCGGGCACATCCCCGCCGTTGCCAATCACCACCGGGTGAATGGTGCGGAAAATGCGGATGGACAGAAAGGTCATCGGCACGCTGATGAAGGCCACAATGGCGTACACCGCCCCAAAGCGCGCCCGCCGGTCAGGCTCTTCAATCCCCTGGCGCAGCATCAGGTAGGCCGCGTAGGCCAGTTCCATGATGGTAGCAGTGGTCAGGCGCGGATCCCAGGTCCACCAGGCTCCCCAAATGGGGCGCGCCCAGATGGAGCCGGTGACGATGTTGATCAGCATGAAGGCCATGCCGATCTCCACCCCGGCCAGGCCGATGATGTCCCATTTGGCGTCATGCGTGCGCAGGTAGGCCACCCCGGCCGCCAGCGCCGCCAAAAAGCCCAGCATGCCCACCCAACCCGCAGCCACGTGGAAATAAAACACCTTCTGCACGGCCCCCATCACGCGCTCTGTGGGAGCATAAAAGAACACCGCCAGGGTTGCCGCGGCCATCAACACCCCGGTCACCACATCCAAAACGCTCAACAATTTTGGCTTTGCATCCATGCGCACCTCCAAGAAGGGTGATACCATCCTGGGCCGCTCACCGCCCGTGGGAATGGCTGCTGCTATTCCTCCACCACCGCTTCAAACACCATGAAAGCGGTGGAGATAAACACCACATCGTACACAATCATCAAATTCAGCCAGGGCCAGATCTCTTCCATGGGAATGGCCTGCAAAAAGCCGCTGCTGGCCTTCACCGCCGCCACCAGCAGCGGAATCAGCACCGGAAAGAGCAGAATGGGCAGCAGAATGTCGCGCGTGCGCGCCTGCACCGCCATCGAAGCCAGCAGCGTGCCCACGCTCACATACCCCAGCGAGCCCAGCGCCACCACCGCCCACAGCCCCGGCTGCATCAGGTTCACCGTGTAGAGCACGCTGTACACCGGCATCACGATTACCGCCACGGCCAGCATGAACACCAGGTTGGAGAGCATCTTGCCAAAGTACAGCGCGGTGCGGTCCACCGGAGCCAACAGCAGCCCATCCAAACAGCCGCGGTCTTTTTCCGCCGCCATCGAACGGTTCAGCCCCAGCGTGCCCGCAAATGCGAACGTCACCCACAGCACCCCCGCCGTCACCGAACTGCGCGTGGCCGGGCTCAGTTCCAGCGCGAAGTTAAAGATGAAGACCACCAGCAGGGCAAACACCAACATGCCGGAGATCATCTCGCGGCTGCGCCATTCGGCGGCCAGGTCTTTCCACACAATGGCGCCCATCGTGCGCAGGAAAGGCTTCATGCCGCCCCCTTCTGCGCCGGGGCGCGCAGCGCCTGCCGGTAAAAGCTCAAAAGTCCCTCCGGCGGCAGCGCCTGGGCCGCGGCCGAAGCCACAATCACCCCGCGCGAAAGCACATCAAAGCGCGTGGCCAGGTCCTCGGCCCGCGCCAGATCGTGCGAAGTCATCACCACCGTCTGGCCCTGTGCAGCCACATCCCGTAAAATCGTATCCAGCATCTCGCAGGCGTCCTGATCCAACCCCGTGTGCGGCTCATCCAGCAGCAGCACATCCGGCTGGTGAATCAGCGCGCGCCCAATCGCCAGGCGCTGCTGCATCCCGCGCGAAAAGGTGCGCACCAGGTCGCGGCGGCGCTCAGCCAGTCCCACCCGCGCCAGCAGTTCGCTCACGCGGCCGTCCAGCCCATCCAGGCCGTACAGCCGTCCGTAAAAGCGCAGATTTTCCTCGGCGGTCAAATCCCCATACAGCAAGGGCAGGTGCGAAACCACCCCCAACCGCTGACGCACAGCGGCGGCCTGCTGCGGCAGTAAATAGCCGTTAATGCGCACCTCGCCCAGGGTCGGGCGTGCCAAAGAAGCCAGAATACGCAGAAAGGTAGTCTTTCCGGCCCCGTTGGGCCCCAGCAGGGCCACAAATTCACCCTGCTCCACGTGGAAATCCACCCCGCGCAGCACGGTTTTCAGCCCAAATCGTTTGACCAACCGCCGAACTTCAATCACATGCGCCCCACGATGATGTCCATGTTATTCGGCAGCCTGCAGCTTCGCCAGGCGCGCCTTCAATTCTGCCCGGCGGGTCTGATAGGCCTCTTCCGGCAATTTGCCCTCGCGGTGCAGGTCGTCCAGGGCGATGATGGCGTCCATCAGACTTTCCGCGCTGTCCACCTCCTGGCTCTCTTCCGCTGCCTCTGCCGCGGGTTGGCCGGACTTGCGCTGACGGCTCACCCACAGGACGGCCCCCGCCACGGTCAGCAAAAAGACGCCCGCGCCGATGAGGATTTGCCCCAGGCTGCTGCGGCTGATGCCCGCGCCGCTGCCCGGCCGCCCAGAAAGGTTCAATTCCAGCGCGCTGCCCGCTTCCAGCCCGCGCATATTGTAGAAGTGGAACATCTGCCCCTGCACCTGGCGCTCTCCGGCGTCTTCCAGACCCTCGCCCGAAAGACGCACCCCATCCGTGGGCAGCGCCAGAATCACCGCGCCCACCTGCACCGGCTGGGGCAGGATCAGCTTCATCTTTTTGTTGTAGGGCAGATCATAAGCAAACAACAGTTGGTGCTGCATGGGCTGCGGGAAGATGCTGGTGCGGTCGCCGAAGCCTTTTTCGGTCTTCACAAAGCGCTCACCCAGGGTGCCCTCTTCAAATTGCAGGTTCTCCGCCCCCTCGGGCAGCTCAAATTCCACCACCGGCTGCCCCTCTTCGGCCGCGGTGATCACCCGGTCGGTCAAATTGCTGATGATATACAGGGACACCACCTGCATTTTGGTGGGGTCGCTGAAATCGAAGAAAATGTGCAGCCGGTCGGCCGACAGCCCGCTGAGATCGGGCGGCGGCAGGGTGGGCTGAGGGGCAGCCAAAACCGCCTGACAACCCGAAAGAACCGCCGTCACCAAGAGAGCGGGAAGGAACAACCGGAGACGTCGGATGGAGGGCAAAAAAGGCGGCTTGATCATAGGCCAGCGCACACAGGCAGACGGATGGTTAGCTCCATTCTACCAGCGCATCCACAATCCGGCGAGCGACTTCGGCTTTTTGCTGAAGGGGCAGCGTTTCTGTGCGGCCGTCGGCAAACACCAGGGTCACGCGGTTGGTTTCAACCTCGAAGCCGGCGTCCGGGGCGGTGATGTCATTGGCGACGATGAGATCCAGGCGTTTGCGGGTGAGTTTGGATTGGGCGTTTTGCAGCAGATCCTGGCTCTCGGCGGCGAAACCCACCACCCGGAGGGGGTAGCCGCTTTGGGCACGGCGCGCGGCCACATCCGCCAGGATGTCGGCGGTGCGTTCCAGGTGAATCTGGGGGACAGTTTTCTCTTTTTTGATCTTCTCGCTGCTGGCTTCAGCAAGGCGAAAATCAGCCACGGCGGCCGCCATCACCAGAGCGTCGGCCTGGGCGGTTTCGGTCAGCACGGCGGCCTGCATCTCGGCGGCGGTTTTGACTGGTACCACGCGGCAGCCGAGGGGAGGCACCAGGGAGGTGGGGGCGGTGATGAGGGTGACGGCAGCGCCCGCATCCAGGGCCGCCCGTGCAACGGCGTAGCCCTGTTTGCCGGAGGAACGGTTGGTGATGACGCGCACCGGGTCAATGGGTTCCTGCGTGCCGCCCGCGGTGATGACGATGTGCTTCCCGGCCAAGGGGCCGGATTGGGCCAGGGCCAGGCGGGCGGTATCGAGGATTTCGGCGGGTTCAGCCATGCGGCCGACGCCCACCAGTCCAGAAGCCAGGTGACCGGCGGCAGGCCCGACGAAAACCGCGCCGCGAGCGCGCAGGGTTTCCACGTTGGCGGCGGTGGCAGGGTGGGCGTACATGCCCGCGTCCATCGCGGGGGCCAGGATCATGGGACAGTGGCTGGCCAGGGCGGTGACGGTGAGCAGATTGTCGCCGATACCGTGGGCAAGCTTGGCCAGAGTGGTGGCGCTGGCGGGAGCAATGAGCAGCAGGTCGGAAGCGCGCCCCAGGCCGATGTGAACCACATGGCCTTCGTTGCCCCACAGGTCTTGATCCACATAGGCTTTGCGCGCGGTGACCGAGGCGAAGGTGAGCGGGGAGATGAAATGGCAGGCGGATTGGGTGAGAACGACCTCCACCAGGGCACCCATTTGACGCAGACGGGAGGCGATTTCGGCGGCTTTGTAGGCGGCGATGGAGCCAGTGACGCCGAGGACGATGGTTTTATTCTGGAAGGGGGTTTCCATCATTTTGATTGAGTTCCCAGATGATGCGTAAGCCGTCGAGGGTGAGCCAGGGGGCGATGGTTTGAATGACAGAAGTATGTTTGGCGATCCGTTCAGAGTTGCCGCCGGTGGCGATGACTTTCATGTCCGGGCCCAATTCCTGACGGAAACGGGCCACCATGCCTTCGACCATGGCAACGTAGCCGTAGAGCAGGCCGGATTGGAGGGCGTGGACGGTGTTGCGGCCGATGACGGAGGGAGGCGGCAGCAGATCCACGCGAGGCAGCTTGGCGGCGCGCTGGAAGAGGGCGTCGGTGGCGATGCCAATGCCGGGGGAGATGGCGCCGCCCAGATAGCTGCCGTCGGCGGTAATGGCGTTGAAGGTGGTGGCGGTGCCAAAATCCACCACGCAGGCTGGGCCGCCAAACAGAAAATGCACCGCGACGGCATCGGCAATGCGGTCGGCGCCCACGGATTTTGGTTCCTCATAGAGGATGGTCACGCCGGTTTTAAGCTCGCTGCTGACCACCAGGGGGGACTGGTGCAGATACTGCTCACAGGCCTGCACCACGCGGCTGGTGAGCGGCGGAACCACGGAAGAAAGGCAGATGCCGTCCAGCTGGGTGGGAGCACAGCCGCCGTGCTGGAGCAAGCCCAAAATTTGCAGGCCGTATTCGTCCGGCATGCGTTCGTGATCGGTGGCCAGGCGCCAGCGCCCGCCCAATTTGGTGCCCTCGTACAGGCCCAGGGTCAGATTGGTGTTGCCGATGTCGATGGTTAAGAGCATAGAAAGGGGTCCTTTAGCCCTCCGCCCGCACCGCCTCGATAATCTCGGCTGCATAATCAAAGCGGTTAAAGGCCGGGATCAGATAAATGCCCTGTGAAAAGGCGCGCACTTGATGGATTAATTCTATCGCAATTTGCACCCCGACGGCAGCGCCGTTTTCACCGGATTCTTCCATGCGGCGCATGAGATCGGCAGGGATGTTGATGCCGGGGACTTCGTGGTGCAGGAAGGCGGCATGGCGGGCGTTGGCCAGCGGGAGAATACCTGCCAAAAGAGGCACCGGCAGCGGGCCGTATTGATCGGCATAAAACTGCAAGAACGCCTGGGCGACGCTGGGGTTAAAAATTGGCTGGGTGAGGAGGAAATCGGCACCGGCGCTGAGTTTACGGCGCAGGTTCTTGATCTCCTGTGCGGGGTCAGAGGGGTTGAGATTCAGGGCGCAGCCGACGAAAAAGCTGGTGGGTTGGCCGATTTCGGTTCCGGCGTGATCCACGCCCGCGTTAAAACCCTGTTTGATGAGCTTGATCAGGCCGGAGGGCACCAGATCATAATTGTCCATGGCTTCGGGGTAGTCTCCGATGGCGGTGGGGTCGCCCATGACCACGAACACATTGCGTGCATCCAGGGCGTGGGCGGCCAGGAGGTCACCTTGAATACGAAGCAGAGAGCGCCCGCGGGTGGGGAAATGGACAACGGTTTCCACGTTGATTTTGCGCTGGAGCAGGTTGCAGACCGCCCAGGGGCTCATGCGCATGCGCGCCATGGGGCTGTCGGCGACGTTGATCACATCTGCGCCCGCGTCAGACAGCAGGCTGGCCCCAGCGAGGAGCTTATGGGTGGAGACCCCGCGGGGGGGATCCATTTCCACGGCGATGACAAAACGGCCCGCGGCCAGTTTTTGGGCCAGTTGGGTGGGTTGGAAGGCGTCGGGAACGTTATCTTCGATCTCAGCGGCCGCGGCGGGCACAGCGGCAGACCAGGTCTTGGGGTCAGCCGTCTGGACAGCCTGAGCCATAGTCTGGATGTGTGCGGGGGTGGTTCCACAGCAGCCGCCGATGAGGTGCGCACCGGACTGCCAGAAAGCCAGGGCGTATTCATGGAAGTAATCGGCAGCAGCCGGGTACATGATGCGCCCGCCCATTTGTTCCGGCCAGCCGGCATTGGGCATGACAGAATAGGCCGCGTCGGGGACGGCCTGGCGCATGGCTTTGAGAATGCGCAGGATCTGGGACGGGCCGCCGGAACAATTGACGCCGATGACATCCGCA
Source organism: Levilinea saccharolytica (assembly GCF_001306035.1). Classification (GTDB taxonomy): domain Bacteria; phylum Chloroflexota; class Anaerolineae; order Anaerolineales; family Anaerolineaceae; genus Levilinea; species Levilinea saccharolytica. The sequence goes on from NZ_LGCM01000017.1 coordinate 10,745, forward strand.
CCGGTTTGCTGCAGGCGGGCGGCCACCTTGGCGGGGGAATCGCCCAGGAGGGTGCGGTCGTCGCGGGTGAAGGTCATGGAAGCGATGATGGGCAGGTGCGGGGCTACGTGGCGGGCAGCCTCGATGGCGGCGACGACCTCATATAAATCGGTCATGGTCTCGATGATGAGTACATCCGCGCCGGCGCCGGCCAGGGCAGCGATCTGTTCGGCGAAGGCCTGACGGGCTTCTTCCAACTGTACCCGGCCAAAGGGAGCCAGACGCACCCCCAGGGGGCCGATATCGCCGGCGATGAGAACATCTTTAAAAGAGGCCAGGATTACCCGGCGGGCCAATTCCACGGCGGCGGCGTTGATTTGGGCGGTTTGGTTTTCGAGACCGTGGCGGGCCAACTTGTAGCGGTTGGCGCTGAAGGTGTTGGTCTGGATCATCTGCGAACCCGCTTCGATATATTCTCGGTGGATTTGAGCCACCACAGCGGGTTGATCCAGGTTAAGTTTGTCAAAACAATCGTCAAAAGCCACGCCGCGCTGGTTGAGCAGGGTTCCCATGGCCCCATCACCGATGATGGGATGCGGCTGGGACCGGAGCATCTCCCAAAGCAGGGAATTGCGGCTGGGGGTGGCGGCAGGGGTTAAGTTCATGACTGGCCTCCTGCGGCGCTGCGCATGAGCTGATCCACTCGCGATTCGCCGATGTTGAAATATTTGGCGGCCGGGTGGTGGACGATGACGGCAGCGGTGGATTGTTCGGGAACCAACTGGTAGGCCGAGGTGAGGGACATGCCCAGTTCGCTTTCAGCGGGCAGCAGTTCGAACACTTTGGCATGGTCGGGCAGCTCGGGGATGGCGGGGTAGCCCCAAGAATAACGTTTGCCCTGTTCCAAGGGCAGACCCAGCTCACGCAGGATGTGGCGGTGGAGATATTCGGCGGTGGCTTCGGCGGTCTGCACGGCCAAACCGTGGGTGAAATAGGCTTCGGAATAGTCGCCCGCTTCCTGAAGGCGGTCGAAACGTTGGGAGGCCTCCAGCCCAACGGTGACCACCTGGAAGGCGACGACATCCATCTGCGGCGAGCCGAGGGGCAGGAAATAATCCGCCAGGCAAAGGAATTCGCCGTTGAGCTGGCGCGGGAATTGGAAGCGTTGAATCTCCGCCGGTGAGCCGGAAGCCACACTGCCTGGGTCAAAGATGACCAGGTCATCGCCTTCGGCCTGGGCGGGCCAATAGCCGTACACCGCCTGGGGGCGCAGCCAGCCTTCCTGCACGGCCTGCTTGCGCATGCGGTCGAGACGCTCTTCGTATTCGGCTTGCAATTTCTCCCAGGCCTGGCCGTGGGTGTTTTTGGCGCCCCAAGACAGGCGGAAAAGTTCATTCTTGGATAGATGCTGCATGACCATTTCCAGAGGCATATCGCGCACGACGCGCGGCCCCCAAATGGGCGGACGGGGGATGACAACGGCGGGGGCAATTTGGGCACGGCGAGGGGCAGCCGCGGGAACGGCAGCTTCGGCGGCGGCGCGGTTGAATTCCATATCCGATTCGCGCTGCACGGCTTCCAGGGCGGCGGTGCGCTGCTGAGGATCCGAAAGGGTGTCCATGACGGCCAGACCCTCGAAGGCGTCTTTGCAGTAGAACACCCCGGCGGCGTAGGTATCGCCGGATTCAGTGCGCAGAATGCGGCGGCCAAAGCGGCGGTTGATGGCGGCACCGCCGATGAGGACGGGGAAAGACAGGCCGCGGCGGTGCAGCTCGTTGACGATGAGGGGCATTTGCTTGCTGGTGCTGACCAGGAGAGCGCTGAGGCCGATGGCATCGGCGTTGACTTCCACCGCTTTGGAGATGATGGTATCGGCGGGAACCTGCTTACCCAGGTCAATGACGGTGTAGCCGTTGTTGGACAGGATGGTTTTGACCAGGTTTTTGCCGATGTCGTGTACATCCCCATACACGGTGGCGAGCACCAGGGTGCCTTTGCTGGTTCCGGCCTTGCGCTCCAGGTAGTTTTCCAGATGGGCGACAGCTTTTTTCATGACCTCGGCGGACTGGAGGACGAAGGGCAGAATCAGCTCGCCGGAGCCGAATTTATCGCCGACCTCTTTCATGGCAGGCAGCAGGACGGTGTTCAAAACGGTGACAGCGGTGGCGTGTTTGCTGCCCGGTTCGCGCTGGATGATGGTATCAATATCGGCTTCGATGTCCTCCTTGTGACGGTGGAGGATGCGCCAGTGCAGGCGCTGTTCGGGGGTCATGGCGCTGAGTTCGGCCTGCTGGGTGGAGGTCTGGGCGTTGGCGGGGCCGCTGCGGTTTTGGAAATGCTGCAGCAGGCGCTGGAGAGCTTCGGGATGGCGATTAAAAATGAGATCTTCAGCCAGAAGGCGTTCTTCGGCGGGAATTTCTGCGATGGGAACGATATGGGCGGGGTTGACGATAGCCATATCCAGGCCTGCCTGGACGGCGTGGTAGAGCATGACCGAATTGATGACCGCGCGAGCGGCAGGGGCCAGGCCGAAGGAAACGTTGCTGACGCCCAGAGAGGTGAGGACGCCGGGCAGCTCTTTTTTGATCTGGCGGATGCCCTCAATGGTCTCCACGGCCGAGGCGGCAAATTCGGGGTCGCCAGTCGCGAGGGTGAAGGTGAGGTCGTCGTAGACCAGATCCTGTGGGCGCAGGCCAAACTCGTTGACGGCGATGTCGTATATGCGGCGGGCGACTTGCAGCTTGCGCTCGGCGGTCTTGGCCATGCCGCTCTCGTCAATGGTGAGGGCGATGACAGCGGCGTTGTATTTCTTGGCCAGGGCCAAAATGCGGTCCATGCGGGCGCGCCCACCTTCTAGATGTGTGCTGTTGATCAGGCAGCGGCCGGGGGCGGTTTGCAAGGCCAGTTCCAGCACTTCGGGTTCGGTGGTATCAATCACCAAAGGGAGGCGCACCACGGGTGCCAGCGTTTTGATCAGACGGCGCATGAGCTCGCCTTCGTCGGGACGTTCGGTCAGGGCGGTGCAGAGATCCAGCCCGTGAGCGCCGGAGTCAATTTGCTGCTGGGCAATGGTGAGGGCGGCGTCAAAATCTTCATTGAGGATAGCTTGCTTGAAGATGCGCGAGCCCTGGGTGTTGAGCCGTTCGCCGATGAGGAAGGGGCGCGGCTCCTGCTGCATCGGCTGGGCCTGAATGGCGGAGGCCAGCCGGGGGACGGAGGGGGCGCTGACCGCGGGGGCGGGCTGGCCGCGGAGTTTCTCGACCAGCAGGCGCATGTGGTCTGGGGTGGTGCCGCAGCAGCCGCCGACCACCGAAACGCGGTATTTGCGCACGAATTCGGCCATTTCTTCGGCGAAGGGCTCCGGCAGCAGCGGATACACCGCCTGGCCGTCCACGTTGAGGGGCAGGCCGGCGTTGGGGATGCAGGAGATGGGCAGGGGCGAAAGCTCACCCAGGACGCGGATGGGTTCGCGCATGTAATCGGGACCGGTGGAGCAGTTGAGGCCGATCACATCCACAGGGAGCCCTTCCAGAATGGCCAGCACGGCGGTGATGTCGGTGCCGAGGAGCATGCGTCCGGTGGTGTCCAGCGTGACCTGAGCCTGAATGGGCAGGCGGGTTTGAGTGCGTTGGAAGGCCTGCTGCAGGCCGTCAATGGCGGCTTTGACTTCCAAAATATCCTGCGAGGTTTCGATGAGCAGCAGATCTACGCCGCCCTCGATGAGACCTTGAGCCTGCTCGGCAAAGATATCGGACAGTTCCTGGAAGGTGATGTTGGACAGTTCTGGATCGTTCATGGAGGGGAGCTTGCCGCTGGGGCCGATGGAACCGGCAACGAAGCGCGGCTGGCCGGTGGCGGCGGCAAATTCATCGGCGACCTTGCGAGCCAGGGCGGCGGCAGCGCGGTTGATTTCCAGCACGCGGCTGCCCAGGCCGTACTCGCCCAGGGTGAGGCGGTTGGCGCGGAAGGTGCAGGTTTCCAGAACATCCACACCGGCTTCCATGAAGGAGCGGTGCACCTTTTCCACCGCGGAGGGTTGGGTGATAACCAGGTAATCATTGCAGCCCAGGGTGCGCTCGCCGCCAAAATCCTCAGCGGTGAGGTTCATTTTTTGCAGGCTGGTGCCCATCGCGCCGTCAAAAACCAGAACTTTTTGTGCCAGGGCATCCAGGTAGCGCCGGTTGGTGAAATTGAGTGTTGTCATGTTCCGCTCCTCATAAAAAAAGCCTCTACGTAGGAAACGAGAGGCATCATGACATGCATATGCTTCCCTCATCTCCCAGAAGTCCGCCTCGTTGGGCTGCTTCTGCCGGAATTGGCACCTACAATCGCACGATTGTGGTTGCCGAGGTTTCACAGGGCCGATCCCTCCACCTCTCTGGATGAGTGGGCGTTGAACGCCCAGGATTAATTTCTACCCATTCTATCACATTATCGGATTTGTCAAGGTGTCAATCTAAAATTGCGAGAAAGACGGGCGGCAAGCCTGAGGGGTTGAGTGCAAAGCGGCAAAGGCGGGTATAATCAAGGTACACATCCTGGTGCGCCGTAGGAGCCAAGAAGCATGCTGCCTTTAAGTCCGTTTATTCTTGCCGGTTTCTTGTTGGCAATCGTCGGTTGGGGAGGGGTGGCGGTGTTGGTTTTTTTCACCTTGCCCACCCTGGGGCCGCGCTGGCTGTTTATGCTTTTCCTACTGCAAGCCCTCAGCGGAACCGTGATGCCGTTGATTGCGCTGATTCACCGCCGCTTTGCGGGCAAGTACGGCGTCGAGGGGACGGTGATCGTGCGCCAGGCGATTTGGGTGGGGGTGTACGGCGACATTCTGGTGTGGCTGATGATGGGGCGTGTGATGACCACCCAGATGGCTGTTTTTTTAGGATTGGGGTTTGTCTTAATTGAATTTTTCCTGCGAATGCGGGAGCGCAGCCACTTCCAGCCCGGGGTTCCAGAGAATGAGTGATTTGCGCGAGCTGCCATCGGTGGACCAACTGCTGCAAACCCGCACAGCAGCAGAGCTGGTGGCGGGGTACGGACGCGGGCTGACGCTGCGCGCTATCCGCGAGACGCTGGCGCAGGTGCGGATTGAATTTCAGGCAGGGGGGACTATTCCACAGGGGACTTTACTGCTGGAACGGGTGAGGATGCGGCTGGAGAGCTGGCTGGCTCCGACCCTGATGGCTGTGATCAACGCCACAGGGGTTGTGCTGCACACCAATTTGGGACGCGCGCCGCTGAGCCGCGAGGCGGTGCGGGCTGTGCAGGTGGTAGGCGGGGGCTATTCGACCCTGGAGTTTGACCTGCCCAAAGGCAGCCGGGGATCGCGCAGCGTGCATGCGGAAGCCCTGCTGAAGTTATTAACCGGCGCCGAGGCGGCCCTGGTGGTGAACAACAACGCGGCGGCTGTGCTGCTGGCGCTGAGCGCTTTGGCCAAAGGCAAGCGGGTGGTGATTGCGCGCAATCAATTGGTGGAAATCGGCGGTGGCTTTCGCGTGCCGGATGTGATGCGCCAGTCGGGGGCCAAACTTGTAGAGGTGGGCACCACCAACCGGGTGCATTTGCGGGACTACGAGGATGCGCTGGATGGACAGCCCGCGGCGGTGGTGATGCGCGCACATTCATCCAATTTTCGCATTATCGGCTTCACCAGCGAGCCGGAGTTTAAGGATATTGTCCAGACCGCGCATGGCCGCGGGGCCGTGGTTTTGGATGACCTGGGTTCAGGAACTTTCCTGGACACGGCGCGTTTTGGATTGGCGCATGAACCCACTATTCAAGAAGCGATGGAGGCTGGTGCGGATCTGATTTGTTTTTCGGGGGATAAGCTGTTGGGCGGTCCGCAAGCTGGCATTGTGGTGGGAAAAGCCGAACTGGTGGCAAAAATAAAGAAACACCCGTTGGCGCGGGCTGTGCGGGCCGATAAGCTGTGCCTGAGCGCGCTGAGCGCCACGCTGACGCATTACCTGCGCGATGAGGCCGAACGGGAGATCCCTGTGTGGCAGATGATCGGTTACACGCCAGAGGCGCTGCGTGCGCGCGCCCTACGGTGGGTGGAAGAAACCGGTCATGGTGAGGTGCTGTCCGGGGAGTCCACCGTGGGTGGGGGCAGTTTGCCGGAGGAAACCCTGCCGACTTATCTGTATGCGCTTGCCGTGCGGCAGCCGGGGAAATTTTTGGCGCGCCTGCGCAAAACCAACCCGCCCATCATCGCCCGTATCCAGGAAGATCGGGTGGTTTTTGACCCTCGCACGGTGCTGCCGGATCAAGAAGGGGCTTTTTTGGTCGGACTAAAAAATGTTCTGAACGAATTTAAATCCCAACTCAACCACGATAGGAGCGCAACATGAAAACTGACCTGGATCAATTGATGGCAGAGAACGGCATGGATGCCATGCTCATCACGGGTCCGCTGCAGCACAACCCTTATATGGTGTATTTAACTGGCGGCGGGCATGTGACCCAGGCCGATTTGATTCAGAAGCGGGGTGAGGCTCCGGTGCTGTTCCACGGCTCGATGGAACGGGATGAGGCTGCCAAAACCGGGCTGCAAACGCGCAGCTATTCGCTGTACCCGTTTGCGGATTTAATGAAAGAGGCCGAAGGCGATCGACTGTTGGCGATGGCGCTGCGCTACAAGCGCATGTTTGAGGATGTGGGCGTGACGCGCGGCAAGGTGGCCCTGTACGGCCAGACGGACATTGGCCGGGGGTACGCAGTTTTAGATCGGCTGAGCCAGCTGATGCCCGATGTGGAGCTGGTGGGCTACCCGAAAGAAGATTTCTTGCTGCGGGCGATGGCCACCAAAGAGGAAAACGAACTGGCGCGCATCCGGCGGATGGGCGAAGTGACCACCACGGTGGTGGGTATGGTGGCCGATCTGCTGACCAGCAGCCCGGTGCGCGGTGAGGTTCTGCTGCGCGCGGACGGTGAGCCTTTGACCATTCGCGATGTGAAGGCCAAGATCAATTTGTGGCTGGCCGAGCACGGGGCGGAAAACCCCGAAGATACCATTTTTGCAATCGGCCACGACGCGGGCGTGCCCCATTCCAGCGGCAACCCCACGGATGTGCTGCGGCTGGGACAGACCATTGTCTTCGATATCTTCCCCAACGAGGCGGGCGGCGGCTATTTCTACGACTTCACGCGCACCTGGAGCCTGGGGTATGCCACGGATGAGGCGCTGAAGCTGTATGAACAGGTGCTGAGTGTGTACCAAACCCTGGTTTCAGAGATGGAAGTGGGAATGCACTTCCCGCATTATCAGAAGCGCACCTGCGAGCTGTTTGAGGCCATGGGTCACCCCACAGTGATGAGCCAGCCGGAGACTGAAGTGGGTTATGTACATTCGCTGGGCCACGGCGTGGGCTTGTTTATCCATGAGCTGCCCAGCGCGGGTATGCTGGCCTCACCTAAGGATATATTGATCCCCGGGTCGGTGTTCACCCTGGAGCCGGGGTTATATTATCCGGAACGCGGCCTGGGTGTGCGCATTGAAGATACCTACACCGTTACACCGGAAGGCAAATTCACTGTTTTGGGACCTGTGTTCCCTTATGAACTGGTGCTGCCGATGAAAAAGACGGGCGGGCGCTGAACTTGAGACAAGGGATGGGGCGGCTCACAATGATTTATGGTATAAATCGGACATGAACGAGAAGATTACCAACGACACTTTTCCTGTACGGGTCTTAGGCATTGAGACTTCGTGCGACGAGACGGCAGCCGCCATCCTGGAGAATGGGCGCGCCCTGCATACCAGTGTGGTGGCGACGCAAATTGATCTGCACGCCAAATACGGCGGCGTTTTCCCAGAGGTGGCCTCGCGCCAGCATGTTCAGACCATTTACGCGGTGGTGGAACAGGCGCTGCAGCAGGCCCATCTGGGCATTAAAGACGTGGATGCCATCGCGGTAACCCGCGGGCCTGGGCTGGCTGGCTCGCTTTTGGTGGGAATGAACGCCGCCAAAGGGCTGGCTCTGGCTTCCGGTAAGCCGTTGGTGGGCGTGAACCACCTGGAAGGGCATATCTACTCGGCCTGGGTGCACCCGGCTGATATTCAAGATCCGCCACCCGCGCCGGAATTCCCGCTGCTGGCTCTGCTGGTTTCAGGGGGGCACACCGAGCTGAATTTGATGACCGATCACCTGACGTATGAACGTCTGGGCGCTACGCTGGACGACGCAGCGGGCGAAGCGTTTGACAAGGTGGCGCGGCTCTTGGGCCTGCCTTACCCTGGGGGACCTTCGATACAGAAGACTGCGGAGCAAGGGAACCCATTTGCCTTCCAGTTCCCGCGTTCTCGCCTGGAAGGCACCTGGGATTTTTCGTTCAGCGGGTTAAAAACGGCTGTGCTGCGCACGGTGAAGGAATATGAGCAGGATACGCGGCCTTTGCCGGTGGCAGACCTGGCGGCAAGTTTTCAGGCGGCGGTGATTGATGTGCTGCTGACCAAAACCCTGGCGGCGGCGCGGAAATTTGGTGTGCGGCAGATCCTTTTGGCGGGTGGGGTTTCGGCGAACCGGCCGCTGCGCGAGGCTTTTCTGGCGCAGAAGGAATTCCCCGTGCAGATTCCGGCTTTTTCGCTGTGCACGGATAACGCCGCCATGATCGCCGCTGCGGGGCATTTTCGGTTTGTCCGCGGTAAGACCGACAGCCTGGATATAGACGTGATGCCTAACTGGCCGCTGTCATAAGCCGGGCGGTCTGTCACTTTTTTCGAACTAAGATCATCAAACAAGGTAGAACGCTGGATGAATGAAGCGCCTTTATCATTGGAAGCTCTGCGCGCGGGAGACCGGGCCGAATTTGCGCGAATGGTGGCGCAGTATTCGCCGCAGGTGTACCGGCTGGGGCTGAAGATCACCGCGGACGAGCAGGATGCTGAAGATGTGCTTCAGGAAACGTTCGTGAGGGCGATGAAGGCCCTGCCGGGATTTGAAGGACGCTCCAGTCTGGCTACCTGGCTGTTCCGGATTGCCACCAACGAGGCTTTGATGGTGCTGCGGCGTAAGAAACCGCAAGTGACTTTGGTGGAAGAGACTGGCGACGCGGACGAAGAAGAAGGCGTTCCGCACCCGCAGCAGATTGTGGACTGGTGCTGCCTGCCGGAAGCCGAGATGCTCTCCAGCGAAACCAAGGCCGAGATGGATCGGGCGGCGGCGGGGCTTTCACCAGCCCTGCGTTCGGTATTTGTGCTGCGCGATTTGCAGGGCTTGTCGGTGCGCGAGACGGCTGAGGTTCTGGGCGTGGCGGAGGCGGTGGTGAAGACGAGGTTGGTGCGGGCGCGGCTGAAGCTGCGCGAGGCGCTTTCGGCTTATTTTGGCGAGCGGATGCAGAAGGTGAGCGCGGATGAAGAATAAGGGTCACTGCGAAGACTTGTTGGCTTCCCTCTCCGATTACGTGGACGGAACGCTGGACGGTCAATTGTGTGAGGCGTTGGAACAGCACCTCCAGAGCTGCCACAACTGCACCGTGGTGGTGAACACCTTGCGGCGGACGGTGGAGCTGTATCAGCAGGAGGAGCCGGATGCCATGCCTGAGGCGGTTCACCAGCGGCTGCTGCACCGCCTGCAATTGGACGATTTTCTGCACGAAGGGTGAGCGGCAATGTTCTGTGCGTTACCGAAGCCGGATCCGAAGAGCGAGGGGAAGAGCCAAAGCCCCAAAACCGAGGGCATTTCCGACCTCCGCGCAAAAAGCATTTGCCCACGCTGCGGTCAGGGCGTTCTGGATTACGATGGAACCCTGAACCTGATCTGCCCGGTTTGCGGGGTGGTGGAGGGCGGCTGTTTTACTTGATAAACTATGGTGCACAGCCCCGGTGGGGCTGCGAACGGATGATTTTGTGAGGAGAAGACGGGATGAGCCAAATGTTGGATGCCAATTTGCGCAAGCAGTTGAGCCAGATTTTTGCCGCCCTGGACCGTGAAGTGGGCGTGGCTTTCTTTGGCAGCACGGAAGAGAATTGCTCGTATTGTGAGCAAACCCTGGACCTGTTGGAAGAGGTGACCGCCCTGTCGGACAAGGTGCACTTGAAGTCCTACGACATCAACGAGGATGCGAAAATTGCCGAGGGCTATCATGTGGATAAGGCTCCGGGAATTGTGGTTGGTGAGATGCGCGGGGGCGAAATTGTCGATTTGGGGGTGCGCTTTGCGGGAATCCCCGGCGGGCATGAATTCACCAGCCTGGTGCGGAGTATCTTGATGGTTTCAGCGGCCGATTCGGGCTTGAGCGCGGAGACGCGAGAATTTTTGCAGCAGGTCAAATCGCCGGTGACTTTCCAGGTATTTGTGACCCCCACCTGTCCTTACTGCCCACAGGCGGTGGTGCTGGCGCACCAGTTTGCGATGGAAAACCCTCTGATTGAGGCGGAGATGGTGGAGGCGATGGAATTCCCGGATTTGTCGGATCAATACGGGGTTTCCGGCGTTCCGCACACCGTGATCAACGAAGGCGCAGGCGAGATTGTGGGCGCCGTGCCAGAAGCGCAGCTGCTGGCAAAACTTCAGCAGGTCATTGAAGACGAAATTTAACCCCATCAGGAGCGAAGAACCATGGCGATGAAAGAAGGCAAGGTTATTTGGAAACACGGGATGAGCTTCACCGGTTCGGGTCAGTCAGGTTTTGAGCTGCCCATTGGAACCGCGCCAGAGTTTGGGGGCGACAATGACGGCTTCAGTCCAATGGAATTGATCCTGATCGGCATGGCAGGCTGCACGGCTTTGGATGTGATGGCGATTTTGAAGAAAAAAGAACAGGATGTGACTGGTTTTGAGGTGGTGGCGCGGGGTGAACGTGCCGAAAGCCACCCGCGGGTGTACACCCATGTGCAGGTAGAATACATCGTCACGGGGCGAAATGTGCAGCGCGAAGCCGTGGAACGGGCCGTGGAGCTTTCGGAGACGAAGTACTGCTCGGTGCAAGCCATGATCAGCAAGACGGCCAAGATTGAATCGGTGATCACCCTGCGCGAAGCGTAATTCACACAAGCAACCATGACGAGCCGGTGAGGATATCACCGGTTCGTTGTTTAATTTGGTAAAATTACTCGACAATTATGAAAAATCTACGCTTACTGTTCTTAATCGTATTGTTGGGGTTGGTCATCGCGGTGACATGGATGGGGGTGCGTGTGATGATTGGCACGCAGCCGGCCGCGGCTGCAAGCGAAGGGGAAACCGCCGTGACACAGACGGTTGAGGTGGAAAAAGTGCCAACGATTCAAGCGAGCGTCAGCCCGCCGTATTCGCCCAGACTGGCCTGGTTCTATAAACCGCCCAAGGACGGCGATCTGGCTAAGATCGCCCAGAACTTTGATTTCTTCGTCCTGACAGGAGGGGATGAGGCGGAGCGAGAACGAATGCGGGAGGCGGGGGCGCAGGGATTCTTTTTGCAATATCTGCGCTTTGACGCGATTCTGGATATGGAAGACTGCCAGAAGCGCCCGTATCAGAATCAGGTGGCCAACCAGCCGGGAGATTTCTGTTGGATTGCACAGGAGCACCCGGACTGGTTTTTGCTGGACGGGAATGGGCAGAAGATGAAGAACGACGGCGGCTATGTGATGATGGACCCGGGAAACACTGGTTGGCAGGATTTTTGGCTGGAACGAGCGCAGATGGGGCAAGAAACAGGCGGTTGGGACGGCATTTTCCTGGATAATGTTGAGGCTAACCTGGATAAGCGCCGGCGGGTGGGCGCACTGCCGGAGCGTTACCCGGATGAGGAAAGCTACCGGCAGGCGGTACTAGGCTTTTTGAAGCGCATTTATGAGACCTACACTCGCCCCAATCACCGCCCGCTGTATGCGAATGTGTTGGATGTGGACAGCGCAGAAGAGCTGATGCCTTTTTTGGGGGCATTGGATGGGGTGATGGTGGAGAGCTTTGCGGTGGATTGGCAGGACGGCTATCACAGCCGGGAGACCTGGGAAAAAGAAATGCAGATGGTGGAAAGCGCGCAGCGCATGGGCAAACAATTGATTTTGGTGGCCCAGGGCCGCCAAATGGATTTCGCCCGGCAGGAATTTTCGCTGGCGTCTGCCATCCTGGCGGATTTGGGCGGGGTCACATTCCGCTACACGTACCACGAGGAATACACCACCGCCTGGCTGTATGATAATTACAGGGTGGAACTGGGCGGGGCTTTGGGCGAACGCTACGCTGCGGCAGGGGGCTGGCGGCGGGATTTTGAACGGGGCAGCGTGATGGTGCAGCCAGAGGCTGGAACGGCGGAGATCCGCGTTCAGCCGTAATTTCAGGTGCAGAGGAGCTAGGCATGGCCAGGGTGACGTACGTGGTGGTTCGGTCGGAAGAAGACCTGCCGATGGCGGAAAGCCGCCTGCAAAGGCTGGCGGGCAGGCTGAAGATGGATCATTTACCGGATACCCCGGCTTTGATTGTGCGCAGCGGTAGGCGCATGGGGGCGGTGTATCAAAACAGCCCGGCGGTCAACGTGAACGGTGCCAGTATTTGCCTGGGACTGACTGAAAACGGTGAGGCGTGGTGGGAACCTGGAAAAGCCCTGGACGGTTCTTTTGCCATCTTCCGGGAAACGGAGACGGGGGTGGAGATTGTGACCGACGCGCTGGCCAGCCGCACGGTTTGGACGGCGCAAAATGATCGTTTTTTCATCGCGTCCACTTCTCAGCGGGCGATTGTGGCCTTTTTGGAAAGCTTTGTGCTGAACCGTCAGGCGATGGCCTGGATGCTGTCTTCCGGCACGTTGGGGCCAGGGCACAGTTGGGATGAGCGCATTCAGCATTTGCCTGGGGATTCAACCCTGCGGTTTGACATGGAACGCTGGCAGGCGGAGGTGGATACTCGGCCGGTGCGCTTTACGGCGGCCCCGATATCGGACGCGGAACAGCGCAAGCGGTTGGCGGACGCGGTGGAAGCGGTGTTGAATCAACTGCACCCCGACCCGCGCTATTGGGTGCTGCCGCTTTCGGGCGGGGTGGACAGCCGCGCGCTGCTGTTGGGGATGGGGCTGCGTGAGAACCTGCCCTGCATCACCTGGGGCACCAAGGCGGCACTGCAGCAGCCGAAAAGCGATGCGGTGGTGGCCCGAAGGCTGACGGAACATTTTGGAATCCCTTTCCGCTATTTTCCGATGGAGATGGACGGCACAGTACACCCTGATTTGGTGCTGCGGCGCTTCTTGCAAGCGGGCGAGGGGCGCGTGGATCACATCCGCGGGTATCTGGACGGCTTTGCTACGTGGAAAACGCTTGTGGATGAGGGCATCACTGGTATTGTGCGCGGAGACGAGGCTTTTGGGGCGACGGCTGTTCCGCCCACGGGATACGAGGCGCGGCGGGCGATTGCCTGTATGATGCTGATGGATTACGGCAACCTGCCGCCTTGTCCGCCGGAGGAACATTTGCAGCAGGCACTGCCAGAATGGCTGCAGCGGCGCCACCGTGAGTCCCTGGTCACGTGGCGAGACCGCCTGTTCCAGCAATTCCGTGTGCCGTATGAATTGGCGGCGCTGACGGACTTGAAAACCGCGTATGTTGAGGTGCTGAACCCCTTGCTGGCGGGGAGCATTCAGGAAGTGGTGCGCGAGATGCCGGATCATTTGCGCACGCGCAAGAGGGTGTTTCGGGAACTGGTGGAAGCACAAAGCCCGAAGGTTCCGTTTGCTGCCCACCCCGCTGTGGAAACCGACCGAAATTTGCTGCGCTCGGCACGGATGGTGGAACTGCTGCGGGGAATCCTCAATCATGAGGCCGCCTTCCGGGTGCTGCCTCCCACCCTGCACGAATTTATTCTGGCTCACCTGATGATTGATCGGAAAAAGCAGAAACGCAACTGGCGGATCATGCGGCTGCGGCGCTATTTGAAGCGCTTAACGGGGCCGATCATCACCGGTCTGCTGCAAAGAGGACGCCCGAAGGTGGATATGGACCCGAACCGGCTGGCGCTGCGCGGGGCGATTGTGGTGAAGATGGTGGAAATATTGGAAGAGGATGCCGTGTTCTTTGTGGGGGGCGAGGCAGCGCAATAAGCGCGCAGGATCGGTATCGAATCACAGAAAAATCAACAGACCCTGGCGAAACTGCCAGGGTCTGTGTATGGAATGGAGAATATCGTCAGGCTTTCTTGCGCAGGGCGCTGAGAATGGCGATGATCAGTACCAGAGCGATGAGCACGCCGGTGGCGATGATGGCTGGCACGAGCCAGGGCTGATTTGCGGCAGGGGTGGCAGCGGGCAGGGCGGGGGCAGGGGTGACCAGGGTTTCGGCGGGCGGAACCAGGGTGGTGGACAGATCCGCGGTGCGCATGCTGAGGCGCGAGTCGCTGGAAATGATCTGCAGATCACGCACCACAGCGAAATCACCGCCGAGCTGACCGCGCAGGGCTGCGGTCACCAGGGCATTGCCTGCCCAGGTAACGCCTTCTGAGGTGGAACCCAGGACGCCTAAGACGGTGCGCTGGTTGTTCCAGGGGGCGGGGGCTAACTGCAAGTAGCCCAGGCTGACGCCGTCGGGCATGCGGTAGAGCACCTGCTGGCTGCGCTCTGTGGCGATATTGGAGCCGTTTTCAAAGGGGGCGGGCAAGGCCGGGTTCAGCTCGGCGATGAGGGGCAGGTCCGCGGGAACGCCCACCAGGATCAAATCGCGATCCTTGCGGAAATCTTCGGGGAGGGCATCCGCGAAGGCCGCGCCCACTTCCACCAGGGTGCCGTAACTGCGGCGGCCCAGATCAGCGGCCAACTGCGCGGCGGTGTTCCAGGCCGCAGCATCCTGGGCGGGCAGCACAAAGGCCACCGATTTCAGCGTGGGGCTGGCGGTGAAGTTGAGCGGGTAAGCACCCAGATTTTGCAGGCTGGTGATGATCGGCTCTGCCGGCACCAGGGGGATATGCAGCATGGAATCGGGGCTGATGGAGAGCCACAGGCGGTTGAGGTTGATATCGGTGCAGACGTCAATGGGCAGCAGGTCGGCCAGGAAGACCATGCGGTTGATGCCTGGGCGGACGGCGTAAGCGGGGATGGTGACCCGCGCCTTGCCGGCGGTGGTGGTTTCTGCGGAGATGCGGGCGCTGCCGATGACCTGATCGTTCAACTGCACGACCAACCCCGAACGGTCAAAATCAACCAGGGCGGAATTGGTGAAGTTGATGTCCACATAGGCATCGTTGTTGGTGATCTGTCCCGGGGGGATGTAGAAGCGAATTTCGCTGGAGCTGATGCCGGAGCCGCCGAGGGTAATGACATCGTAGCCGAGTTCACCTAAGGTGCGGTTGACGGGGATGGTGGGCACGGCGATGCTGGACTGGATATCGGTGACGACGGCCAGGTTGGGGGCGGCGTTGGTGCGGATGACACCGGAAGAGACGGCCTGAGCGGCCTTGTTGACCGCGGCGTCGCTGTCACCGCTGACCACCAGGACAACATTGGCGGTGCTCCAGGGAGAAGCGGCCATCTGCACTACACCTTCACCTTGGTTGACCCCAGCGAACGCACCGCCCTGCAAAGCCGCGGGAAGGCTGAGCGGGGTGAGGAGGGCGGAGAGACGCGCCGCCTGACCGACCATGAAGATATGATTGGCCTTCTGCACCTCAGGGGTAAAGGCAGCCGCGGGCAGCAGGGTCATGGGCAGGCGGTTGTTGGTGAGGCGGCCAAACCCACCGGCCAGGGTGAGGGCAGCCTGCAGTTCACCCGCGGTGGGGTTGTCGGGGACGATGACTGCCGCGGTGACGGGCTGGAAAGCGCTGTCCTGGTAGATGGGCTGCGGCAGGCGGTTGAGATCCAGGCGCGGGGCGGTGGTGTCGTGCGGCAGGTTGATGAGCGAGGACTGCCGGACGATGAGGCTGGTGGAGTGGTCGTATTCGCAGTCAATGGCGGCGTCAAGGAAGAGCAGCAGTTCGTGACGGCCGTCGCTGCGGGGCGAGACCAGGGCTTCGGGCGGCAGGGGGATGGTGAGGGTGCGCTCGCCGGTCCAATCCAGGGGGAGGGTGGTGACCAGAACGTTATTGAAGGTCACTTCCAGAGAAGCCCCGGTACCGGTAAAGTCCAGCCCCTTCAGGGTGGTGTAGGAAGAAGAGAGATCCAGCTGCACTGTGGCGCCGGGCAGGAGCACCCAATCAATGGGGGTGCTCAAGCGCACCCGCAGGGAGTCATAGGGGCCGCGCAGCAGGTTGTCCGTCTCTCCTAAGGTGAGGAAAGTGACCTGGCTGGTGGGGTCCAGGACGGCGGCTGGGGCGGCAGCAGAAGTCGGGGTAGGGTCCGCAGTTTGGGCGTAGCCGGTTGTGCTGGAGCCTGCCCACAGGCCGACCACCATAACTAACACAATCAGGAAATAGGTAGCTCGTTTCATATGCACAATTCACGCCTTTGAGGGCGCTCCTCCTTTCGCGAAATACAGTTGGGATGGAAGTACGGATAGAATAACGGGAGACATGCGCTGTACGACATGATCCCAGGTGAAATGCGTTTCGACCCGTTGGCGGCCCGCCAGGCCCATGCTTTGGCGCTGGACGGGATTGCTGAGCAGTTCCTCCAGGGCAGCAGCGAGGGCGGTGGCGTCTTGCGGGGGGACGATCCGGCCGGTTCGGCCGTCTTGAATGATCTCCGGCATGGCCTCACCCGACACGCCCACGCAGGGCAGACCGTAAGCCATAGCCTCCAGGAGCACGTCGCCCCAGGTCTCCAGGCGGGAGGGGAGGACAAACACATCTGCCTCGGCATACAGGCGGGCGACGGCGGCTCGGTCCCAGGTGGGGGCCACCCATTCCACCTGGGGCGAGGCGTCAACAGCCTGGGGCGGCTTTTGGGTGAGCAGGCGCAGGCGAGCGCGGGGAAAGCGGCTTTGCAGCTGAGAAAATGCCTGCACCAGCACATCCCCACCTTTGCGGTGAAATTCTTTGCCGATGAAGAGAATGGTCGGATCGCGCTGCGGGTCGCGAGCGGGCAGTTCGGGCAGAGCGGGCAGGTTCAGCCCGCCGCCGACAACACTGACCTTCTCAGCCGGAAGCTGGTAATCCTGAAGGATGGACTGGCGGACGAAATTGGCGCGGGTGAAGATATGCGCCGCGGAAGCGTAGGCCTGGCGCTCGCGGGCGATCCATGCGGCGCGCTGTTGGGGCGGCAGGGGGGAACGGCCAGCGGCAGGGCGGGCGGCAGAAAGCTGGGCGGTGTAATCCGTGTACATGACAGAGGGCAGACCGGTGGGGATGCGCAGGGCGTCGAACAGCACGCCGATTTGCAGGATGCCGTCCACCTGACCCTTGAGGGCGGAGAGGGCGCGGTTTGCTTTACGGGAACGGGCATCAAAGGCGGGCACGTTTTTATAGAAGCGCTCCTGCCAAATGCGGCGGTTGGGGTGGATGACGCGCAGGGCATTGAGCAGGCGCGGCAGGCCGCTGAGGTTGGCGTCCACAACGTCTACGATGTGAAATTGGCGCGACAGGGCCTGCACCAGGAATCCCAACTTGACCTGAGTTCCAGGGTCGGTGTGGATATTTCCGGTGAGGGCAACCGCCAGGCGCAGCTCTTTCACAAAGGTACCCTTATTTCTGAATATCCCGGCGCGGAACGCGCGCCCAGGTAGAGGTTTGACGGCCGCGGAGGAAGCGGATGAGGCCGGCTACGGCGGCAAAATTGCTGTTGACCAGGAAAGTGGGCAGGTAGAGGATGCGGGCCAGGGTGTTTTTTCGTTCCAGGCCCTGGGCAGCCCAGGCCAGCAGATAAAACAAGACTTGCAGACCGAAGATCACCCAGTTGAAAGGAGGCGCCAGCCACAACCAGCGCCAGGAATCAGCGGCGGGCGGGAAGATGAGGGCAGCCAGGTTGGTGAGCAGGGCCAGGAGCATGGCGAAGGGAACCAGGGGCCGGAAGAACTTGTGAGAGAGAATTTGCCAGACGAGCATCGGCCGGCGCAGGGGCAGCAAGTGGCCGAATTGGAAAATGGCCTGATAGCGCCCGGCGATCATGCGGGAACGGCGGGTGATTTCATCCTGGGCAGTAGGCGAGATACGCTCGTGGGTGCGCGCCAGGGGGGCGTAGATGACCTGACTGCCGCGTTTGAGCAGGCGCATGGTGAGGATAAAGTCATCGTTGATGACCCCGGCGGGCGGGGCTTCGTATAATTCGCGGCGGATGGCGAAGATGTCGCCAAAGGCGTTGGTACTGGTGCCCAGGCGGGTTTCGTTGGTCTGGATGAAGGATTCGTACTTCCAGTAGAGGCCCTCTGAATCGCCCAGGGCGCCGTCGCCGCGCACGATTTGCCGGGAGCCAAAAGCTCCGCCGACGCGCGGGTCGGAGAAGGGCTTGACCAGATGACGGAGGGCATCGGGGGAGTAAAGATTGGTGGCGTCGGAGATGAGGACGATCTCGCCGCGGGCGAGGGTGACGCCGTGGTTGACGTTGATCAGCTTGCCTACGCGCTGGGGAGCGGTGTATAACCCAACGCCTTTTTGCGCATAGCCATTGACGATCTCGGCGGTGCGGTCGTCAGAGGCATCGTTCAGAACGAGGATTTGCAGCTTGTCGGCGGGATAGTCCAGCGCCAGACAGTTTTCGATCTTATGCGCGATGACTTGCTCCTCGTTGAAGGCGGCGATGAGGATGGTGACTGTGGGGGTATGATCCGGATAGGGCGGATGAGGCTTGCGGGTGCGCGCCAGGAGAGCCAGCAGCAGCGGGTAGCCGGCATAGGTATAAACAATGAAGAGGACGCTGAGCCAGAAAAGGATGCCGATCATGAGGGCTGACTCCGTTGAGGGGTGACTTCAAGGTATAGATGATGCAGACGCGCGACGGTGGTTTCCAAATCGTACTCCTGGGCGATCCGTTCGCGGCTGGCAGCGCCCATGCGGGCGCAAATGTCGGGGTGGGAGACCAGATTCACCAGGGCTTCCTGTAAAGCCGCGCCGTCATTGGCGGGAACGAGGCAGCCGTTGACCCCGGGGAGGATGACATCCTCACTGCCGCCGACATGCGAAGAGACCGGCGCCAGGCCGCAGGCCATACCCTCTAACAGGGCGTTGGAGAGGCCTTCGGTGAGCGAGGGGAGGACGAAAATATCGGCGGCATGCAGATAGGGGCGCGGGTCAGTGACTTTGCCGGGCCAGAGCACACCTTCTGGCGAAGCCGCGCACAGCTCGGCAGCCTGCTCGCCGTCCCCGACCAGTAGGAGAGAGGCCTGAGGGGCGGCCAGGCGGATCTGCGGCCAGAGACTGAGGAGCAGGGCAAGGTTCTTTTCGGGGTCGATGCGCCCGGTAAAGACCAGCACGGGCTGGTTGGCAGGCAGCCCCAATTGGGCGCGGGCAGCGGCTTTCTGCTCTGGGGTGGCTGGGGCGAAGCGCTGGCAGTCGACGCCGTTGGGAATGAAAGCGCGCCGCTGGGGGGGGATTCCGGCAGCCTCCAACTCGCGGTCAATTTCACGGCTGACGACGATGAAGCGGTCCACCTGGGTTTGCAGAGGGCGCAGGCGAGAAGCTGAAAGCGAGTTGCGGCGCAGCTTGGCCAAGTCACCGACGGCGCCGCCGCGCAGGACTTTGGCTACCACAGGGGTTTTCCATAGGCGGCGGGCCGCCAGGGCAGTGGTGGTGGGTGAAAGCAGCTCGTGGGCGTGAATGACCTGGGGACGAAGCTGGCGCAATTTGAGGAGGGCCGCGGCCAGGAACACCAACGAGCCAACCCGTTTGGGGCCGGGGATGGGCAGGCGGTGAACCGGCACGCCGTTGACGATTTCTTCGGCGGCCAGACCCGGATAGCGGCGGGTGAGCACATGCACATCCAGCCCGCGGGCTTGCAGGCGCGGGGCAACGGCAGCCAACTGCCGTTCGGCTCCGCCTACGCGCGGGTGGTATCCCTGGATGATCATGGCCACACGGAAGGGGCTATTCACGGGGGAGCGCCTCCTTAAACGAGGGAGAAACCTGGGTGTAGAGCTTAAGTAGGCGGTTGGTCCAGGTATCGAGACCGAATTGCGAAGCAGCACGAGAACGGGCGGCCTGGGCTGCGGCGGCACAGCGCGACGGGTGGGTGAGGAGGGTATGGAGCGCGTTGGCCAGGGCGGTGGGATCTTTGGGAGACACCAGGGAGCCCACATCCGCGGAGACCACGCGCGGGGCGTCGCCCACCTTGGTGGCGACAATGGGCAGACCAGCAGCGAGGGCTTCAAGCAAGGCCACGGAAAGACCTTCCCAATGGGAGGGACTGACGAAGACATCCGCAAGGGGGAGCAGAGCGGGCACATCGGAGCGCGCGCCGAGGAAACGCACATCGTCCGACAGACCGAGCTGCCCTGCCTGGGCTTCCACCGCGGCGCGGGTTTCGCCGTCGCCCACGAAGACCAGAGCGGCCTGAGGCAGACGTTCGCGCAGTTGAGCGAAGGCTTGCAGCAAATCCGCCTGACCCTTGGGGGGCGAAAAGCGGCCCACAGACATGAGTATAGGTCGGGTGGGATCGCTGAACCAGGAAGCACGCTGGCGCTGGCGCTCGGCGGCGGACGGCAGAGGCGGAAGAGCAACGGCGTTGGGAATGACCACGATGGGGCGGTTGCCCAGGCGCTGCTGGTGGACTTCTGCAATCGCGTGACCGTTGGCCATCACCACCGAGGCCATGCGTGTGAGGGTGTAGGTCTCCATGTGATAGCGCAGGGGGTTGTAGTGGCGCGGGTCGCGACCGGCCGAGCGCAGGGAGGCGATGACGGGCACCCCCGCAGCACGCGCGGCGAACACACCGATGATATTGGCATAGGTCAGGTAGGTGTGCGCCAGGGTGACTGATTCTTGATTCAGGAGGGTGACCAGATGCTGGATGCGCCCCAGATTGAGCAGACGGCCGCCCAGATGGTGGGTAGTGACGCCCAGGGCGCGGATTTGCTGGGCGATGTCGGTGTCGGCGTCATCGCTGAGCGAGATGACGGTGACCGGAATACGGCGTTCGCACAGCTGCTGAACCAGGGTCAGGACCATTTTTTGGGCCCCGCCCCATTTGAGGGAATCGATGATCTGAGCGACTTTCATGCAGAACCTCTTCGAAGCCAGGCGGACTGGAGGGTGTGGATGAGCTGCAAAACGAGCTTTTGTTCTTGCCAATAGAGCAGCGCAGCGTAAACCGCACCGCCGGAAAGCGCAGCGAGAAGGATCTGGAGCAGCGGCGGCCAGGCGGCGGTGAAGGTCAGCAAGCCAAAGACGGCCAGAGCCATGACAATCCCAGAGATGGCGGCAGGTTGGAGGGCTTTCCACACCTGGAGCAGATCAGTGCCCACCATGCGGGCAGCGACGTACAAATTGAGTGTGCCGGAGAGGGTGGCAACGGCCGCCTGGGCCCAGCCGACGGAGGCGATGGTGCCAAAGGTGTGGATGACGAAGAACATGGCCGGAATGATCAGCCCCAAACGCACCAGAGCCAATTTGACCATCACATCCACACGGCCCTGGGCTTTGTACAGGCTGCCCGTGTTGAGTGAGAGCGAGAAGAGCATGGAGAAAATGGAGATGGATTGGATCACAGGGATCGCGTCCATCCACTTGGCGGTCAGGAAAGCCAGCACGAAGGGGCGCGCCACCAAGGCCAGACCCAGCCCCATGGGAATGGTGACCAGGGCAATGTAGCGCAGGGTGTTGAGAAAGGCTTTGTTGAGCGCTTCGGCGGATTCATCGCGCACGCGCACGTACACCGGGAAGAGCACCACCGAGATGATCAGGCAAAATTCGGAGATGAGCAAATCGGGGATGCGGAAGGCCATGGTGTAGGTTCCCAGGGCGATGGTGCCGAGGAAACGACCCACGAAGAGGTAATCCACATTGGTCAGCAGGGAAGCCAGACCGTTGAGACCGACGATGCTGAGACCGTAGGTGAGCAGGCTGCGGGCCAGGACACGGTCAAAGTGGAGGGCAGGCCACCAGGGAAGTACGCGCCAATAGACTACGGTGGAGAGCAGTGTGGAGAGCAGCTGACCGAGGATCAGGCTCCAGGGGCCTAAACCTAACAAGGCAAAGATAATGGAAAGGATGCCCTTGCTGGTGGAGCGGATAAAGTCTGGGAGGAATTTTTGTCGGAACCCCAGATTCTTTTTGAGCAGGGTGTTATGGATGTTGCTGAAGGCCGAGATGGGGAAGACCAGGGCCAGAGTGCGGATGATGGGGATGGCACGCGGATCGTTGAAATACCAGCCTGCCAGCGGGGCAACTAACCAGCTGAGTCCGTAGAGGGCGGCAGCGATGAGCATGCCCAACCAGAAGGCCGTATCGGCGGTTTTTGGGTTTTCTTTATGGTAAATGAGGGCTGGGCCGATGCCCAGGTCGCTGAGCACATCCAGGAAGCTGATCACCACAGTAGCGTAGCCGACCACCCCATAGTCATCTTGACTGAGCAGGCGAGCCAAAACCAGCGTGCTGAGGAAATAGAAGAACTTGCCGCCGTAGCTGGCCGCATAGATCCAAAATGTGCCTTTGGCGACTTCTTTTCCGACGCTGATCGGGGCTGATGCAGTCATGATTCTCCAGTGCTGAATAAGATCGAGGTCTTATTCCTGTTCGTAGGTTTGTGCGATCGAGATGGACAGGTCAAAGGGTGCCCGGCCAGTTTGCTGGCTGTGGAAGATACGGTATTCCTGAGCTGCGACATTGGCAACGGAGAGGAGGATGCCTACCAAAAGCCAGAAGGGGCGCGGGTAGGAACCGTGGACGAAGAAAGATGCGGTGAGATAGCCAATCATCCCAATGGACAGGGCGGAGGTCATGCTCTGCACACGGCGGAGGCCCATTTCGCCAAATTGACGGGCAGCGCGGGCTGTTCCGCGAAAGACAGCAATTAATATCAGAGCAAAAGCCAACACGCCTAAGATACCTTGTTCTGCGGCGACTTCAATGTACAAGCTGTGCGGGGCGCGCTGTTCGCGGCGGGGATCAATGCCCACGCGCGGTGAGTATTCCAGGTAGTTGGCAGGATAATTCTTGAGGCCCACGCCGAGGAAGGGGTAGTCCGCGAACATGAGAAAGCCCACGGCATATTCGTTGATGCGCCCGCGGAAGGAAACCTCGGACTGCGCCGAGCTGGTGGAGCCCGGCAGAAAACTGGTGAGGGTGGAAAGACGCTCGCTGTATTGAGCAGGCATGAACAGCACCAAAGCGGCCGCCAATGCCAGCCCGATGAGCAGCGTTTCCAGCTTGGGGCGGTAGTGGAGGAGGGTCAGGAAGGCTACCACAGCCAGAGCAAGGAAACCGCTGCGAGAGAAGGTGAAGATGATGGTGAGCACCACCGTTACCAGGGCAAAACCGGCGGCAAAGCGCGCCAAGAGGCGGCGTTCGTTTAACAGGCGATCAAACGCCAGCGGAACAAGCACCACCAAAACCTGGGCATACGAGTTGGGGCTGCCAAAGGTGCCCTGGATGCGGTAGTCGTTCGACTCACCTACGATATTCATGATGGCGGCCTGCCCGAAACCGCCAAAGGCGTTGGTGAACTGGCCGGTGATGTATTGGTACACGCTGATGGCAGCGATGAAAGTTCCAGATACCAGCAGCGACCAGACCACCACACGGATGCTTTGGAAGCGCTGCATGAGCAGCACGATCAGCATGGCGATGATGACATCATCCAGCAGGTCAGAAAAAGCCGTTGAAGCGGTGGCCTGGTCACTGGCAAACAGCAAGGAGGCGTAACTGACCAGGGTGTAGAAGCCAATCAAGATTAGGGGCTTATCCCATCCGCGGGGAGGTTCTTTGTAGAGCAGCCAATGGATGAGGACAGTGACCACCAGCAGAGCCACCAGAGGCTTGGCGACAGAAGGGAACCCCTGATATTTGATCAGTGTGTCTGAAACGCGGGTGTAGTTAATGAGCACCAGGAGGGCTAACCCAAATTCTGCGCGCACCACCGTTAGCACGGCCAGAACGAGGCCGACCACCACCACGGTGATGATGGTGGGGCTGGCGATGGAGATGACCGCCCAGCCCAGGGCTGCCGCTGCCGCGACAGCCATGAAGATGATGATGGGGGTCAGCCAACGCTGGCTGGGTGAATTTGGGGTGATGACACTCATGTTAAACCTCCCGGTTGTGTCGCATGGGTGCGGCGAAGGCTCTGCGGTCTTTAATCCAGGGCGCGTTCTGCACGTTCGGTCAATTCAATAGCCGATTCGTTGCCCTGATAGGTAGCCACAGCGGTTTGCGGGTTGAGGGCGATCCGGTCTGTGCCCGGTTCGATTTCGATGGGGACAAGCAGGGCCTGGCGGATGCGTTCCAGGGTTCGGCCAGCGGCGCCTTCGTTGGTGGAAGCCAGCATGAGCGCAAAACTGACATCGGTCCAGCGGCCAATGAGGTCATTACCGCGCAGTTCCTTGCGCAGCACATTGGTCACCTGGTTGAGGATGCGCTGGGTGACCGGCTGCGGCAGGCCGTCAATCAGATCGAGCAAGCCGTTGAGGCGAATGAGACCAAAAGAAACCACCCCATTAGGATCGCGGGCCAACTCGCCTTCGAGACGGCGCATTAAGTAGCGGCGGGTAAAGGCAGAGGAAGAGCGGTCCATCATTTGGCGCTGGCGGTAGGCATCCAGGGGGATGGAGATTTGTTCACGCAGGATGGCCAGGACGGCGCCGATGACAACACCCAGAACGAGAGCCAGGGCGCCGTCACGCAGGGGCTGAGGACGAATCGGTACAGATGGGACAGAAGCTGGATCCAGGAAGGTGATGTCATACACCTGGTAGAGTGAGCGAATGTAGCTGATGGCGCGCTGCCCCAGGTTGTTGGCGATGGTGGCGGCTACCTGCGGGTTGGGCCCATCTACGGATAGTTCCAGAATATTGGCGTCGGGGAGGACGACCGTGGTGTGGGTGTATTGGGCCGCGTCACTTTGCAGGATGCCCAATTCCTGTAAGGTTTCGTCGAAGATGCGGGCGCTGTTGAGAAATTCCGCATAGGTCGAAACAATGGAACGTTTATCCAGGGCTTCGAGGCTGGTTACAACATCGCGCCCGGTGACCAGAGAGGGATTGGGACTGACCACAAAGCGGGCGCTGGTGCGGTAGATGGGAACCGAGAAAAAGGAGACCACCAGGGCAACGAACAAGGCAATTAAGCCCGTGAGAGCGACAATCCACCAACCGCGCTGTAACATCTTCAAGTAGATACGAAGTTCCATTTCAATCCTCCTCGCATGTGCGTAGATTATTCAATTGTGCAGGCGATCCGCTCCACCAGTACGAGTATGATGCGGATGACGGATGATAACTTTGATTCGAAAGGTCAATCCTACTACTAGCCACCTGACACTTTAACAAAAGAATAGTTGATCGGCACCAGATCTCCACTAAAATAGGTTTTCCGGAAGCATTTTAGAAACGGAGTAAACCAATGCCGACCGACCTCCTTTATCATAACTGG
>NZ_LGCM01000016.1 GCF_001306035.1 Levilinea saccharolytica
GGCCAGGAATGGCCAGCGGATTGATGGCTGCGGGGGTCAGGATCCATTAGGTCCCTTTGCCGAATATTCCCAAAAACCGCCTGCTGTTTGCGTGCTAAATCACCAACCGACTTTGGGACAGACACGTGACATCTGATCTCTTGAAAACAAGGTCAATTTAGGCTAAAATGTATTCATAAGGGTCCATGTAGTTTGGGGTGGAAGTTGCAAATTTGGATCCCAATGGGCTGCATCGGTCCGGGGAGTTTCCAACAAGGCATATCAAGCCGGAAAAACGTGACCATTGCAAGGAGTCGGATGAAGAAAGCCGCGTCCATCTTTTGGGTGTCTCTGGGTCTTCTCTTGCTGTTATTCACCGCTGCCTGCGGCCCAGAAGAGAATTTTTCGGGTGATTCCCCAGATCCATCCTATACCGGCGATCCATTATTCCAATCGTATTACGATTCGCTGGGTGGACAGCAGACCTTAGGTACCTTCATCTCAGATGTCATTCAAAAAGACGGGTTGGACTGCCAGTACACCGAAAACGCACTGCTGTGTCACGACCCCCAGAAACGATCCGACCGCGGCTTCAGCCTGTACCCCCTGGGCCGTGAGCTGCAAATTGCGGATCTTCAGGACGGCCAGCGGAAACCCGGCGACGGTGCCCAAACCAACAACGGCTTTTGGGTGTTTTCCCCCTTCGTAGAACCAGCCCAAAAGTTTGGGGCCGGCCAACCCCTTTCGCGCTACCGACACGATTACGAAAACCAGCAGACTCAGCAGTGGTTCGAAACTGTGGGTTTTTACACCCGCTTTGACGACCCCACACAGCAAGTGTACCTGTTGCCCTATGGACGCATGGCCTGTAAAGCAGAATGCGGCCCGGGTACAATCGTCCCAGACCTGGCCATCCCCCAACAGCGATCATCCAACCCCATCCTGGAACAGACAGACCGTCTCCAGGATGCTCGTGTGCTGGGCCGCCAGCTTACAGATATGTATCAGGCCCCCGACGGTTACCAGCAAGTTGTTTTTGAAAATGCGGTGGTCTATTTGGAACCGACCAACAATCAGATTGCTCTGCGCCCCCTCAGCCAGCTGCTGAACCTCTATTCGGATCTGCCCGGTCCCCAAAAGCACAACCGCAAAGACGGCATGGTCTTTTATCCGCTTTCCAACGGCAAAGGGTTTCATGTGCCGGTGGATTTTGACAATTTTCTGAACCAGACCATCTCCGGGCAGGATTTGGCGGGTAATCCCATCAGCGGCGTTTATACCGTTTCCGACACCATCGCCCGCCAAAATTTCGAGAATGTGGCCGTCGAATATCACCGCGACAGCCCCGCGGAATATCGGGTGCGGCTGGCCCCCATTGGACGGCAGTATCTGGAAAAGTTTGGGCAGCCCGCTGCCCCCAGCCAGCCGCCCGCCCCCCAGCCCGAAGCTGAGCCGCCCGCGGAACCAGAACTGGAGCCCCAGCCCGCAGAACCCCCCCAGGAAATCCCGCAAGCCCCGGTTCCCCAGGAACCCGAGTTTGCTGAACCCTCCGAAGGCGGCGCCAGCGGACAGCTCGGCTTTGTGTACCGTTCCGCGGATGAAATTCAAGAAGGCGCCGATTTCAAGGTGTATCTGCTGGTCTTCGACAACATGAACCTGCGCCCGGCCAAAGGCGTCCGCGCACGCATCGAGCTGAACGTGCTGGGCAAGACCAGCACCTATGAATACAAATTCCAGGCCACCAACAGCTACGGCTGGGCGGCTGTGGTGGTACCCCCCTTGCCCGATGCTGCCGATTCCAATGTGGTCAATTACAAAATCTGCGTGGAAGCGCCTGCCGGTGGAACGATCTGTAAAGAGGATTCATTCCTGGTGTGGAACCCGCGCTAAGGGCGCGCTTCCACTTCCCAGATCACGCGGTGAATGCGCTGTCCCAGGCTGTACACCACCCCCCGAAACGCCATTTTTTCGCCGCCCGCCAGGGCGGTTTCATTTTCCCAGCGCCGCACGCCCACCACACGCCCGTTCGCGTCCAGCGCCACCAGCGCCACCCACAGCGTGGATGCGCCGCCCTCCCCCACTTCTAATTCCCCCTCCACCTGCGCGCTCAGGCCGTCCTGGCGGATGGTCACGCTTTCGTTCGCCAGCCGCGCTTCTGTGTAACGCCCCCCGCCGTCCCCCACCGGCAGCGCCGACTGCACGCTCACGCTCACCGTCCCATCCGTCTCCCAGGGCGGCGGGAAGTACGCCATCAGCGGCAGCCTCCCTCCGGCGGGCAGCCGGTTCAGGGGCAGTTCCGCGCTCTGTGAACGCACCTCGCCCCCCTCACCCGCCTGCACCGTCATCCGCGCCGAAACCCCCTCCACCGCCTGGTCACCCGGGTTGCGCAGCATGGCAAAGCACCACGCGCCCCCTTCAGCGCTGCGCAGGCAATTCACTCTTCCAGCGCGCAGCGCCACCGGCGTGGGGCTGGGTAATATTCCATCTTCCAGCGCTTCACTCTGGGCTGAGGGAGGGATCACCAGGGAGGTGCCCACCACCAGCAGGCGCGGATCTACCCCAGGGTTGGCCTCCACAATCGCGGCCACGCTCACCCCGTAGCGGTAGGCAATCCCACCCAAATCCTCCCCGCGGGCAATGACATGGCTGCGCGGGGTGGGGCTGGGCTGGGGGATGGGGGTGCTGCTGAGCGCGGTGAGGGGGGTGGGGGTTTGCGATGCTGTCGGCGTTTGATATGCCGCCAGCGTCCCCGTGGGCATATCCGGCGGCGCGGGGGTTAGGCTGGCCTGCGGGCCGCAGCTCGCCGCCGCCGCCAAAAGCAGCAGTACCCCGAAAGATTTCCAAACGGGTCTCATGCCGGCATTATAACATGCCCTCTCACCCCACCCGCAAGAAGCCCTCGCCTGCGTCTTGCCCCCACCCCCAGCCTGTGCTAAACTGATACCATGCCGTCACCCGAAGAGACCATGTTTAACGAAGCCGTCACCGCCCTGAAAAAGGGCGATAAAGCCCGCGCGCGCGACCTGCTCACGCGCCTGATTAAACGCGTCCCCACCCAGCCGGATATCTGGCTGTGGATGAGCGCCGCGGTAGAAACCCGCCGCGAGCGTGTATACTGCCTGAAAGAAGCTCTTCGCCTCGACCCCACCAACCGCACCGCCCGCCACGGCCTGATCCTGGCGGGGGAGCTGCCCCCCGATCCCACCCTGGCCATCCCGCCGGAGCTTCAGCGCCGCAACTGGGAGTCGCAGTTGGCCGCCTTGCAGGTGCAGCCAGAGCGTGAACTGCTGGGCCTATCCTGGAAACAAATTGCCCTCTATGCGGCCGCGGCGGTAGTGGTCATCGCCCTGGTCACCGTGGGCATCCTCGGTTTGCGCCAGCGCAGCACCCAGCGGGTGTTTATCCCCTCCTCCGTGCCCACCTACGGCCCCACCCCCACCTCGCTGCCTTCGCTGACCCCCGTCTTCCGCAGCCCCACCGTCCCCGCCGTAGGCCCCACCCCACTGTGGATGCTGTTGGAAGCCACCTACACGCCCACCCCCCTGTACGTCAACACCCCGCATGCGCGCAGCGAAGCCTATTCCATCGCCCTGCGCGCCTACGCCAACGGCCAGTGGGCTGAGATGGAAGAGTACCTTAAACAAAGCCTGCGCGACGAACCCAACGCCGCAGATTTGCTTTACTACATGGGCGAAACCTACCGCCAGCGCAAGGATACCAAAACCGCCCTGCGCTATTACGAGCAGGCCATCGCCAAGGATCCCAATTTTGCCCCCGCCTATCTGGGCCGCGCCTACGCTTACCTCGCCAGCCAGCCGCGTCGTGTGCGGGAGGCCGAGCGCGACCTGAAAACCGCCGTGGAAGCTGACCCTAACTATGCCGAAGCCTATTTGCAGCTGGCCGTCCTCAACCTGGGTGCCAACGACCCCGAACAGGCCCTGCGCAATCTGGAAGCCGTCGGTCAGCTTCAACCGGATTCGCCCCTGCTGTATTTTTACCGCGCCAGAGCGCATCTGACCCTGGGAGATGTCGCCGAGGCCCGCGCTGCCGCCGAACAGGCCAACACCCTGGATAAAACCATGCTGGAAAGCTACCGACTGCTGGCCGAAGTGTGCAGCGCAGACCAGGACCCCGAATGTACCCTGCAGGCGGTCAACACCTACCTGCTGTATGAACCCAGAGACGCTCAGGCCCTGGCCTGGCAAGGCGGTGCCTATGCCGCTCTGGACGATTCTGAAGCCGCCCTGGATGCCTTCTCCCGTGCCCTCGAAATCGACCGCAGCCAGGCGGAAATTTTCATCCAGCGCGGCGAGCTGTACCGCATTTTGGGCGATTATGACAAAGCCATTGTGGATCTGACTCAGGCCATCGGCCTGAATCAGCGTTCCTACGCCGCCCAGTCCACCTTGGGCAAAGTTTTCTTCGCCCAGGGCGATTATCAGCAGGTGTACAACCGCTTCGCCGCCGCCGACCTGTATGCCGCCACGGATCTGCAAAAAGCCGAAGTGCTTTTCTACCGCGCCCAGGCGCAGGAGAAGCTCAACCGCGTGCTGCCCGCCATGCAGGATTATCAAAAGCTGCTGGCCATGCCCGCCGAGGTGTATCCCGAAGAATGGGCCGAACTGGCCCGCGAACGGCTGACGGCGCTCCACACCCCCACCCGCACCGCCGCCGTCACCACCCCCACCCACACCCGCCAGCCCACGCTGACCCCGCGGCCCACGCAAACGCGCCAGCCCACCCTCACCCACACACCCACCCCCTAAGAAAGCCCCCGCTCCACCGTGCGCCCCCTCCAACGTTTGCTCCTCGTCCGCCGCCGACAGCAGGTTCGCCGCCCGCCTTCCTCCGCGGCCCTGCCGGCCTGGCTGTCTGCCTCAGCCCTGGGCGTACTGTTGATCGTCCTGCTCCTGTTCACCGCGGGCGGAGCCTATGCCCGCCTGACCGCCGGTCTGCCCTCCTTACAGCGCCTCGAAGCAGACCTGAACCCCCGCGACGGTCTGCTGCTGCAGCCCACCCGCCTGTATGACCGCACCGGACAGAACCTGCTCTACAGCCTGGAATCCCCCGGCATCCCCCGCCGCTATTTATATCTGGATCCCTCCAACCCCGAACATCTCTCCCCCTATCTGGTGCAGGTCACCGTGGCCCTCAACCAGCCCGATTTCTGGGCCAGCCCTGGGGTGGCCTGGCGCAGCCTGACGGATGAAAGCCCCCGCACCCTGGCCGAAGAACTGGTCAGCGATCTGCTTTTGGAAAACGAACCCGCGGGCCTGCGGCGAACCCTGCGCATGCGTTTGCTGGCGGCTCAGGTGACCGCCCAGTACGGGCGCGCCCAGGTGTTGGAATGGTATCTTAACAGCGCCTATTTTGGCCGCCTGGCCTACGGGGCCGACGCGGCCGCCAACCTGTACCTGGGCAAATCCGCCAGCCAGTTGGACCTGCCCGAAGCCGTGCTGCTGGCCTCCGTGGCACAATCCCCGGCTCTCAACCCGCTGGATGCGCGCACCGCCGCATTGGAAAATTATCAAACCGCCCTCCAGCGCCTGCTGGCTCAAGGGGTGATCCAAGCGGACACCTACACCAGCGCCCAGCAAGCCGCCCTCAACCTGCAAGCCCCGCCCGCCGATGCGGTTCAGCTCAGCCCGGCCTTCAACCGCCTGGTGCTGGATGAACTCTACGCTCGCTTTGGCCGCGGGCGGGTGGAGCGCGGCGGGCTGCGCGTGATCACCAGCCTGGATTACGACCTTCAGCGTCAAATCAACTGCGCCGCCCGCACCCAGCTGGCCCGCCTGCAGGGGCTGACCGTCTCCGGCGTGGAAGACTGCGCCGCCGCGCGCCTGCTGCCCACCCTGCCGCCCGCTTCGCAGAGCCTGCCCAGCGGCAGCCTGGCCTCCGCCGCCCTCTTAGACCTGCCCACCGGGCAGCTTTTGGCCCTGCTGGGCGACACCACCACAGCCGGAGATACGCCGCGCCTTTCGGCCCACCAACCCGGCACGCTGCTGACCCCCTTTACCGCCCTGACGGCCTTTGCCCGCGGGTTCAGCCCCGCCTCCCTGGTATGGGATATTCCCGCCAGCCTGCCTGCCGATCTGGGGGCCTACCGTCAGCCGGAAACGGCCTACCGCGGCCCCCAGCGCCTACGTTTGGCCGTCGCCAATGACGACCTGGCTCCCCTGGCTCAACTGCTGTATCAAATCGGCCCGGCCAATACCTGGCGGCAGGTAGAACCCCTGGGGTTGACCTTGCTGGACGGGCGATCTAACCCCGGTGAGCTGTTTTTCACCGGCGGCAGCGTCAACCTGCTGCAAATTGCCCAGGCCTACAGCACCTTTGCCAATTTGGGGTTGCAGCGCGGCGCTGCCCGCAGCGCTGGCGGCCCGCTCAACCCGGTGACATTGGTCAGCGTGGAGGACATCCACGGGCAGGTGTGGCTGGCGCCCGCCGCCCCCCAGGAAAACTCCCTGGTCAGCCCGCAATTGGCCTATCTGATCCACCACATACTGGCGGATGAGCCTGCCCGCTGGCCCAGCCTGGGCTACCCCAACCCGCTGGAAACCGGCCGCCCCACCGGCGCCAAAACCGGCCAAACCGCCCGCGGGGATGAGGTGTGGGCGGTGGGATACAGCCGCCAGATGCTGAGCGTGGTGTGGATGGGGCTGCCCGCCGAGGCCCCTGCCGAGGCGCGTTTGCAGCCGCGCATGGCCGCCGGGTTGTGGCACGCGGCTTTTCAATATGCCCACCGCGGCCTGCCTCTGGCCGATTGGCCCGTCCCCGAAGGTCTGTCCACCCTGACGGTATGCACCCCCTCCGGCAAGCTGCCCACCAGCCAATGCCCCACCCAGGTGGAAGAAATTTTCCTGAGCGGCTCTGAACCCGTCGAGGCCGACGACCTGTACCGCACCGTTCAGGTCAACCGCGAAACCAACCGCCTGGCCACCGTCTTCACCCCCCGCGAGCTGGTCAAAGAGCAAACCTATCTGGTGGTTCCCAGCGAAGCCCTGCCCTGGGCGCGCGCCGCGGGCATTGAACTGCCGCCCGACGCCTACGACGACATTTTAGTGCCGGCTCCCCTGCCAGGCGTGGTCATCACCCAGCCGCAGATTTTCTCTTTTGTGCGCGGGCAGGTGCCCATCCTCGGCGAAGCCGGCGGCGCAGGGTTTGCCTCGTACCGCGTGCAGGTCGGCGCCGGCCTCAACCCGCAGTCTTGGCTGCTGGTGGGCAGCGAAAGCCAGACCCCCGTCAGCGGCGGCCCCCTGGCCCAATGGGATACCCAGTCTTTGCAGGACGGGCTGTACGCCGTGCGGCTGGTGGTCGTCCGCCAGGATCAGACCTTGCAAAGCGCCGTCATCCAGGTCAGCGTGGATAACACCCCGCCCCAGGCCGCCCTCACCTACCCCACCCCCCAACAGCGCTTCTCCCGCGCAGACAGCCGTACGATCAATTTCCTGGCCCAGGTCAGTGACGCCGGCGGCGTCGCCCGCGTGGAATGGTGGCTGGACGGCATCAAGATTAATGAAAACCAGCAGGCCCCCTACAGCACCCCCTGGGTTCCCATCCCTGGCGAACATTCCCTGGTGGTGCGTGCCGCAGACCGCGCCGGAAATACCGTGGATTCACCCGCGGTGATCTTTCGGGTGGAATAACCCCACAACTCAAGAGACTCAAACCATGCCATTTCACATTCGCCCCCACCAACCCCAAGACATCCCCTGGATTCTGTCCCTCTCCGACCGGTTGACCGCCTTTGACCTGCCCGCCTGGCGTCAGGCCGAAACCATCAACAGCGCCAATCAGGCCCTGCTGAAAAAAGCCCTGGAAGAGCCTGAGACCGGCAGCACCTTCCTCATCGCCGAAACGGACAGCGGCCTCCGCGCCGGGTTTATCTTCCTTCAGACCGAAACCGAGTTCTTCAGCCGCCAGCCTCAGGGCTATATCTCCGATCTGGTGGTGCACCCCGACCACGAAGGTCAGGGGGTGGGCCGCGCGCTCTTGCAGGCCGCCGAAGCCTGGGCGCAGGACAATGGGTTTCCCGTCCTGACCCTGTATGTGTTCGCCAGCAACGCCCGCGCCCGGCAGTTGTATGAGAAAGTGGGCTTTCAAGCCGAGTTGATCAAATATGCCAAACCCATTCCGCCCAAAGCCTGATCCCAAATAAAAACAGGTCTCCGTGATGCGGAGACCTGTCCTTTTATGTCTTCAGCTCAATGCTGCCGGGTCCGGCAGCTTTACGGAAGCACCTGCCAGGGGTTCACAAAACCGCCCATGTAGCGCACCTCAAAGTGCAGGTGGGGGCCGGTGGAATTGCCGGTGCTGCCCGCCAGACCGATATACTGGCCCTGCGAAACACTGGCGCCGCAGCGCACGCCGACCGAACTCAAGTGGGCGTACAGGGTGTGGTAGCCGTTGCCGTGGTCAATCATGATCATGTTGCCGTAGCCGCCGCCAATGGGGCCGGCATACACCACCACGCCCGAATCCGCCGCGTACAGCGGCGCACCGGTTCCGGCCGCAATATCGATCCCCAGGTGCCCTGACCAATAGTCGTTCCCCGATAAATAGTGGTTATCCGCGGGCCAAACAAACGACCCCGTGCCAAACGCGCCGCCTTCCACCGAGCAGCCGCCGGGGATGCTCTTCGAGGCTCCCGCGCCCGAACGCCATACCGTCGGCACCACCCAGGTGCGCATTTCACGCCAGCCGCCTGGGATCATCACAAATGTGCCGGGTTCAATCTGCGGATTGGTCAAATCCAGCTTGTTCCCCGGCCAACCCACAATGGCCGAAGCATCCACCCGGTAGGTAGACGCCACCTTATCCAGCGTGTCGCCTTCTTTCCATTGGTAATAAATCCCGTCCGTTGGCGGGATTTTTAGATCCAGTCCAATGCTGATCATGTGGGGGTCGTCGTTTAAAGCCGTGTAATTGGCCCACAAAATCGTTTCGGGCTTCAGGTCGTATTTGTTGGCAATCCCAAACATGGAATCGCCCTTTTGCACCGTGTATTCCACCACCTTATCCCGCGCACGGGTGGGCAGAACGGTGTGCCCGTTGGTTTCGCGGGCAATGGCACCCTCCACCGGATCCGCCGGAACAAAGGTGGGCAAGGGTACGCTGGGCGCCGTGTGCAGGGATTCCAATACCTCGCTGTCCACCGCCGCCGCTGCCTCGGCCTCGCTCTGCGCAGAGACCTTAAAGGGAATGCGGTCGCGTCCGATCACCAAAAAGACAGTAAACACCACCATAAAGATGGCAACCCCCCACAGAGTTCCGGAAAACAGATTCAGTGCGATGCCCCACCCCTGAGTCAGTTTTCGCTGTGGGCCAAGCTTTTGTTTCACATATCCTCCGTTAAGCTTTCCAGGAATTCCTGGTTGTTCTTGGTGCGGCTCAGCCGCTGCAAAATGGCTTCGGTTCCCACCGCCGGGTCCATACCCGCGCCCTGAGGCGGCTGGCCGATCATTTGCAGATACATGCGCCGCATCAGCCACGCCCGCGAAAGCATATCCGGCCCTAAGAGCAAATCTTCGCGCCGGGTCGAGGAGCGTTCGATGTCAATCGCGGGGAAGATGCGCCGTTCCTGCAATCTGCGCGACAGGTGCAGTTCCATGTTGCCGGTGCCCTTAAATTCTTCGTAGACCACATCATCCAGGCGCGAACCGGTGTCTACCAAGGCCGTGGCGATGATGGTCAGCGAGCCGCCTTCTTCCAAATTACGCGCGGCGCCGAAGAAGCGTTTGGGCGGGTACAAGGCCGAGGGGTCCATACCGCCCGAAAGCGTGCGGCCCGAAGGGTTGACCACCAGGTTATACGCCCGCGCCAGGCGGGTGAGCGAATCCATCAAAATGACCACATCGCGGCCCACTTCCACCAGGCGTTTGGCCCGTTCCAGGGTGATTTCGGCCGTGCGCACATGCGAAGACACCGGCTCATCAAAGGTCGAAGCCACCACTTCCGCGTCCACCGAGCGGTCCATATCGGTGACTTCTTCCGGGCGCTCGCCGATGAGGGCGATGATCAGATGCACTTCGGGGTTGCGCACCGAGATGGAATTGGCAATTTGCTTCATGATGGTCGTCTTGCCCGCCTTGGGGGGCGAAACGATCATACCGCGCTGCCCGCGCCCGATGGGCGAGATCAAGTTAATCAGGCGCGTGGATAAAATGCCGCGGTCGGTTTCCAGGTCAAAGCGTTTGTCGGGGAAAATGGGGGTCAGGCTCTCAAAATTCGGGCGGTTGCGGGCCTCTTCGGGCGTTAAACCGTTAATGCTTTCCACTTTGAGCAGCCCGTAATGGCGTTCCGAATCACGCGGGGGGCGCACATGCCCGATGACCAAATCCCCGGCGCGCAGGTCATAGCGGCGCAGTTGGGCCTGGGACACATACACATCATCCTGGCCCACTTGATAATTGGTGCGCAGAAAGCCGATGCCCTCATTCATGATTTCCAGGACACCGCCGCGAACTTCCAATCCTTCCCGCTCAGCCTCCACCTGCCGGATGCGGATCAGCAGGTTTTCCTTTTTGAGGCGGGCGGCGTTGGGAATGTTCAGCTCCTTGGCCGTCTCACGCAGCGACGCGAGTGGAACGTTTTCGAGTTCTAATATTTTCATAGGTCTGGAGTCTCTTTGATTGATTGATACCTTGGTGGGGTGATAGAAAAAAGACAAAACATCCCTGCCACGTGCGGGGTGCTGGTCAATTGTGTAAAGTCCATGCTGCTCGCGGGATAAGAATTTGCAGTCTGCGCTCAGGCGCAAACTGACAGGCGGCACCTGTCCAGAAGTTCATTCGGTTAAACATACAAATTATAGCATGCGCAGCAATTTCCCGCAAGCAAAGCCCTTTTGATATACAAGAATACCTCATCCCCCTCGAATGCTAATAAAAGTATCATACTCCATTCTTATAAAAATGCAAGGGTGTGTACCAACAAACTTTCGCGCTTTGTCACCTTTGCCGCCTTGCATCCTTTTTCACAAACCCACCGCGCGCTCCCTTGACAAGACCGCGAATTATGCTATACTGGGGTATAGTATATTGAACGGAGGGAATAAACCACGATGCCCGTTTATGAATACCGCTGCTCCGATTGCGGCCACAGCTTTGAAAGAATGGTGCGTTTTTCTGACGCCCACCAACGCCCCGAATGCCCCCACTGCCACAGTCCCCAGACTGAAAAGAAGCTTTCCACCATCGCGGCCAGCTTCTCTTCCGCGGGCGGCAGCGCTTCTTCTGGCGGGTCCTCCTGCGGCGGCGGCGGGCGATTCACCTGAGCGGGCTAACCGCACGGCTGCGTGTCAGCCGCTGGAGATTTTGCCATGATGATGCAGGATGATGCTGCCAAACAACGAATCCTCGCCCGTCTGCGCCGTCTGGAAGGGCAGGTGCGCGGTGTAGAGGCCATGATCGAACAGGA
The DNA here is from genome assembly GCF_001306035.1 of Levilinea saccharolytica. GTDB lineage: Bacteria > Chloroflexota > Anaerolineae > Anaerolineales > Anaerolineaceae > Levilinea > Levilinea saccharolytica. The sequence continues at coordinate 11,398 of NZ_LGCM01000016.1, forward strand.
ACGGGACTGCTCTGAGATTTTGCAGCAGCTTTCCGCCATCCGTTCCGCTGCCCTCAGCGCCAGCCAGGCGTTCCTGCAAGACTACGCCTCTGGTTGTATGCAGAACTTCGATCGCCAAACCCCCGCCGAACGCGAAGCTGCCTTGAAAAATCTGATCTACATGTTCGGAAAAACGCAAACCTAGGAGTGTGACTGATGAGCCAAGCTCGTGTTCGCTGGATCACTGGAAAACAATTTATTGGAACCGATTCCACCAACCATTCGGTGGTGCTTTCCACCCCCGATGAAGGCATCGGCATGAAACCCTCCGAGCTGATGCTGGTGGCCCTGGCCTCCTGCACGGCTGTGGACGTGGTGGAAATCCTCGCCAAAAAACGCACGCCCCTGGAAAGCCTGGAAATTGAAGTGGACGGGCAGCAAGACAGCGACCCGCCGTGGACCTTTCGCAAAATTCACGTGCACTATAAGCTGCGCGGCCAGGGGCTGACGGATAAATCCGCGGCCCAGGCCATTGAGCTTTCCGAAGAAAAATACTGCTCGGTGGCTGCCACCTTGCGCGGCGTGGCTGAAATCACCACCTCCTTTGAGCTGCTGGCCTGATCTCATGTGAGTCTGCTGACGCCGCCCCTGCATACCGTTGGGGCGGCGTTTCCATTAAGACCCGTCCATTTTCTAATCTTTTCTTTCATTTGGCCGAAAAAAATAATGATATACTGATCAGCGAGCTACATGAATAGACAAGGAGCCCGGATGATGAAGACGCTGCTGATTATGCGCCATGCCAAATCCAGTTGGAAAGATGCAGAATTGCCCGATCTGGAGCGCCCGCTGAATAAGCGCGGCAAGCACGACGCCCCCATGATGGGCGAGCTCATCAAAGATAAAGAGCTTCGCCCCCAGGTGATGTACGCCTCAACCGCCAAACGCGCCCAGATGACCGCCGAAGAGGTAGCCAGCGCTTGCAAATTCAAAGGTGACATCACCTACTTAGAGAACCTCTACCTGGCCGAAGCCGAAGCCATCCTGAATGTACTCCGCTCCACCCCCGACGAGATCGAACGCGTGCTCATCATCGGCCACAACCCCGGGCTGGAAGGCCTGCTGCAAATCCTCAGCCGCCGGGTCGAATCCCTGCCCACCGCCGCCATCGCCTATCTGGCCCTGCCCATTTCCCATTGGGCTGATCTCAATGACCAGGTGGAGGGTGAATTGGTGGAGCTGTGGAAGCCCCGCGAAATCAAGCACAAGTCCAAAAAGTAAAGAGGAGCGACATGAGCGCATTTCAACCTGTGGATGAGCAAAGCTTTGACGCAGAGGTGCTGCAATCCTCTCTGCCGGTGCTGTTGGAATTCGGCGCCCCCTGGTGCGGGCCGTGCAAGCGCATAGAGCCTCTGCTGGAGCAGCTCGGCCAAAAATGGGCGGGGCGCGTCCGGCTGGCCCATGTCAACGTGGATGAATGCGCCGGTTTGGTGGCCTCCTATGGGGTCATGAGCGTCCCCACGGTGATCCTCTTCGCAGGCGGGCAGGAAAAAGTTCGTCTCAACGGCCTGCAGCCCCTGGAAAATCTGATCGCCAAATTCGAGCCGCATCTTTAGGCCTTCTTCCCCAATAAAAACCAAAACGCGCCGGTCGGCGCGTTTTTTGCTGAGCATCCACGGCGCGGACGCCCATTTACCCTGGGGAATCTCCTTTCGCGCCCAGGCAGCTGCGTAAGAACTGCTGCAAATCCGCCGCGCAGTGCTGCGGCTGTTCCAATGGCAAAAGATGGCCAGCGGCGGGGTACACCTGAACGGCCGCATTGGGCATGGCGCGCAATCCGCTCGCCGCGGCGGGGGTCAACAGACGGTCGCGCTTGCCGGCCGCCGCCCAGGTATGCACATAGCAGCGCCTCAAGCGGCTGCGGCAGTCAAACTGGGCGCAGGCGCGCCAATCCGCAATCAGCACCCCCTGACGCACCTTGCGCACTTCGGCGAAGACCCGCTCGCTGACGGCTTCGGGTGTCTCCGCCTGCACCAGCCGCTCAGAGAGCCAGTTCAGGGCTGGTTCGGGCATTTTTTGGTTGTCCAGCAGATCCAGAAACAAAGGCGGCACGTCAAAGAAGGCCGCGCTGCACAGCAGAGCCAGCGCTGCTGCCCGGTCGGGGTGTTCCAGGGCCAGCTGCAAAGCCACCGCCCCGCCCAAAGAATGCCCCACCAGCGCCGCGCGGAACATGCCCAGCGCCTTCATCCATTCCAACACCTGGCGGGCATATTCACCCACCGATTGGCGCGCAGCCCCGCCCGAACGTCCGTGCCCCGGCAGATCCAGCGCATACACATCCCAGCCAGCCATACGGCGAAACTCTCCCGGCCAAAACAAATGCGAACTGCCCGCCCCGTGGATTAAGACCACAGGCGGCCTTCCAGTCTCCGCCCCCTGGTTGACGCGGCTGTACGCGATCCCTGCTGCTTCTGGCATGTGGCTGCTTTTCCTTCGGGCTTAACTCACCGGCAGTCCGCGCTGCAAGCGGTCTGCCGCATCCTCCGATAAGGGTATGATCACCTGCACGCGCGTGCCTTTACCCACCGCGGACTGCAGCTTTAACAACCCGTTGACCATGTCGGTGCGCTCGCGCAAATTCACCATGCCCAGGCTGCCGCGGCGGTCGTATTGACTGTTCACCTCAGCCGTGTCAAAACCCTTGCCGTCGTCGGCAATCTCCAACACGGCAATTTCCGGATCGCGCGGCAGGCGTTTGAAGCGCACCCAAATATGCTGAGCCTCGGCGTGCTTGCGGGCGTTGTTCACCGCCTCTTCGGCCAGGTAAAACACCACCGTCTGTTTGCCCATTTCCAGCTGACTGATCAAGGCCGGGTCCACCTCCACCAATACGTTTTGCTGGTAGGTGTCGCGCATTTTTTCGGCCATGGCCTTGAGAGCCGCTTCCAGACCCTCGCTTTCCAGCACTAAAGGCCGCAAGGTGAACAGCATGTGGCGCAGTTCCTGGGTGTTGCGCCGGGCCAAATCTTCCACCCGCGCCATTTCGGTCTCGGCCTGGGCAGCGTCCCGCTCCAGCATTTTGCGCGCCAGGCTGGTGCGCATCACAATCGCCGAGGCCGTTTGAATCGGCCCGTCGTGCAGATCGCGCGCCAGCTTCTTGCGGGCCTCTTCCTGCGCCTCTTCCATGCGCGCTTTCTCCAATTCCAAATCCTGGAACAACCGCGCGTTCTGAATGGCGATCACCGCCTGGTGGCTGATCATCTGCAGGGAATCGGCCTGCTCCTGGGTGAAGATCTCGCTGTCGGGGTGTGCATAGAGCATCAAGCCAAAGGCGTTCAACCCGCGCCGCAGCGGCAGCAGCAGAGCGCTCTGGCAGGCACGCACGCTGATCAGCAGCCCCAATTCGGGGTCCTGCCCCGGCTGATCCACCAAAGCCGGTTCGCCGCTTTGGATTACCTCGGCCAAAACCCCGCGCGTACCGGCAAGCTGCTGGCGCTGGTCCGCGGCAGGCATCTTGCGGCTGGCTTCAATGCTCAGCCCCGATTCTGAAAACAACAGCACCGCCGAAACCAAATTTTCCGCGGCTGTCTCGCCCACAATCGCCGCGCTCAAATCCAGGGTGGTATCCAGCACCACCTGGTAATTAATGCTGGCACTGAGGGTTTCCACCATGCTGTAAAACGCCTGCAGCCGTTCGCGCTCCTGGCGCTGGGCGCGTTTCTCACCCTCACGGCGTGAGGCCTGCAGCCGCTGATAATTTTGGCGCACAAAGATCATCAGCAGACGGCTCAGCACGCCCATCAAAACGCTGGTGGCGATAATGCCCACCCCCAGCAGGGCAATCCAGGGCCAGTCAAAGCCCGCAAGATACGCCGCAAGCCCCTGGGCCAGGATTAAGGCCCCCGCCGCCCCCAAAGCGCCGCGCCATTCGTAATAAATGGCTGCCGTGGCCAACACCAACACCCCCACCCACAGCAGCCCGCCGGTCAGCCCGCCCCCCACCAGAAAGAGCACCACGCTGCTGACCCAATCCACGGCGATATTGATCAGGCGGTGGTTGGAAAAGCGCCGGTTCGTAATGGCAAACACCGAAACGGTCACGTTCCAGCCCACCAGCAAGGTGATCAGCACCAGATGCAGCGCCTTCAGTCCCGGCCCCAAACTGAAAGCCGTCATCACCCCCACCAACACCAGCCAGCGGGTGGAAATGGCGAACCAGTCTGCGAGAAATGGGCTGTCAGAAGAGCGCATAAGTTTATCTTAACTGAAAATGTCAGGACGTGCACGCCTTTACGGCGGTCATCTTGAATGAATTTAGATCAAGGCACAACTTTCCACAAGCGCAGGGTTTGATCCATACCCAGTGTGGCCAGCAGCGTCCCATCCGGCGAAAAACGCAGCGCCTGCACCCCACCCGCATGGCCGTTGAGGGCTGCCAGGGGCTGTTGGGCGGCCACGTCGTAGATCATCACCACCTCACCCACGCTGAGCGCCAACAGGCGCCCATCCGCCGAAAAGTCCATGCCCCCATAGGCCGGTTCATCCAACACCAGCCGTCCCAGGGGCTCTCCGCTGGTGGGGTCCCACAGCTGAAGCAGCGGCGTGAAGAGACCGTCCTGCGTGCCCGCGGCGGCCGCCGCCAACACGCTGCCGCTGGGCGAAAGTGCCAGGGCTGAGACGGAATCCTCGTGGTTGAGCTGCGCTCCCAACTGCCCCCCTGGCAGCTGCATCACCTGTACGGTTGCGCGCGCAAACCAGATCAGGCGGTCGGAGGGCGCATCAAACCGCACCCCATAGATAGGAGCGGCGGTCTCAAAACCGCTCAGCGTCTCGCGCAGGCTGCCGTCCGCCGGGTTGAAGACCTCCGCTTTGAAATTGTCGCTGCTGGCCACCACCAGGCTTTGCCCGTCCGGGGAAAAAGCCGCCCCCACCACCCCCACACTGCTCAAAGTGCGCACCACCGCCCCTGTGGCCGGGTCGCGCAAATCCACCTTCAGCGGGTCGGAGCTGGTCGCCATCCAGCCCGCGTCTGGGCTATAATCCAGAAGCTGGATGGGGGCTTGCAGCACCACGGTGGTGAGCGTTTCCAGCCCCACCGGCCGCAGCGCCAGCAGATACGCACTGGAAAATGCAGCCAACACCTGGCTGTCCTGCGACCAGCGCAGTTGGTAAGCCTCACCCCCCACAGGGAGCACAGCCGCCTCGCGCAGACGCATCACATTTTCGGGGTCAATCACCTCCCCCGGCTGGCTCAACCAATCGGGGGTGGGGCTGGCAGCAGGTTCCACAGTCGGCTCAATGACCACAGCTTCCGGCGCAGTCCGCGCAGAATCCGCAGGGCTGGGCACTTCTGCCAGCGGCGCCGCCTGACGGCTGCATCCCGCTGCCAGGATCAAAACACAGATCATCCCCGCTCGCCGTATCCAGCGCATAGGCCGTACCTCCTTCATCGCTCTCACCGCCACACCCACACCGCATCCACCGGCGCCGAGGGCATGCTTTGCCGCCGCAGCGGCGCAAAATCCGGCCCTTCCGCCGCCATCAAAGCCGTGCCGTCAAAAAACAAGAGCGTGTTCCCCGCCGGCCCCCAGCGCGGAAAATCCGCTGCACCGGCGTAGATCATGCGCGCCTGTTGGCGGTTTGAACCCAACCACAGCCCGCGGGGAGGGGCCGCCTCGCGCGGGCTGTACCAGGCCCACAAGCCGCTGGCCGCCCCCACGGAAGGCAGCGTGCCCAGCACATCCGCCGGAATACCCACCGGCGCCCCGGCTGCGCTGTAGGCCCGCGCCCAACCCTGCGCACTGGCGGTGAAGAACAGGCGCGCATCCGGCAGCCAGCGCACGTCCAAAGCCTCGCGCCCGCTCAACTGCTGCGGCAGGCCCTGACCGCCGGGCAAAAAGTACACCCCGGCCGGTTCCGGCTCGTCCGCGCACGGGCAGTACGCCGCCTGCGCCTGACTGACGCTGAAAACAATGTTGCTGCTCTCCCCATCCACCGCCGCTCCCCCAAAACAGCCCTTCACCAGCGGGTCCGAATAGGGTCGCAGGGTGTCGCCCAGGCGCAGATCAAACCCGCCGCAAATTTCACTGCGCCGGTAAAGAAGGAACTGGTGCAGTCCTGACCATCCCGCCAGGGCTGGGCGGCTGCTGGCCCGCTCCAGCAGGCGCATATTCCGCCCGCTGATGGGTTCCACCGTCCAAACCTCGGTCCATTCCACCCCCTGCGCGTCCACATCGCTGCTGAAATACACCAGCGTGCTGCCGTCCGGCGACCAGGCGGGCGCAAATTCATCCCCCGGCAAATCCGTCAGCCGCCTCAGGCTGTGATCCTGAAGGTCGAGCAGGTACAGATCCACCGAAGGCCCGTCCAAGATCGCCGCGAACACCAGCTTGCGCCCATCCGGCGACCAGGCCAACCCATTGCGCGACACCAAAGCCCGCAGGGATCCCTCGCTCGCCCCCGCCGAATTCCGCACCGCCAGCAGCCAGCGTTCCACCCGTCCCTCCGGCAGTCGCATCAGGTGCAGCGCGGGCACTTCTTCACCGCTGCGCAGTTCGCGGTAAGCCAAAAAGGCCAGCATCCCCCCGCGCGGCGCCGCGTTGGCTTGCAGCCCCTCCGGCAGCAAAGGGCGCTCGGCCCACAGGCGCTTCAGCCCGCGCCCCTGGGGGTTGACCGTCCACAGCCCATCCTGGCTGTCAAACACCAGCCATGGCCCCTCCGGCGGCAGGGCGTTGGCCGCCAGGGTGGCCGTCAGGGTGGGGGTGCGCGTGGCCGCAGGGGTAAAAGCCAGGCTGGGGGTCAGGCTGGGTTTACGGGTGCGGGTGGGGGTGAGGGTGCGTGTGGGGCGCGGGGTTTTCGTGGGGGTTAATGTGGGGGTGGGCGTCTGGCTGGCAAATGGGTTCGGAATTTTTTCTTGTGATACCAGCCAATAGGCCCCCCCGCTGAACAGCACGGCCAGGGCGCATAAACCCAGGCACACCGCGATCCCCACCGCGCCCAAAATCCACCAACGCGCGGGGGTTTCCCTGCGGGTTTCAGGGGGGGTGTGCGCCGGTCCGCCCATCGTGATCTTATTTCCAGGCGTTAAAAGCGTCGGGATTCTTCAGGGTGAATTCAGCCGCCGGGTTGACCCCTTGTTCGAAGAAAATGCGGAAAGAGCCGTCCTTCTCATGGATCAGCCGCCCCACCATGGGCACGTCGGCCGGTGGTTCCACCTGCTGAAATTTCCCTTCCGGCCCGCCGCTGAAGGTCAGCTCGATCTTCTCCGGCTTAAACGAGGGGAAACGCGTGGCGGGTTTCATCTGCCGCTGACCGTTCTTATCCGGCGCGCCCAGGATAAATCCATTGCTCAACGGTTGGTATTCCACCGTCATCGAGGCTTTGCCGTAGCGCTCCCCCATCAACGCGCCCACGTTCCAGAATTTCAGGGTGTATTTCACCGTCACTTCCACATTGACCCACTCTTCGCTCACGTTTAAGAACACCCCCCCAGGGATCTCGGCGAAAGCGCGCACCTCGGTGGGGTGTGCCGCCTGGGGGACGCTGTTGGGATCTTTGGTGGGGATGGGCACACGCGTGGGCGTGGTCGCCACAGGCGTCCAAATATTCGAAGGTGGAGCCTGTGTGGGGCCTTGCGGCATCATATCCAGGAGCGTGCTGCACCCGCTCAAAGCCGCCGCGCTCACCAACGCTGCTGCGCACCAAATTCGTTTGATCCAATACCGCATGGGGTTTTCCTTTCCTGGTATCCCGTTGTGCTGATTGTATTTTACTGCGCCTTGGCCATCTTGTCGCGCCGCGCGCGTTGTTTGTGCCAATTGTACCCCGACCTTGAACGAATTTTTGACCTTTTGATGCGCTTATCGCTATAATCAAGAGGCGATCTTACCCAAAGAAGGGTTATATGGAATCTGAACTGCTCCGCCAGCAAGATGCATTTTTCCAATCCGGCGCCACCCGCTCCCTGGCCTTTCGCCTGCAGCAGCTGCGCAGCCTGCTGAACGCCGTGCAGACCCACGAACAGGCCGTGCTGGACGCCCTGCAGGCTGACCTGCACAAATCCCCCACCGAAGCCTACAGCACCGAAATCGCCCCGGTGACCGCCGAAATTCGCCACGCCCTGCGCCATCTGGCCGCCTGGATGCGCCCGCGCCGCCAGCCCACCCCCCTGCTGCATTTCCCCGCCGTCAGCCGCATCATCCCCGAGCCGTACGGCCGCACCCTTATCTTTGCCCCCTGGAACTATCCCTTCCATCTGTTGTTCGCCCCCCTGGTGGGCGCGGTGGCCGCGGGCAACTGCGTCATCGTCAAACCCTCCGAGCTGGCCCCGCACACCGAGGCCGTCACCCTGCGCATTTTGGCTGAGGCCTTTGACCCCCGCCACGTGGCCGCGGTCAGCGGCGGGCCGGAGATCGCCGGAGAGCTGCTGAAGCAGCGCTTTGACAAAATTTTCTTCACCGGCAGCCCCGCCGTGGGCAAGATCGTACTGCGCGCTGCCGCCGAACACCTGACCCCCGTGACTCTCGAACTCGGCGGCAAGAGCCCCTGTCTGGTAGATGCCACCGTGCCCCTGGATGTCGCCGCCCGCCGCATCGCCTGGGGCAAATTCTTCAACGCCGGCCAAACCTGCATCGCCCCCGATTTCTTGCTGGTGGAACGCAGAATTCAGGAGCCGCTCATCAACGCCTTGCGCGCCGCCCTCTCCGAGATGTACGGCAGCCAGCCGCAGGAAAGCCCCGATTACGCCCGCATCATCAACGACCGCCATTTTGAACGTCTGAGCGGGCTGATGGACCCGGCGCGGGTGGTGCACGGCGGCCAAACCTTGCCCGCTGAGCGCTACATCGCCCCCACCCTGCTGGCCCCGGTTTCGCCTGAAGACGCCGTCATGCAGGAAGAAATTTTCGGCCCGCTCCTGCCCATCCTCACCTATGACACCGTGGAAGAGGCCCTGGAGCTGCTGCGCCGTTACCCCAACCCCCTGGCGTTTTACTTCTTCACCCAGGACCGTGCGCTGCGCCAGCGTCTGTTAGAAACGGTGGCTTTCGGCGGCGGCTGTCAAAACGACACCCTGGTGCAGGTTTCCAGCCACAGCCTGCCCTTTGGCGGGCGCGGGCAAAGCGGCATGGGGGCCTACCACGGAAAGCACTCTTTCCTGGCCTTCTCGCACCAAAAAAGCGTCATCCAACGCGCCCTATGGATAGATTTCGCCTTCCGCTATCCCCCCTTCCGCGTCCCCCTGCGCTGGCTGCGGCGGCTGCTGCGCATCGGCAGTTGGGAGCTTTAGCCCCTCACCGCCGCCAAAACCTCGCGGATCACCTGCTGCTGGTCTGCGCTGCTCATCTCCGGGTACAGCGGGATGGCCAGCGTTTCGCGGCTGGCCTGCTCGGCCTGCGGAAAATCGCCCTCGGCCCCGCCCAACTGGCGGCAGGGTTGGGTCAAATGCAGCGGCTGGGGGTAATACACATCGCTGGCAATCCCCGCCGCCTTCAGGCGCGCCTGCACCGCCGCGCGCTGGGGCACGCGCACCACATACAAATGGTACACATGCTCGCAGCCGGGCTCTTCCACCGGAACGCTCACCGGGCTGCCCGCAAACCCCGCGCGGTACACCTCGGCCAGGGCGCGCCGCTGCTGGTTCCAACCGTCCACATATTTCAGTTTCACACGCAGCACCGCTGCCTGAATTTCATCCAGGCGGCTGTTATAGCCCAGCATTTCGGGATAATATTTGCGCTTCCAGCCGTGCACGCGCAGCATACGCGCCTGCTCGGCGATGCCGTCGTCATTCGTCACCACCATGCCCCCATCCCCATAGCCGCCCAGATTCTTGGTGGGGAAGAAGCTCAGACAGCCCACATCCCCCAGCGAGGCGGTGCGCTGACCGTGATAACGCGCCCCAAAAGCCTGGGCGTTATCCTCCACCACGCGCAGGTGATGCTTGCGCGCCAGGGCCAAAACGGCCTCCATCGGGGCAGGGTGGCCGTATAGATGCACGGGCACAATCGCCCGCGTGCGCGCCGTCAGACGGGCTTCCACCTGGGCAGTATCTAACGCATAGGTGCGCGGGTCCACATCCACAATCACCGGAACCGCCCCCACCGTCAGCACCGCGCCAGCCGTGGCAAAGAAGGTGTAGGCGGGCACGATCACCTCATCCCCCGCCCCCACCCCCGCCGCGCGCAGCCCAATGATGAGCGCATCCGTGCCCGAAGCCACGCCCACCGCATGACGCACGCCCAAATAGGCGGCGATCTCCGCCTCCAGCGCGCTCACGTTCGGCCCCAGGATAAAATGTCCCTCGGCCATCACCGCGCACACCGCCGCGTCCATCTCTGCCTGAAGGCTGCGGTACTGCGCTTTGAGATCTAATAATGGGATCATACCGGTTCCTCCGCCGGGCGCACCGCCCCTTGTGAGCGCACATATTCCGCCCCGCACGCCGGGCAAACCCCGCGCGCACTGGAGCCGTCTGCAAATTCCATCTGCACCCCGCAGGCGCACATCCACCCGCGCACCCGCGCCGGGCTGCCGTACACCAGGGCGTAATCGGGCACGTCGCGCGTGACCACCGCCCCCGCCCCCACAAAGGCATAGCGCCCCAAACTGACCCCGCACACGATGGTGGCGTTGGCCCCAATGGTGGCCCCCCGCCCAACATGCGTGCGCCGGTACTCATCCTTGCGATTCACATGGCTGCGCGGGTTGACCACGTTGGTAAAGACCATCGAAGGCCCCAAAAACGCGTCATCCTCCACCTCTACCCCGGTGTAGATGGACACGTTGTTCTGCACCTTCACCCCCCGGCCCAAACGCACACCGGAGGCCACAAACACGTTCTGCCCCAGGTTGCAGCCCTCACCCAGCTCGGCACCGGCGGAGATATGGCAGAAATGCCAGATCTTGCAGCCCGCCCCCACCTGGGCCCCGTCGTCCACATAGCTCGATTCGTGCACGAAATATTCTGCCATGCCCGCCTAGCCTTTCAAGCGGGGATGCATCTCGCTGCCGCCGCTTTCCACCGCTGCGCTGCGGATGCGCTGAGTCAGGGTGATGGAAGGGCGCGCGTCCGCAATGCCAAAGCCCTCCCCCGCCAGGGTCTTTTCGTACACGCGCGTGTGCAGATCAGTGAAGCCTTCGGAGAACTCAATTTCCTGCCCGTCCACGGTGATGGAGCGGAAGGTGGAGCGCTTCCCCGGTTCCAGCGCAAAGGGCAGGTCGTTCGCATCCACCGAAAGGAACCAGCGCACGCGCGCCTTTTCCAATTCAATGAAGCCGCCCATGCGGCGCTCGTCCACATGGTGCACGCGGCACTCGCCCGCCGGGCCAAACAGCCACAGCAGCAAATCGAAGAAGTGAATGCCGATGTTGGTGGCCACCCCGCCCGATTTTTCGCTGACACCCTTCCACGAGGTGTGATACCACCCCCCGCGAGCGGTGATGTAGGTCAGAACCACGTCGCGCTGCCCCGGCCCGGCCTGGGCAATTTGCTCCTTCAGGCGCATCAGCTCTGGGTGCACGCGCAGCTGCAGCACGGTGAAAATGCGCTTGCCGGTTTCCGCTTCCAGCTCCTCCAAGGGGTCTAAATTCCAGGGGTTAATCACCAGCGGCTTCTCACACAGCACATTCGCCCCCACGCGCAGCCCCAAACGGCAGTGGGCGTCGTGCAGGTAGTTGGGCGAGCACACCGTGATCCAGTTCACCCGGTTTTCCTCCGGCCCCCGCCGCAGCTTTTCCAGATGGCGGTCAAAGCGCTCGATCTCGGTAAAAAAGCGGGTGTCAAACGAATATTGATCCAGAATCCCCACCGAATCGTTGGGATCCACCGCCGCCACCAGTTGATTGCCGGTGTCGCGGATGGCGCGTAAATGGCGCGGGGCAATATAGCCGCCCGCCCCGATCAAAGCAAAATTTTGTCCCATCGCTCTCTCCTTTGCCCTCAGCGCGGCAGTTCCCCTGCCACAGGGCGGTCTTCAATCCGCAGCCAGCGCTCCACCTGCTGTTCCATAAACAAAGCTACATCCGGCGTTTCCAGATTACTGAACAGCTTGTGCGAACGCCCGTCCTGCGTGATGGCGAATAAATGATACGATGCGCTCGAGTCGCTGCTTTTCCCCGGCGCAAGCTGCGTGTACAGTTGACGGATCTCCGCCGTGGGCAGGGTGACGGCGCCGCCCCAGGGCAGCGGCCCGTGCCACACGGCCAATTCCTTGCGGGTCAATTCCAGATAGCTGCGGTTGAAGAAACCTGCCAACACCGAATAGGTCAGGCCAACCCCCACCGCCAGGTGGGCGATGGGGAAGACGATCATGATCCACGGTGCTTTCATGCTGAAGGCGATTCCATACCAGAAGATCAAAAAACTGTCCCAGGCGATGCAGAAAAAGGCCAGGGGGATGTATTTCAGGGAGAACCAGCGCCGCACCAGCCGCACCGCCCCGCTCTCTTTTTCGATGCTGATCTCCGCTGGACGCGCCGCCGCCGCCCGCGCCAGGCTGCGGATGCCCGTGAGCTGGGGGGCAGCTTCGCGCAAAATATGCTCGTTGCCGCAATACAGGCAGCGGTAGCGGTCCGATTCCTGCGGGATTTCCATTTTTCCCCCGCAGGAAGGGCAGGTCAGGGTGATGAAATCGCTCATAGGTTCCTCTCCCCAAAAATAATCTCTCACCGAATAATGAAGCAGGCTGATTCTACCCTATTCCGCGCCCAGAGGATTCATAAATGAACCAATAGATAGCAAGCTGTAAAGCCTGTCGGACGGGTGTATAAGGCTGTGCTTGACAATTGTTTTTGATTGGATATAATACATCTGAATAGTCAAACCTGACTATTCACAACTAAACGTAGAAATTGTGCCCGCGTCAGCGGATAAAGGTTGAGGAGATCGGCATGGAAAAAGAGCTGCTGCTTTTAGGAATTTTACGCCGCCAGGAGCTGCACGGCTACCGGCTGGCGGAGTTCATTGAGCACAACTTAGGCTCCTGCACCGATCTCAAAAAATCCACTGCCTATTACCTGCTGGAAAAACTGGCCGCAGCGGGCTGGGTAGCCTTCACCCAGGATCAGGCCGGAAAACGCCCCGCGCGGCGGGTGTACCGCCTGACCGAAGCGGGTGAAGCCGCCTTCCAGCGCCTGCTGCGTCAGCACCTGGCCGCCTTCACCCCGCCTTACTTCACCGATGATATCCCCCTGGCGTTTATGGATTTGCTGCCCCCCGCCGAGGCCCTGGGCCTGCTGGAGGAACGCCGCGCGGCGGCCGCCGAGCATCTGTCGCAGCTGCGCGCCGCCCCCGCTCACCCCGGCCCAGCCCAGTGGATGGTGGCGCATCAAATCCGTTTTTTAGAAAATGAACTGCTGTGGCTGCAAGAACTGGAGGAGCATCTCCAGTCCCCATCCACACACCCAACACCCCTTTCAGAATAGGAGCTGCTTCGTATGTACCTCACCTTCTTAACCCTGCACAACATCTCCCGCTGGCTGGTGGTCATTTTTGGCCTGATCGCCATCGTGCGCGCCTTCCGCGGCTGGTTTTCCAAGCGCGATTGGCAGGCCCAGGATGACAAGTTCGGCAAATTCTATGTGATGTTCTTTGACGTTCAGGTGCTGCTGGGCCTGATCCTGTATTTCGGCCTCAGCGCCATCACCGTGCCGGCCTTCCGCAATTTCGGGGCGGCCATGGGCGTGACCGCCACGCGTTATTTCCTGGTGGAACACCTGGCCATTATGCTGATCGCCCTGGCCGTGGCGCATATCGGCCGCGCCCGCGCCAGCAAAGCCGCCCAGGCCGTGCAGAAGCACAAGACCTCCGCCATTTTCTTCACCACCTCGTTTGTGCTGCTTCTGGCCGGCATCCCCTGGCCCTTCCTGCAAGGCGTGGGCCGCCCGCTGCTGCGCCTGTTTGGGCTGGATTTCTAGCCTCCCGCCGATTTCCGAACATCAAAAACAGCGTCTGGGAAGATCATTTCCCAGGCGCTGTTTCGTTTCATCCTCACGTGATGAACCCTCAGGCGGGCTTCTCCGCGCGGGTGGCCATCGTGGTGGGCGTGAACCACACCAGCAAATTGTAGGGGGCCACATCCTCAAAGAAGCCGGTTAACACAAACCCGGCCGCCAACTGCCCGCCGATCTGATCTTCCAGGCTGTGCCCAAATTCCATGGGAAGCTGCTCGGCCTGGTAACGCGCCAGAGTCTCGGCGTCCAGATGTTCCAGATCCGAATAAGGAACGCGGTGGCGCAGTTCAAACACGCCCTCGTTATCCATTTTGTCAAAATCAAACAGGTAATGGACCGGATTGATAAACCCAGCCAGCAGCCGCCCGCCCGGGCGCAGCACCCGAAAACACTCGCGCCACACCGGCTTCACATCCGGCACAAACAGATTGGAAATCGGGTGGACGATCAAATCAAAACTGCCGTCCGCAAAGCAGGACAGGTCGCGCATGTCGCCTTCCACCAGCTCCAACTGCAAGCCCTCGCGCTCGGCCACCTCACGGTCGCGCTCCAGCTGACGGGGTGAATTATCAAAGACGGTCACCTGCGCGCCCGCCGCCGCCAACACCGGCCCCTGCTGCCCACCGCCCGAAGCCAAACACAGCACCCGGCAGCCGCGCAGCGGCGGAAACCAATCCATTGGAATGGGTTTGGTGGGCGTCAGCACAATCTCCACCTTGCCCTGCCGCGCCGCAGCGACCACCTCTGGAGCAACGGGCAGCGTCCAGGGGTTGCCTTTTTCCACCTGGTGATCCCAGGCCTGACGGTTATACGCTCGGATGTCCATAAAAACCTCGCTCCTATCTTTTCGGCTCGCCAAAGAGCACCTGGGCCAGATCGGCGGTGCTGGGCAGGATCAAATCCGCCCCCGCCCGCCGCAGCTCTTTTTCATCTCCAAAGCCGCACAGCACCCCCACCGTCTGCGCGCCCGCGGCCTTGCCCGCGCGGATGTCCACCGTGGTGTCGCCGATCATCAGGCAGTCCTGCGGCTCCAGCCCCATCTGCCGCGCCGCCCACACCACCGGGTCTGGGAAGGGCTTGGTGTATTGGCAGGTCTGCGAAGTGGCCACGCTGTGAAACAACCCGTGCAGATCAAACTGGTGCAGGAAAGCCAGGGTGCTTTCTTCGTCGCGCGCGCTGACCACCGACATGGGCAGCCGTCCGCGCACCGCCGTCAGCATCTCCAGCACCTGCGGAACCATGCGAAAGGTTTTCCTGCGCCGTGCGCGCAAACGCCCCAGGCGCTGCATCCCGCGGATCATCCAGGCGTCCAGATTGAGCCGGTCTAATACATGGTAGCCCACGTTCCCCGGCGTCTCCAGGGTCATCACCAGCCAACGCGCCGCCGGGCGCACCTCGCCCTTGCGAAACAAAAAACGGGCCCAGCGCAGCCGCTCTTCAAACTGCTGCACCCACACATCATCGGTATCGCTCAGCGTGCCGTCCACATCAAAGCACAGACCCCGAATCCGGCTCACATCCAACCCCATCGCTCCTCCTCGTTCACATCCCTCCCGCCGCCATTACCCCCCCGGCGGCCGCGGCCAACACCAAACTGACGCAGGCGCAGGCCGTCACCAACAAAGCCAGCGCCGTCAGCAAGACTCGTTTGCCCATGCTGCCCTCCCCACACCTCAGTTTTGCGATAAGAAATTGAGCGCGTACTGCGCGTCCGCGTAGCCAGGGTACGCCTTCAGCGCTTCCTGAAAGCGCGCCAGCGCCCCGTTGCGGTCGCCCATGCGGTAGCGCGCCCAACCGTTCCACAATAAAGCCTCTTCCGCATTGGGGGTGATCTTCACCGCGAAATCGCTGATCGCCAGCAAATCTTCGCTGCGCCCGGCGTGGAAGTACGCCAAAAAAGGCCCAAACTGGTAGCGCAGCATGCGCTGCGGCAGGCCAATTTCACGCGCGCGGTCATAGGCCTCGGCGGCTTCTGCATAGCGCTCAAAGTACACCAGGTTGCTGCCCAAATTGAACCAGGCAAAGGCGTTCTTGGGCTGCGACAGGGTTTCGGCCTGGGCGGTTTCCAGCGCCCGCTGGCGGTTCACATCCGCGTTCCAATCCGCCCCCAACAAGGCGCTCACCTGGGTCTCGGCCTCACTGGGGTACACCACCAGGAACACGCGGTTAAAGGTCTGCCAGTTGGCGTCCAAATCCGTGTAGCGCACGCTGCGGTCGGCCCCTTCCAGGCTGTCCTGCACGGTGAAAGCCTGGGCAGTGTCATCGTAGGCCGTCAGCAGCAAGTAATGCCCGGCCCAGCGGTCATCCTCAAACCAGAAGGCCTCCTGCAAATACATACCTTCTTCCACCACCACCGGAAAACCGTTGGCCAGCAGCAGCCGCAGTGTATCCAGCGTGCCGCCCACCCGAAACACCACGTTGATGCCGGGGACGCTGCCGCGCACAAAGCCCGCCAATTCATCCACGTTGATGTTGCGGTCGGCACGCGCCGGCTTGATCTCATCCGCCACGTCAAACTGATCACCCTCCCAGCCGTAGTAGGTCAGAGCCATCGAAAGTGTGGCCGGGCCGCAGTTGTTCCAATCCTGTTTTTCGTAGCGCGGCGAAGTCAGCCTCACCTGCCCCGGCAGCGGGGTGGACGTGGCAGTGGGCGCCGCAGTCGGTTCCGGCGTGGATGGGGCCGCGGTGCTGCGCGCGGGCGCGGGGGTAGGGCTGGGGGATGGGCTGGGTGAAGGCGCCGCGCTGGGCGCGGTCAGCGGTTGAGCGTGTTGCTGCGGGGCGGGCAGCGCACCCGCAGGTGAAAGCGCCATGCGCACCCGCGTGGTGAGGATATCCATCCGCCAGCTCAGGCGGTTATTCACATAAGGAATCTGGTATGCCGCGGCCAACAGCAGCACTGCCGCCAGCACACCCAGAAAAAACTTCCACCAGCTCCATGTCATGCGAAGGGTATTCATTCGCCGAATTGTACCAGACCCGCCCCCCGTCTTCAACAACCGTTCAGCCCACCCTCACCAGAGCCAGAAGCTGCCATAAGCCAAAAGCGCACAAAACCGTCCCCGAAACGCGGTTCACCCACACCATCCAGCCGCCCTGAAAGCGCTCACGGATCAGGCTGACGCCGCCGCTGAGCAGCAGCCACCAGGCCGCTGACCCGCAGAAGACCGCCCCCACCAGCAGGGCTGCCCCACCAGGGCCTTGCCAATCTCCCGCGCCCAGGCCGGCAAACACCGCCGCGAAAGACAAAATCGTCATGGGGTTGGTCAGGGTCAGCGCCACGGTGGAAAAATACGCCCCGGCCAGGCCAGCGCCCGCTTTTTTCACCACGGCGGCCTGCGTGGCCGGGCGCGCCAGAAAGGTGCGCACCCCCAGGTACACCAAAAAGCCGCCGCCCACCAAGCGCAGCCAGCCCTGCGCCCCCACCAGCAGCTGCGTGACCACCGACAGACCAAACGCCGCCGCACAGCCGTACAGCGCGTCTGCCGTGGCCGCCCCCAACCCGGTGAACAGCCCCACCCAGCGCCCCTCGGCCAGGGTGCGCCGGATGCACAGCACGCCGATGGGCCCCACCGGTGCGGCAATAGAAAAGCCGATCATCAGCCCTTTGAGAACAATATTCAGATCCATAACCCACCCATCAGGAAAAATGTTTGAAAACCCACACCCACAAAGGGAGGGGGTTATACGATCAGCATGGCGTCGCCGAAGGAGAAAAAGCGGTATTCCAGCCGCACGGCCTCGGCGTAGGCCGCCAACATGCGCTCGCGCCCGGCGAAGGCGCTCACCAGCATCAGCAGAGTGGAACGCGGCAGGTGAAAATTGGTGATCATGGCGTCCACCGCCCGGAATTTGTAACCCGGCAGGATAAACAGATCGGTCGGCCCGCTGTAAGCCGCCACGCTTTGCCCCGGCCCGGCCGCGCGCGCCGCGCTTTCTAAGGTGCGCACGCTGGTGGTGCCCACGGCGATCACCCGTCCGCCCGCCTGCCGCGCCGCCTCAATTTGTGCGGCGGTCTCCGCGCTCAGTTGGCACCATTCGGTGTGGATCACGTGCTCCTGGGGGTCGTCTTCGGTCACCGGCGCAAAGGTATCCAGGCCCACGTGCAGCGTCACCGCGGCAAAATTCACCCCTTTGGCGCGCAGCGCGTCCATCAGCTCGGGAGTAAAGTGCAGCCCGGCGGTGGGGGCGGCCGCCGACCCCGGCTGGGCGGCGTACACCGTCTGGTAGCGCTCTGGATTGCTCAGCGGGGTGTGGATGTAGGGGGGCAGGGGCATCTGGCCGTGGCGTTCCAGGTAAGCCTGCACCGGCCCTTCAAAACGCAGCCGCCGCCGCGAGCCGTCCAACACCGCCTCCACCTTCACGCTGGCGCCGTCCTCCAACTGCAAGCTCAGCCCGGCCGTCACGCGTTTGCCGCCCACCAGGGCTTCCCACACCTGATCTTCTTCCTGACGCAGCAGCAGAATCTCCACCTTGCCGCCGGTGGGCTTACGCGCAAAAATGCGTGCGGGCAGCACACGGGTGTGGTTGACCACCAACAGGTCGCCGGGGCGCAAATAATCGCCCACCTCCCAAAAATGGCGGTGTTCCAGCTGGTCGGTGGCGCGGTTCACCACCAGCAGGCGCGAGGCATGGCGCGGCTCGACCGGTGTCTGGGCAATCCGCTCCGGGGGCAGGAAATAATCAAAATCGTCGGTACGCATGGGGGGTGCCGGCGCTGCGCCTTAGAATAGAGACGCCTGCTGCCGTGGATCCTCCGGGAAGGGCAAATGTAAATGCTCATACGCCTGGCGTGTGGCCGTGCGTCCCTGAGGCGTGCGGTCTAAGAAGCCCAACTGCAGCAAGTACGGCTCCACCACATCCATAATGGTGTCCGGCTCTTCGCCAATCGAGGCGCCGATGGTGTTCAGCCCCACCGGCCCCCCGTTGTATTTTTCGATGATGGTGCGCAGCACGCGCCGGTCCACGTCGTCCAGGCCCAGCGGGTCCACATTCAGCAAATCCAGGGCCTCATCCGCCACCGCCTGGGTGATGTGCCCCTCGGCCCGCACCTGGGCAAAATCGCGCACGCGCCGCAGCAGGCGCAGAGCCACGCGCGGGGTTCCGCGCGCCCGGCGGGCAATCTCGCGCACGCCCCCCTCTTCGGCGCCCACCCCCAGCCGTTCCGCCGCCCGCCGTACAATTTCCATCATGGCCGGCAGCCCGTAGTATTCCAGGCGGTACACCGCCCCAAAGCGCGCCCGCAGCGGGGCGCTGACCAGCGCCAGGCGCGTGGTGGCCCCAATCACGGTGAAGCGCGGCAGTTTCAGGCGGATGGAACGCGCCGAAGGCCCCTTGCCGATGATGATATCCAGGGCGTAATCTTCCATCGCCGGGTAAAGCACCTCTTCCACCACCCGCCCCAGGCGGTGAATTTCATCAATGAAGAGCACATCCCCCGCATGCAGATTGGTCAAAATGGCCGCCAGGTCGCCGGGGCGCTCCACCGCCGGACCCGCGGTGATCTTGATGCTCACGTTCATCTCGTTGGCCAGCACATGCGCCAGGGTGGTCTTGCCCAGCCCCGGCGGGCCGTAAAACAGAACGTGATCCAGCGCCTCGCCGCGTTTGCGGGCCGCGTCAATCAAAATGGACAGGTTCTCTTTCACCTGCTCCTGTCCAATCAATTCCTGCAGCCGCCGCGGACGCAGGGCCGTATCCACACGGTCATCCGGGCGCGGTTCGGGGGTGATCAGGCGGTCAGCGGAGTCGCTCATACGTTCGATTATACCCCAAGCCGCTTTTGAACAAGCCGCCTCGCCGCGGGTGAATTTTTCCGGCAAATTCCCGGCCTCGTTCAACTCGTAGAATCGCGCACTTCACGTTATACTACCAGAAAGCATTGACTCATCCCCCTCCTGGAGGTTTCCATGTCGAACGTCCACGTTTCCCCTCACCCGCTGGTCGCGCACAAGCTCAGCCTGCTGCGCCAGGCCTCCACCGAACCCAAAAAATTCCGACAACTGATCAAAGAGCTGGCCGCCCTGCTGGTCTACGAGGCCACTCTGGATCTGGCCACCGAGCCGGTGGAGATTGAAACCCCCATCATGCGCACCACCGCTTACCGCCTCCAGGAAAAAATCGGCCTGGTTCCCATCCTGCGCGCGGGTCTGGGTATGGTGGAAGGCATTTGGGAGCTGATGCCCTCCGCCGAAGTCTGGCATATCGGCCTGTACCGCGACGAGCGCACCCTCAAGCCGGTGGAATATTACAACAAGCTGCCCACCGAACCCACCGTGTCGGTCTGCCTGATCCTCGACCCCATGCTGGCCACCGGCGGCTCCGCCGTGGCCACGGTGGACATCCTCAAGCGCTGGGGGGCCAAAAAGATCAAGTTTGTCGGCCTCATCGCCGCCCCCGAAGGCATTCAGGCCATGCAGTCCGCCCACCCGGATGTGCCCATCTACGTGGCCCACATTGATGAGCGCCTCAACGAACACGGCTACATCGTCCCCGGTTTGGGGGATGCCGGCGACCGTCAGTTCGGCACAGCCTGACCCCACCGCAAGACCGCTTTTAAATGATTCAGGCATCCAAAACGCTGGATGCCTGTTTTTTCTTAATTTCCGCAGCGCGTGCTCATGCCTGACCCGCCCGCGCCAGCGCCACCGTGCGCCGCGCCAGGTCGGACAGGCGCACATGCTGGTAGCCGCTGATGCCGGTATCCAGGCGGTCGTTGAGCGGGCCAACCCACTCGCCCGGCATCTGCCGCGCGCCCAGGAGCATGCCCACCACCGAGCCCACCGTGGCCCCGTTGCAGTCTGTGTCAATGCCGGCCGTCACCGCCCAACTGATGGAGGTCCCAAAATCACCCTCGCCCCACAGCAGCCCCAGCGCCACAATCTGCGCGTTGCTCAGGGTGTGGCACCAATGGTGCGGGTTGGCGTCATCCCAGCGCTGATGAATGCGCGCCACGGCTTCTTCGGCGCTCACCCCGTCGTCGTACCAGGCCATCACCTCGCGCACGTCCGCGCTCAGGCGGCAGCGAGCGGGGATCTGTTCCAGGCCCGCTTCCAGGGCCTCGCGGGCGCTGCCCACCACCGCCGCCGCGCTGCACATGGCCGCTGCCCACATCTCGCCGTACAGGCCGTTTTTCACATGGCTGATGCAGCCGTCGCGCCAGGCCAGAGCTGCTGCCCGCGCCGGGTCTCCGGGGCACACATAGCCCCAAAAATCGCCGCGGATCTGCGCCCCAATCCATTCGCGGTACGGGTTGCAGTAGCGCGCGCTTTCCGGCGGGGTCTTCATCAGCAAAAAGTTGCGGTAAGCCACCCGCTCAGCGGTGAAGGTGTGATAAGCGGGCAGGTTATCCAGCCAAAAAGTAGCCACATCCTCCGGCCGAAAATCCCAACCGTAGCGTTCCATCACCGCCAGCGACATGACCGTGTAATTGGTGTCGTCGTCCTCCACCATGTGGTCAATTTCATCAATGTAGCCGCGAGCAGTCTCAAAGGTGTATTTGGCTTTCAGCTCATCCGGCAGGCTGGAATCCAGATAGCGCCGCAGGGGATACTGCCCAATTCGGCGCAAATACGGCCACACATCCCGCACCAGCAGCCCCTCGGTGGGCTTGCCCAACAGACAGCCGCTGCACCGTCCCAGCCAGGCGCCGTACACGCGGTCAAAGAATTCTTCTTCTCCCAAAGCGGCCGCCTGCCATTTGCGGCTGGGCCGCGGGCGCGCCTTTTGGATGGCCTCCAGGGCAGAAGGCTCGCGAAAGGGGTAATCCTTGCGCGTGCGCAGAGCGGCGCTGCGTTCCATAAAACGCCGCACGCGTTCCGGCGCGGGGGTCTCCGCCGCCAAAAGAGCTTCCAGCTCTGCCTGCAGGGATGCGGACAGCGCCGCCCCTTCATCTTCCAACTGCTGCCGCTCTACCCCCAGCTCTGCCTTGCCAAACGCCAACCAACGGTCTTCCATGCGCGCCTCCTGTTCATCTAATCCCAAACGTTTCAGATCTCAACCGCCAATCTGCATCATCGTGCGCCCTTTGGGCGCATGGGATTGGTCTAACTCGTGGCTCTCCGGTTTCATGCCCACCGCCCGCTGCAGCAGCGGCAAAATATCGCCGCCCGCGCGCAGCGTATCCAGCAGCGGAATTTCCACATCGCTCAGCAGGCACGGGCGCAAATTGCCGTCCGCCGTCAGCCGCAAACGGTTGCAGAATTGGCAGAAATGCTCACCCACGGGTGAAATGAAGCCCACCCGGCCTTTTGCGCCGTGCAGCCGAAATTCACGCGCCGGGCCGCTGCCCACCGTTTTTTCCACGGCTTCCAGACCCAGCGGCTCCAATATCTTCAGCATTTCCTGAATGGAAAGGTAGGCCGCCTGCGGGGGCGGGAAACCCTCGCCCCACAGCGCCTGGTTTTTCACCGGCATCAACTCAATGAAGCGCACATGCCAATCGCGCTCCAGGGTCAAACCGGCCAGAGCCGCCAGCTCATCGTCATTCACCCCACGCATGGCCACGCTGTTGATCTTCACCGGCCTCAGCCCGGCCGCCTCCGCCGCCAAAATCCCCCGCCAGGAGCGTTCAAACGAGCCGCCGCGGGTGATGTGGGCAAATTTCTGCGCGTCCAGCGTGTCCAGGCTGACGTTGACGCGCTTCAGGCCCGCCTGCGCCAGCGGCCCAGCCAGGTTTTCCAGCAGCAGGGCGTTGGTCGTCAGGCTCACGTCCTCCACCCCCGGTGTGTTGGCGATCAAACGCACCAGTTCGGTGATATCTTTGCGCACCAGCGGTTCGCCCCCCGTCAACCGCACCTCGCGCACCCCATGCTCGGCCGCCACCCGCACCACCTCGGCAATCTCTTCGTAACGCATGATGGTCGGGTGCGGCTGCCAATCCACCCCATCCGGCGGCATGCAGTACACACAGCGCAAATTGCAGCGGTCGGTAACTGAGATTCGCAAATACGTGATGGAGCGACCAAATGTATCCACTAACATGGCAAGGTTCCTTTCTGAGGCTGCAGCTCGATGAAGTCGGGCGAACCTGGTTAAATTGTACCATGCCGCTCCTTTTTGCATGGTCTGCGCTGCGCTGCCCGCGCCACTTATGGTATCATCAATTCAACGTCATCCAAAACGAGGCCGCGGCATGTACCCTTCCCTCTCTCGCGAAGAAGTCCTGCGCTATTCTCGCCACCTGACCCTGCCGGATGTGGGCATGGAAGGTCAGCGCAAGCTGAAAGGCTCCTCGGTGCTGGTGGTCGGCACGGGCGGGCTGGGTTCGCCCATCGCCCTCTATCTGGCCGCCGCCGGGGTAGGCCGCCTGGGGTTGGTGGATTACGACACCGTGGATTCTTCCAACCTTCAGCGGCAAATCATCCACGGCTCCGACCGCCTGGGGCAGCCCAAGGTGGAATCGGCCCGCCGCCGCCTGCTGGAACTGAACCCCTACATCCAGGTAGACGCCTACAACACCCTCTTTTCCGCCAGTAACGCGATGGAAATCGCCGCGGAGTACGACCTGCTGGTGGACGGCACGGATAATTTCCCCACCCGCTACCTGCTCAACGACCTGAGCGTGCTCAGCGGCAAGCCCTACGTGTACGGTTCCATCTACCGCTTCGAAGGCCAGGTGTCGGTCTTTGATGCCCGCAGCGGCCCGTGTTACCGCTGCCTCTTCCCCGACCCACCTCCCCCTGGGGCTGTGCCCTCCTGTGGTGAAGGCGGCGTGCTGGGCATTTTGCCCGGCACCATTGGAACCCTGCAGGCCACAGAAGCCCTCAAGCTGCTGCTGGGCATCGGCGAAACCCTCACCGGCAAGCTGCTGCTCTACGACGCCCTTGACCTGTCCTTCCAAACCATTCAGCTGCGCAAAAACCCGCGCTGCCGCATCTGCGGCGCGGAACCCAGCGTCACCAGCCTGGTGGATTACGAAGCCTTCTGCGGCGTGCCCGCCAACGACCACGCCGTGCCCGCCCCACCCGCCGAATGGGATGTGGAGCCCCAGGAGCTCAGCCAGCGCCTGCGCTCCGCAAACCCGCCCCTGCTCTTGGATGTGCGCGAGGCGGTGGAGCTGCAAATTTCGGCCCTGCCCGGCGCGTGCAACATTCCCCTCTACCAGTTGGCCGCCCGTCTGGATGAACTGGACCCCCAGCAGGAGATCGTGGCTTTTTGCCGCACCGGGGTGCGCTCCACACGCGCCCTGCACCTGCTGCGTTCCGCTGGTTTCACCCAAGTCCACAACCTACGCGGGGGCATCAACGCCTACGCCCAACAGGTGGACCCTTCTCTGTTCCAATATTAGGCCCGGCTCCGATGAAACCCCTCCGCTTATCCCTCCCCGTTCTGTTCCTGGCCCTGGCGCTGCTGGCCTGCTCCCTGCCGGGCCGGCCAGCCCTAAAATGCGCACAATGTTGGTGATGTGGCCGGAAAAGGTGGAAAGCGACTGCTCAATGGACTGTTCATCGCCGATGTCGGCGAAAATATCTGCAAAGATCGAGAGGGCCGA
>NZ_LGCM01000011.1 GCF_001306035.1 Levilinea saccharolytica
GATCGTCGTGATCTGAGTATCTTTCAAATTGGATTGCGTTATATTGATCGTCAACTTCTCAACTCGCTTCCATTTCGGATTTTGCTATGTTCTTACTGTTGATTTTTCAAACTGTCAGGTGGCTAGATTAAATTGAACCTCCAGGAATGGGCTGCCTTCCTGCCCCGCGTTCGCGCTGGTGAAGAAGCCCTCTATTTCCTCGGCTGGTCCGAAGACTTCCCGGATGCCACCAACTGGTATGATGTGTTCCTGATGGGTTCCTCGCCCAGCTTCGGCGCGCCCTTCCCCGAAATTATGGAACAAATCAAGATCGGCGCCACCACGGCTGATGTGAAAGTCCGCCAGGAAGCCTATGACAAGGTCAACAAGCTCGTGGATGAGCTGGTTCCCACCATCGTCATCGCCAACGGCGCCACCTCGCTGGCCTTCCAGAAGAATATCGGCAATGTCGTTGTGGGTCCCTACAACGAAAACTTCACCGAAATGACCAGCGAATCGGGCACGATCATCTTCTCGCAAGACGGTGAGCCGGTCTCCCTGATGTGCCTGGACGAAACCGACGGTTCTTCCTTCCGCGCCTGCTTGCAGATCTTCGACACCCTCTACGAATTCAAGTATGGTACCGCTGACCTGCAGCCCGCTGCCGCGGAGAAATGCGAAGCCAACACCGACGGTACCGAATGGACCTGCACCATGCGCAAGGGCGTCAAGTTCTCCAACGGCGCCGCCCTGGATGCCAATGATGTCGTGGCCTCCTTCGGCATGGGTTGGGACATGAAGGATGTGAACCGCAAGGGTAACACCGGCGTGTTCCAGTACTTCAAGGACTTCTTCGGCCCCAAGTCCCTCAACGAAGAGTAATCCGCTTTTGCACTTCCGCCTGGTTGGGGTGGGTTTTCCGCCCCAACCAGGCTCTTCCTCTCATCATTTTTAACCCTGTGTCGTCTCTCCGCCCGCACCTGGGCGTATTGGTTTTTTCTATCCCGCTAACTCTGAGATCTGGCCATAGACCATTATGCTCCAATTCATCACCCGCCGTCTACTCATGCTCATCCCGGTCCTCATCGGGATTGTCCTGGTCACTTTTGTCATCGTCCGGCTGATCCCCGGCGATCCCTGTTATGTGATGCTCGGGGAAAAAGCGACCGCTGAAAAATGCGACGAGTTCAAAGCCCGTTACGGACTCGATGACAGCATCCCTGAACAGTTTATCCGCTATATGGGCAACCTGCTCCAGGGTGACTTCGGCACCACCATCCGCGACCGCCGCCCAGTGATTGATGTGGTTGCCGAACGGCTGCCCCTCACCATGGAACTCACCTTCATGGCCATCCTCTTTGCGTCGGTGGTCGGCGTCACCTTCGGCGTGATCGCCGCCCTCAACCGCAACAGCTTTTTGGATGTGGCCACCATGATCATCGCCAATATCGGTGTGTCCATGCCGGTCTTTTGGCTGGGGCTGCTGCTGGCCTACCTCTTTGCCCTGATCCTAAAAGACACCCCCTTCTATATCCCCCCTTCTGGGCGGCTCTCTTCGGGCATCTCTCTGGTGCCCCTGGCCAAAACCTGGGGACTGGAAGATTGGACCGGTGTGCCGCGTTTCCTGCTTTCGCTCATCTCCAATTCCGCCATCCTCAACGGCATCCTCACCGGTAATTTCAAGCTGGTCAAAGATGCCATCTGGCATCTGATCTTACCGGCCACCGCCGTTGGCACCATCTCCATGGCCATCGTGGCCCGCATGACCCGTTCCAGCCTGTTGGAGACCCTTGGCCAGGATTACATCCGCACCGCACGCGCCAAAGGGTTGATCGAACGCCTGGTCATCATCCGCCACGCTCTGCGCAACGCCCTCATCCCCATTGTCACCATCATCGGTCTCCAGATCGGCGGCCTGCTTTCGGGCGCTGTTCTCACCGAAACCATCTTTGCTCTCCCCGGGGTCGGCTCGCGCATGGTGGAGGCCATCCTCTCCCGCGATTATCCGGTCGTCCAGGGCTTTTCCCTCCTGGTCGCCTTTGTCTTCGTCTTCACCAATTTGTTGGTGGATGTCTCCTACGCCTATCTGGATCCCCGCATCCGTCTGGAATGACCCATGAGCCAGGAAAATAACATCGCTACCATAACCAAAGAACCGCAGAATTCTCCAGCCCGCGAATCGCTCCGGCGTTTGCTGCGGCACCGCTCCGCGCAGATCGGCATGTTCATCCTCGCCGTGCTCATCCTCACCGCCATCTTCGCCGAACAAATCGCCCCCTTTGACCCAATTAAGCCGCTCAAGAACGTCAAACGGCGCGATACCCCCTGCGTGCACCTCCTGGGCTGCCCCAAAGATGCCCAACAGCATTTGATGGGCATTGACGGCAACAGCCGCGATCTCTTCTCCCGCATCGTCTTTGGGTCGCGCCTTTCCCTGCAAATCGGCATTTCCACCATCAGCTTCGCCATCCTCATCGGCGGCCTGTTGGGAGCCGTGGCTGGTTTCCTGGGCGGGTGGATTGACGACGTGATCATGCGCTCAATGGACGTGCTCATGGCCTTTCCAGCCTTGCTGCTGGCCATTGCCATCGTTTCCGTGCTGGGCACCGGTCTGATCAACGCGCTCATCGCTATTGCCATTGTGTCCATCCCGCGCTATGCCCGCGTGGTGCGCGCCAGCGTCATCTCGGTCAAAGACCTGGATTTCGTCAACGCCTCGCGCGCTCTGGGGGCTTCGAACCTGCGCCTGCTCTTCACCCGCATCCTCCCCAACGCCCTCACCCCCCTCATCGTTCAAGGCACGCTGGGCATTGCCGAAGCCATCCTCGAAGCCGCAGCCCTTTCCTTCCTGGGCCTGGGTGCCGAATTCCCCACCCCCGAATGGGGCCTGATGCTCGGCGAAGAGCGCAACAGCGTCTTCAACGCCCCGCACCTGGTGTTCTTCCCTGGCCTGGCCATCATGCTCACCGTGTTATCCTTCAACCTGTTTGGCGACGGTCTGCGCGACGCCCTCGACCCGCGCTTACGCGGCGGGGCAGTATAAGTGCTTTGGTTGTACAGACGGCAAGATGATTTTCGACCGGCGGCTGATCACCGCCGGTCGCTTGTTTCTCTCGCACCCCTGGCTATAATAAAAGTAAGCTTTGGGAACCCTTTTCCCTGCGGCAGCGTCCTAGTTCCAACCCCCATTCTTCGGGGCATCTTTTTCTGCCTGCATGGCAGCAAGATCATGAGGAGCACCATGAAACCCTCCCCCTTCTCCCGCCCAACCCGCGCCTGGGCTGCCTTCTTCTCCATTTTTGTCATCATCAGCCTGGCTTGCGCTTTGCCCGGCTTCTCCCGCCCCACACCCACCCCCGCGCCAGCCGCCCAGGCCCCCGCGGCGGCCCCCACAGCGCTCCCCACCGCCGCGCCGCAGGCCTCACCCACCCCTCTGCCGCCCATGCCGCCGGTCGTGGCCGAAATTGTGCCTTCCCCTTCGGATGCGCTGCCCCTCAAATCCGCCCTGACCCTGTATTTCAGCCAGGACATGCAGCCCGAATCCGTGCTTTCCGCAGTGACCCTCGACCCGCCCATCACCGGCAAATTTGAATGGCTCGACCCGGCCACCCTCAGCTTTATCCCCGCCGAGGCCCTGCCCCCCTTCACCTCCCTCACCCTCACCGTGGCCGCCGGGGCACAGGCCGCCAACGGCCTCAGCCTGCAGGAGCCTTTCTCCGCCGCCTACCGAACCACCGAGCCGCTGAAAGTGGTGCAGCAGCTGCCCCCGCCTTACAGCACGGGCATCAGCCCCCAATCCGCCGTCTCCATCACCTTCAGTCAGCCCATTGTGCCCCTGGGCCAACCCACCGAAGACCTGCCGCCCGCCTTCACCCTCTCCCCCGCGGTGGAAGGCCGCGGCGAATGGCTGAACACGGATACTTACGTGTTTTACCCCAACCCGGCTCTCTCCGGCGGGGTGCAGTACACCGCCACCCTCACCCCCCAGTTCGCTGCTTTGGCGGGTGTACCCATTTCCGCGGATGCAACCCAATGGAATTTCACCGCCGCCCCGCCCAAGCTCATGCAAACCGCACCCACTTCCTCCAGCCTGCTCTTCCTGGACCAAATCTTCACCCTGGGTTTCAACCAGCCCATGAATCCATCTAGCCTGGAAGAGAAAGTGTCTCTGCGCGGCCCCGATGGAAGCGCCTTCCCGCTGAAATTCACCTGGAGCGAAAACAACTCGCGCGTCGAGATCCAGCCCACCGTGCTGCTGCCGCGCAGCACGGTGATCACCTTCGCCCTGGAACCCGGCGCGCTCTCGGCCGGGGGCGTGGAGTTGGCAGATTCCTTCTCCCAACCTTACACCTCCTCAGGTAACCTGACCTTCTCGCTGGGCAGCCCGCGCGCCGGGGAACGCCTGATGCTCTACGGCGGCTATTCCTCCGTCAACATTCAGGCCAACCTGCCGCTGGCCCGCCAGGAGATTGATTCCAAAATCACCATCCAACCTGCCATTGACGGCCTCAATCTCAACCTCTATAACCAGCGCCAAACCATCTCCCTCAGCGGGTATTTCCAGCCGCAGACCAATTACACCATCACCTTCGATGCCTCGCTGCGCGACGCTTACGATCAGCCCCTCGGCCAGAACCAGACCATCACCTTCTCCACCGCGCCCGTTTCGCCTACCCTACGCATCCCTTCTATCTATTTGGGCAGCGGAGTCCTCTTCTTGCCAGCAGACCAAAAAACCCTGGCCGTGGAAGCCGTCAACCTGAAAAACGCTGCTGTCTCTGTGACCCCCATCACCCTGGGCGAGATGATCAATCTCACGCTGCGCCACACCCCCGGCCAGCAGATGAACTTATCGGCCCCCGCCACCACCTGGGCCAGCCCCATCAACGCCCCCGCCGACCGCTACCAGATGTTTGACCTGCCTCTGACCCCCACCGGGGACGCCCTGAGCACCGGCTTATATTGGCTGGATCTGGGTTCGCCGGAGTTGGGTGAGAACGCAGGCTTCGTGCACCCCGTGGCCCTGGCCGTTTCTAACGTACACCTCACCCTCAAACGCAGCGCCACCCAGGTCACCGTTTGGGCCACCGACCTGACCACCAACACCCCCATCCCCAACCTCAACGTGCAGTTGTGGGACTACAACGTGCAGAACCTCGGCTACGCCGTCACCGACGCCCAGGGCATCGCCAAATGGGATGTCCCCGTCACTTCGGCCATCGATTCAACCCTCTTTGCGCTCTCCGGTGCGCCCGGCGCCGCCGATTTTGGCATCGCCTATTCCGGTTGGTCCTACGGCATCAGCGGCTGGCAGTTCGGCTATGAAAACACGCTGGAAAAAACCGGCCTGAGCGCCTACCTCTACACCGACCGTCCCATCTACCGCCCTGGTCAGCAGGTTTTCTTCCGTTCCATCTTCTACCGCAAAGATAACGGCCGCTATACCCCGCCCGACATCCCTTCCGCCACCCTTTCCATCCTGCGCGGCGATTATTATGACTACGACCAGCCCGATGCTCAGCTGGCCTCCATCCCCATCCCCCTGGATTCGTTTGGGGCCGGCAGCGCCGCCTACACCCTGCCCAAAGACCTTCAGCCCGGCCGCTACACCCTCTCCATCACCAGCCCGGAAGAGGTCAACAGCAGCCTGGTCATCACCGTGGCCGAGTACCGCAAGCCCGAAGTGGAATTGACCGCCGCTTTCGCCTCACCCGACCTGACCGCCGGGCAGCCCCTGCAAGCCGAGGTCAAGCTGCGCTACTACTTTGGCACACCCGCCGCGGGGGTCAACGTCAACTGGTCTCTGTATGCCCAGCGTGATCATTTTGCCCTGCCGGGCGGCTATGTCACCGGCAAAACCTACCGCGGGGTCAGCGCCTTTGACGCTGCCCCCTACTCCCCGCTGGGGAGTTACCTCACCTCCGGCGCAGGCCTCACAGACCCCGAAGGTCTGCTGAAGGTGGAGCTATCCCCTGAGGAGCTGGCGGATCTGCTCGACTCCGAAATGCGCTATATCCTCACCCTCGAAGCCACCATCGCGGACGAGAGCAACTTGCCCGTCAGCACCCGCGCCCAGGTCACCCACCACCCCCAGACCGTGTACGCTTCCGTGCGCCCCGATGCCTGGAATGCAGTTGCGGGCCAGGAAAGCGGCTTTTCCGTCCTGACGGTGGACCTCAAAGGGCAGCCAGCCGGTAATCGCAAATTACAGGCCGTCTTCAGCCCGGCCCGCTGGGAATACGGCCAATCTCCCGACCAGGATTGGCAGTTGGTCGTTGCCCCCGCCGTCAGCACCGCCGATTTTGTCACCGATTCAGCCGGACGCGCCCGTTTGGCCTTCACCCCGCCCACCCCGGGTACGTATTTGCTGCAAATCCGCGGTGAGGCCGCTCCCGTGGATGTGTTCCAATGGGTGGTGGGCGGCAGCGGTGCGCTTTGGCCGCGCCTGCCCGATCAGCGCCTGGAACTGCGCAGCGACGCTGAAACCTATACCTCCGGCCAGAGCGCCCGCGTGCTCATCCCCAACCCCTTCAACGGCCCCGCCCTGGCCTGGGTGACGGTGGAGCGCGCCAAAATCATGCGCTCGCAGGTCATCACCATCGAAGGCGCCAGCCAGGAATTCACCCTGACCCTGACGCCCGAGGACGCGCCGAATATCTATGTCGCCGTCACCCTCCTGGGGCGCGATTCCAGCGGCCTGCTGGATTTCCGCCAGGGGCTCATCGAACTGCGCGTGGATCCCAAAGACCTGCTGCTCTCCCTCACCCTCACTGCCGACCCTCCTCGCGCAGCCCCCGGCAGCCCGGTGAACCTCTCGCTGAAGGCTGTGGATTCCCAGGGTCAGCCGGTGCAGGGTGAATTTTCCATCGCCGTGGTGGATAAGGCCGTCCTGGCCCTGGCCGAGCCTAACGCACAGCCCATCCCGCAGGCCTTTTATAAGCCTCAGCCCCTGGGCGTGCTCACCAGCATCCCCCTCACCGCCTACGCCAACCGCTTCAAGCCCGTCGCCTTAGGCCGCGGCGGCGGCGGAGGCGCCGGGGATATGGGCCCGGGCAGCGTCCGCGAAAAATTCCAGGATACCGCCCTGTGGGAAGGCAGCCTGCGCACCGACGCTTCCGGACAGGCCTCCCTGCGCCTGACCCTGCCCGATAACCTCACCACCTGGGTAGTCACCGCCCGCGGCCTGGACGCTGCTCACCGCGTGGGTGAGAGCGAAACGGAAATTGTCACCTCCAAAGATCTGCTCATCCGCCCCGTCTTGCCCCGCTTTGTGATTGCGGGCGACCATCTGGAACTGGCCGCCGTGGTGCATAACAACACCAATCGCGAACTGGCCCCCGAAGTCTCGTTGACCGCCGCCGGCTTCACCCTGGACGATCCCGCCCAGGCCTCGCGCCGCGTACAGATTGGCCCCGGTGAGCGCCTGCGCCTGGCCTGGTGGGGCACGGTGCAGGATGTGACCGAGTTGGATCTGCTCTTCAGCGCTGCCGCCGAAAACCTCTCCGATTCCGTGCGGCCTGAATCCGGCACCCTGCCGGTGAACCAGTACACCGCCAGCCAGACCTTTGCCGCCGCCGGAACCCTGGCCGAGGCGGGCGAACGCGTGGAGACGCTTTCTCTGCCCCGCTCCTTCAACGTCACCAGCGGCGAGCTGCGTCTGGAGCTGACCCCCTCGCTGGTTTCGGCCCTGCTCAGCAGCCTGGATGTGCTCACCAACCAGACTCTCCCCGGCGACAACCCCGAAATGGTCCTATCGCGCCTGCTGCCCAACCTGGTCACCTATCAAACCCTCTCCACAATGGGTCTGGATATGGCCAGTTTGCAGCGCAGGCTGCAAAACCAGCTGCGCCCCGACCTGAACCGTCTGCTGGATCATCAGAACCCCGACGGCGGATGGGATTGGTCGGGCGACCGCGATGAATCGGATCCCTTCCTGTCGGCCTACGCCTATTACACCCTCACCCAGGCCCAATCTGCCGGTTTCACCACCCCCAGCTACAACCTGGACAACGCCTACGCCTACATCAGCGGTGTATCGCAGCGGCCGCTGCCCGAAATCACCGAACGGAATACCGTTCAAGAAGAGCTGCATGTCTTCTTGAACTTTGTGCTGTGGGAAACCCGCGGCGAAGTCTCGCCTCATCTGGATGCGTTGGTCGAGCGCCGCGCAAACCTGGCGCCCTGGGCGCAGGCCATGCTCGTCCCCTGCCTGGTTCTGCCCGAACAAAACGACCAGCGCCTGACCCTGCTCTCCGATCTGGAGACCCTGGCCGTGCGCTCGGCCACCGGCGCCCATTGGGAAGCCCCCGCGCCCAACGGCTGGGCCCTCACCTCGCCCCACTTTAACACCGCCCTGGCCGTCTATGCCCTCTCCCGCTTCAAATCCGACTCGGTCGTTCTGGAAGACGCCGTCCGCTATCTGGTGGCTAACCGCAGCCCGCAGGGCATCTGGTCTTCTCAATACGAAACCGCCTGGATCCTCCTGGCGCTGAACCAGTACGTGCTGGCCACCAATGACGTCAACGCCGAATTTGCCTTCTCCGCGGCCTTCAACCAGACCCCAATTCTGACCGGGCAGGCCGCCGCGGGCCAAATTCCCGCCCCGGTGTCTGCCAACCTGCCTCTCAGTCAAATCAGCGCCAACTCCTCCAACCAGCTCACCATCCAGCGCCAGGCGGGCACAGGGCGGTTGTATTACCGCGCCTATCTGCAGGTCAACCGCCCTGCCGCCGAGGTTCCCCCCATCCGCCGCGGGCTGAGCATCTCGCGCCAGTTCTTCCTGACGGGCCAGGACTGCCGCACATCGGCCTGCCAGCCGGTCACCTCGGTGATCATCGGCCCGCAGCCGTCCACCATCTACGTGCGCCTCACTCTCACCCTGCCCCACGAGATGAATTACCTGGTGGTGGAAGATTTCGCCCCCGCCGGAGCGGAGATCGTCAACCCGGCGCTGAAAACCACCCAGCAAGGCGTCACCCCCACCTACACGCAGAACCCTCCCAGCCTGGAAGAAGGTTGGGGCTGGTGGTGGTTCAGCCGTCCACAGGTGTACGACAACCGCATCCGCTGGACGGCGCGCCAACTGCCCCCCGGCACCTACCAGCTCACCTACCGCCTGTCCCCCTACCTGCCGGGTGAGTTCCGCGTGCTGCCCGCCCACGCCTACCAGCTGTACTTCCCCGAAATCCAGGCCTCTTCCGGCGGCAGCATCTTAGAAATCAAGCCGTAAACGGGTATGCGCTAAGGTCAGCTGACGCGGGCGTCCAAAGTACTGGACGCCCGCGTTTTTTACCGCCAGAGGTGACAAACATCAGGCTTGATTCGCTCATTTCCTTGTAATATACTAGTGATATATCAGAAGAACACACCCATTGAATCCCATGCCCTCTAACCGCGACCCCCTCCTTTCTGCCCAGGCCTACCAGTGCATCAAAACCGCTGTGGTCACCTGTGAGCTCGACCCCGGGCAGCACATTGTCCAGGCCGATCTGGCCCAGCGCTTTCAATTGGGCATCACCCCTATCCGCGAAGCCCTGCGTCAGCTGGCCCAGGAGGGCTTTGTTCAGCCTGTCCCCCGCCTGGGCTACATCGTGGCCCCCATCACCGCCCAGGATGTGCTTGAAATTTACGAAATGCGCCTGATTTTAGAAAGCGCTGCTGTGCGCCTGGCCGCCCTGCGCGCCGCCCCCGCCGCCCTGGATGAAATTTCACAATCGGCCCACTTCACCTACACCTTTAAAGACCGCCAATCCTATTCTGACTTTCTGCAGCGCAACGCCGAGTTCCACCATGCCATCGCCGCCGCCGCGGGCAACCTGCGTCTGGCCGAACAGGTGGGCCGCACATTGGACGCGCTCAACCGCGTCTTTCACCTGGGCCTCGACCTGCGCGACAGCGCCGAAGAAATGCGCAGCGACCATATCGCCCTGGCCCAGGCCCTTTTGCAGCGCGACGCGGACCAGGCCGTCCGCCACATCCAATCCGAAATCGAACGCTCGCAGGTGCGCGTCCTCGAAGCCCTGCGCCGCGGCCCCACCGCCGCCCTGATCGCTAACCACCATCTGCTTTCCCCCCACGCTTAGGAGCCTTGCCCATGACCTCCTCCTCCGATTGTCAATCCAGCTTATCTGTCGAAGCCTGTTCCCAGGCTAAAGCCGAATTCCTGCGGGACTTCCCCCAGTTTGCCAGCACCCATGTGCTGGATGAGCTGCGCGCCGTGGAATACGCGCGCCTCGACCGTTTGGGACATATCTATCTGGATTACACCGGCGGCGGCCTGTATGCCGATTCACAGGTGCAGGCCCACAAAGACTTGCTCCTCAGCCATGTCTTCGGCAACCCCCATTCCTCCAACCCCACCTCGCTCTCCATGACCCACCATGTGGAGCAGGCGCGCGCCTACGTGCTGGAGTTCTTTAACGCCGATCCCCAGGAATATGTGTGCATCTTCACTCAAAACGCCAGCGGCGCCCTGCGCATTGTGGGCGAATCTTACCCCTTTGCCCCCGGCGGCCATTACATGCTCAGCTTCGACAATCACAACTCGGTCAACGGCATCCGCGAATTTGCCCGCACCAAGGGCGCCCAGGTCACCTACATCCCCGTTCTGCCCCCCGATCTGCGCATGGATGAGCAGCGCCTCCTCGAAGGGTTGGAGATGCCCGGCGGTGAAGGCCGCCGCCTGCTGGCCTATCCGGCCCAATCCAACTTCTCCGGCGTCCAGCACCCCCTGGAATGGATCGCGCTGGCCCAATCCAAAGGTTGGGATGTCCTCCTGGACGCGGCGGCTTTTGTCCCCTCCAACCGCCTGGATCTCTCGCAGGTACACCCCGATTTTGTGAGCATGTCTTTTTACAAGGTCTTTGGCTACCCCACCGGCGTCGGCGCGCTCATAGCCCGCCGCCAGGCCCTCACCAAGCTGCATCGGCCCTGGTTTGCGGGCGGCACCATCACCGTGGCTTCGGTACAGGGCGACCGTTTCTTCTTACATGAAGGCGCTGAGGCCTTCGAAGACGGCACGCTAGATTACCTCAGCCTGCCCGCCGTTGAAATTGGCCTGCGCCACATCGCCTCCATCGGTTACGACACCATTCACACCCGTGTAGCCTGCCTGACCCAATGGCTGCTCCAGCAGCTGACCGCCCTGCGCCACTCCAATGGAACCCCTATGGTCAAAATCTACGGGCCGGTGGCTGGTGAGCAGCGCGGCGGGACCATCGCTCTGAATTTCTTCGACCCCTGCGGCCATTTTGTGGATCACCGCCGCGTGGAAGCCTGCGCCAACCAGGTCAACATCTCCCTGCGCACGGGCTGCTTCTGCAACCCCGGCGGGGGTGAGGTGGCTTTGGGCCTTTCAGCCAACGAACTGACCACCTGCTTCACCGGCCATCAGCGCATGACCATTGACGATTTCCGCCGCTGCATTGACGATCACAGCACCGGCGCGGTGCGCGTGTCGGTTGGCCTGGCCTCCACCTTTGAGGATGTCTATGCCCTGATCGCCTTCGCCCGCGGGCTCACAGACCGCACCGCCGACTGCGTTTAGCCTTCGGCCGCCCCCGCCGAGCGGGTGCGCAGCGCCTCCAATTCCTTTTGCAGGGCTTCCACCTGCGCAGCCAGATCGGCCACTTCTTGCGGAGCGGCTGACTCTGGCTTTTCTTCTTTCGCCAGCAGCAGCGCCTCCAGCCGCTCGCGTTCCGCTGGGCTGATCTGTCCCTGCGCTTCCAGCGCCGCCAGCCGCCGCCGGATTTCACCCTCGGCGTGTTCCACCGGCGCACCAAAAGCGCGCAGTCCTTCTTTGATCTCAGAGATCGTGCGGCTGCCCACTCGGATCATGCGCTCCAGCGCCGCGGGTGAAAAGATCCCCCCGCTTTGCTTTTCCTGTTCAAACAGGATTTGCAGCAGGGTCAGCGTGGTCAGGTCAGCCCCGCTGGCGTGATCCACCACCTGCACCTCTTCACCCGCGCGGATCATGGCCTGCAGAGCTTCCAGGGTCACATAGGCGTTGTCCTGGGTGTCGTAGAGCTTACGGTTGGCATATCGTTTAATCACGCGCATCGCGGCTCACTCGCCCTTGCCCTGAGCCGCTTTCAGCGCCTCAATCTGGCGGGTCAGCTCGGCCACCTTCGCCTGCAACTCAGCCAAATCCGCCGAGCTGGCAGCAGCGGTCTTGTCTTTGTGCTCCGCAGCTTCGCGGCGCTCGCGCAGAATCTTTTCACGCCGTTCCAGCACCTCGCGCATCAGCCTGCGCGCGTCTTTCTCGGCCATTTCCCCGCGCTCGATCATGCGGCCCATAAAAGAAGTGATCTCCTCTTCAGCTACGGCCGCCGCTCCCACGGAGGCCAGCAAAATCTTGCGGGAAAGCTCCCAGAAGGTCTTGGCACTTTCGCCCGACTTCCCTTCCGCCGATTCAGCGGTCTTTTCTTGAGTCTCGTTCATTTTAAAGCTCCTTCTGCCGTTTCAGGCAGTCTCACAGGATATCATAACGCAGCGCGTCATCATGATCATCATAACGCGCTGCGTCAAAGATGTCAATCCCCTTTTCCGTGTCTCCCTGGCCCATCATGCAGGAGAATTGTCATGGTTTTAGGAAAAAGTACTGTTGATCTTAGGATGGTTTACACATGACAAATGTCCCTTCGTGTTGTATAAGCAACATAGGTTTCAAGGGAATCCCATCATCCACCAAGGAGGCCTTCCATGATGTATTTATTGATCGTGGCAGGACTTTTGGTGTGCGCCATTCAGGCGGTTCGCTCAGCTCGTTTGCTCTCCTCAGCCTTATGGCTGGCGGGGGCCAGCGCCCTGACGGCCCTTTTCATGTATTTGCTTGGCGCCCCCGAAGTCGCTGTCATCGAACTGAGCGTTGGCGCAGGTCTGGTCACCGTCCTCTTTGTCTTCGCCATCAACATCGCTGGTGAAGAAGAGGGTCTGTCCGGCTCCCCCCTGCCCGCCCCGCTCACCATTGCCCTCATTTTGATTGTCGTTGTTTCGATCGGCTGGCTCGCTCTTCCCGCTCTCAACATCGAACTGCCCATGCTGATCCCCATGAATCTCTCTTCCATCCTCTGGGGCAGCCGTGCCATTGACGTCCTCTTGCAGATCGTCCTCATCTTCGCTGGCACGCTCGGCATGCTTGGTATGTTAGGCGAATCCAAACCCGCCAAGCCGCATCACAAGGAGGCCCAGGAATGAACCTCTCTCCCTCCATGTTGGCGGTCATCGCCATTTTAGGCCTTTTGGGTGTTGGTTTCTACGCCCTGCTCGCCTCCCGCAATCTGATCAAAGTCATTGTGGGCCTCCAGATCCTGGTCAAAGGTTCCATGCTGGCCTTTGTCCTGGCGGGGCGCCTGGTGGGCAATGTCACCCTCGGCCAGAGCCTGGCCCTCACGGTCATCGTGGTGGATACCATCGTCGCCGTGATCGGCCTGGCCATCTCCGTTCAGATCCGCCGCCATTTTGGCACCCTGGACGTTAAAGCCCTCACCACCCTGCGGAGATAACCATGGCGGCCACTTTCATTCTTCTTTCCATTGGCATTCCCTGGCTGGGTGCTTTGCTGGTCTGGTGGGTCGGTGACCAGCACCCCAAACTCCAGCACACCCTGGCGGTGGTCTTCTCGGTTTTGGCGGGTGCTGCGGCCCTGGCCCTCATCCCCAACGCCGCTACTGCCGCCGCCGTCACCTTCCCGGTGGGCGGGTTGTTCGGCGATTTCACCTTCATCCCCGACGGCCTGGGCGTCTTTTTGGCCGCCGTGGCCACGGTGGTCGGCTCGCTGGCTGTGATCTTCTCGGTCAATTACATGCACGGCGAACACCAGTTGGGCCGCTACTACGCCATGGTGCTCTTCTTCATCGGCGCCATGGTCGGTCTGGTGCTCACCAGCAATTTGCTGCTCGTCTTCGTCTTCTGGGAAATCACCGCGCTGTGCTCTTACGCTCTCATCTCCTTCCACAACGATGATCCCAAGGCGGTCAAAGGCGGCATCAAAGCCCTCATCATCACCCAAATCGGCGGTGTGGGCCTGCTGGCAGGCGCGCTGCTGGTCTACAGCTATTTCGGCACCTACGACCTGAACTATTTCATCGCCAACGCAGGCTCCTTGCCCGCGGGCGTGCTGGCCGCCGCTGCTTTCGGCTTCCTCATCGCCGCCGCTGCCAAATCGGCTCAGTTCCCCTTCCAAACCTGGCTTCCCGACGCGATGGAAGCCCCCACCCCCATCAGCGCCCTCATCCATGCGGCCACCATGGTCAACGCCGGTGTCTATCTGCTGGCGCGTTTTTACCCGGCCTTTAAGGATGTCCCCGGCTGGACCACCGCCGTGGTGATCGTGGGCATGCTCTCCGCCCTCCTGGCGGCGCTCATGGCCTGCGTGGCCACCGATCTGAAGCGCGTTCTGGCCTACTCCACCGTCTCTCAGCTGGGCTACATGGTCTATGCCATCGGCGCAGGCGGTGTGTTTGCCAGCCAGTTCCACCTCTTCAGCCACTCGGTCTTCAAAGCCCTGCTCTTCCTGGCTGCGGGCGCCGTCATCCACGCCGTGGGCACGCGCGATATGCGCCAGATGGGCGCGCTGGGCAAGCAAATGCCCTTCGTACGCGCCGTGTTCGTCATCGGCGCCCTGGCGTTGGC
The DNA here is from genome assembly GCF_001306035.1 of Levilinea saccharolytica. GTDB lineage: Bacteria > Chloroflexota > Anaerolineae > Anaerolineales > Anaerolineaceae > Levilinea > Levilinea saccharolytica. The sequence continues at coordinate 14,611 of NZ_LGCM01000011.1, forward strand.
CGGTTTGCCCATTCTCAACGGCTTCTGGAGCAAAGAGCTGGTGCTGGAAGCTGGTCTGCACGGCGGCCCCATCTGGGCCTTCGTGGTGATGGTCTTTGTCGCTGGCCTCACCGCCTTCTACACCTTCCGCTGCGTCTACCTGGTCTTCTACGGTGAAGCCCGCTCGCACCTGCACGGGCACGACGCCCAAACCGCCATGAAGGTCTCCCTGGGTCTGCTGGCCCTGGGAACCCTGACCACCTGGCTGCTGGTGGGTCCCTTTGGCAAGCTGCTGCACGACACATTGCCCGCCCATGAAATTCACGCCCTGCCGCTGGGCGAGGTAGCCCTGGAGATCTTCACCGCCCCGGCCACCTACATCGCTCTGGCGGTCATCGCCGTGGGTCTGCTGTGCTGGTGGATGCGCGACCGCCTGGCCGGGTTAGCCTCGGCGCTGACGGGCCTCTCCCGCGCGGCTGCGGATTCCTTCGGCTTCGAAGCCGTCAACCGCGGCATCGTTTCCGCCACCCAAAACTCCGCCGAAGCCCTGCGCGTCACCCAGACCGGTCTTCTCAACTGGAACGTCCTGGGCATCCTGGCCGGACTGGTCATCGTCATCGCCATTCTGGCCTTTGGAGCGTAATCCATGAACCCAACGACTGCTTTCCCCTGGATGATTGCGCTGCCCCTCGTGGCCGCTCCCATCATTTATCTGATTGGCCGCCTCTCCGTCCGCAGCCGCGCCCAAAGCGCCGCTCCGGCCCGCTGGATGGCCATTGTGGTGCTCCTGGTGACCGCTGTGCTGGCGTTCTTCGCAGCTCAGCCGATTCTCCAGGGCAAAACCCTCACCCTCACCTTCTATGCCATCTCCCTGCGCCTGGATGGGGTCGCCCTGCTCCTCGGCGCCACGGTTACCTTCCTCGGCTTGATGGTGGCCATCTTCTCCCTGCGCTACATGCACGGCGACGAAGGCGAAGAGAAATACTACGCTCTGCTCGTCGCTATGGTCGGCAGCATCATCGGCCTGGGCTGCGCGGCGGATCTCTTCAACCTGTGGGTCTGGTTCGAGGTCATGGCTATCAGCTCGTTCATGCTGGTCGCCTTCTACCGCGATCAGCCCGCCTCGCTGGAAGCCGGTCTGAAATACCTGGTGCAGAGTGCCGCCGGTTCGGTTCTGATCCTGCTGGGCATCGCCCTGGTCTTCGCCTCCACCGGCATGTTAGACCTGGCTGCCATCCGCAGCGTGGTCAACGGCCCCGCCCCCATCCTCATCGCCGCGGGCGCCCTCTTCATCATCGGTTTCGGTGTCAAGGCCGCCTTCGTGCCCCTGCACACCTGGCTGCCCGATGCCCATTCCCAGGCCCCCTCCGGCATCTCCGCCATGCTGTCCGGCATCGTCATCGAAGCCGGTCTGGTGGCCATGCTGCGCGCCCTGGGAGCTTTGGCCGCCGTCTCTTCGCTGTGGGGCGTGCTGCTGCTGATCTTCGGCGCCTTCAACATGCTGGTCGGCAACCTCATGGCCCTGCGCCAGGAACAGGTCAAGCGTCTGCTGGCCTACTCCTCCGTCAGCCACCTGGGTTACATGCTGGTGGGTCTGGGTGCTTCCATCACCTTCCCTCTGATGGTGGGAACCAACGGGGCCGAAGGGGCTTTCTTCCACCTCTTCAACCACGCCACCATGAAGGGTCTGGCCTTCCTTTCCGTCGGCGCTCTACTGTACGCCCTGCACATCGCCCGCGGCGACCACGGCCCGCTGGTGCTCTCAGACCTGGATGGAGCCTCGCGCCGCTATCCGGCGGTGGCCTTCTCGCTGGCGGTAGCGGTCTTGGCCCTGGGCGGGCTGCCCCCGCTCTCGGGCTTCATGTCCAAATGGATGATCTTCGTAGCCGGCTTCCAGTCGCAGAACGGCTGGATGATCGCCCTGGTCATCTTCATGGCCCTCAACTCCGTCCTCTCCCTGGGTTACTACGCCCCCCTGGTGAACCGCATGTTCCGCCACACCCCCGCGCCCATCGTTGAAAACGGCGCGCGCGTGTCGGTCTCCATGCGCGTGCCTCTGGCGCTGCTCACCCTGCTGACTGTGGTGCTGGGCTTTTGGCCCACCCTGCTCTCCTGGCTAACGGCCCCCGCCGCTGCGGCCCTCATGGCCTGGTTTGGCGTTCAATAGGAGGTGAATCAACATGGAAATTCTGCTCTCCCCCCCCATTGCCTTCCTGCTCTACATCCCCCTGGTGCTCGTCATCACCCAGGTTGGCAAAACCCTGGCTGGGCCTGAACACCCCAACGAGATGAAATCCAGCGTGTACGGCAGCGGTGAAGAAGCCCAAACCTACCTGGCTGCCCCGGGCTACAAGCCCTTCTTCCTCATCGCTTTCTTCTTCGCCATCCTCCACCTGGGGATGCTCGTACTGGGCACTGGCCAACTTAACCTCACCACCGGGGCCTTCCTGGTGGGCCTCATCATGGCGCTTCTGGCGCTGGTGCTCGGTTAAGCCCTTACCGGTAACCACCGAGAAAGAGAACCTCTATGGAAACCAAACTTCCGTCAACCTGGGAAAAAGCCCTGGACAGCATTCGAACCTGGGCGCGCGTGAACTCCCCGTGGGTCATCCACTTCAACAGCGGCTCCTGCAACGGCTGTGACATTGAAATTCTGGCCACGCTGACCCCCCGCTACGATCTGGAACGCTTCGGCGTCAAACTCCAGGGATCGCCGCGCCATGCCGACGTGCTCATCTGCACCGGCCCCGTCACCCGCAACGCCCGCGACCGTCTGGTGCGCATTTACAACCAGATGCCCGACCCCAAATTCGTGGTCGTCGTTGGCTCCTGCGGCCTTTCTGGCGGCGTTTTTCACGGCTCCTACAACGTGATGGGCGGCGTGGATGAAGTCATCCCCGTGGACGCTTACGTTCCCGGCTGCCCGCCCCGCCCCGAAGCCATCATCCACGGCGTTGTAGCCCTGCTCGACAGCCTTAAGAAGAAGCCCTAAGGAGAACTTATGGATACGACGACCGCACTTGAAACCGCACAGTCTTTGCTCCAACCCTGGGCACAGACTGTCACCCAGCCCGAACCTCACCGCAGCGACTTTGTGGTCGCCCCTGCGGACTTGCTGGCCGCAGTGCAGGCTCTGATGGATGCCCGCTGGGGCTATCTGGGCGCCATCACCGGCGTTGATCTGCCCGCCCCAGCTCCGGCCGAAGGGCAGCCCCCCGCCGAATCCCACCTCGCGGCTCTTTATCAGTTCTTTAACGGCGCGGCGGTGGCTACCTTGCGGGTCACGGTGACTCATGCACAGCCGGTTCTGCCCTCCATCTGTGATATCATCCCCTCTGCGACTATCTACGAACGCGAATTGATCGAGATGTTCGGCTTTGACATCGAAAACACCCCCGTCACCGACCATCTCCTCTTGCCGGATGACTGGCCGCAGAATGTTTATCCCTTGCGGAAATCATTTACCGGTTTTGGCGGCGCCGAAAGCGCGTAGAAAGGATACCGAACTATGACCAATCAAAGCCAACCCCAAAAGTTCATCGTCCCCATCGGCCCGCAGCATCCCGCCCTCAAAGAACCCGGCCATTTTGAATTCGGCGTAGACGGCGAAATTGTCACCTCCGCCACCATTCGCCTCGGTTTTGTCCACCGCGGCATTGAAAAAGCCACCGAAGACCGCACCTGGGTGCAGAACCTGTACCTGCTGGAGCGCATCTGCGGCATCTGCTCCAACATTCACGGAACCGTGTATGCCATCGGCGTGGAAAAGCTGGCCGGGGTCGAAATTCCTCCCCGCGCCAAGTACATCCGCACCATCGTGGCCGAGCTGGAGCGCGTGCACAGCCACCTGCTTTGGCTGGGCGTGGCCGCCCATGAAGGCGGTTTTGACACCCTCTTCATGTACTCCTGGCGCGACCGCGAAACCGTCATGGATCTGCTGGAAGGCCTCTCCGGCAACCGCGTCAACTACTCCACCAATCTCATCGGCGGCGTCAAGTTCGACATCAACGAAAAACAGGCCGATGAAATCCGCCGCGGGCTGGATTTCTTGGAAGAACGCACCCATTACTACATGAAGGTTGTCACCACCGACGAGACCTTCTTGGGCCGCACCCGCGACATCGGCACCATGACCCGCGAACAGGCCGAGCTGCTGGGCGCTGTCGGCCCCACCGCCCGCGCCTCCGGCGTGCCCCGCGATGTGCGTTCCGAAAGCCCCTATCTGGCTTACAACGAACACCCCATTCAGCTTCAGGTACATGACGGCGGCGATCTGCTGGCGCGTTTCATTGTGCGCCTCAACGAATTGTTCGACACCTACCGTCTGATCCGCGAGCTGCTCGACCACATGCCTGCCGGTGACCTGACCGTGCGCGTTCCCCGCCGCATCCCCGAAGGGGAAGTCCTCATCCGCGGCGAGGCCCCTCGCGGCGAGTTGGTCTATTACCTCAAGAGCAGCGGCAGCGACAAGCCCGACCGCATCAAAGTCCGCACCCCCTCGCTGTGCAACTGGGGCACCATCTCACACGTGGCCGTGGGGCACAAGCTGGCCGATATGCCCATGCTGCTGGTCGGCATTGACCCGTGCTTCTCGTGCAACGACCGCCTGGTCACGGTCAACAACACCCAAAACTCCCAGGACCTCACCTGGGATGCCCTCCGCCGTTACGGGATCGAGTACTACAAATGAACAACATCTTCCCTCTCATCGCTCTGCTGATTTTCCCTGGCGGGCTGTTCCTCATGGCCAGCGGCCTGGTGTATGAATGGGTGGACCGCAAACTCATCGCCCGCTATCAAAACCGTGTCGGCCCGCGCTGGTTCCAGCCGCTGGCGGATGTGGTCAAACTCCTGGCCAAAGAAGAGATCATCCCCACCGGCGTCAGCCGCGGCCTGTTCGTGGCCCTGCCCGTCATCGGCATGGCTGGGGCCCTCACCGCTGCCCTCTACGTCCCCATCGCCGGGTTTGCCCCCTCCTTCAGCTTCGCCGGAGACCTGGTCGTCACCCTTTACCTGCTCAGCATGATGACCCTCTGCCTGGGCCTGGCGGGCGCCAACACCACCGACCGTTTCTCCCTCATCGGTGCCACCCGCACCCTGACGCAGCTTTTCTCCTACGAAGCCCCCTTCCTGCTGGCTCTCCTGGGGCCTGCCATCGTGGCCGGAACCTGGAACATCGCCGAAATCAATAACTTTGCTGGCCAGAACATCTGGCTGGTCGTCACCCAGCTCATGGGCTTTCTGGTGGCCCTGGTGGGCTTGCTGGGCAAGCTGGAAATGCCCCCCTTCGACGCTCCCGAAGCCGAGACGGAAATTGTCTCCGGCGCGCTCACCGAATATTCCGGCCGCGGGCTGGCCCTCTTCCGCCTGGGCAAAGATGTTGAACTGGTGGTCGGCCTCACCCTGGTGGCCTCCTTCTACCTGGGCGGCATCGCCAATCCTCTGGAATTCCTTTTGAAGACTCTGGGCCTCTTGATCGTCATGGCGGGTATGCAGTCGCTCTTCGCCCGCCTGCGCATTGACCAAACCGTCGGCCTGTGGTGGCGCATCGGCGCCCTGCTGGCCCTGGTCCAGTTATTGGTTCTGATTGTAGTGAGGGTACTGCGATGACCATAGGATCCATGTTCGGAAACATCCTGCGCTCGCTTTTCAAAAAGCCAGCCACCGAAAACTACCCCTTCGTGCGCAAAGACGCGCCCGCGGCCCTGCGCGGCAAGCTGTTCTATGATCCTGAAAAATGCACCGGCTGCCAGCTGTGCATTAAGGACTGTCCCGCCGATGCCATCGAGCTGATCGTGGTGGACAAGGTCAACAAGCGTTTTGTCATGCGCTACCACATGGACCGCTGCACCTTCTGCGATCAATGCGTGCAAAGCTGCCGCTTCAACTGCCTCAACCTCTCGGATGAACAGTGGGAGATGGCCTCCCTGTCGCGCACACCCATGGAAGTCTATTACGGTCGGGATGAAGACATCAAGTTCCTCCTGGAAAAAGCAGCTCAGCCAGGCGCTGACGACTCTTGCGGCCCAGCGCCCGCCGAGCAAGCCTGACCTTGCCAGTCAAAACCAGCGCCAGCCCTTGCGGCTGGCGCTGGTTGGCCTGGGCAACGAACTCGACGGAGACGACGCCGCCGGGGTTCTGGTGGCGCGCCGCCTGATGCCCCTGGCCGCCCCTCACCGCCTCATCCTGGATGTCGGCCCCGCCCCCGAAAACTTCACCGGCCCCCTGCGCCGCTTTGCCCCCGATTTCGTCCTGCTGGTCGACGCCGCCCATCTGAATCAACCCCCCGGTACCATCGCCTATGTGGATTGGCAGGATGTGGACGGCCTCTCCGCCTCCACCCATTCCCTGCCGCCTTCCGTTTTTGCCAATTTTCTCATCAGCCAGCTCAACTGTCAGGTGGGCCTGCTTGTCATTCAGGCCGGCCATCTGCAATTTGACCAGCCCCCCTCACCCGCCGTGCAGCGCGCCGTGAAGCGCATCACCGCCGGGCTGAGCGAGCTGCTCACCCAAATTCCCGCTGCCTGACCGCCGCATCACAACCGCCGTTTTCCGCTCACAATCCCATTGGAGGCTTATGATGAACGCCTCAGCCGCCCCCTTGCCGCCGCTGCAATTGGCCGCTTATGTGGCCCCTGGTCTGCTGGAGCGCCAGGGTATCTTCCTGGCTGCCAGCCTGCGCGCCTTTGGCCAGCACCTGGCGGGGCTGCCCCTGCGCTTCTACTGCCCCTGCCCCCCGGCCGATTTTGCCCCCCAGGCCCTGCGCATCTTTCAGGACTGCGGGGTGACGCTCTGCCCGCTGTCCATCCCCACCGCCCTGCTGGAATTTCCCTACGCCGCCAAAGTCTTTGCCGCCGCCCAGGCTGAGGCGGACGTGCTGCAGGCTGCCGATCCGCCCACTCTCGTCTGGCTGGACCCCGACACCTTCTTCCAAAAAGCCCCCCTGGCTTTTGCGCTGCCGCCCTCAGCGGCCCTGGCTTACCGCCCCGTCATGCACAACGTCATCGGCCCGCTGTACGGCCAGCCCCTGGACGCATTTTGGGAGACGATCTTTTCCGCCTGCGGCGTCCCCCACCAGCGGCTTTTCCCCATGCAGACCGTCATTGACCAGGTGCAGCTTTACCCCTATTTCAACGACGGGCTGTTGGTGCTGCGTCCGCAGTTGGGCCTGCTGCACGCCTGGCTTCAGGAATTCACCCGCCTCTACCAACACCCCGATCTACTGCCGCTGTACGCGCACAAACGCCTGTACGCCATTTTCGTCCATCAGGCCGTCTTGGCCGGTGTTCTCCTCGCGCGGTTAGCGCCGGAACAAATGCTGCTGCTCCCGCCGGACCATAACTACCCACTGAACCTGTACGCGCGCGACCAAACCCCCAACCGCCCCGCACGCCTGGAACCCCTCACCACCTTCCGCTTCGAGGACGTGTTCGAAAATCCCGCCTGGGAAGAGGGCTTCCCCGCGGGGGCCGAGCTGCGCGCCTGGATCCGCCAATGGATCTTTTGGCATTAAAAAGGGAGCACGAGCGGCTTGCCCGTGCTCCCCAATCCTATGCTTTCGTGCTTACTCAGCCTTGGCGTCCAGCTGAATCCCTGCCAACTGCTCAATCATAGCGATCACCGCCGAATTATCCTGACCGCCCAGCCCCGTCTGCACCATGGCGTTAAACAGCTGCGCGTCCAACGCCAAGGAAGGCAGCGGCACGCCGTATTCCCGCGCGGTTTCCATGACGATATTCAGATCTTTGGCCTGCATGTGCGCCTTAAACCCGGGGGCGCGGTTGCCGCTGAACAGGCGCGGCGGCTTCACATCCAGCGTCCAGCACTGCGCCGCCCCGCCGCGGATGGCTTCCACCACCTTGCGCGGGTCCGCCCCGGCCTTCTGCGCAAACACCAGCAGTTCGCCCATCGCCACCATCTGCGCAGCCACCATGATCTGGTTGCAGGCCTTGGCAATCTGCCCCGCCCCGCAGCCCCCCACATGAGTGATGGTTTTTCCCATCGCCTTAAACACCGGCCGCACCGTCTCCAGCGCCTCCGCCGGCCCGCCCACCATGATAGCCAGCGTGCCCTGCCGCGCGCCGATATCCCCGCCGCTCACCGGTGCGTCCAGGCTGGCCACCCCCACTTTAGCCAATTCATCGGCGATCCTGCGCGCCGTGGCGGGCTTAATCGTGGAATTGTCCACAAAGATCAGCCCGGCGTGCGCCCCTTCCACCACACCCCCCGCGCCCAAAGCCACTTTCTCCACGTCCGGCGAATCGGGTAAGTTGGTGAACACCACATCCACCTGGGCAGCCACTTCCGCCGCCGAAAAGGCCTGCGAGGCGCCTTCCTGCACCAGTTCATCCACAGCCGCGCGGCTGCGGTTGTGCACCACCAGCGGAAAACCAGCCTTCAAAATGTTCCGAGCGATGGACTTGCCCATCAATCCCAACCCGATATAACCCACACGCAGCATGTCTGCCTCCTGATGATTTGGCTAGAGTTTGAACCCACCATCCCCCAACCCTATCCATTATACTCGACCGCTTCCATTGCGTTTCAAGAATGTTATACTACAAGCAAGCTGTTATTCACCCCTGCCGTACGATGAGGAACTCCTATGGCATCTCTGCTGCTCACCAATTTGCTGCTGTCCGCCCCTTTCCTGGCCCTGTGGAGCATCGGCGGAATCATGGCTGTTCTGTGGCGCAAGCGCCTGACCAAAGCCGTCTTCCTGTTAGCCCTCATCGGCTGCGCCCTGCACCTCCTCCACACCCTCACCTTTGGCCTCTTCGGCAGTGCGTTGCCCATGATGATGATGCAGGGCCGTTCACCCACATCCCAAATCACTATGGTTTCCGCCGGGGTAGGGATGATCGGCCAATTGCTGAATCTCATCGCCAGCGCCCTGCTCGTGGCGGCCATCTTTGCCGGGCGCAACGCAGCAGTCTTCGCTCAGGATTGATGTATGAACATGCGCAAATCACCCACCCTTTTGGCGTTGACCGCAGCTCTGATTTTCAGCCTGGCCTGCACCTGCAGCCTGCCCGGCTTCCTGCCCGGCCGCCCCACCCCTACCCCGCGGCCCACCCTGCCGTCTGAGCCTCCCACCCCGCGCCCCACTGTGTCAGACGCGGGCAGCACGCCCACCCCAGGCCCCGCCCTGGACCCCGCCACAGCCCCCCTGCGCACCATCGGCGACCCTTACGCCCCCCACCTCGGCAATTCCGGCTATGATGTCCAATCCTACCGCCTGGAATTCACCCTGGATCCCCCCGCCCGCTTGCTGCGCGCCGCCGTTACCATCGAAGCGCTCAGCACCTTCAGCTCCCTGGATGAAGTCTGGCTGGATTTTATCGGCTTTGACCTGCAATCTGTGCAGATGGACGGCCAGGAGCTTCCCTACACCCGCGCCGAAGATAAGCTTGGCGTCACTCTTCCCCGCCCCATCCCCTCCGGCCAACCCTTCACGCTCACCTTCCGCTACACGGGCACGCCCGAACAGCGCCGCTCGCCCTACATCCCCTTTGCCCCCGCCCTGGGGATGCTCTTCAGCCCCTCCAACGATGTCTTTGTGGCCTCCGAGCCAGACGGCGCGCGTTTTCTGTTCCCCTGCAACGATCACCCCCGCGACAAGGCTGCCTACGTTTTTGATCTCACTGTCCCGCCCAACACCCTGGCCGCCGCCAACGGCAAACGCACCCTGGCCGCCGAACCGGTGTACGGCGGGCTGCGCTTCGTGTGGGAGCATCCCCAGCCCCTGGCCACCTCCATGGTCACCATCGTGGTCGGTAATTACACTCTGATTGAATCCACCTCCCCCGCGGGCGTGCCCATCCGCTCCTATATCTTCCCCGAACTGGAAGACACCTTCCGGCGCGAATCCGCCACCAGCGGCGAAATGTTGGATTGGATGAGCGAAAAATTCGGCGATTACCCCTTTGACGAATTCGGCTATGCCACCATCCGCGGCCTGAACGCCTCGCTGGAGACTCAAACCCTGATCCTCATGGAAGAGCAGATGCTGTCCGAAGAGGTGATGAGCCATGAGATGGCCCACATGTGGTTTGGCGATTGGGTCAGCCCGGCCTCCTGGGGAGAAATCTGGCGCAATGAGGGCTTTGCCACCTACTTCAGCCAGGTGTGGATGGTCAAAGACGACCCCGAGGATCTGCAGGCCGTGATGGACGCCTATCAAGAGGCAGTCCAGTCCAACCCGGCCTCTTATCCGCTCAATAATCCGCCCCCTGGTGAGATGTTTGGCATGAACAGCTATTTGAAAGGCGCCCTTCTGGTGCATGATCTGCGCAAAACCCTAGGCGACGAGGATTTTTACGCCGGGCTGCGCCTGTATTTTGAGCGCTACGGCGGCGGCTCGGCCAGCGACGCCCAATTCCAGGAGGTGATGGAAGAGGTCTCTGGGCAGGATCTGGACGCCTTCTTTGCCCGCTGGTTCAGCCCGTGAGCCTACCCCACGCTCCTGCAAGGTGCAGCCGCGCGCAATCGTGATAGAATTTAAGCAGACGTTCGCCCATCTGCAAGTTTTAAGAGGTGAATCATGCCCCGTGCTCGTAAATATACCAACCGCGTACTGAACTGCGTCCCCTCGCGGGACACCGAGATGGATTGGGATATTCAAAATGCGATTGACGCTGATCTGATCACTGCACCCCCTCAGATGCCGACTGAAGTGGATCTGCGCGAAGCCTGGTGGACGGTGGGCGACCAGGGCAGTACCGGCTCTTGCGTGGGCTGGGCCTGCGCCGATTCCGTGCTGCGCTGGCACTTCGTGAAGACCGGGCGGCTGGCCGAAAATGAAGCCCTTTCCGTGCGCTACCTGTGGATGGCCGCCAAAGAAACCGACCAGTTTGTCTCTCGCCCCACTACCTTCATCGAGCTGGAGGGCACCAGCCTCAAATCCGCTCTGGATATCGCCCGCCGCTTTGGGGTGGTCACCGATAAGGTGCTGCCCTTCGGCACCGGCAAACTCTACCCCAAAGAGGCCGCCACCTTTTACGCTCTGGCCGCCCAACTGCGCATCTCCAGTTATTTCAACCTCGACCGCAGCCCAGAGCGCTGGCGCGATTGGCTGGCCATGCAAGGCCCCATCCTCACCCGCCTGTCGGTGGATGAGACCTGGGACAATGCCACCCCCAACCACGGCGTGCTGGAAACCTACCTGCCCGACACCGCCCGCGGCGGGCATGCCGTGGCCATTGTCGGCTACACGCAGGACGGTTTCATCGTGCGCAATTCCTGGGGCGCTGCCTGGGGCGACGGCGGTTTTGCCTATGCCTCCAACGCCTATGCCCAGGAAGCCTTCACCGAGGCCTATGGGGTTATGGTGTAACCCCATCTTCTTGCAGTCGTCTCACAGGCGCGGCTCTGCTTCCGCGCCTGTGTTCGTTCTGCCGCTGTTTTTCCGGTACAATTAACCCATCTTCGCCTGTTCAGGAGCCAGTATGGAACGCACCGTCCCGACCACCGCATCGGAAGAAATCGAACTCTATATCCGCACCATCTACTCCCTCCTCCGTTCCACCGCCGAGGTGCAAATTCGCACCCTCGAAGAAACCCACGCTGGCACCAACTCTTCCCTGCACCCCGAAGCCCGCAGCCTGAAGCTCGACACCTCCGCCTTCATCTACTCCGCCCTGCGCCTGCCCGACTGCCTGCCCCAGGTGCATTCCATCATTCTGGGGCAGTCTGCCAGCGTGTTTGCCCAGCACGGTTATGAAAACATCGAAGCCTGGCAAGAAGTCAGCGCCCGCGCCCGCCGCCGCCGCTGCTTTTTTAACCGCAAAGACACCCTGGCCTGCTTCATCGCCTCCGGCTCCGATATCGAAGATATCCTCCCCGCGGTGACAGCTTATCAGATCGAATGGAACAAGCTCCACCTGCTCTTACAGCGTGTTCCGGCCGCCCTGCTGGAAAGCGCCTGCCAAAATGCGGATTCCCAGGCGCGCCAATCGGTCTGCGAACTGCTGGGGGTCTCCAGCGATGATTTTGAGCGTCTGCGCATGGTCTTCGCCCCCGATTTCACCGCCGCCCTGCGTGAAATTGCCTCGCGCCGCTGCCATTTTGGCCTGCGCCTGCTGGACGGCTCCCTCATCGAATATTGGCGCGCCACCCGCGCCTGGATGGAAAACATCCTGCGCGCCTGCCCCCACCTCACCGAGCGCCCCGTCTATTTCGTCTCCTCCAACACCCACGCCATCCCCAACCTCATCACCGGTTTCGCCTTCCGCGTGCAAGAGGAATTGATCGCCTATTTAGAAAAAGAGGGCGACCCCGCCCTGCTGGAGGAGTGGGAACGCATCCGCTCCGGGCAATTTGCGGACGGACGCGGCAATTTCCTCTATTACCTGCTGAAGAAATATCAGGCCACCCCCCAGGGGCGCAAGCTGATTGAGGCCCAATTGGCCGCCGAACGCGACTGCGGCATCACTCGCATCCGCTCCACCCACTCATTCGACGTGGACGCCCAGGTGATTGACCTGGCACGCGTCAAACCCCAGTGGCTGGATCCGCGCCTGGCCACGGATGACTCGCTCTACCTGCTGGCCTCCAACGCGCTGATCCTCAACATTGATTACCCCCTGGGTCTGGCCGCTTATAACATCCTCTCCAAGGTGGCCGAAGCCGCCGGGGATGTGCTGGGGGTGTACATCATGGGCAAAGCTGCCTCCCTCAACGGCGTGCGCGGCGATGTGATGATCCCCAATGTGGTGCAGGACGAACACTCACGCAACAGCTACCTGTTCCAAAACGCCTTCTCCGCCGCGGATGTGACCCCCTTCCTCCAATACGGAACCGTGCTCGACAACCAGAAAGCCGTCACGGTGCGCGGCACCTTCCTGCAGAACGCGCGCATCATGGATATCTTCTACCGCGAAGGCTACACCGACCTGGAGATGGAAGCCGGGCCTTACCTTTCAGCCGTGTATGAAATGTACCGTCCCAAACGCCACCCGGTGAACGAAATTGTCAACCTGTACGGTGTCCCCTTTGATATGGGCATCCTGCACTACGCATCCGATACGCCCATGAGCAAAGGCAAAAATCTGGGGGCCGGAACCCTTTCGTACCTCGGCATGGATTCCACCTACGCCACCAGCATCGCCATTCTGCGCCGCGTCTTCCAACAGGAACGCCGCCGCGTCAGCGCCTGAACCTTCCCCCCACCCCGCAGCATATCAAAGCCCCAGCCGGTGTTTCGCCGACTGGGGCTTTTTTGTTATCTATCCGCCTGGGCTACTACAGCCAGGCCAGCAGTGAGGCGATCACAACCACCACGCTCAGCCCCACCAGCACCCACACCCAAACCGGAATCTTGCTGCTCCGCCGGGTGACGTCGGGGCGTTCGGGGCGCGCCACCAGTTCGCGGGTGCAGTACCAGCAAAAGGTGGCCTCTTCGGGAATGTCACGGCCGCAATAGCGGCACTTCTTCATCTTCTCGCTCATCCCAGATCCTTGATTTGTGCCTCGAGCTTGGCCGCCGTCTCGCGGAAGGTGGCCAGCTTTTCGCGTTCCTTGTCCACCACCGCAGCCGGGGCTTTTTCGGCAAAGTTGCTGCCCAACAGCTTCTCCAGGCGTTCAATCTGCCCGCGCACCTCGCTCAGTTCCTTCTGCAGACGGGCAGCCTCGGCCTCGCTGTCCACCAGGCCCGCCAGCGGCAGGTACACTTCCACCCCTGCCACCACCAGAGCCACGGCCCCCTGGGGTTTTTCGGCCAGCGCCGCGCTCAGTTCCGTTTGGGTGCTGTCCAACTGTCCCAGGGCGATGATCGTCTTCAGTTCTGATTGTAACACGCCCAGGCGCTCGCCTCCGGCGATCAGGGCGGCGATGCGTTTGCCGGGGCTGACCTTCTTCTCGGCGCGCGCGTTGCGGATGGCCCGCACCAGCTCCTGCACCAGGCCAAAATCCGCCGTCTTCTGGGCTTCCCAGCCCTCCGGCTCGCGCGGCTCTGGCCAGCGCGCCAGAATCAGCGCATCTTCCCAGCCCGTCTTGGGCGCAAAGGCCTCCGAACGCTCCTGGCAAGCCTGTTTCAGGTGGCCCCACAGCGCTTCGGTGATGAAGGGCGTAAAGGGGTGCAGCAGGCGCAGGCAGGTATCCAGCACGCGCACCAGGGTGCTTGCCGTGTAATGCGCGCGGTCGCCGCCCTCAGCCAGCTGCAGCTTGGCGATTTCTACATACCAATCGGCGAATTCGCCCCAGAAGAAGTCGTAAATTTGCCGTCCGGCTTCGCCGTACTGGTAACTCTGGAACAGCCGCTCCACATCCCGCACCAGGCTTTGCAGCCGCGCCCAAATCCACGAATCCGCCAGGGTCCATTCCGGGGCGGCCTGCGCCGCGGCCGGGGCCTGATCCAGCGCGCCCAACACAAAGCGCCCTGCGTTCCACAGCTTGTTGGCGAAGTTGCGGTTGGCCTCCACCTTCTTCAAGCTCAGGTTCATGTCGTTGCCGGGGGTCGAGCCCACCAGCAGGGTAAAGCGCAGCGCGTCCGTGCCCATCTCATCCATGACGTTCAGCGGGTCAATCACGTTGCCCTTGGTCTTGCTCATCTTGTGCCCGTGTTCGTCGCGGATCAGGCCGTGCAGGTACACCGTTTCAAACGGCGGCTTGCCGGTGAATTCCATCCCGTCCATGATCATGCGCGCCACCCAGAAGAAGAGGATGTCGTAGCCGGTTTCCAGCACCGAAGTCGGGTAGAAGTAGTTGTATTCCGGGGTCTCATCCGGCCAGCCCAGGGTGCTGAACGGCCACAGTCCCGAAGAGAACCACGTGTCCAACACATCCGGGTCCTGTTCCAAACGGCTGCCGCCGCACTTGGGGCAGACGCTGGGGTCTTCGCGCGCCACAATCGTCTCGCCGCAGTCCTGGCAGTACCACACCGGGATGCGGTGTCCCCACCACAGCTGACGGCTGATACACCAATCCTGGATGTTCTCCAGCCAGTTGTAATACACCTTGGTGAAGCGCTCCGGCACGATCTGAATGCGTCCATCGCGCACCACCTCCAGGGCCTGATCAGCCAGGGGTTGAATGCGCACGAACCACTGGGTAGACACCATCGGTTCCACAATCTCGCCGCCGCGCTGCGACCGCGGCACGTTCATCATGTACGGCTCTTGCTTAATCACCAGCCCGGCCGCGTCCATATCCGCCCAGATCTTCTTGCGGCAGTCGTAACGGTCCATGCCCGCGTAGGGGCCGCCGTTGGCGTTGATGCAGGCCGCCGTGTCCAGGATGCTGATCACCTCCAGGCCGTGCTTCTGGCCAATGGTGTAGTCATTGGGGTCGTGCCCGGGGGTGATTTTCAGCGCGCCGGTTCCAAAGGCGCGGTCCACGTACTCATCCGCGATCACCGGAATTTCGCGTCCCAGCATGGGCACCAACACTTTCTTGCCGATGAAGGCCTGGTAGCGCTCATCTTCCGGGTGCACGGCCACGGCCGTATCGCCCAAAATCGTCTCTGGGCGGGTGGTGGCCACCGGCAGGTAGTTCCCAGAGCCGTCCGCCAGCATGTACTTGAAGAAGTACAGGAAACCGGCTTCCTGTGAATATTCCACTTCCAAATCCGAAACCGCCGTGCGCAGCCCCGGCGACCAGTTGATCAGGCGCGGGCCGCGGTAGATCAGGCCCTTTTCATACAGGCGCACAAAAGCCTCGCGCACCGCCCGCGACAGGCCCTCATCCAGGGTGAAGCGCTGGCGCGTCCAATCACAGGAGGCCCCCAGGCGGCGGATCTGCTGGGTGATGATGCCGCCGTATTTGTGCTTCCAGACCCAGGTGCGCTCCACAAAGGCCTCGCGCCCCAGTTCCTCGCGCTTCAGGCCCTCTTTGGCCAGCGCCTTTTCCACCTGAAGCTGCGTGGCGATGCCGGCGTGATCGCTGCCCGGAACCCACAGAGTGGGGATGCCCTTCATACGGTGGTAGCGGATCATCAGATCTTCCATGCTGACGAACATGGCGTGCCCCAAATGCAGCTCACCGGTCACGTTTGGCGGCGGGATGGCGATCACAAACGGTTTGCGGCTGGGGTCGTGCCCCGGCTCGCGGGGGTCATTGCTCGGCTTAAAAAAGCCGCTCTGCTCCCACCATTCGTACAGGCGCTGCTCGGTGCTGGCAAAATCATAGGTCTTGGGCAGTTCGTGACTCATCTCACACCTCATTCATCGAAAATAGAAAATTCCAAAGCGGTTAAAAACAAAACAACCTCCCATCCCTGAGGACGAAAGGCTGCCTTCCGCGGTACCACCTCATTTCGCCAGCACGCACACTGGCGCTCTCTGCCCAGGACCATCATCCCGGCCTCGCGCTAACGGGCTCACCCGTGCCGTTCTACTCACCGCGGGGCGGTTTTCTTCGGCAGTCCTCGCCAGACGACTTCAGCGCGGCGTTCCCTGTGGAGGCTCACAGCCCAAGACCTCCTTCTCTGACAGGTCGCCCGCGGCCTACTCCTTCTGGCCTATGGGGTATTGAATTGCAGTCATTATATCACGGAATCCGCGGATTTCAAGCACGCCCCGGCGTGCCCTGGGCTTCGTCCTGATCCAGCTCATTGGGGATGGGGTCGGCCAGCCACACCGCCTTGATCTTCGCCTGGAGGTAGGTTTTCAGGAACTCGGTGATCGAGCCTTCCACGTGTCCCCTCTCCCCTCCGGCAGATGCCATGTGAGGGGTGAATTCCTCTCCCCCACAGCTAGACGCCGGGTGAGGGCGGGTTTCCTCTCCCCTCCGGGGAGAGGCTAGGTGAGGGGCAGCGCTCCTCTCCCCTCCGGGGAGAGGCCAGGTGAGGGGGCTCCCCTCCGGGCAGACGCCGAGTGAGGGCGGGTTTCCTCTCCCCTCCGGGGAGAGGCTAGGTGAGGGGCAGCGCTCCTTTCCCCCCTGGGGAGAGGCTAGGTGAGGGGCAGTGCTCCTTTCCCCTCCGGGGAGAGGCTAGGTGAGGGGCAGCCGGGTGAGGGGGCCATTCTCGTCTAGCGCGACATCAAGAAATCTGGTATTACTGATCTGCCTCCTCCACCTCAAACAAGTTCAGCCGTCCTGGCATAGGCCGAAATGGCAAAGCTACAGGATTCCGCAGAACAAACCCATAACATCCAGGCTCGTGCCAACCCTCAGGGTCATCTGGCTCCATCGTACAATCCACCAGATCCACCATACCAACGATACCTCCCAGCGGCAAGTCTTCTGGAATATCAATACCCGCCTCACTCGCCATAATTGAGCGATACTCCTTCATATCCTGAGCGTTAAAATCGAGTTTCCCACTCGCGTGTATCAATAATTTACCGCGGTAACTTGTTTTCCAGGTGCGATTTTCAATATCTTTATAGCCATTCACAATCAACCACGCCCACGGCTGACGTATGCTAATCGCTTTCATTTTTTTGCTCCTATGTATGAAATGCTTCAAATTTTCTAGTACAAACAACAGAAAAATTGGGGGTTGATTTTCTGACATTCCTCCCTAACGATAATTATACAGCGTTCTGTTTTTTTCCGCCCGCACAAGCAATGATCAAGAATCCTATACAGGCTTGGCAAGATTCACGCACCCCCTCTCCCAACCTCTCCCCTACGGGGAGAGGAGTTCAGTCCCGCCTACACAGCGCGCCCCCACTGAAGAGACCTCAAAAGAACGATGTACAGGGCGATTCAGACCACTTCTCTCCCCTCCGGCAGATGCCATGTGAGGGGTGAATTCCTCTCCCCTCTGGGGAGAGGTTAGGTGAGGGGGCTCCCCCACGGGGAGCGGGTGAGTGGGAATTCCTCTCCCCTATGGGGAGAGGCCAGGAGAGGGGCCCCGCACCCCCCACACCGTGATGCTCCCATCCTCACCGCCCACCAACAGCACGCGTCCCCCCAACCCAAACGCCGCGCTGGTCACCGCCCCCTGCCCCCCCGCCAGCGCCGTGCGCTCCCCTGTGTCCACGGCAAACAGCGCCAGCCCCCCCTCCGGCGTCACCACCGCCAGCAGCGACCCATCCGCGCTGAAGACCAGCCCGCCCGGCGCGTTCGGGAGAAAAGGCAGCAAAGGATCAGCCCCCGGCTGCGAGAACACATCCTCGCGCGTATACGGCTCCGCCGTCCACAGCAAGGAGTGGTCGCTGAGGTCGTACAGCTCCAGCCGATTGCCCCAGCGCAGCACCGCCAGGCGCTGCCCGGCCGGGTCGGGCACGGCCGTGATCACATTCCCGCGCCAATCCGCCAACAGCCAATCATCTATCAGGCTGCCGTCCTGCGCCCGCCGCAGCTCCACGTGAATTTTCGGCAAGGTCGGCACGCTGTTCTCCTGCACGGGCGGCGCCGTCCCCGCTGCCGCCTGCTCCTGCCACACCAGCCCGGCCGTCTCCCCGTCCGCCAGCAAAAACACCTGCGCACCGCGGGGCGCTTCCCAACCGGCCATCTGCTGCGTGCCGCGGAACAGCCCCACCCAGCCCTTGCGCTCGGATGTCTCCGCCGCCGCAAAGAACACGCCCCCCTGCGGCGCGTAGCCCACCTGGGTCACCGTGCCGGGTATATCCAACGCCTGCGGCTGCCAATCCGGCCCGCCGCGCCAGATGAAAGCTCGCCCCGCCGAAGCGCTCACCCACTCCTCGCCGCGCGCATCCACCCCCAGGTGCTGCGCCCCCCAGCCCGCCCCCATCTGCGGGATCTCCGGCGCCGGGTAACAGGTGGTCACAGGCGGCGGCTGCGGCAGCGGCTTGGGCGCGCTGAACTGCACAGTGATGCAGCGCGGCGTAGATGTCGGCACAGGCGGCAGGGCCAGCACCACGCGCACCTGCCCGTCGCGCACCGCCCCCACGCGGATATCCCCATCCGCCTCCAGCGCCAGGTAATCCTCCCCGCCGGGCGCCGTCCCCAACCCCCGCACCTCCTCGCCGCCCTGCCACACCGCCAAAACCGCCAGGCGTGCGGCGTTTTCCGCCGAGATGACTTCCTGGGGCAGCTCCAACCAGTCTCCCATCGCCAATGGGGTGGGCGTGGGGGTCTGGCTGGGGGTCAGGCTGGGCTCTGGGGTGGGGGTGGGAGTAGGAGTCTGGCTGGGAGTCAGGCTGGGTTGGGGGGTAGGCGTGGGCGTGGGGGTGGGATCGGGCCGCAGCGCCGGCAGTCCGCAGGCCGCGGACACCAGCCACAAAAAGATCACCGCCCAGCGCCAACCCGTTTTCATCGGCCCTCCCCGCCTCCGGTGGGTTTGAATTCCCATTTCATCCTAGCACATTTCCACGCCGGAACAAAGCACCTTTTGCCGTCAGGAGGCAGAGGCCCGCGCGCTTTGTGTTATCATATCCATCAACCTGCGAACAAGGAGGTGTGCATGTCTCAACCCCAATGGCTCACCTGGGCGCAATCCCTGCAATCCATCGCCCAAGCCGGCCTCACCTATGCCCAAAATCCTTTCGACCTGGAGCGCTACGCCGCCCTGCGCGACCTGGCCGCCGAGATCGTTGCCCATCAGGCCGAAGTTGACCCAACTCAGATGCACGAGATCTTCCTGCACGAGGCCGGGTACCCCACCCCCAAGGTGGATGTACGCGGGGTTGTGATTCAAGACGGCCAGATCCTGCTGGTGAAAGAGCTTTCCGACGGCGGCTGGACTCTGCCCGGCGGCTGGGTGGATGTGAACGAGCCGCCCTCGCGCGCCGTGGAACGCGAGGTGTGGGAAGAATCCGGCTACCAGGTGCGCGCCGCCCGCCTGCTGGCTCTCTACGACCGCAACCTCCACGGTCACCCGGCGCACATCTTCCACATCTACAAGCTCTTTTTCCTGTGCGAGCTCACCGGCGGCGCCCCGGCCGACAGCATCGAAACCGCGGGAGCCAGCTTCTTCTCCCCCCAGGCCTTACCGCCCCTCTCGCTGGGCCGCACCACCCCCGAAGAGATTGAGCGCATGTTCGTGCTCCATCAAAACCCCGCCTGGCCTACCGATTTTGATTAAGACGAGAAAGTGACTGCCACCCCCCTATGAAAACGTTCTCCCCCCACCAGCCCGCCCTCCTCGCCTTGCTGCTGCTGGCGCTGCTCCTCTCCGCCTGTCAACCCGCGAGACTTTCCACGTATTTCAATCTGGCATTATAGCAAGGAATTATAAGAATTTCAATAACAAATGGAGGGATTTACCCTTTACTTTCCTCCTGTCCCGCCGAAAGCAGCCCGCGCTGAATGGCCGTGC
>NZ_LGCM01000009.1 GCF_001306035.1 Levilinea saccharolytica
ACCAGTTATGATAAAGGAGGTCGGTCGGCATTGGTTTACTCCGTTTCTAAAATGCTTCCGGAAAACCTATTTTAGTGGAGATCTGGTGCCGATCAACTATTCTTTTGTTAAAGTGTCAGGTGGCTAGAAACCAGATAAGAAATCCTTTGCGTCCTTGGCGTCTTGGCGGTACAAAAAGCCTCAGCGCATTGTAACTGAACCGCAAAGGCGCAAAGAGCGCCAAGAAAATAAGATAAAAACCCTTTGCGTCCTTGGCGTCTTGGCGGTACAAAAAGCCTCAGCGCATTGTAACTGAACCGCAAAGGCGCAAAGAGCACCAAGAAAATAAGATAAAAACCCTTTGCGTCATTGGCGTCTTGGCGGTGAGGCTACGGTCCGGCCATCCCTATTATACAATCGGAAGCGCCCGTCGGACAAAAAAGAAAGCGCGGGTATAATCAAAACAAAGTCCAGAAAGGGAGACCCCCATGACCGTACCCCTCTATCAAACCGACAGCTACCTGCGCGAATTTACCGCCGCGGTCACCGCCGTGGACGAAGCCGCCCACGCCGTCCTCTTGGATCAAAGCGCCTTCTACCCCGGCGGCGGCGGCCAGCCCTGCGACCAGGGCTGGCTGTGGGTGGGCGCTGAAAAACTCACTGTCGAGAAGGTGAAAAAAGGCCCCGAAGGCGCCCTGCACTTCCTCAGCGCAGATTGTCCCTTACCCGCAGTCGGAACCGCCCTGCGCGGCGAGCTGGATTGGGAGCGCCGCTATGCCCTGATGCGCACCCACACCGCCATGCACATCCTGTGCGGCGTGGTCTTCCGCGATTACGGCGCCCAGGTCACCGGCGGCGACATGGAACCCTTGCAGGGACGTATGGATTTTGAATTCGAAGCCCTCAGCAAAGACTTGGTCGGCCTGATCGAAGCCGCCGTCAACGCCGAAGTGGCCGCCGCTCACCCTGTCCGCGTGCAGATCCTGCCGCGCGAAGAGGCCTTCCAAATCCCCGACCTCATCCGCACCAAGATCAACCTGCTGCCCCCCGGCATCCCTGAGGTGCGCACGGTGGAGCTGGTGGGTCTCGACCTGCAGGCCGACGGCGGCACGCATGTGGGCAGCACCGCCGAAGTGGGCCCCGTGCGCATTGCCGATTACAAAAGCAAGGGCAAAATCAACAAGCGCATCTATTTGGAGCTGAGCCCGTCCGCCTGAACCGCCGTCCGCCGGGCGCGCAGATCGCGCACAAAGAAGGGCGCATACATCACCAACACAAACACCAGGCCCAGCAGCTCAATCACCGCAATGTACCACGGCCAGGGCGGCAGCACGTCTAACAAACTGGCGGTTTCGGGTTTGTGGGCGATGAACAGATAGTTGCTGCCGATCAGCAAATTGAACACAAACACCGCCGCCAGATAGATGTTTCCGGTGATAAACACGCGCTTCAAAGAGGCCAGGGTGGGTCGGTAACCCTCCACCCAGGTGAGGGCCAGCGCCGCCGTCACCAGCGTACCGTGGCTGAGGATCACCTGAAAAAAGCGGAAATGCGGAAAGCCGTAGATCCCCGCGTCCGGCGTCAGCAGGGCCTGCAGCGCCCCCGGAATGCCCAGCAGATAGGCGAACTCGTAAATGCGCTGGTTGCCCGTGATCAGCATGTAAATGGAAAGCCATACCAGCGCGCTGCACAGGTGCAGCGGCAGCATGGTTTGCAGCGTCCACTGCCCCGTGGCCGCGTTCCAGCCGTGCCAGCTCAATTCCACCACCAAAAGCACCCCCGCCAACACATAGCGCAGGGTGCGGCGCCCGGCCTCGCTGAACCGGCGGCGGAAGAGGAAGATGAGCACATTCACCAGAACCACCCCCGCCAGAGCCGCCAGATGCGCCGTGCCAAACAAAGCAAAAGGTTCACCGTGATAATCCAACGCGAAAAATTCGTTCATGCGCCACCTATGACAAATGGATTTTGACGATTGTAGCAGAAATCCCGCCCCTGTCCAATTGACCATCCGCCGCAAAATCAAGATATACTACCCCTATGAGCGCCGCCCCCCAGTTACCCGATGACCTCTTCCAGGCGATCGATCAGTTCGCCCAGCCCGCGCTGCTGCTCCGCCAGGACGGCCAGATCGCGCATCTGAACCCGGCGGCCAGCGCCCTGCTGAGCGAATATTCCCCCCAACTGCCGCTGGAACTGGCTGCCGCCCGCCTGGAAACGCCCTCGGTGGGCTGCCTGCTCCTGCCCCACGGTAAGCTGCGCTACACCAGCCTGCCCACCGCCTCGCCCGAGGAGCCCTTGTGGTGGGTGGAACTCTCGCGCGACCTCGCCAGTCTGGAGGCGATTGCCTCGCTGGTGGAACAATCGCTGGATTGGGAAATCTGGGCGGACGCCGGCGAGGTGGGCCTGGCTTCCTCACGCGCCTGTTATAAAGTCACCGGCTACACCGCCGAAGAGATGATGGATCCGCGGGATTTGCTGGCATCGCTGATCTACCCTCCCGATTGGCCGGCCGTGCTTCAGCACCGTGTGGACAGCCACCAAAACACCCGCGATTTCATGCAGATCGAATTCCGCATGAAAGATGCCCAGGGTGAACTGCTGTGGATTGAACACTCCTGTCAGCCGCTGTATGACGAAAACGGGTTCTACATGGGGCGGCGCCTCATCAACCGCGACATCAGCCAGCGAAAAATGGCCGAGCAAACCCTGCGGCTGCAAAACGAGCTGACCCTCACCTTCAGCCGCACCCATGATCTGCGAAAAACGGTGGCGATCCTGCTGGAGCGGCTCACGGAAATTGAGGGTGTGGACTGCGGCGGATTTTATATGGCAGACACCGGCAGCCAAGAATTGAGACTGGTGGCTCACCGCGGGGTCTCGGATGCGTTCGTCCGCGCTTCTGATCAGGTGCTGGCTCAGCAGCCCGGCCTTATGTTGGAAAATATACCCCACTGCTTTTTCGGCAAATTTCAGGAACTGCCCTTCAATCACCAATTGAAAGCCTCCCGCCAGGAAGGTCTGCGCGCCTATGCCAGTCTGCCAGTCGTCAGCCAGGGCCAGCTTTTATGCATTGTGACCCTGGCCTCCCACACGGTGGATTCGTTTTCCAGCCGCTCGCGCGAATTCCTGGAAATGATCCCGGCTTATCTTTCTAGCCTGCTGGAATCGATCCGCACCGAACAGGAGCTGCAAGAAAAAAGGCTCAACCTTGAATCCCTGTTTGATTCCATCAGCGACCTGGTGTATATCATCAGTCTGGATGGGCAGTTGGTTAATTTTAACCATGCCGTGGAGCGCGAATTAGGCTGCTCGGACGCAGCCTTGATGGGCATGCATCTGTTTGACCTGTTTGCCGGGTCAGAACAGGCGGCCGTACGTCAGTATTGGGAAGAGATCCTTTCCGGCCGGCGCACCCTCTTTGAGCTGCCCCTGCGCAAATGCAGCGGGGAGATGGTGATGGCCGAAACGCGGGTGTCGCGGGGAAAATGGAAAGATAAAGAAGTTTTCATCTTCTTCAGCCGCAACATTCAAGAGCGTATCGAAGCCCAAGAGAAGCTGCGCGCGCAAAAAGACCTGTTGGACAATATCATCAATACCGCTCCGCTCTCCATCTTCGCCAAAGACCTGGATGACCGCTACATGGTGGTAAACCAGCAGTTCGCTGGCAATTACGGTCTGCCGGTGGAAAGCCTGGTGGGACATAGAGATGACGAATTTATCATCAACCCGCGGGGGCTTGAAAATTGGCGAAACGAAAACAGCAGTGTGCTGAGCGGCGAACAGGAACGCCTTGAGATTGAAGAGGTGGTTCAACTCTACGGCGGTGAAATTCGCCATGTACACACGGTCAAAACCCGCCTGACCGACAGCAAAGGTGCGCTCCTCGGCCTGCTGTGCATCTCCAACGACATCACCAACCAAAAAATAGTGGAAGCCGCCTTGCGCTCCAGCGAAGTGCGTCTGCGCAGCATCTTTGAAAACGCCAGCACCGGCATCGGCATCAGCGATCTGAACGCCGTCATCCTGGATAGCAATCCTGCCTACCAAAATCTGGTGGGCTACACCGCCGAGGAACTTTCCGGTATGCCCTTTGCCCAACTATCGCACCCTGAGGATCTCTCCCCCGATCTGGATTTGTATCAGGAACTGATCTCCGGCCAGCGCAGCCAATACCAGTTGAAAAAACGGTTGGTGCATAAAGATGGGCACATCGTGTGGGTCAATTTGAGCGTAAATCTGGTACGCAACGCGGCCGGTGAGCCGGAATTTGTCCTGGCCAACCTGGAAAACATCACCGCGCTCAAGCGTTCAACCCAACAGCTCGAAGCCGCCAACGAGGAACTGCGCCGCACCGTGCAGCAAACCGACCGCCTGGCGCGGGCTGCCAGCGCCGCCAGCCAGGCTAAAAGCGAATTTCTGGCCAATATGAGCCACGAAATCCGCACTCCCCTCAACGGCATCCTGGGCATGACCGGCCTGATGGCCCAAACCCCGCTCTCCCCCGAACAGTGGGATTATCTGCGCACCATCCAAGACAGCGGCGATCTGCTGCTCAACATCATCAATCAGGTGCTCGACTTCTCCAAGATCGAAGCCGGAAAGATGGAACTGGCGCCGCAGATCTTTGATCTGAGCACGGGTATTGAGGCCGTGGTGGATCTGATGGCTCCCGCCGCAGCCGAAAAAGGCCTGTATCTGGTGTACCAGATTTCCCCCCAAACCCCCACCCAGGTCACCGGCGACCTGACCCGCCTGCGGCAGGTGTTGGTGAACCTGCTTGGCAACGCCGTCAAGTTTACCGAACGGGGAGAGATCTGCCTGCGCGTGCAAAGCCAGCCCCTGCAAGGCAGCACCCAGCAGGTGGAATTCATCGTCCAGGATACCGGCATCGGCATCCCCCCGCAGCAGATGAGCCGCCTGTTCGAATCCTTCACCCAGCTCGATTCTTCCCTGCGCCGAAAATTCGGCGGCACCGGCCTGGGGTTGGCCATCAGCAAACGGCTGGTAGAGATCATGGGCGGTGAAATCACGGTGGAAAGCCAGCCCGGCCAGGGCTCCACCTTCCGCTTCGCCCTGCCGCTGGAGGTCATCCCCAGCGATTCCGAACACAAACCCGCGCCCTTCCCCCCCGACAGCCACCTGATGATCGTCACAGCCTGCCCTTCTACCGCCGCGGCCCTCAGCGAATGGCTGACGGCCTGGGGCGCGCAGGTGCACGTCTTCCACCAGGGCGAGCAGGCGCTTCTCTACTCGCCCCCCCGCGTGGATGCCCTCATCACCGACACCGACCTGCCTGGCTGGCAGGAAGGCCGCTTTAAGGCAGCGCTGGAGGCCGCCCTGGGCCGCACTCACCTGCCCACCCTGCTCATGACCTCCGTGCTGGTGGCCAAAGCCAGAACTCTGCCTGCCAACACGGCTGTGCTCACCCGCCCTGTCAAACCTCGCGGCCTGCATCAGGCCCTCAGCCAGCTGCTTTCCCCGCGCACTCACCGCCGTGCAAGCCACCCTAGCCCCTCGCAGCCCCGCAAAGCCCCCCGCCTCCTGCGCATTTTGGTGGTAGAAGACAACCCCATCAATCAGAAGGTGGCCCACAACATGTTAAGCCACCTGGGCTACGCCGCCGATCTGGTTAGCAACGGGCAAGAGGCACTGCAAGCCCTGCAAAACCGCGCCTACGACGTGATCTTCATGGATGTGCAGATGCCGGAAATGGACGGCATCGAGACCACGCGCAAGATCCGCGCCTCCTTCCCGCTCGACCGCCAGCCGCGCATCATCGCCCTGACTGCCAACGTGCTGTCTGACGACCGTCAGCGCTATGTGAGCCTGGGTATGGACGACTACCTCAGCAAACCGCTGCGCCCGCAGGATTTACAGCGCGTCCTGGGTGAAGAAGCTGAGCCTGCCCCAACCCAAACTCAGCCTGTCCCGCCGTCAGCGGATGAAACCCCTACCTCGCTGGGGACCGACCCCATCGTTCCGTTGAACCTCCAGGAAGACCCCCAGTCCGCGGCCCTGGCGGATGAACTGATGGAGCTGTTTATCCAAACCAGTCCCGCCGATCTGCAGGCCGTTGCCGCCGGTTTAGAGCGCGGCGATGCTCGCCAGGTGTTCCTGTACGCGCACAAATTAAAAGGGTCGGCATCTGTCTTTCATGCCGGCCCTCTGGAACAGCTTTGCAAAGAAATAGAAATTTTGGGGCGCAGCGAAGCCCTGGATGAGGCCCGCTTACGTTTGCCCGCCCTGCAGCAGGAGTTGTCGCGCGTGATTCAGGCTCTGGAAGCCCTGCGCGCTGCGCGCAAGCCCCCCACCAGCGGCTAACGCCCCCGCATCAGCGAACGCACCAGCAGGGCCATCCCTGCCAGGATCATCACCGCCGGCCACACCAGGTTGAAGTTCAGGTTAGCCGTAAACAGCGACCAGATCACCACGAAAGCCAGCACCGAGATGACAAACATGAAGGCCCCCACCCGGCGCGCGCCCCTTTCACCCCCGTTCAAAAAGCTGGAGATGACCATGCCCAGCCCCACAAAACCTGGGATCAACGACCAGATGTAAGCCCAGCTGCCCCAATCACCGGTGACGTTCTGGTAGTACAGAATGCCGCCGATGCCGGCCAGGATGGTGCCGGGGATGGCCAGCCCGCCGCTGCGCCCCAACAAGGCCGCCAACAGAAAAACGCCCCCCAGGCCAATCACAAACACCGGCCAGGGAAAGCGTTCCCCAAAAATGCGCGTGAACCAGGCAGGCGAAAGCTGCCATAAGAGGAAGAATACGCCGAGCAGCACCAACAGCAGCCCGCCCGAAAGATTGCCTTGCCGTTCTTTAGATGCCATCTGTACACGCTCCATATCAAATTGATCTGATCTATCATAGCATATCTACATCCTGCGGGCACAAAAAAACCCCGCCGATGCTCCAGAACACCGGCGGGGAAAACCAAGGGGGAAAGCTGCTTATGTTCTGCCCGATAGTCCTTTTATACCCGATTCCAGTCCCATATTCGCCCACCTCTTGGACTGTTTCGACCCTGGCCACTTAGCCAGGTTTTTCTTCCTCGCGCCGCACCTGTTCCCAAAAACCGCGGTCGGCGGCGTCCTCCGCGTTCAAATAGCGCAAATCCACCTGGGGACCGCGGCGGTAGCCCGCCTTGCGCCATAAATCCCCTGCCAAAGCGCGCGGCTCCACCCGCAGACCCTGTTCCTGGAAATATTGGCAAATGCGGGTCACATCGCGCACAAAAATACCGTAGGCCGAAGGGTTCTGTTCGGGGTCAATGGCCTGAGGAAAATCAATCAGGGTGATCTCCTCATCCCAGTACAAAATATTGAAGGCCGAAAGGTCGCCGTGAATACGCCGGCAGGCCAGCAGAATTTCCAGGTTGTGCACCACCCGTTCAAACAGCGGCCGCACCAGGCGGCGGGGCAGATCCACGCTGTTCAGCGTGGGGGCCGCCGTGACCGCGTCGCCCACGTAGCCCATCAGAATGGCGTTGTGGCCGCGGGCAAAGGGCTGGGGCGAATCGGCTCCGGCGGCGTGCAGCTTCAGCAGGGTCTGGTATTCATGCTCAATCCAAGAAGCGTGCAGCAGCTCCAGCCCCAGGGTACTGCGTTTGCGCATGGCGTGCAGCAGCCCGTCGTCTTCAATCACCCTCCCGCTCGAATCCAAATCGGTGCGGCCCTCGCGGTAGATGTGATCCTTGCGCAAATTGCGCAGCCGGCGCGGGCGGTACACCTTGGCCGCCAGCCAGGGCACGCCGCTGGTGGGGTTGGCCGCGCACAGGTACACATTGGCCTCTTTGCCGCCTTTCACCAGGCGCAGCACGTCGTCAAACCAGCGGTGCTCATAAAACTCGCCCAGTGAATCGCGCAGCCAACCGGCCTCGTGGCGCGAGGCCTGATAGGAGAAGTTCAAGTTCTCACGACTTTCGTCCTCTGTGCCCAGGCGGCTCAGCGCGTCTTGGGCAGCACGGTCGCGCACACCCGGGGCAGGCACGGTGGGCAACTTTTTTGCTTTTTGGCGGCCGGTCAGGCTGTGCACGCCGGTCACATGGCCAAAGGTGTCCACCAGTTCATCAAATTCTTCGTCAAAGCTAGGCTGAGGTTTCGTTTTCATACCCTTTTGCAGAAAATCTATCCAAAAATGTCCTTTGCCTGCGGCTGTCCGCGGTAGAGAATCAAAAAACCGCAGGCCAATGCGCGCCTGCGGTTTAAACCCATCGCAAACCAGCTATTGCGGGGAAACCACCCGAGGCACGCGCAGCAAACACGAAGAGCGTTGAGTCAAGACTGTCATCAGTTTTCGTGCCTCCTTTCGTCAAAGACTGGAATACGGCCAGTGTACACGAAAAGCGCACACGGGTCAAGAGACCCGCGGCGGCCAGTTTACGGGCGGATGCGCTGCGCCAGGGTGATACCCTCAGCCTCAAACCGCTGGTAAATGGCCAGCAGCACCGCCTGTTGGATGTCCATAAATAAATCGTATTCCGGCCTTTCCACAAAGTAAACGCATTCAAACACCGCCCCAAAATCACCCAGGGCTTTCAAGTGCGCCCGGCCAAAAATCACCTGATCTCGCCCCACCACACATTCTCGGAGCAGTTCAGGGATGCGCTGGAGCACCGCCTGGGGGGTGGTGTAGGCCACCACCACCTCAAACCCCACCCGGCGTCGTTCCATCTTCTGAAAATTGCGAATACGGCTGTTGAGTAAATCCGAGTTGGAGAAGATCACCTCTTCCCCCGGCAGCCCACGCAGGCGCGTGCTCTTCAGGCCGATATGCTCCACCGTGCCGGTGAACTCGCCCACCGTGATGACGTCCCCAATCACAAAAGGCTTATCCAGGGTGATGGACAGCGAGGAAAACAGATCGCTCAAAATGTTCTGCACCGCCAGGCCCACGGCGATGCCGGTGATGCCCAGGCTGGCGATCAGGGTGGTGATCTCCACATTGGGCAGGTTGTCCAACATCAGCACCACCACCACCACCCAAACGCCCGCCTTCAGCAAAATGCCCAAGGCGTTCAAATTGGTGGCCTGGGCGGCATCTTTTTCGGTCTGTTCGCGCATACGGCGTTGAACCCACATCTGAACCCAGCCCGAAAACCACAGGCCCACTTGCAGCAGAACCGCCAACACCACCCCCACACGGAGCCCCTCACGCCACGGCGGCGAAAGGTGCAGCGCCAGAGAAGCGGCGTAGGCGCCCGCAGCCAGGATGAAATAGCCGCGCGTGCGCTGCGCCAAGACCGTCACAAAAGCCAACGGGGTCTCCCGCCGCGTCAGCAGCCAGCGCAAAAGGAACAGCCCCGCGCTCGCCCCCACCCACAGCCCCAAAGACGTCAGCCATTGGGCCAACGAATTACCCCAAAGCACCCAGTTCACGCCCCATCCTCCTCGCTCAGCGCCTGCCCGTCCTGCGGGGGAAAGCGGTAAGCCTTGGCCAGGCCGCCGTTGGCCGTTTCGCGGTACAGCGAGGGCAAATCGTGGCCGGTTTGTTCCATCACCTCCACCACCTCGTCAAAAGACACGCGGTGGCTGCCGTCCGAATATCCCGCGTAATTGGCACAGGTCAGGGCGCGCGCCGCCGCGAACACGTTGCGCTCGATGCACGGGATCTGCACCAGGCCGTCCACCGGGTCGCAGGTCAGCCCCAGATGGTGCTCCAGGCCCATCTCGGCGGCGTATTCAATCTGGCGCAGCGTGCCGCCCATCAGCTGGGTGGCAGCCGCCGCGGCCATAGCGCAGGCCGCCCCAATCTCCCCCTGACACCCCACCCGCGCCCCAGAAATGGAGGCGTTGTGCTTGATCAAATTGCCCACCAGCCCGGCCGTGGCCAGGGCGCGCAGCAGGCTTTCTTCGTGCAGGTGCAAACTCTCGGCCAGATGGTACAGCACCGCCGGAAGCACCCCGCTGGAGCCGCAGGTGGGCGCGGTGACAATCACGCCGCCCGCCGCGTTCTCCTCCGCCACCGCCAGGGCGTAAGCGGGCAAAAAGCCTTCTTTCAAGAAATTCTGGCCCATCATGGTCATTTTACGGTGCAGCGCCCAGGCCTTGCGCGCCACTCCCAGGCCTCCCGGCAGCGCGCCCTCGGTGCGCAGCCCGCGCTGGACGGAATCCTGCATGGCCGCCCACACCTGGCGCAAATAATCCCAAATCTCCGGCCCTTCGCGCGTTTCCACGTATTCCCAAAACGAACGCCCATTTTGCGTGCAGGTTTTCAGAATGGCGCGCATGGTGTCCAGGTCATACACCGAGCTTTGCGCCTGGGGGTGCTGCGCATCCATCAAAGCCCCGCCCCCCACCGAATACACCTCCCACGAGTCCAAAACCGCGCCAACTGCCGAAAGGCCCTCAAAGCGCATCCCATTGGGGTGCAGCGGCAGGCTCTCCTCCGGCAGCCAAACAATCTCCACCGGCCGGGGGGCCAACGCCTGCAAAATGGCGGTGTCGGTCATGTGCCCGCGGCCGGTGGCCGCCAGGCTGGAAAACAGGGTGACGCGAAAAGCCTGCGCCTGGGGGCAGCGTGCCAAAAATTGCTCGGCGGCCCACTGCGGCCCCATGGTGTGGCTGCTGGAGGGGCCGTGTCCAATGCGGTAAAGTTCCCGAATCGAGTCCATCATGCCCCCGATTATACCTGTAGAGCGAGGGAAAAGGGCGCGCCGGGGCCTTTTTTTGCCTCCTGAGGATGTGATAAGTCGCTTGCATCCAATGACGGTTGACACTATGCGGATTCGGAAAAGATACCCATAATGAAAGATGATCCGAGAATATTACCGAAATTGTCCGGTTCTCGGGAATCCATCTTCCAGGGTCAGTTTGTAAGGAGGACTCATGCCCCCAAAGGGTCGAATTGAAGTCGATGAAAAGTATTGCAAAGGCTGCGAGCTGTGCGTGGATGCCTGCCCGCAAGATGTCCTGGGGTTGGCTGCCGAACGGATTAACGCCAAGGGTTATCACCCGGCGGAATTGATCGAAGCGGGGTGCACGGGCTGCGGCATTTGCACCATCGTCTGCCCCGAAGCGGCCATTACCGTGTATCGTGAAGTCACCAAAGCTCAGGGCAATCAATAAGGAGGCCAGTATGGCACGCGAACTGCTTAAAGGCAATGTGGCCATCGCCGAAGCGGCCATTCGGGCCGGTTTAACATCCTATTTCGGCTATCCCATCACTCCTCAGACCGAACTGCTGGAATACCTTTCCGCGCGCATGCCCGAAGAAGGCCGGGCTTTTGTTCAGGCCGAAAGCGAACTGGGCGCGATTAACATGGTGTACGGTGCGGCCTGCACCGGCGCGCGCGTGATGACCTCTTCCTCCAGCCCGGGCATCAGCCTGATGCTGGAAGGTTTATCGTATATCGCCGGAACCGAAGTGCCGATGGTGCTGGTGGATGTCATGCGCGGCGGCCCCGGCCTGGGCAACATCGCCCCGGCCCAATCCGATTACAACCAGATCGTGCACGGCGGCGGGCACGGCGATTATCACGTCATCGCCCTGGCCCCGGCCAATGTGCAGGAAGCCATTGACATGACTGTGCTGGCCTTTGACCTGGCCGAGAAATACCGCTCCATCGCCGTGGTGCTGATTGACGGCTCGCTGGGTCAGATGATGGAACCGGCCGAACTGCCGCCCTTCAAACCTCTGGCCACCCAATTCCCCGAATGGGCCGTACGCGGGGCCGAAGGCGGGCGCGAACGCCGCTTCCTCAGCTCCATTTACCTCAGCCCGCCCGAAGAAGAAAAGGCCAACCTGCGCATGCTGCGCCGCTGGAAAGATGTGGAAGCCAACGAGATCCGCTACAAAGAATACTTCATGGAAGATGCCAAATACGTCGTCACCGGTTTTGGCTCTTCTGGGCGTGTAGCCCTCTCGGCGGTACGCGCCGCCCGGGCCGAAGGCATCCCGGTCGGCTTGCTGCGCCCCATCACTGTCAGCCCCTTCCCCTACAAGGTCTATGAAGAACTGAGCAAGAAGGTGGACGGCATGCTGGTGGTGGAAATGAACACCGGCCAAATGCTGGAAGATGTACTCAAGGCCGCCCAAGGGCGCACCCCGGTTGAATTTTACGGCCGTGTGGGTGGGATCGTGCCGCTGCCGGATGAAATCCTCACCGAGATCCACCGGCTGGTTGAGGAAAAGCCCGCCGTCGGCGGCCACCCGCGTGACCGCTGGATGGACCGCATGATCAAGATGAATTAAGAGGAGCGGACCGCATGAATACCTTAGAACAGGATTTGGAAAAATTAGTTTACGAACGGCCCGACACCCTGGTCGAAACCACCACCCATTACTGCCCCGGCTGTACGCATGGTGTGGCCCACCGCCTGATCGCGGAAGTGATCGAAGAAATGGGCCTGCGCGACCGCACCATCGGCGTGGCCTCGGTCGGCTGCTCTGTTTTTGCCTATAACTACTTCGATTTTGACTTCGTGCAGGCCCCCCACGGCCGTGCCCCGGCCATGGCCACCGGCGTCAAGCGCACGCTGCCCGACCGCGTGGTGCTCACCTACCAGGGTGACGGCGATCTGGCTTCCATCGGCATGGGCGAAATCGTCCACGCGGCTGCCCGCGGCGAAAATATCACCGTGGTCTTCCTGAACAACGCCAACTACGGCATGACCGGCGGCCAGATGGCCCCCACTACCCTGCCTGGGCAGAAGACCAGCACCTCGCCCAGCGGACGCGACGTGGAAACCGCTGGTTTCCCCATCCGCGCCTCAGAAATGCTCAGCACCCTGGACGGCTCCAGCTATGTTGTCCGCCGCAGCCTGCACGACCCCAAGAGCATCCGCCTGGCCAAGAAGGCCCTGCGCACCGCCTTTGAAGTGCAGATTCGCGGCCTGGGCTTCTCGATGGTCGAACTGCTCTCCATTTGCCCGACCAACTGGGGCATGACCCCGGTCGATTCGCTCCACTGGCTGGAAAGCAATATGCTGCCCTATTATCCCGTGGGCGATTACAAAATCAACCCGATCGTCGCGGAAATTAAGATCTAGGCGGAGGAACGCATGCAGACCGATATTATCATCTCTGGTTTTGGCGGGCAGGGCGTGCTCTTCGCCGGGCAGCTGCTCAGCTACGCTGCCATGGACGAAGGCAAAAACGTCACCTGGATCCCCTCCTACGGGCCAGAAATGCGCGGCGGCACAGCCAACTGCACTGTGGTCGTCTCGGATGAAGAAATTGGCTCGCCGATGGTGCGCTTCCCCGACGCCGTCATCGTCATGAACCTGCCCTCGCTGGATAAATATGAATCTCTGGTCAAGCCGGGTGGGCTGTTGGTGATCAACACTTCCATCATTGACCGCAAAGCCACCCGCACCGATATTCGCGTGGTGGAAGTGCCCGCCAATGAAATCGCCGAAGAAATCGGCGACCGCCGCCTGACCAATATGGTGCTGCTGGGCTGCCTGGTCTCCAACCTGCCCATTCTGCCCCTGGCCGCCATCAGCAAAGCGCTGAAGGAACACCTGCCCGCGCGCCATCAGAAACTCATTCCGGCCAACATGCAGGCCATCGAAAAAGGCGCCTCCTTCCAGGCTGCGCCCGTGCGCTGAGTTTTCTGCCTACAGAAAAACAAAAATGGAGCTGTCTGGAAAACACAGACAGCTCCATTTGATTCAGCCTTCGTGCTCAGGCCTGCGGCGCGGATTGGGGCAGCACCGGCGGGGCGTACATGCCCACGCCGCGGTGCACCGATTCATCCCACTGATTGGAAACCGAGCGCAGCACGCCGTTGGTCACATCCACCCCCAGAGTCTCCTCGGCAAATTTGCGCGCCAAGGCCACCATTGCCGGCAGCGACGCGGCAAAATGGGCGGGCGCATCTGGGGAGAAGAACACCAGCGAACGCGGCTCCATCGTCACTCCCCATTCGGGGTGTTCGTTGGTCAGCGCCTCCAGCTCAGCATACAGGGCATCCGCACTCACCGCCCCTTCGGCCAGCAAAACACGGTTGTACAGCTCGCGCAAAAACGGCAGGTAATAGCTGCGCAGCAGCTGGGGGACCTCGTTGGCTTCGCGTTTTGTTTCGGCACTGCTCACCAAAAAGCGCACCACCGAGTTCTCATATTCGGTCAAAGCCTTATCCAGCGAGCCTTCCGAGTTCCAAAAGCGCATCAGCAAATTGGCGCCGCTGCTCGCTCCAGCGGAGGTCATCATGGAAACCCCCGAAAGCCAGCCGTTTCGCCCCGAAAGCCCCGCGATGGAGTAAATGGGGCGCTCCTTCAGAACCGGCTGAGTCTGGGCTTCGGTCAGAATCTCATTGGCTTTTTCTACCGAGATCCCCAGCACATCGCTCAGCTCTTTGCCGCTTGTCTCGCGCGGGCCGAACACATCCCCATAGTTCTTGGAGACCTCAATCACCTGACCCTGCGCGTCGGTAAACACCAGCACGTGCGTGTTGGGGACCACCGGCAAAGCCAGCTCTTTGGTGCGCACCGAGTTCAGATCAGTAAAAATACGGAAGATCAGAAACAGCCCCACAAGCCACGAAGCGTAAGACAACGTCAGGCTGGCGTCCACCAAGATGGAACTGAGGAAATTATTCTGATTGTTGAGATAATACAGACCGTTTGCATCCACCAGGGAGAACGCCAGGTTTTCAATCGCGTGGAAAATGAAGCCAATCCCAAAGAAGACCCAGGCATTCCCATATTGGCCTTTAGGCTGAGTAAACAACACACGCAGCGCTAAAGCCAGCAACAGTCCTTCGGACAGGGGGTACAGCAGGTTCAGCACGCTTTCCACCACCCGCGAAGGGGTAATATCATTCAAAATCGGTGCCAAAATCCACACGGTTGTGAAGATGAAGACCGCGATAATTGCCGACCAGAGGATGACCTTGTAGCGCGTTTCCTCCATTGGCGGTAAATCACGGATGCGCAGGAACAAAGCCGCTGCAAAAGGCAAATACCCTACCAGCCAAAAGATATCTGCGCCCGATGGGTAGGGAATTTCCTCTTGGGTCAGGCTGGCGATCACCCACCAGAACTCAGCCGCTGTCCACAAAGCCCAACCAATCAGCAGATTCAGCCATATGCCGCGGATCTTGCGGTTATCCTTAATCCTGCGCCACACCCGCACAGCCATCACCATGACCGCAACCACCAGGGGCAAGAGAGCAAAGTGATTGACCACAATCACAACCTCAGCATCGCCCACATAAAACAGGTTAAAGAGCAGGTACACTGCCACGGCGGCCAGCGTCCAATACAACTGCACGCGCGTCAACCCTAAGATGTTTTGCTTCGAATTGGATGTTTGTGCCATTGTCCCGTTTTGGATACTCCCGCGGTGAGATTCGATCTCAAGATGATAAAAATTATACCTGTTTTCTCAGCGCGCGAGTCCAAAAACGAGGATAAAGTCTGCCAGCCGCGTCTCACAGAAAAAGACGCGGCTGGCCTGGAGAAATATCAGTCCCCTTTACTTCCCCAAGAATTCCAGAACCGACTTCTTGGTGGCCGCCAGGTCTTTCAACTGCACCGCGCCGTCCGCTGCGGTGGAAAGCTGATCCGCGGGGATCGAACCCAATTGGATTTTTCCCGCACCCACTTCGCGCGTCAGGCAAGCCAAAGCGGTGATTTGCTCTGGGCTCAGGTCAGTGATCAGCAGGTCCTTAAACTGCGTGTACAGGTCAGGCACTTTTGCAAACACCGCCGGATCCGCCAACTTAATCAACAGCCCGCTCATCACGCGGTTCTGCCGGTCGAAGCGGGCCGCTTCGCTTTCGCCCGCTCCAAAATAGCGGGCGTAAAGTTCAGCCGTCTTGCCGTCCATGGTCTGCTTGCCCGCTTTGATTTCGACGCCGCTGACCGTCACCGTCTGGGCCACGTCCACCTCAATGCCGCCCAGGGTATCCACCATGCTGGACATGGCTTTTTCCTTCACCGTGGCGTAGTGGTTAAGGGTCAGGCCAAAATTATCCACCAGCACCTGGCCGATGGCATTGGTCGCGGTGATATTGCCTTCCGGCGTGTCGCCAGCCTGCTTTAAAACCGCTGTATAGGCCGGTCCCAGGCGGGCTTCGGCGATATCGTAGGGCTTGGCCAGCGCATCCGTTTTCAGCCACAAATCCCGCGGCAGGGACAGCACCGAAAGAGAACGGGTGTCAAAATTCGCCTTCACCACGCGAATGGCATCCGCACCCGCCGGAACTTCCCAGACGTAGTCATCGCGCCCAATCACCAGGATGGTGAGGCTGCCGGACATGCCGCAGACTTTCTCGGCATTGGCCGCTGGGGCGGCCGTCGGCTCGGCCTGGGCCAGATCCAGCTTCATGGCGGGGGCCAGCGGCGCGCGGAATGCCCGCACCGCCAGGGCGCCGCCTGCCAGCAGTGCCACCAACAGCGTGATCACTATGATTTGACCGATGATTTTTTTCATTTCGCCCTCCTTTTCTGCTTAAAACAACGCTTTAACCATCATACCACCTTCACAAGGTTTCGCACCTGTGAATTTTTGGAGGCTTGCCGCCCGCCGCTACGCGCGCAGCGCCTCGGCCAGCGTATCCACCACCAGGCTGACGTCTTCGGTGCTCATCCCCGGGTAGAGGGGCAGGGTCAGTTCGCGTTCCGCCGCGGCTTCGGTCACCGGCAGCGGCACGTGCTCCGGGTGAATCCGGCGGTAATACGTGAATAAATGCGAGGGCGGATAATGGATGCTGGTTTGAATGCCCGCGGCTTTCATAGCTTCCATCACGCGCACGCGCGAGGTGCCTTCCGGCAGAATCACCGGCAGGAGATGACAGGAGGAGTGTTCTTCCCGCCCCAAAAACGGCAATCCCACCTGCGGCAGGCTTTGCTGCAAGCGCTGGTGATATTCGCGGGTGAGTTCGCGCCGCTTGTGGTTATTGCCCGGCAGCTTGCCCAGCTGCACCACGCCGATGGCCGCGCGCAGCTCGTCAATGCGGTAGTTGAATCCCAATTCGACCACGTCATAGCTCCAGGCGTGGCCGCGGTGGCGGTCCCAGGTCAGGCTGGTCATGCCGTGCGAACGCAGCAGCCGCAGCCGTTCTGCCAGGGCGTCATCCTGGGTCACCACCATACCGCCTTCGCCCGTGGTCATATTCTTGTTCGAGAAGAAGCTGTAGCAGCCGATGTGCCCCAACGTTCCCAGAGCGCGCCCTTGCCAGTCTGCCCCCACCGCGTGGGCGGCGTCTTCGATCAGAGTCAAATGGTGTTCTTCCGCCAGGCGAAAGAATTCTTCCATGCGGCAGGCATAGCCGCCGTAGTGCATGAGGATGATGGCGCGCGTGCGCGGGGTGATGCAGGCGGCTGCCGCCTGAGGCGAAAGGGTCAGTTCGTCCAGCGAAAGCACATCTGCAAAGACC
Organism: Levilinea saccharolytica; assembly: GCF_001306035.1. GTDB lineage: Bacteria > Chloroflexota > Anaerolineae > Anaerolineales > Anaerolineaceae > Levilinea > Levilinea saccharolytica. Next base: position 17,315 of record NZ_LGCM01000009.1, read on the forward strand.
GGTGTGGCCCCCGTGTAGCGCACTGCATTCGAGGTAGCCACAAAGCTCAGGGAGGGCACAATCACCTCATCCCCCGGCCCCAAACCTGCCGCCGCACAGGCCATGTGCAGGCCCACCGTGCAGTTACTGACCGCGATGGCGTGTTTCGCCCCGCTGAACTGCGCAAAGTCATGTTCAAAAATCTGCGTCTTTTCCCCCATTGTCAGCCAGCGGCTTTGCAGCACCTCCTGCACTGCCGCCATCTCTTCCGCGCCCAGGTCTAAATCCGCCAGCGGAATTCGCCAGTTCATGCGTCTGCCTCCGGTAAAAATTGGCTGCGCATGGCCTCAAAATCTTCCGAAGCCTGCGCGTAATCGTCCGGCCGCCCCAAATCTTGCCAGTAGCCGCTGAACGGAAAGCCCACCACCTTTTCCCCCGCCGCCAACAGGCGCAGCACCAGATCGGGGAAGTCCAGATACTGGCCGGAAGGGATGTAGCTGCGCACGCGCGGCTCAAATACATAAATGCCCATGCTCACCTGATAGGGGATCACTGGCTTTTCAATGTAGCCGCTCACCTGCACCCCACCGTCCAGAGTCTCGATCACCCCCAGGTCAATTTTCACCTCTCGCCGGTGCATGGCAATCGTGGCCGCGGCACCCTGGGCGCGGTGAAACGCCAGCAGCTCGCGCAGATCCAGGGTGGTGAGCACATCCCCATTCGACACCAAAAAGGTGTCGTCCAGCCCGTCCACCAGGGCGATCGGCCCAGCGGTTCCCAAAGGTTCCTTTTCATAACTGTAAGAAATCTTCATATCCCACTGACTGCCGTCTTGAAAAAAGGCGCACAGCAGATGTGCCAGGTGGCCGACGGTCAAAACCGCCTCGTCCACACCAGCCCGCTGCATCTGACGCAGAAGCACTTCCAGAATGGGCATATTCCCAATCGGCATCAAGGGCTTGGGTAAAATTTTGGTATAGGGCGCCAGCCGCGCTCCTTTGCCTCCGGCCAAAATTACAGCTTTCATATTTTCCCCTCTAAAACTCGTACACGCCCGGGCGATATAAGCTTTGGTGCTGCCGGATCCATTCCACGGTCTGCTCCAGACCAGCCTCCAGGCTCACCTCAGGCTGCCAATGCAGGCGCTGGCGCGCTTTTTCATTGTTGGAGAGCAGCCGCAGCACCTCAGAATTTTCAGGCCGCAGGCGCTGATCATCCACGCGCACACGCACATCCCGCCCCACAATCTTCAAGATGCGCTCCAGCAGCTCGCGGATGGTCACTTCCTGGCCGGTTCCCAGGTTAAACGTCTCACCCTCCACCTGTTCAGCCTGCGCTGCGCACAGGAAACCGCGCACCGTGTCGCTGACAAAGGTAAAATCGCGGCGCGTGTCCAGGTTGCCCAGGTGAATTTCATCCAGCGCCAGGGCCTGGGTGATGATGGTGGGGATGACCGCGCGGGCCGATTGGCGCGGGCCGTAGGTGTTAAACGGGCGCACGGTGACCACCGGCAGCTGAAAAGCGCAGTAAAAGCTCTCCGCCATCTTATCCGCCCCAATTTTGCTGGCGGAATAGGGCGACTGGCCCTGCAAGGGGTGATCTTCGTCAATGGGAACGCGCAGCGCCGTGCCGTACACTTCACTGGTGGAGGTGTGCAGCACCCGCCCCACACCGCATTCGCGGCTGGCCGTCAGCACGTTGAGCGTCCCCATCCAGTTCACCTCGGCCACCTCGCGCGGGTGCACGTAAGAATAGGGGATGGAAATCAGCGCGCCCAGGTGAAACACCAGATCGCAGCCGCGCACCGCCTGAGTCACCGCATCGGCGTCGCGGATATCGCCAAAAATAATCTCCATCTCGCGCAGAACGCGCTCATCCGCCAAGCGCAACAGCCCCGGGTCGCGGCGCGAATTGTAGCGCACAAAGGCGCGCACCGCCGCCCCACTCTGGGCCAGGGTTTCCGTCAGTTGGCTGCCGATGAAGCCGCCTGCCCCCGTTACCAGCACTTTTTTTCCATTCCAAAACGAATTCGTCATGGGCTACCTTGTCAGCTCTGTGTTTCATCCTGGGCGGTGGTCAAACGGTTCATCTCGGAGAGGCGCTCGCGCAGATGATCCCATTTTCCATCCTCCGCCAGTTGGTTAAGTTCATGAATCCAGCCCGTGTTCACATCGTGCCCGTTCTTTTTGGCGGGCGTGTCTTGGGGCGCAGCGGCTTGCACGGGCACAGCCGGGCGCAGCAGCCCATCCATCAGCGGGCGCAGGGCATCCGGCATGCACACCACCCGCGCCGGGGTGCTGCGGCAAATGGTCAGAATCCGTTCGCGCTCCGTGACGGAGATGTTGTCAATGGTAAAGAAGACCACGTTCACCCGGTACTGGTCCACCAGTTCAGGGATGCGCTCGCTGGTGCCCAAAACGCGGTAGCGCTCCATCTGCATCCCCAATTTGCGCGGGTCGTCATCCACCATCCCCACCACCTCAAACGACCCGTTAAAGTAGCCGTGCCCAAACAGCCAGGCTGCCAGGGCGCCGTTCTCACCCGCGCCCACCACCAGTACACGCTCGCCCACCGCCCGCACCCCCCCGCGCAGGTTCAGCCAGCGGGTGGCCAAGCCGGTGATCAGGCGGTCGCGGTAGCGCGCCGCGGTAAACCCGGCCACGGCAAATAAGGCCGCCATCACCTGCAAGGCTCCCGGCAGGCGCAGCTCAAAAATCCGGTTGAATCCGTACATCAAGACGAAGGCCAGACCGGTGGAAAAAGACAGCGTAAACACTTCGCTGGCCGCGGCGCGCGACCATTCCACCCGCGCCAGTCCCAACATCCAGTTGGAGATGCTGAACAAACACGCAAAAGCCAGGGCGATGCCGGCGGCGCGGGCCAGGCCGATATCCAGCGGGCCAGCCGTGCGCCAGATGACCCCGGCCAGGCCCAAAGCTGCAAAGGCAATGACTGAATCGACTACCAACCAGGCCACGTAGCGGTTGAAAATCCGCGAAATCGGCCCCCAATACAGCAGATGCCGCGGGATGGGCTGCGTTTTGGCCATCGGCAGCAGCACCACCAGGGTCCAAAAGATCACATCCAGATCGGAAAGGATGGTGCGGTTGCGCAAATACACCGCGTCCAGGCGCAGCTTGGCGGGCAGCACGTGTTGGTAGTAGTCTTCCATCAAGGTGGCGCTGCTCAGCATTTTTTCTTCATCGCGGTACACTACCGAAGCCGGGCTGGTTACCCCGGGGCGGGTGCGCAGCAGCTTGTGACGCATGTCTTCCGGCCAGGATTGGATGATCAGCGGGTCTTCGGGGCGAGGCCCCACCAGGCTCATATCCCCCACGAGCACATTCCAGAGCTGCGGCAGCTCATTCAACTTGGTGTTGCGCAGCCAGGCCCCAAAGGGCGTCACGCGCGCATCCCCCTGCCCAGTCAGGCGCGCGCCCTGATAGCTTTCGGGCCGTTCATACATGGTGCGGAATTTCAAAATGTGAAAAGATCTGCCGTCTTTCCCCACCCGCGGGCCGTGATAAAACAGCGGACCGGGAGAATCGCGCCGCAGGAGCACGGCCACCCACAGGAATAGGGGTGAGAGCAGCAGCAAACCAAAAAAACCGGCCAAAATGTCCAAAGCCCGGCGAAAAAATGAATCGAGATTATGATTGATAGAAGCGCTGCTTAACATTGGCGTTATTCCGGCCGCTCGTGCGGCTGAACCTTAATTTTGGAATGCATCCCTGCGGAGGGATGCCGGTGAAAGGCGAGAATACGCTCATCCTATATCATACACTTTTTGAAAGGTAATTTATACGATTTTTGCACCCCGGCGAACTGAAAACCCATGCTGGCGCTCAGTCCACTTGAGAATGCAAACCTGTCCCCCTTGGTGCGGCTCTTTTCAGCCTGGTCTGCCAACCGGAACGAGGTTCCAGTTATTCATTATAAGAACTACCACCTGCACTGCACTCCGATTTATTGTAGCACAAGTCACTTATCTGTCAATCTGGCAATATTGCGTTCACATCGTGTTTTCAAAATTGCAAGATTAAAATCTTTTCAACCATTCTGGGCCTCCGCGGCTGACCTTAGCTAAAGCCCAGATTTTTCTCTTTCATCGAAACAAAACGGCCCTGCCCCACCACCAGATGATCCAGCACCTCCACATCCAGCAATTTGCCCGCCTGCACCGCCGCGCGCGTCAGGTTCACATCCTCAGGGCTGGGGGATGGGTCGCCGGAGGGATGATTGTGGATCAATAATATGGAAGCAGCGTTCATTTGCAGCGCCTTGCGAAACAGCTCACCCACCCGCACCATCGAGGCGTTCAGCGAGCCTTTATACAGGTGTTCGGTGTGCAGCAGCTGGTTGCGGGTGTCCAACTGCATGACCCACAGCTCTTCCTGGCTGAGCGCGCTCATCTCATACATCACCAAATCCGCCGCATCGCGCGGACTGTGGATCACCGGGCGGTCGGCGCGATCCGCCGATTTCAGGCGGCGCCCCAGTTCAATCGCCGCCTGAATTTGGGCCGCTTTGGCCGGGCCCACCCCGCGCTGGGCGCTCACCTGCTCAAAGCTGGCGCGCTGCAAACCGCTCAGGCCGCCGAAGTGCAGCAGCAGGCGCTGGCCCATCTGCACGGCGTTTTCCCCCGGCAGGCCGGTGCGCAGCAGGATCGCCAGCAATTCTGCGTTGCTGAGGGCCTGCGCGCCCACCTCCGCCAGGCGTTCCCGCGGCCGGTCGGTGGACGCCAGGTCGGTGATGCGGTAGTTTGTTGAAGTTTCTTTGTTCAAACGCCCCTCCTGCGGTGTATAAAAATGAAGTAGAGGCGTGTCTGAGACGCGCCCACTTCGACCGGAAACCCGCCGGTTTCGCCCTCAAAAGGCGAGGGCAAGCAGTGACCTGTGCGTAGGATGTCATCGCGAAGTCCCCGTTCTTTGGGGACTGCGGCGATCTCTACCTCAGCACGTCCTCTCCCTGCGGGGCAGAGACTGCTTCGCCCCCCCAAAAGCGGGGGTCTCGCAGTGACCTGTGCGTAGGATGTCATCGCGAAGTCCCCGTTCTTTGGGGACTGCGGCGATCTCTACCTCAGCACGTCCTCTCCCTGCGGGGTAGAGACTGCTTCGCCCCCCAAAAGCGGGGGTCTCGCAGTGACAGGTGCGTAGGATGTCATCGCGAAGTCCCCGTTCTTTGGGGACTGCGGCCATCTCTACCTCAGCACGTCCTCTCCCTGCGGGGCAGAGACTGCTTCGCCCCCCAAAAAGCGGGGGTCTCGCAGTGACAGGTGCGTAGGATGTCATCGCGAAGTCCCCGTTCTTTGGGGACTGCGGCGATCTCTACCTCGGCACGTCCTTTCCCTGCGGGGTAGAGACTGCTTCGACCGGAAACCCGCCGGTCTCGCAGTGACATGTGTATAGACGTCCGGTGCGTTCGATGAACCCGAACGGCACCCTACCACTACCGGAAACCCACGGCCTCGCTAAATAATGAACGAAAACTCCCTATTACTATAGACAACCTTCGCATTTTCATCAAGCCAGCCCCCGCCACCAATCTCCAAAGCCGCGGCCCTTTACCAGCATTCCCCTCCAGCATCCATGCTATAATTTCCACATTGGAGATTCCGTATGGCCTTCGATCCAACCACCCTCAGCAGCACCGTGCTCATCGCCACCGCCTTTGGGGCCGCCTTCCTGGCTGCTCTGTGGCTCAGCCTGATCTTCTGGACCTACCGCGACGTGCGCGGGCGTTCCCGCGATCCCCTGCTGCGCATCCTGGCCACCCTGGTGGTGGCGGTGCTTTTCCTGCCGGGGGTGCTGGTGTACCTCATCCTGCGCCCGCCCCAACGCCTGGAAGATGAGTATCAAAGCGCATTGGAAGAAGAAGCTCTGCTGCAATCCATTGAAGATAACCCCCTCTGCCCTGGCTGCGGGCGGCGCATCGCCGCCGATTGGGTGGTGTGCCCCAACTGCCATACGCGCCTGAAGAAGCCCTGCCACCAGTGCGGACGACTCATGGAACTCCCCTGGAATTTGTGCCCCTACTGCGGCACGGCCGCCCCCGGCATGCGCCGTGACAACCTGACCCTGGATGAAGCCCTGCGCGGCCTGCCCTCGGACGCCAACGAAACCGCAGCGTCCGGCGAGCCGGAAAACCCTTATTCATAGACGAAAAAGAGATTTCATGACCGAACTTCTGCCCATTGAACCCATAGACTACCTGATTATTGGTCACCTGACTCAAGATTTGACCCCCTCTGGCCCCATGCTAGGGGGCACTGCCTCCTACGCTTCTCTCACCGCGCGCGCCCTGGGGCTGCGTGTGGGCATCGTCACCGCCATCTCCGCCGACCTGACCCTGCCCGAACTGGCGGGCATCCCCATCTTCGGCATCCGCGGGGATCACACCTCCACCTTCGAAAACATCTACACCCCCGAAGGCCGCATCCAAATCGTCCATCAGGTGGCCCCCAGCCTGGACCTCAGCCTGGTGCCCGAGACCTGGCGCAGCGCCCCCATCGTCCACCTGGGTCCCATCGCCCACGAGGTAGACCCCAACCTGGCGCGCTCTTTTCCAAAATCCAACGTGTGCCTCACCCCGCAAGGCTGGTTCCGCTCCTGGGATGAGAGCGGCCGGGTGCATTTTACCGAATGGCCCGAAGCCGACTTCGTCCTGCGTCCTGCGGCTGCTGCTGTACTCAGCATTGAAGACATCCAGCACAACGAACTGGTGATCGAAGAAATGCTGGCCTCCATCCGCGTTCTGGTGGTCACCGAAGGGGCTGCCGGATGCCGCGTGTATTGGAACGGCGACCTGCGCCGCTTCCGCGCCCCTGAAAAAGAAGAGGTAGACGCCACCGGCGCCGGGGATATCTTCGCCGCCGCCTTTTTCTACCGCTTCAGCACCACGCGCGACCCGTGGGAGGCTGCCCGCTTTGCTACCCTTCTGGCGTCGCAGTCCGTCACCCGCCGCGGTCTGGCCAGCATCCCCACCTATGCAGAGGTGCAGGCGGGGCTGGTGGAAATTTTACCCAAGGCCTAATCCATGACGCGTATCTACACCCTCGTCAATCAAAAAGGTGGGGTCGGCAAAACCACCTCCGCCATCAACCTGGGCGCTTACCTGGGCTATTACGGCCAGCGCGTGCTGCTGATTGATCTCGACCCGCAAGCCAACGCCACCTTGTCATTGGGTGTTGATAAAACTGCCGACAAAAAGGGCATGCGCGGAACCTACGAAGTGCTCATCGGCGCGGCCCCCATCGGGCAAAACGTGCTGCACAACCCGCGTTTCAAGATTTCCCTGCTGCCCTCCTCGCCTGCTCTGGCCGGGGCCGAAGTGGAACTGCCCAACCTGCCTGATCAGGGTCTGCGCCTGCGCAGCGCCCTGGAACTGGTCAGCGACCGCTACGACTACGTGCTGATTGACTGCCCCCCTTCGCTGGGCGTGCTCACCGTCAACGGACTGGCTGCCGCTCGCGACGGGGTCATCATCCCCGTGCAGTGTGAATTCCTGGCCCTGGAAGGACTGGGGCAAATCACCGCCACCATCAACCGTGTGCGCGTCTCGCTGCACCCTGAGCTCACTGTGCGCGGCGTGGTGTTAACCATGTTCGACGGCCGCACACGCCTGGCCGTGGATGTGGTCAACGAAGTTCGCCGCCATTTCCCCAACAAAGTCTTCCAATCCATCATCCCGCGCAGCATTCGCCTGGCGGAAGCCCCCTCCTTTGGGCAGCCCATCTCTACCTACGCCCCCGAATCTTCCGCGGCCCGTGCGTATGCAGCCCTGGCGCGCGAAATCCTGGAACAGGACGGCATTCACATTCCCGATTTACCCGAACAGGGAGATTAACGCATGGCTCATAAAGGCGGACTTGGTAAAGGTTTAGATGCGCTCATCCCCAGCGAACCTTCGCGCAGCGCGGGCAGCGCCCTCTATGTGCCCCTGGACCGCATTCAGCCCAACCCTCACCAGCCCCGTCTGAGCATGGCCGAGGATGAGCTGCAGGAATTGGCCGATTCCATTCGCGAACACGGCATCCTTCAGCCCCTCCTGGTGGCCCAAAACGAGAACGGCTACACCCTCATCGCCGGTGAACGGCGCTGGCGGGCGGCGGCTCGCGCCGGTTTAGATACCGTGCCCGTCATCGTGCGCCAGGCCACCCCCCAGGAAATGTTGGAATTGGCGCTGATTGAAAATGTGCAGCGCGCCGACCTCTCCCCCCTGGAAACCGCCGAGGCCTACCGCCAGCTGAGCGCCGATTTTGGCCTGACCCATGAGGAAATTGGCCTCAAGGTCGGCAAACACCGCACCACCGTCACCAACACCCTGCGTCTGTTAGACCTGTCCGATCACGCTCGCCAGGCGCTGATTGACCAGCGCATCAGCGAAGGACACGCCCGCGCCCTGCTGGCGCTCAGCAGCCCCCAGGCCCAGGCCGCCGCGCTGGATAGCGTGCTGGCGCACAGCCTGTCCGTGCGGCAGACCGAACAGTTGGTGGCGCGCCTGCAAGGCGAAAAGCCCGCCCCCAAACCCGCGCCGCCGGTCTCGCCGGAGGTCGCCGCGGTGGAAGAACGCCTGCGCTCCGCCCTGGGAACCCGCGTGGTTCTGCAGCACGGCAAAAAAGGCGGGCGGGTGGTCATTCATTACTTCTCCAATGAAGAGTTGGAATCCCTCATCAGCCGTCTCACCAAGGAGTAAAACCATGCGCCTGCTCTACAACGCCCGAATTTACACCCAGGATGCCCGCCGTCCGCTGGTTTCCGCTCTGGCCATTGACCGCGGTGTGGTGGCAGCCGCGGGCAGCGACGATGAAATCCTCCACCTGGCCCAGGCCGGGGATCAAAAAGAAGATATGGGTGGGGCTGTGATTTGGCCGGGGCTGACCGACGCTCACCTCCATCTGGAATATTACTCCCTGGGGCTGACGCGCGTGGACTGCGAAACCTCCACCCGGTCCGAATGTCTGCGCCGTGTGGCCGAACGCGCCGGTCAAATCCCAGCGGGCGAATGGGTTTTGGGACACGGCTGGAACCAGAACGAATGGACTGAGGGCTTTGGCGACGGGCGCGATTTAGACCGCGCCGCCCCCCATCACCCCGTGCACCTCACCTCCAAATCGGTCCACGCCAGTTGGGCCAATGCGTTGGCCCTGCAGGCCGCGGGCATCACCGCCAACACCCCCGACCCGCAAGGCGGGCGCATCGAACGCGACGCGCACGGCCAGCCCACCGGCTTTCTCTTTGAATCGGCCATGGAACTGGTGGAAAAGATCATCCCCATGCCCAGCGTTCAGCTCCTCAGCGAGGCCATCGAGCGCGCCCAGCAGAACCTGTGGGGCATGGGCCTCACCGGTGTGCACGATTTCGACCGCGCCCGCTCTTTCGGCGCGCTGCAAATCCTCAACGCCGAAAAACGCCTGAAACTGCGCGTGGTCAAGAGCATCCCCTTGGAAAGCCTGCAGGAGGCCGCTGCGGTGGGTCTGCGCGGCGGGTTTGGCAACGACTTCCTGTGGATTGGCTCGGTCAAGCTGTTTGCCGACGGCGCCCTGGGCCCCCACACCGCCGCCATGCTTCAGCCGTACGAGAACGATCCCGACAACACCGGCATGCTCTTCCTGGACGCTGAGCAGTTCTTTGAATACGGACAGCAGGCCGCCCAGGCAGGTTTGGGCCTGGCCATCCATGCCATCGGCGACCGCGCCAATCACGAAGTGCTGGAAGCCTATCAGCAGCTGCGCGCCTATGAAGCCGCCAACCATCTGCCTGCTCTGCGCCACCGCATTGAACACGTGCAGAACCTGCACCCCATGGATCAAAAACGCCTGGCAGAGATGAACGTCATCGCCTCCATGCAGCCCATCCACGCCACTTCCGACATGTTCGCCGCCGATCAATATTGGGGGCCGCGCGCCGCCAACGCCTACGTGTTTAAAACCCTGCTCGATTCCGGCGCGACCCTGGCTTTCGGCTCCGACGCGCCGGTGGAAGTGCCCAATCCCTTCATCGGCATCCACGCCGCCGTCACCCGTCAGCGGCCCAACGGCCAGCCGGACGCCCAGGGTTGGTACCCTCAGCAGCGCCTCAGCCTGCAGGAAGCCCTCAATGCTTACACCCTCGGCCCGGCCTTTGCTGCGGGGCGCGAACATTTCCTGGGCAAACTGGCCAGCGGATATGCCGCGGATTTGATCGTGCTCAAAACCGACCCCTTCCAAATGGATCCCACGGCCCTTCATGCCGTTTTACCGCAAGCCACGATGGTGGCTGGCGAATGGGTCTGGCACGCCTAAGCGTCCAATCTGCAAGGAGAGATGGGAATGTCGAAATCGCCCAAACTCACTCCCGAAATCCTGACCACCCGCCTGGGAGATTACCTCGTTGAAAAGAAACTGCTCAGCAGCGAGGACCTGGAGCGCGCTCTGGCCTATCAGGCTGAACTGCGAAAAACCAATCAGGCCGCCCCGCTCCTGGGTCAAATTTTGGACGAAATGGGGCTGGTGGATCGGGCTTTGTTGGACGAAGCCATCACCGAGCAGATTCTGGCCCTCAAGAACGCCCTCACCGACGCCAACCAGCGACTGGAACAGCGCGTCCGCGAGCGCACCGCCGAGTTGGAACAGGCCCTGCGCAAATTATCCGAGCTAAACCAGCTCAAATCGGAATTTGTGGACAATATCTCCCACGAGCTGCGCACCCCCCTCACCCACCTGAAAGGCTACCTGGAGCTGCTCATCAACGCGGATCTGGGCCCCATCAACGCCGCCCAAACCCAGGCGCTGGAAGTCATGCAGCGTTCTGGAGACCGGCTGGAACGGCTGATTGAGGACATGATCCAGTTTTCCACCCTGGAACGCGGTGATATCCAGCTGCGCGTGCATGATTTCTCCGTGCTGCACCTGTGCCTGAACCAGGTCAGCCGTTCGCAGGCCAAAGCCAAGGCGCATCAGGTGGAATTGGTGATGAACCCGCCCGCCATGCTCACCGATGTGCGCGGCGATGAGGAGAAAATTTCCTGGGTGATCTTGCAGCTGCTAGATAACGCCATCAAGTTCACCCCGCCCGGCGGCAAAGTGACCCTGGGCCTGGAGCAGGAGAGCAAATTTGTGCGCGTGTCGGTGGCCGACACCGGCATCGGCATCCCCCAGGACCGTGTGGAAGAAATTTTTGAACCTTTCCACCAGTTAGACGGCTCGTCCACCCGCCGCTACGCGGGCACGGGCCTGGGGCTGGCTCTGGTGCGCCGCATCCTCGAAGCCCACGGCTCCATCATCCATGTGACGTCAAAGGTCGGCGAAGGCAGCCGTTTTGAATTCTTACTGCCCACACCCGAGATCGAGCAAGATTGAGCGCCGTCTGAGTTGAAACACGAGGGAGGAACAAGGCGGATGGAAAAAATGACCAAAACACCAACCTGCAGCGACCCGGAACAGCTATTTGGCATCAGCCGGGTTGTCATTCAGGCCCCCGATTGGAAAACCGCCTTCGACCGCATCGCTCAACAGGTTCGCAACTGCTTTATTTTCGATAATATCGCCGTCTACCTTTCCAATGAGCCGGATCCAGGCCTGGATGTGCTCTTTGCCCGCGCGGTGGGCCGCGGACGCGCCGCCGCCGCCGAACTTTCGTGGGGCGAGGCCATCGCCAACCGCGTTTTGGAAGAACATCAATACATCCTCCAGGAGCCCCCGCCCGACAGCCCCGAGGACCGCCTGCAAAGACCTTATCTCCTGGCTTTCCCGCTGCGCGTCGGCGAAAAATACCTGGGAGCGTTGGTCTTCATCCGCTTTGGCGGGCCGGCCTTCGTGCAGGAAGATGTGGCCCTGGCCGAATTCATCGCCAATCAGGTAGCCCTGCTGGTGGAACGCCAAAAATTGCAGCAGGAATACCGCATGCTGCAAGACCGCCACCAGCAGGCCCTGCTGCAAGAAGACTTCGTCTCCACCATCACCCACGAAATTCGCAACCCCCTGGGCTTCATCAAAGGCTACACCACCACCCTGCTGCGCTCAGATACCTCCTGGGATGCCGAAACCCAGCGCGAATTTCTGGAGATCATTGACCGCGAAACCGACCACCTGCAGGAGCTGATTGAAAACCTGCTGGATTCCGCCCGGCTGCAGGCCGGACTGCTGGATCTGAAATTTCAGCCTGTGCGCCTGGACGCCCTCATCAACGACATCATTCTGCGCGCCCACCTGCATTATCCAGAGACCAAAGTCCGTCTCGAAGATCACAGCCAGGGCCAACCCATTCAGGCCAACCCCCGCCGCCTTGCACAAGTATTTGAAAACTTGATCAGTAATGCTGTAAAATATGCACCAGGATCCGATATTTTAATCCGTTTGGATGAGGAGCCTGAAACGATATGGATTCGCGTCCAGGACTTTGGCCCTGGCATTGACCCTGAATACACGATGTATTTATTCAATCGTTTCTTCCGCGTGCCCAACCAGCCCCCCAACGTGCGCGGCTCCGGACTGGGGCTGTACATTTGCAAACAAATCATCACCGCCCATGCCGGGAGCATCACCGTAGAATCAGAACTGAATCAGGGCACGACCTTTAAGATCGGGCTGCCGCGGGCGACAAATAGCCCCTCCGCAGCCCAGAACCAGGAAAGGGAAGGGAAATGACACTCATTCTGGCTGTGGATGATGAAACCCTCTACCAGCACTTACTGAAAGTCAACCTGGAAAAAGAAGGCTATGAAGTCATCACCGCTTCGAATGGTGAAGACGCCCTGGAACTGGTGGCCAGCCGCGGCCCAGACCTCCTGATCCTGGATATCATGATGCCCCGCCTGGACGGCCTCAGCACCTGCGAGCGCGTCCGGCAGTTTTCCAATATTCCCATCATCATGCTCACCGCC
>NZ_LGCM01000010.1 GCF_001306035.1 Levilinea saccharolytica
GATCGTCGTGATCTGAGTATCTTTCAAATTGGATTGCGTTATATTGATCGTCAACTTCTCAACTCGCTTCCATTTCGGATTTTGCTATGTTCTTACTGTTGATTTTTCAAACTGTCAGGTGGCTAGAACTTTGCCTGACATCAGGATATGCTCGTCCTGCCTATGATTGCGCCAGGCACTTGAATGAAAACGGAACCGAGTTCAACCCTGAAAACAAAACCGCCCAAGATAACAGCGCTTTGCAAAGTTTCCTGCCCAGCCGCAAACAAATCGCTGAACTGCGCTTCGGCTACCCCACCAGTCTGACCAGGGAAACCGGCGCAAAAGGCTTTCTGGATGACGCAGTCCAAGCCAGCTACCCAGACAACCTGCTGGCTGAATTTGCCGCCACCGGTGATTCAAAACTGCTGCCAAACCGGCTGCTGATTCCCTGGTTTTTTCAAGCAAGCTATACCTACAGCATTCAGGTTGCCACTCCCACGGCTTTTCCCGTGGTGGACTTACCTGCCGATATTCCTGTCGGGGCAGTCGTCATGGATGCATTATCCAACATTCCATCCATCGCACGCCAGAAATTTCCGCTGACCCGCGACCTGAACACCAACGAGGCCATCTTTCACTGTCTCTCAGGGAAAACCAACTATGAATATCTCCAGATTACAGATACCGTTCTGGCGACCGGCACCCTGGAATGTCATTACTTGGGCGGTGTAGTGAAAATCCCATTAGGGGTTTATGCTCTGGAACAAAATCGTCTGACCTTTTGGGGCCTGGGGGTGTTGGAGGATGGCTCCGCGCTTGATTACCTGGCGGTGCGCGCTGAGAGGCGCTTGACGGCCTTGATCCCGAACTATCAATTCGAATATAAAACCAACCGCCTCGCCAACCAGGAAATCGTTCTCTCACTCGGGCATCCCCAGGAAAAATACTTGCGGGCTTTGAATACCCAGAATTTTGCCGCATATATCGATGCCTGGTATGCCGACGAACAACGGCTGGCCGAATTACTCCAATTTATTGAAACCGGCACTCCGCCAGGTGATGGTTTCATCTTCCCGTTTGATCTTGGGATTGGCAGCAAACAATAAAGACAAGGAGAGCCAAAATCATGCGTTACACCATTCTATCCATTTTCCTGCTTTCATTGATCGCTGGATGCGCGCCGGTGGCCCAGCCAGCCGAGCCTGGAACACAGTTTCCACCAGCGCCAGCCACATCCACGTTCGTGCCTGTCCAGCCCACCCAGACAGCGATTCCAACCGTTGTCCCAACGCCCAGTTATCCACTTACGCGCAACGACCCCTTACCCTCGAACTTGCAGCTTATCACCATGGAAAATGCTGCAGATCTGATCCCGGTCGCCAACCTGGATACCGCATCCATTTCCGATGTGTTCGTGACCGACAGCGGGGATAAAATCATCCTGCTGACTTCTTTTGGGTATCAAGTGCTGGATAGGACCACTTTTCTGGCTGAAAAATACCAGCCGCTGAGCGGAATCATTTTTGGGCTTGCATTCTCACCCGACGGGAGTCGAGCTGTCCATTTTGTGCCGGGCAACCCCAAATTGTTTGATCTTTCGTTGAAGGTTACAGACGCGAAGAGCGGAAAGACCCTCTGCGTTTATAACGCCGAGCCAATCTCCCCGTCCGGTAACATTCCCGCCCCGATAACCATTCAATCCGACGGTTCCATAACTTATCTTATCAGCGGCAGCAGAAATCAAATGTGGCGGTGGGATGCTGATTGCCGGGCGACTTTGAACGATAAATCCGCAGGTAATGTGTTAACCATGTCGGAGGACGGGAAGCTGGCGGCTGTGGGTGAGGGTAACGAAATTTTCGTTTTTTCAACCAGTGGAGGTCCGCGAAAACGCCTGGCCGAAATCAGCAATCCGCGCGGCGTGTATTTTCTGCCAGACGGCAAATCCATCTTGATCACATCCAAGGCTGGTAACGCCATCTACGACCTGGCCAGCGGCGAAGAGACACATGATTTTCCCGGCAATATGGGCGATTACTATGCGCGCTACAAACTGAGCCAGGACGGTGAGTGGGTGGTCATCAACGCCTATAAACAAAACCGCGCCCTGCGCCTGAGCGACACCGCCCTGTTTACCCTGCCTGGTGAGATACCTACCAGCCGTTTGGAGACCGGTTATCTCGTTACCAACGATATGATTTGGGACATTGAAAAGCAGGGCAAAATCGCCAGCCTAAAAAATTACGCGGAGGTCATCATTTCTGCGGATGGGACACGCGCCGCCGCCAGTTCGGTGAACGAGCCGCGTTCTATTGACATTCTCGATCTTGCCAACGGCGGTAAGCCTCTGTTCTCCATTTCTGATTACAGCAAATTGATCGCACTGCCAGATAGGAACGGTTTCATCGCTGCCAATCAGGAAAAAACCGCATTTTTCAATTTCACCAACGATCAGCCACTGAAGGTGATCGATCTTTTCTACATGGATGGGTTGGCGCTTGAAAACGGCGATGTTCTCGTGTGGGATCAACTGGGGGCCATTCACCAGATCGACCCCGTAAATCACAGCTTGATGCGTTCCACCCAGCTGCCATTTGTGCTGCCTGAGGCTTCGCCCCAAAACCTCGCTCCCGCCTGGGCGCAGGGGTGGGAACACCCTTTCGAGGATTTCCTGGCCGGGTTTATGACCCCGCGTTGGAGCCAGTGGGTCGTTTCGCACAACCGTCAAATCGGCCTGCGCGAGGTCGAGCGGGGTGTGGTTCAGTTTTTCACCATGCAGGAGAACAGCCAGGCCTGGCAGCAAGTCTCTGCTCAAGATGTGATTAAAACCCTTACCCCTGGCGATGTTTATGAGATGACCTTCAGCCCGGATGACCGCCTGGCGGCGGGGGTTTTTGAGAAAAAAGTGGTGATTTGGGACGCTCTTACCGGCGCTGAACAGCTTTCCATCCCGCTGCCTGCAACACCCGGTGCTGTTCACGATTTTGAGTTTACCCCCGATGGAAGCAAAATCCTATTAAGTCATGAAAGAAACACCAGGGATTATTCCGTTGGCATCCACACCGACGCCAGCCTGCGAGTTTTTGACGTGCAAACCGGTCGGTTGCTGAAGTTCTTCGAACTGAAACAAGACTTTCGCAAATCGGGCTGCAATATCGGCCTGCCGTTCGTCATCAGCTCTGACAGCGCTCAGGTAATCACCATCACGGATAACTGCCGCCTGGGGATTTTCGACGCTGCAACGTGGGAATTGAAAAAGGAATTTCACGACCCCTTTAAGGACGCGAATATCGATCTGGCATTTTCACCTGACAGCCGTTTGCTGGCGGTGGCCTACCAGAATAAGCTTGAACTTTGGGATTGGTCAGCTGGAGAATTGGTCAAGAGCTACTCTAACCCGGCTCTGCGCATCTACCCGCCGCACCGCGACGCCGAGTTAGGCTATATGTATCAGGCAGCTTTCTCACCAGATGGCAGGCTGATTGGTACGCGCTTCAGCGGTGAGGCAGGTATGGGATACAACTCGATCGTTACACTGTGGGGTGTGCCGTAAGCGAATGCGCCTGGGGTGGGGCTCCGTTTTCTGTAGGAATACCGTTTTGTTCTGAGAGGACACGGGCGATTTTGGCCCGTGCCCTCAAATAACGAGGGCGTGCCCTCAAATTACGAGAGCGCGCCCCTACCTTGATTCACTACTTCATCGAACGCACCAGCTTGTGCGGCGGGGTGGATTGACTTTCCCTCGCCTTTCAGGCAGAATCAAACCCGATGAAGCTGGATGCGCGCTTATTACGACAGGCCCGCGCGGCGGCGGGGCTTTTGATGCTGGCCGTGGGGCTGGGGTTGGCGGGCGGCCTGTTTGCCATTGGGCAGGCGCAGATCTTGAGCCGCGTCATCAACGGCCTGCACCTGGGCGGGTGGGATTCCGCGCAGGCCTGGGCAGCGCTGAAGCTGATGGCAGTGGTGATTGTGGGCCGCGGGCTGACCACCTATGGGGGTGAATGGGCAGCTTCGGCTGCGGCCTTGCGCATTAAACGCAATTTGCGCCAGATGCTGGCCGAGAAAATTTTGGGAGGCGGGCCGCTGGGCCTGGACCGCGAGGAAAGCGGTGAACTGGCCGCGGCTGCGGTGGAGGGGGTGGAGGCGGTGGAGGCCTACTTCAGCCAATACCTGCCGCAGATCGCCCTGGCGGCCTTGATCCCCACGGCGATTTTGGTGGTGGTGTTCCCCCTGGACGCGCTCAGCGGGCTGGTGCTGCTGCTGACCGCGCCGCTGATCCCCATTTTCATGGTGCTGATCGGGGGGGCTTCGGCGGCGGTGACGCGCAAACAATGGAGCACCCTGGCGCGTCTGAGCGCCTTTTTTTTGGACACCCTGCAAGGCCTAACCACCTTAAAGATGCTGAACCAGAGCCTGCGCCAGGCTGAGCGCATTGAGGGGGCCAGCCAACGTTACCGCAAGGCCACCCTGGAAGTGCTGCGGGTGACCTTTTTATCGGCGCTGGTGCTGGAGCTGGTATCCACCCTCAGCACGGCGGTGGTGGCGGTGCAGATTGGGCTGCGGCTGCTGTACGGGTTGATGGGTTTTGAACAGGCTTTCTTCATCCTGGTGATCGCACCGGAATTTTACCTGCCGCTGCGCAACTTGGGGCTGCGCTTTCACGCGGCTATGAACGGGGCGGCGGCTGCCCAACGCATTTTCGGCATCCTGGAAAAACCGGAAATGAGCGAGCCGCAGTTGAGCGCGGGGGGCGAAGAAGCCCCTCTGGCCGCTGCGCCGCGGATTGAATTCCGCGGGGTCAGCGCGCGTTACGCGGGACGGACCGAAGCGGCGCTGCGCGAGGTGAATTTGACCCTTCCGGCGGGCAAGGTGACGGCCCTGACGGGGCACAGCGGGGCGGGCAAGAGCACCCTGGCGCGGCTGCTGCTGCGCTTCGCGGCGGCGGAGGCGGGGGAGATCTGGGTGGATGGGCGGCCGCTGGGCTCGTTGGCGTTGGGAACCTGGCGGCGCTCGGTCAGTTGGGTGCCGCAGCACCCGGCCCTGTTTGCGGGGACGCTGGCGGAAAACATCCGCCTGGGGAACCCGCAGGCCGCCGAGGACGCGGTGCGGCGGGCGGCGCAGCAGGCGGGGATGGACGAATTTTTGGCGCGCCTGCCGTTGGGCCTGGAAACGCGCATCGGGGAAGACGGGGCGCGGCTGAGCGGGGGACAGGCGCAGCGCGTGGCCTTGGCGCGGGCCTTTTTGATGGATGCGCCCGTGGTGATTCTGGATGAACCCGGCGCGCATCTGGACCCGGAGCTGGAAGAGACGTTGACCGCGGCCACCCGCAGGCTTTTGCAGGGGCGCACGGTCTTGGTGATCGCCCACCGGCTGGCGACGGTACTGGGGGCGGATCAGGTGGTGTGGATGGAGGCCGGGCGGGCAGCGGAATGCGGCAGCCCGCATGCGCTGATGCAAAGCGGCGGGGCCTTTGCCGCGTGGGCGGGCAGCCTGGGGGGGCAGGCATGAGGGCGCGCACCTTGCGGCAGCTTTTGGGGCTGATGCGGCCGTTCGCGGGCTGGGTGGCGCTTTCGGTGGCATTGGGCAGCGCCACGGTGGTGAGCGCAATGGGGCTGCTGGGCACTTCGGCCCATCTGATCGCCGCGGCGGCTTTGCAGCCCTCGGTGGCGGAGCTGCAAGTGGCGATTGTGGGGGTGCGCTTCTTCGGCATCACCCGCGGGGTTTTCCGCTATCTGGAACGGCTGGTGTCGCACGGGGTGAATCTGCGCCTGCTGGCCGCGCTGCGCACGCGGCTGTACCGTTCGCTGGAACCGCTGGCCCCGGCGGGGCTGGGGCAGGTGCAGAGCGGGGATCTGCTGTCGCGAGCGGTGGGGGATATTGAGACTCTGGAAAATTTCTTCGTGCGCGGGTTGGCGCCGGTGCTGACCGCCGCGGTGGTGACTTTGGGGGCGGCGGTGTTTGTGGGGCGTTATGACGCTTCCCTGGGCAGCGTGCTGGTGATCGGCCTGGCGCTGAGCGGTGTGGGGGTGCCCTGGCTGGCGCGCCGGTTGCAGGCGGCGGCTGGGCGGCAGGTGGTGGATGCGCGCGCGGACTACCGCACGTCCTGGGTGGAAACCCTGCAAGGCCTGGGCGATCTGCTGGCCTTTGGACGCGGGGCTGACCGGCTGGAGCTGTTGACGGCAGCCCAGGCGCGGCTGGAGGCTCATCAGCGGCGGTTGGCCGAGGGCAACGCGCGCATGAACGCGGTGAATTTGATGATCAACCAGTTCACCCTGTGGGCGGTGCTGGCGGCGGCTTTGCCTTTGATGGCCGCGGGGCGGCTGGATGGAATCGGTCTGGCGGTGCTCTCGCTGGTGACCCTGGCCAGTTTTGAGGCGGTGCTGCCTCTGGGCACGGCGGCGCAGCAGTTGGAAAGCAGCTTGCGGGCGGGGGAACGGGTGTTCGCCTTGGAGCAGGTGCCTCCGGTGGTGCCCGACCCGGCGCAGCCAACTGCGCCCGCCCTGGGAGCGGATTTGAGCCTGCGCGGCCTGAGCTTTCGCTACCCCGACAGCGCTGAGTGGGCGCTGCGCGAGGTGAGCCTGGAGCTGCCGCTGGGCAGGTGTATTGCCGTGGTGGGGGCCAGCGGATCGGGCAAGACCAGCCTGCTGCGCCTGCTGCTGCGCTTGTGGGATGCGCCGCCGGGACAAATTTTTTGGAACGGGAGCGAATTTCACGCCTACCGCGCCGAGGATGTGCGCCGGCTGTTCAGCGTGGTCACTCAGGATACCTACCTGTTCAGCGCCAGTGTGCGGCAGAATTTGCTGCTGGCGCGCCCGGGGGCCAGCGAAGCGGAACTGCTGGAGGCGGTGCGGCAGGCGCGTTTGGAACCGTGGCTGGCGGGCCTGCCGGAGGGCCTGGATACCTGGATCGGCGAGCATGGGCGGCAGATGAGTGGGGGCGAGCGCCAACGGCTGGCGGTGTGCCGGGCGATTCTGCGCGACGCGCCGGTGTGGCTGCTGGATGAACCCACCGCGCACCTGGACGTGGAAAACGAACGCGCGCTGATTGAGACGGTGATGGAACGCACCCAGGGTAAGAGCCTGGTGTGGGTGACTCACCGCCTGACGGGGCTGGAACACATAGATGAGATCCTGGTGCTGGACGGTGGGCGGCTGGCGGAGCGGGGGACAGCGGCGGCGCTGGAGGCGGCAGGGGGACTGTACGCGCGCACGGCAGCCGTTCAGCGGGCGAGTTTTCCAACCGAAGAGGGAACCTTTTCAGACGGCGAACCGTCTTAACCCCGAAGCGCCCGCCCGTTGCCAGGGCGCTTAAGGAGCCAGAAGATGATCCGCCGAATAATTGCAGCTTTGTTTGTGAGCGTGATGGGGATTTTGGCGGCTGTCCAGCCGGTGCTGGCCGATGGGATCGTCATCCCCGACCCCGTGCCCTGCCCGGTGGAGGGCTGCCCGCCGTGGCCTCACCCGCGGCCCATGTCCCAGTTGGTGATCCGCTATCACCACGTAGACGTCAAGATTGATCAGCAAATTGCCGTGACCCATGTGGATCAGGTATTTTACAACCCCAACGCCCAGGCGGTGGAGGGGACTTACGTGTTTCCGCTGCCCGCGGACGCAGCGGTGAGCGATTTCACGCTGTGGATTGACGGCAAACCGGCCAAGGGCACCGTGCTCAACGCCGAGGCCGCGCGGGCGAAGTATGAGGAAATTGTGCGCACGCTGAAAGACCCGGCGCTGCTGGAATATGTGGGCCGGGGGGCGATTCAGGCCAGCATCTTCCCCATTCCACCCCAGGGCGAACGGCGCATTGAGCTGGAATACACCCAGGCGCTGACGGCCAGCGGCGGGCTGGTGCAGTACCGTTACCCGCTGAACACCGAGAAATTCTCCATGCAGCCGCTGGAAAGCGTGCGCATCCGCGTGGAGGTGAATTCCTCCCAGGCGGTGCGGGCGGTGTATTCCCCCAGCCACCCGGTGGAGGTGATTCGCAGCGGCGAGCGGGCTTTCAGCGCCAGCTATGAGGCCCAGCAGGTGACGCCGGATACGGATTTCACCCTGTCGTACTCGGTGGGCGAGAGTGAGGCCTTTCACCTCTTAACCTACCGCGACCCGCTGAACGCGGATGACCCGGACGGATTCTTCCTGCTGCTGCTGGCCCCCAAACCGGATGCAGCCGCGGAGCGGGTGAATAAAGATGTGCTGCTGGTGCTGGACCGTTCCGGCAGCATGGAAGGGGAGAAGTTCACCCAGGCACAGCAGGCAGCCCGCTTAATATTGAAGAATCTCAATGAGGGAGACCGCTTCTATTTGCAGGCTTTCAGCAGCGGGATTGAGTCCTTTGCTCCAGGGCTGCGGCCTGCCAGCCAGGCGAAAGAGGCCCTGGCGTGGGTGGATGGGCTGAGCGCGCTGGGCAGCACCGATATCCACCGCTCCCTGCTGGAAGCGGCCGCGGTGACCGACCCCGAACGGCCCACGTATTTGATTTTCATGACGGATGGGCTGCCCACGGAAGGCGTGCAGGACAGCCAGAAGATTTTGGATGACTTTGGCCGCGCGGCCCCCAAGAATCTGCGCATGTTCACCTTCGGAGTGGGGTATGACGTGGATACCATCCTGCTGGACAGCCTGGCGCAGGAGCACCACGGCTTATCCACCTACGTGCAGCCGGGGGAGGCGCTGGATGAGGCCCTTTCCAACTTTTATGCGCGCATCAGCACGCCGGTGATGACGGATCTGAGCCTGGATTTTGGCGGGATGCGCGTGTATGACCTGTACCCGAACCCGCTGCCGGACCTGTTTGCGGGGACGCAGGTGGTGCTGGTGGGGCGTTACCGCGAGGGCGGACTCACCAACGTGCGCCTGGCGGGCAAGGTCAATGGGCGGGAGCAGGTGCTGCGTTTTGACGAGCAGGAATTCGCCGCCGACAGCCGCGGGGAGATGAACGATCTGCCGCGCCTGTGGGCCACGCGCAAGATCGGCTACTTGCTGAACCAGATTCGCCTGAAAGGGCCGGACGCTGAGACGATTGACCAGATTGTGCGCATCAGCGTGCGCTACGGCATCGTGACCCCCTACACGTCTTACCTGGTGACCGAGGATCAGCCGGTGTTGGGGGCGCAAAGCCAGGAGCGCATCGCCGCCGAGCAGTTTGAGAGCATGCAGGCCGCGCCGGCGCCGGAGGCTTATGGGGCCGATGCGGTGAACAAGGCCGCAGGGGCAGGGGCGATGAGCCAGGCGGATCAGGCGCAGGAGATGGAAGGCGAGGCAGCCGAGCGCGTGCGCGCGGTGTGGCCGCGCACCTTTGTGCTGCAGGACGGCGTGTGGACGGATACGGCTTTTGACCCGCAGCAGATGCGCACGCAGAAAGTCAGCTTCCTCTCCACGGCGTATTTTCAACTGGCCGACGCCCGCGCGGATGTAGCCGCGGCGCTGGCTTTGGGCGAACGCGTGATTGTGGTGGTGGATGGGCAGGCATATGAGGTGACGGCGGAGGGCAGCAAGGCCACGCCGGAGAGCATGCCCCCGGCGCGAGGAACGGAGTTTGATCTGCCGGAGACGGTCAGCCCTGGCGGTTTACAGCCGCAGGAGGGCAAGACCCCGAACATACCGCCTGCCCCAAAGGCGGAGCCTTCGCGGACGGTGGAGCCGGTTTCGGGAGCTGTGCCGCAGCCCTCACCCGTGTGTGTGGGCGGGCTGCTGCCGCTGGCGCTGGTGGGTCTGTGGCTGGCGTTCCGGCGGCCCGGCTAGACAGGCTCAGTTAAACTAAAACGAAACGATGCCCTCAGTCTTTGCGGCTGAGGGCATCCGCGATTAATTCGGCGGTTAAATGCCCCTGGCGCAGGATGGGCAGGTGCGGCTGGGTGCAGTCCACCACCGTGGACGGCACGCCGCCGGGGGTTGGACCGCCGTCCAGGAGCAGGTCCAGGCGGCCGTCCAACTGGTCTAGCACATCCTGGGCGGTGAGGGGGTTGGGCTGACCCGAGAGATTGGCCGAGGTGGTGGCCAGGGGGCCGGCGGCGGCCAGCAGGGCGCGCGCGGCGGCGTGATCGGGCATGCGCACGCCCACGGTGGGCAGGGGCGAGAGGTTTGCGGGCAGCTCGGGGCGGGCGGCGACCACCAGGGTGAGGGCGCCGGGCCAAAAGCGCTGTGCCAGGGTTTGAGCCTGGGGGGGAAATTCGGCGGCGACTTCATCCAACTGTTCCAGTGCGCCGATGAGCACGGCGATGGCTTTGTTGAAGTCGCGCCCTTTAGCCAGGAACAGGCGCTCGATGGCCTGGGAATCGCGCATGGGCGCCCCCAGACCGTAAACGGTATCGGTGGGGAAGGCCACCAGGCCGCCGTTTTTCAGCACGTGCAGGGCGGCAGGCAGAGCTTCGGGTGAATCGATGGGCAGGCAGCGGGTAGTGGGCATGGCTCCGTCCTAGGGGGTATGGATCAGGGAGGAAGAGAAAATGGCGGTGGGAATCATCGCTTCTCCCGACGGGAATCAAGTTTGAATCGAGAGCAGGCGCGGCAGCCCGGCCAGGTCGGTGTGGACTGCGGACTGCGCCAGAGGAAAGCAGCGCCGGGCCAGAGCGAGGGCGGACTCGGGCTGCTCGGCTTCAATTTCCAGCAGGATCAGGGCGGCAGGGGCCAGGCAGCGGGCGGCCTGAGTGAGCAGGGTATGGATGAGGTCGAGCCCATCCGCGCCGCCGTCCAGGGCCAGCCGCGGCTCGTGCTGGGTCACACGCAAGTCGGCCAGCTTGTGGGTGGGGATGTAGGGCAGGTTGGCGCACAGCAAATCCAGGCGGTCCGAAACGGCGGAGAGAAGGTCAGATTGGAGCCAATGGATGCGTTCGCTCACTTGCCAGCGTTGGGCATTCTGCCGCGCGATATTGAGGGCGGCGGCGGAGCGGTCCACAGCCAGGAGGGAGAGATCGGGAATGTGGTGAGCGAGGGTGACGGCGATGCATCCGGAGCCGGTGCCGACATCCGCGGCACGGCGGCGGGCGGGGTGGGCGCGCAGCCAGGCGAGGGCCAGTTCCACGAGCAGCTCGGTTTCAGGCCGAGGGATGAGCACCTGGGGGCTGACGGCGAATTCCAGACCGAAAAACTCCTGACGGCCGGTGAGGTAGGGCAGCGGAAAACCAGCCTGCAAGGCGCACAGGCTGGTTTCGAGAAGGTTGATTTGGTCTGCTTCCAGGGTCTGGTCGCTGTGGGCGATGACCCAGGGGCGGGATTTTTGCAGCACATGGGCCAGCAGCACCTGGGCTTCGAGGGCCGGTTGGTCAGCGGTGTGAGATAGTCTCTGGCGGGCTTGCGCCAGCCATTCCGCCAGGCTAGTCATCGTCGCTTTCGCCCACCGCCGACATGCGGTCGGATTCTTCGCGCATGGAAAGCTCGTCAATGAACAGGTCTAAATCTCCGTTGAGAACACCGACGATGTTATAAGAAGACAGGTTCACGCGGTGATCGGTGACGCGGGACTGGGGGTAGTTATAGGTGCGGATTTTTTCAGAGCGTTCGCCGGTGCCGACTTGGGAGCGGCGTGAGGCTTCGCGTTCGGACATGCGCTTTTGTTCTTCGATTTCGTACAGGCGGGCGCGCAGAATGCTGAGAGCGCGCAGACGGTTTTGCAGCTGCGAGCGTTCGTCCTGGCAGGCGACCACCATGCCGGTAGGGATGTGGGTGATACGCACGGCGGTGGAGTTCTTCTGCACGTTCTGCCCGCCAGCCCCTGCAGAACGATAGACATCAACTTTGATATCCGATTCTGGAATTTGAATATCGACTTCTTCCACTTCGGCTAACACGGCCACTGTGACGGTGGAAGTGTGGATACGGCCGGAGGCCTCGGTGGCGGGGACGCGCTGCACGCGGTGGACTCCGGATTCAAATTTGAGGCGGGAGTAGGCGCCTTTGCCTTTGACCAGGAAGATGATCTCTTTGTAGCCGCCGATACCGGTTTCGCTTTCGGAGAGGACTTCGATGGACCACTTGCGCTGTTCAGCGTAATGGATATACATGCGGTACAGGTCCGCGGCAAAGAGCGCGGCCTCGTCGCCGCCCGTTCCGGCGCGGATTTCCACGATGACGTTGCGGTCGTCGCGCGGATCTTTGGGCAGCAGCATGGCTTTAATTTCTTTTTCCAACTGGGCAATGGCCGGGACAAGTTCTTCAATTTCGGCGGCGGCCAGGGTGCGCATGTCTTCGTCGTCAGTATCTTGCAGGGCGCGGGCGTCCTCCAGGCTTTGCAGTGATTGGCGGTATTGGCGCGCTTTGAGCACCACGGGTTCCAGTTCCAGGCGTTCTTTGTTTAGTTCCGAAACGCGCTGATAATCGGAGGCAACTTCCTCCATGAGGCGGTCAATTTCTTGGTAGCGGGCTTCGATTAAGGCGAGTTTTTCCAGCATAGAGTCCTTTTATTCAGGTGCGCCGGCGGTTTTGAGAGGATAGTGACGGCGCAAAACCGTGAGATCGCTGAGAAAGCGAGAGATTTATGTATAGACTTCACAGGCTTTGAATTATACCAGAAGCCCAAAGATTTGCTAAAATGGAGTGGAGCGGCAAACCTTGCCGATGTTTCCAACGTTGACGCAATTCAAGCTGAGGGATGAGGCCGGGAGGGTGATTTTTTCCTCCACGGAGCGGCCAAAAGGGTGACCGCACCTGTGAAAAATTGCACGACAGACGGTGACAATCAGGTATGGCGTTTTGCTGCGCCGCGACCTACACTGGTACGGGGTACAAGCATTCAAGCATTGATTTCATTCGGAAAGGGAGAACCTGCGCATGAATCCAGTATCACTTTCGCAGCTGCAGTTTGCTGTGACCACCGTGTACCACTTTTTCTTTGTGCCGCTGACGCTGGGGCTTTCGGTGTTGGTGGCGATTATGGAAACGCTGTACGTGCGAACGGGCAGCGAAGTGTACAAACGGATGGTCAAATTCTGGGGAAAATTGTTCATCATCAACTTTGCCATGGGCGTGGTCACCGGCATTGTGCAAGAGTTCCAGTTCGGCATGAACTGGGCGGATTATTCCCGCTTTGTGGGGGATATCTTCGGCGCACCGCTGGCCATTGAGGCCTTGCTGGCTTTCTTCTTGGAATCCACCTTCCTGGGGATTTGGATTTTTGGCTGGGAAAAACTGTCCAAGAAGGCCCATCTGGCAGCGATCTGGCTGGTGGCGATTGGCTCCAACCTTTCGGCGCTGTGGATTTTGATCGCCAACTCGTTTATGCAGTCGCCGGTGGGTTTTACGGTGGAAAATGGGCGGGCGGTGATGAACGATTTTGGGGCGCTGGTGTTTAACCCCTATGTGTGGCTGCAATTCCCGCACACGGTGCTTTCGGGTTTCACCACGGCAGCTTTCTTTGTGATGGGCATCAGCGTGTATCATCTGCTGCGCCGCAAAGAAGAAGGGGTATTCTCGCGTTCGTTTCGTCTGGCGTCCATTTTTGGGGCGGTGTCCATTCTGCTGGTGATCTTTGTGGGCCATTCTCAGGCGCAGCGCATGGTGCAGGTGCAGCCGATGAAGATGGCGGCGGCAGAGGCCTTGTGGGAAAGCGCAGACCCGGCCCCGTTCTCTTTATTCAGCGCCATTGACCAGGCGGGCGGGCGGAATGTGGTGGATATTCGTATCCCGCGGGTGCTGAGCCTGCTGAGCTACAACCGCCTGGACGGCGAGGTGCGCGGGATTTTGGATTTGCAGGCGGAGTACGAAGCCAAATACGGCCCGGGGTACTATGTGCCTTCGGTGTTTATGGCCTATTGGACTTTCCGCGTGATGGTGGGGGCGGGTTTCTTGATGTTCTTCCTGGCGGCCTACGCCCTGTATTGGGTCATGCGCAAACGCCCGCTGGGTGAGGTGAAATTCCTGGGGGTGTTCGGCCTGGCGATGGCGCTGCCTTACCTGGCCAACACGGCCGGGTGGCTGCTGACCGAGATGGGCCGTCAGCCGTGGGTGGTGTATGGGTATATGAAGACAGCAGACGCGGTTTCACCGACTTTGACAGCGGGCATGGTGCTGACCAGCCTGATTGGTTTCACGCTGGTGTACGCGGTGTTGATGGCGGCGGATGTGTACCTGTTGGCGAAGTATGCCAAGGCAGGGCCGGCCCCTGAGGTGAAAAAGCAGCACCCGGTTAAAGAAGAAGCGTACTGGGAATAAAGGAGCCTGGACATGGACCTTAACACTTTGTGGTTTATTCTGATTGCTGTCCTGTACATCGGCTATTTTGTGCTGGAGGGCTTTGATTTTGGCGTGGGGATTTTGATGCCGTTCTTGGCCAAGGATGACCGCCGCCGCCGTATGATCATCAACACCATCGGACCGCACTGGGATGGAAATGAAGTCTGGCTGCTGACGGCAGGCGGGGCGACTTTTGCTGCTTTTCCGGGATGGTACGCGTCGCTGTTCAGCGGGTTCTACCTGCCGCTCTTTCTAATTTTGATTGCGTTGATCTTCCGCGGGGTGGCGTTTGAATTCCGCAGCAAAGATGAAAACCCGCGCTGGCGCAGTTTTTGGGATTGGGCCATCTTTGCAGGCAGCCTGGTTCCGGCCCTGCTGTGGGGCGTGGCGTTTGCGAATTTTGTCCGCGGTGTGCCGATTGACGCCGCGCAAAACTATGTGGGCGGTTTTTGGAATTTACTCAACCCCTTTGCGCTGCTGGGCGGCCTGGTATCGCTGTTGGGGTTCATCCTGCACGGGGCCATCTTCCTGACGCTGAAGACCGAAGGGGAGCTTGCAGATAAGGCGCGCAAGGCGGCCTGGCGGGTGTGGCCGTTCTCGCTGGCGGTGCTTGTGGCCTACACGGCGGCAGCTTACTTTGCGACCGATATTTTGACCAAGCTGGGGATCAACCCCGGCCCCGTGCCGATTGGGGCGGTACTGGCGCTGGCAGCGGCTGGCTGGTTCATCCGGCAGAAGATGGACGGCTGGGCGTTTGTGATGACCGCGATCACGGTGGTGTTCTCGATGGCGACCATTTTCATGAGCCTGTTCCCGCGGGTAATGGTTTCTAGCCTGGGGGCGGATTTGAGCCTGACGGTGTACAACACGGCTTCCAGTCCGTACACACTGACCGTGATGAGCATTGTGGCGCTGATCTTTGTGCCGGTGGTGCTGATTTATCAGGGTTGGTCTTATTGGGTGTTCCGGAAGCGGGTGACCACCAAGACGGAATTGGAATACTAGGCGCTGCGCCGTACTTTGACCCATAACTCAGCGGCCTGCCCCACCCAGGGCAGGCCGTTTGCTTCGGCATGACCGGAAACTGTCAGGGCTTTCTTAAAGTCCAACAATGAGGGCTAAAGCCTTAGCTGGGCAAGCATTGAACACACGGCGAGCATGGGCATGATTAACAAAGCCCTGATGATTAATCAAGCCGATAACCAAATTATTGATTGTTGCCATCACGCGTCCCAGGCTTTTGGCAGTGATGCGGGTTTGATCCTCCTGATAGGTGACATCGCGGCGGTAATGCAGACCATTTTCAATGCCCCATTCACTGCGGATAATTTTCAGTAACCGTTTGGGGCAGGCCTTTCGGGCGGTCAGACTGGTTAGCCCGTACTGCACTTGTGTTTCTACCAGCCCGGTAGACAGGTAGGTAAAGCGACGTTCCAGTTTGAAAACTTGCTCCACATGCGGCCAATCCAAATAATCATTCAATAGGCTGCTGACCTGAATAGTACGTTCTTCAATGCGCCCAGCTTGCTTTTCGGTGGTTTTTGCAGTGCGGAAATTCATCGGCGGACAGCCAAAACCGGGGCGAGATTTCTCCGGTGCGAATAACCGTTCGATGGCTTCACGCGTATTGGGCTGATTATCCTTGACGATCCAGACAAAATCACCTTCGGCCGCCACAATTTGGATCGATAACTGTCTTTGCGTGTGCATCGCATCCCCAATGACCACTTTTTGACGCAAATCCAGGCATTCCAAGAGCTTTGGGGCGACCACAATCTCGTTTTCCTTGTCCTTTTCTACCACCATCTGCATCAAGACGATCCCTTCCCCAGGCAGATAGGCTGCCAACAGATGTAAGCCAAAGGGATCTTCCAACGTTATCGTCCCACGCACGGTTTTGCCATCGATGGCAATGACCGTGTCCTGCCCTTTGCGAGGCAGTTGGCTTAGATACTCCCCCACCACTCGTTCCAATTCTTCTGCGTCAATTTCATCCGTCAATACGCGCCGATACGTGCTGTGGTGCGGTAAACGCATGTGCCTTAGCTGCAATGCTGCAATCAAATACTCGCTCTGCTGTTGCACCCAATCGGCGATCCCATAGATTTTGTTCTGCCCACACAGTTTCGCGAGAATGAATAAGACCAGGATGATCTCCAACCGATAGCGCATCCCTCGCCGTTTTCGCCCATCTTTTACCCTCTGTAAATACGCCATCAAATGCCTTACATCAATGATTTTCCCTTCCGCCTGTTCCGTTTGGCTGCCTTCTGTGCTAGACTCCATTTTGACCTTCCTCGGTGCTTGTTGGTGTAGGAACCTACAATTTACCGGTGAAGGTCGCTTTTTTCAACCCTTTTCCGACTTTAAGAAAGGCGTGCGGAAACTGTTAGGAGAACTTTACCAAAAGGAGTGAATGGCTTACAATAGTATGATCAACCTATCCCTTCAGGAGGAAGAACATGTGTGATTGCTGTGAACGTAAGGTCGTGACTGCTGAAAAAGCTCCCAAAGCCATTGGGCCGTATTCGGTGGGGGTGCGCGCTGGTCACCTGGTCTTCACCGCTGGGCAGATTGGGTTAGACCCGGTCAGCGGCGCGGTGGTGGAAGGCGGTGTGCAGGCTGAGACGCGGCAGGCATTGACGAACCTGAAGGCCATCCTGGAAGCGGCTGGGACGACCCTTGAAAATGTGGTGAAGACCACCGTATTTTTGCGGGACATGAACGATTTCGCGGCGATGAACGCCGTCTACGCTGAGTTTTTCACCGCCGACGCCCCCGCTCGCTCCGCGGTGCAGGTGGCGGCACTGCCGAAGGGCGTGGCCGTGGAAGTTGAGGCTGTGGCAATTGTGCCGTGCAAAGACGAGGGCGGCTGCTGCTGCAAGTAAGCGGCGATGCGGCCGATTGCCGGGATCTCGGCGGGCCGTTTCCTTCCGAATGAAGACTTTCCGATCCCCCCAAACCGTTATGGGGATAGATCTTCTGAACCATCTGGCTTTAACCTGCGTGCTATACAACGCGGGTTAAGGCCGGTTTTTTAAGGCACGGACGGGGTGCGAATGCCAACCGTTTCGGTGATTATTCCATGTTACAATGAAGAAGCCACCATTCGGCTGCTCTTGGAGGCTCTGCTTCAGCAGACCTTTCCGCAGGCAGAAAT
This sequence comes from Levilinea saccharolytica, assembly GCF_001306035.1. Lineage (GTDB taxonomy): Bacteria > Chloroflexota > Anaerolineae > Anaerolineales > Anaerolineaceae > Levilinea > Levilinea saccharolytica. The sequence goes on from NZ_LGCM01000010.1 coordinate 17,311, forward strand.
GGAAGTGATCCTGGCGGACGGCCTATCCACTGACCAGACGCGCGCGATTGTGAACGCGTTTGCGTCCGAATATCCTGAGATGCATTTGCGCGTGGTCGATAACCCCCGGCGGAACATTCCGGCGGCGTTAAATTGCGCGCTGGCGGCGGCACAGGGTGAGGTGATTGTGCGTTTGGATGCACATTCCCGTCCGGCGCCGGATTATGTGGAACGCTCGGTGACGGCGGTGCGCGCCGGGATCGGACAGAATGTGGGCGGGGTGTGGGAGATTGCGCCCGGAGGGCCGAGCTGGACAGCGCGGGCGATTGCAGCCGCCGCGGCGCATAAGCTGGGCGTGGGGGATGCGCGCTACCGCTACACCACCCAGGCCGGAGCGGTGGATACGGTCCCTTTTGGGGCTTTCTACCGCGCTTATGCGGAAGAAATTGGGCGTTTTGATGAAACGCTGCTGACGAACGAAGATTACGAGTTTAACACCCGCATTCGCCTGCGCGGCGGGGTGGTGTGGCTGGATCCACAAATCCGCTCGGTGTATTTTGCGCGGGCAACCCTGGGGGGGCTGGCGCGCCAGTATTGGCGCTACGGTTATTGGAAGTACCGCATGCTGCGGCGCTACCCCAAAACCTTGCGGTGGCGGCAGGCGCTGCCGCCGTTATTTGTCCTGAGTGTTCTGGTACTGAGTGTTTTATCGCTGTTTTGGGCTTTGGCCCGCTGGATGCTACTTTTGGAGGTTGGAATCTATCTCCTTGCGCTGTTGGCCGGGGCGGTGCCCACGGCGGTTCGGAAACGGGACTTCAAAATGCTGTTGGGAGTTCCGTTAGCGATTGCGACCATGCATTTTGCCTGGGGGGGCGGTTTTTTGGCAAGCGTGGTACGCGGGCAGCGCGAGGCGTAGAGACGCTATGAGCACCGTGAAACATACGAACAAGCCGTTTTTGTGGCGACTGCCCCCAGCGGAACGGCGGGTCGTGTTGATCCTGGGTGATCTGGTGGTCAGCGGCCTGGCGCTGCTGATCTCGTTGTATTTCTGGGGCGCGCGCGATAACTGGCTGGATTTCTCGCTGACCTTCTTGCTTGAACGACCGCCGTTTTGGTTCTACCTGCTGCCGGTGGGTTGGTTTTTGCTGTTGGTGGAGCTGTATGATTTGCGGCGGGCGGGGCGGCGCAAGGATACCCTGGCGGGGGTGGCGCTGGCGGCGCTGGCTGGATTGGGGGTGTATCTGCTGGTCTTCTTTCTTTCCCCCAAAGGCTCCCTGCCGCGTTTCAGCGTGGCGGTGTTCATCATTGCCGAGACTGTGCTGACCCTGGTCTGGCGCTTCACCTATATCAGTGTTTTTTCTGCGCCGCAGTTTCTGCGGCGGGTTTTGATTGTGGGGGCTGGCCGCGCGGGGTCGACACTGGCCGCGGTGATCAAAGAGATTTGGCCGCCGCCCTTTTATTTGACCGGCTTGATTGACGACGACCCGCAGAAGATTGGCACGGAGGTTGCGAAAGTTCCCGTGTTGGGGGGCAGCCGCGACCTGATGCGGATTGTGCAGGAGCAGCAGATCACCGATCTGATTCTGGCCATTTCGGGGGAGATGAAGGAAGATCTGTTCGAGGCTTTAATCAACGCCGAAGAAAAAGGCCTGACAGTTAAGACCATGCCGATTGTGTATGAGGAGCTGTTGGGGCGCGTACCTATCTTCCTGCTGCAATCCGACTGGATTTTGCGCTCGTTCTTTGACCATGTGCACGCCAGCGAGTTTTATGAAGCGCTGAAGCGCCTGCTGGATATCGTGGGCTCGCTGGTGGGCGGGTTGTTCTTCCTGCTGTTTTTGCCCGTGGGGGCGCTGGCAATTTTGCTGGATGACGGCTTCCCGATCTTTTACACCCAGGAACGCCTGGGGAAGAGCGGGGATGTGTATAAGATTATCAAATTCCGCACCATGCGCAAAGATGCAGAGCGCGACGGCCGGGCGCGCATGGCCACGGAGAACGATCAGCGTGTGACCTGGGTGGGGCGCATTATGCGCAAGAGTCATCTGGATGAGCTGCCGCAGTTTATCAACGTGCTGCGCGGAGACATGAGCCTGGTGGGGCCGCGCGCCGAACGCCCAGAGTTGGTGGATGAACTGCAGGAGCATGTGCCCTTTTACCGGGCGCGGCTGCTGGTGAAACCGGGACTGACCGGATGGGCGCAGGTGAATTTTGGATATGCTTCGAATGTGGCCGATACGGGCGTGAAGTTGGAATATGATTTGTATTACATTAAGCACCGCAACCTGCTGCTGGACTTTTTAATTCTGGTGCGGACGGTCGGCACGGTGATTGGACTGCGAGGTCAATAGTTCCCCATGAAAGCCCAACCGAATGTACGCAATCGTTATGTGCTGTTGGGGGATCTGGTGCTCATCATCATCTCCGTTTTGGGCAGTTATGTGCTGCGCTTGGAACTGGGCGCGCAATTTTTCCAATACCTGCCCAGCGCTTACTGGCTGGCAGGGTTGGCGCTGGTTATCAAACCGGTGGTGTACCATTTCTTTGGCCTGTACCGGCGCTTGTGGCTGTACGCCAGCGTGCAGGAATTAAAACTGATCCTGGCGGCGGTGACGGCAGCCTCGGTGTTGGTTTCGATGGCCATCACCAGCCTGTTTGCGATGGGCTTTTTCGTTGGTTTTCCCCGCTCAGTATTGGTGATTGATTGGCTGCTTTCCATCTTGATGGTGGGAGGCTTGCGCTTCACCTTGCGGCTGCTGGCGGAAAACCGCATTTTAGCCTCGGTGGCCGGGCGCAGCGCGCACACGCGGCATGTGCTGGTGGTGGGCGCGGGCGATGCGGGGGCGCTGGTGGTGCGCGAATTGCAGAAGAACCCGCAGCTCAATATGGCCGCGGTGGGTTTTTTGGATGATAACCCTTCGAAAAAAGGACAGCAAATTTACGGTTTGCAGGTGTTTGGTCCGCTGACCGATCTGGAGCAAACCCTGGATTCGCGCCATGTGGATGAGGTGATTATCGCCATCCCCAGCGCTCCGGGGCGGGTGGTGCGTTTGGTGGCGGATGTGTGCCGCCTGAAGGGGGTTCCTTTCCGCACCATGCCGGGAATTTATGAACTGTTGGGCGGTAAGGTGAGCATCAGCCGCCTGCGCGAAGTGGATATTACCGACTTGCTGCGGCGGGAGCCGGCCCATTTGCAGGATGAGCTGGTGGGGGCTACGCTGGGGGGACGGGTGGTGCTGGTGACGGGTGCGGGAGGCTCTATCGGCAGCGAGCTGTGCCGTCAGATCGCACGCTGGGGGCCGTCGGAACTGCTGCTGCTGGGACACGGCGAAAACAGCATTTTTGAGGCGCTGATGGAGCTTCAGGAAAGCTTCCCTGGGCTGCACGCACGGCCGGTGATTGCGGATGTGCGCGACCTGGAACGGCTGAAGACGGTTTTCGCCCGCTATCGGCCGGAGGTGGTCTTTCACGCTGCGGCCCATAAGCATGTGCCCATGATGGAAGTCAACGTGGAAGAGGCGGTGACCAACAACATCCTGGGGACGTTCAACGTGGTGCAGGCGGCACTGCTGTACAATGTGGACCGCATGGTGATGATTTCCACGGATAAGGCCATTCGCCCCATCAACGTGATGGGGGCCACCAAGCGAGTGGCGGAAATGGCCGTGTTGGATGCGGCGCAGCGCTCCGGGCGTAGTTTCTCGGTGGTGCGTTTTGGCAATGTGCTGGGCAGCCGCGGGAGCGTGGTGCCCTCGTTTAAACGGCAAATTGCGCGCGGCGGGCCGGTGACCATCACCCACCCGGATATGAAGCGCTACTTTATGACCATCCCCGAAGCGGTGCATTTGGTGCTGCAGGCCAGCACGCTGGGGGAAGGCGGCGAGACCTTTGTGCTGAATATGGGCCAGCAGGTGCGCATTATGGACCTGGCTGAAGACTTGATCCGTCTTTCAGGTTTGGAACCAGGGCGGGACATTGAGGTGGTTTTCACCGGCATTCGCCCAGGCGAAAAACTGAGCGAAGACCTGTGGGATGAGGGACAAACCTTCTCCAAGACCCAACACCCCGATATTTTCCGTCTGGACGGGCAGGAAAGTCTGTACGGGCCGCAGCTGCGCGCGGCGGTGGACGAACTGGTGCGGTTGGCGCGCGAAGGTGACTCAACCTCGATCATCCACCTGCTGGACGAATTGATCCCTGAATCGGCGGTGCAGGCGACCCCACCCCCGCCGGAAATGACCTCGATTTAACCATGAGCATCCTCACCCTTGACGCTTGGGAACGCTTCACAGCGGGACACCCGCAGGCCCATGTGCTGCAAAGCGCTGCCTGGGGCGCGCTGAAGCGCACGTTTGGTTGGCGGCCGGTGCCGGTGGTACACGGCGGCAGCGGGGCGCTGGTGTTATTCCGGCGAGCCTTGCCTGGTGTTTCGGTGGGATATGTGCCCAAGGGGCCGCTGGGCGAAGACTGGGCGGGATTGTGGCCGGAAATTCACGCCGCCTGCCGCCGCGAGGGGGCCGTGTTCCTGAAAGTGGAGCCAGATGCCTGGGAACCGTTGGATGAAAAACGCCGCGCCCAGATGAACGGCTTTGTGGAGGGCGCCGCAACGATCCAACCGCGGCGCACCCTGGTGGTGGATCTGAGCGGCAGCGAAGCTGACATTTTGGGGCGGATGAAGCAAAAGACGCGCTACAACATTAAACTGGCCGAGAAAAAAGGCGTGGTGGTGCGGCAGTCGGAAGATGTGGGGGCCTTTAATCGTCTGATGGCTGTCACTGGCGCGCGGGACGACTTTGGGGTACATACCCCGGCCTATTATCAAAAGGCTTTTGACTGCTTTCCGGTGCAGGAACGGGCGCTGCTGCTGGCGGAATATGAAGGTCAGCCGCTGGCGGGGGTGATGGTTTTTGCGCACGGCGAGCGCTCCTGGTATTTTTACGGCGCATCCAGCGACGAAGAGCGCAATCGGATGCCCACGTATCTGGTGCAGTGGGAGGCCATGCGCTGGGCGCGCAGCCACGGATGCACAACGTATGACTTGTGGGGCGTGCCCGACGAGGAAGAAGAGGTTTTGGAAGCACAGTTTGAACATCGCTCGGTCGGATTGTGGGGCGTGTACCGCTTTAAGCGCGGTTTTGGCGGCAAGCTGCAGCGGGCGGCCAGCGCCTGGGAGCATGTTTATCACCCCACACTGTACCGCCTGTACCAGTGGTGGACGGGGCGGAGGCAGGCAGGAGGAGAGGCACAATGAGCCACTACTGCCTGATGTGCGGGACCTACTTGCAGATGGTACTGGACGATCAGCATGAACGCGAGGCCTGTCCAGCCTGCGGGTGGGTCTTTTACCCGCATTGGAAGGTATCGGCGGGGGTGGCGGTGGAAGCTAACGGCAAAGCTTTGCTGGCGCGGCGCGCTTTTGACCCGTGGAAGGATATGTGGTATTTTCCAGCGGGCTTTGTGGAAGTGGATGAGCTGCCCGAGGCGGCTGCGGTGCGCGAGGCGCGCGAAGAAACGGGTCTGGAAGTGCGCATTGGCGGTCTGGTGGGGGTCTTCCCCTATGACGACCCGCGCGGAAACGGGCTGTTTTTTCTGTATCGGGGCGAGGCTGTGGGCGGCAAACTGACCTGTACCGAAGAAATTCGGGAACTGGGATATTTTGCACCCGAAGCGCTGCCCCAGCCGATCTGCACAGCCCACGCGGAGGCCGTTTCTGTCTGGGCGCGAGGAGCCAAAGCATGAGGCGTGCGCTGGATCTGCAGGGTGAGGCCTGGAATGAGGTGGTTCGCGGCTTGCCAGGGGCGCATGTGCTGCAAAGCTGGGAATGGGCACAGGCCAAGAAAGCCAACGGTTGGGAGGCCTGCCCGCTGGTGTGGGAAGGGGATGGGGGCGTGCCGGAAGCGGCGGCGCTGGTGCTGAAACGGCCGCTGCGCGCGGGCGGGATCAATTTTGGGGTGAATGTGCTGTATGCGCCGCGCGGCCCGCTGCTGGATTGGGCCAATGAGGGGCTGCGCCGAAAGGTGCTGGACGACTTGCAGGCCTTTGCCCGCGCGGAAGGGGCCATCATGATCAAAATGGACCCGGAAGTGCAGTTGGGGGTGGGTGTTCCAGGGGCGGAAGACGCCCAGGAAGACGCCGTGGGCGCGCGCGTGAGTGAAGAGTTGATGCAGCGCGGCTGGCGTTATTCTGACGGCCAGGTGCAGTTTAAAAACACGGTTTGGGTGAATGTGGATGCGCCGGATGAGGTGCTTTTGGGGCGCATGAAGCAGAAAACCCGCTATAACCTGCGTCTGGCGGAACGGAAAGGGGTTGTGATCCGTTCTGGCGGTGAGGCGGACCTGGCAGATGTGTACCGCATGTACGCTGAGACCTCAGTGCGGGACGGGTTCGTGATCCGCGGTGAGGGGTATTACCGGCAGGTGTGGGAACGCTTTCTGCGAGCTGGTATGGCAGAAGTATTGCTGGCCGCGGTGGGAGACGAGACCGTGGCGGGGCTGATCCTGTTTCATTTTGGGGGCCGGGCCTGGTATTTGTATGGGATGTCGCGAAATGCGCACCGCGAGGCAATGCCCAATTACCTGCTGCAGTGGGAAGCCATGCGGCTGGCGCGGGCCAAGGGGTGCACCGTGTACGATTTGTGGGGCGCACCTGATCGGTTTGAGGAGAGCGATTCGATGTGGGGTGTCTACCGGTTCAAAGAGGGCCTGGGCGGCCGCGTGATTCGCACGCTGGGCGCCTGGGACTTTGCGAGCCGTCCTTGGTTCTATTCCCTTTACACGCGTACTTTGCCCCGACTGCTGGCGTTGATGCGGCGGCTAGGCAAGGCGCGCACCCGACAGGAGATGCTTGCATGATTCCGAGAGTTCGTATTGCCCATCTACCCACCCCGGTGGAAGCGTTACCGCGGCTCAGCGCAGTTCTCGGCGGCCCGCGGCTGTTGGTGAAACGCGATGACCAGACAGGCGTGGCCTTTGGGGGAAACAAGACCCGCAAATTGGAATATGTGATTGCAGAGGCTCAGGCCAACGGTGCGAAAACGTTGGTGACGATGGGCGGCATTCAATCCAACCACTGCCGTCAGACGGCGGCCCTGGCGCGGCGCTTTGGGTTCGACTGCATCCTGGTGCTCAACGGTCAGGAACCGGAAATGCCCAGTGGGAACCTGTTGGTGGATCATTTGTTTGGAGCGGAGATCGTTTGGACAAAGCGGCCGGAACGAAACCAGACCTTTGAGCGCACCTTTGAGCAGGCCTGGGAGGCGGGACGTCGGCCTTACAAAATCCCTTTGGGTGCCTCGAACGCGACCGGCGCTTTGGGTTATGTGGAGGCCATGGACGAGCTGGTGAATCAGGGGGTGGAAGCAGATTGGATCATTGTGCCGTCTTCTTCCTGCGGAACGCTTTCGGGGATGCTTTTGGGGGCGAAGCTGAAGGGGTTCAAGGGGAAAATCCTGGCCGTCAGCATTGATGTGCCGGTGGATGAAATGCGGGAAACCACCGCCGCGATGGCCAGCGAGGCATCTACACGCTTTGGTGAGAAAATTACTTTCCGACCGGAAGAGGTTCTGGTGAACGCGGACTACCTGGGGGCAGGCTACGCAGTGATGGGCGAATCGGAAAAAGAGGCAATTGAGCTTTTTGCCCAGGCGGAAGGGATGCTCTTAGGCCCGGTGTACACGGGTCGGGCTGCGGGCGGCATGATTGATCTGATCCGCAAGAAGTTCTTTAAGCCCGATGAAACGGTGCTGTTCTGGCATACGGGCGGGACGCCGGAACTGTTCGCGGATCCTTACGCGGCGCAACTGTTGGGCAAGCGCCCCTTGGGACCGGCGGCAGGGCAGGAAACGCGCAAGTAACCTGCTGGAAAGAAAAACAGCAACCGCCTGGCAGCCGTGCAACGGATGGCCAGGCGGTTGTTTCTGTTAACGGATGGGAGGTCAGTTGCTTGCAGGCCGCCAGACGGCGTCGAAATCTTCGGCGGGGTCATCGGTGACGCGGGTGAGGTTGGCGCCGGAGAGGCTGTTCATGCGGTACAGATCCAGATTTCCGTCCTGGGTGCTTTCAAACAAGAGCCAAAAACCATCGGGGCTGTAGGCCGCGTTGAGGGCTGGGCGAAATTCGGACACCGGAAAGGTGTCGGTGCTGATGGCCGGGTACTGCTTGGAGACCAGCCCCTGGGCGTTGGAACCGCGGGAAAAGACGATCACATCCCCGGCGGGGCTCCAGGCAGGGTAGGCTGCGGCGCCGTCGGATTGGCGGGAGAATTCGCGCACATTTTTCCCCTCGGCGTCCATGACCCAAATCTGGAGCACGCCCAGGCGGGTGCTTTCGAAGGCGATCCATTCACCGCTGGGCGACCAGGTGGGACGGATTTCATTGGTGGCGGTGTTGGTAAGGCGGGCGGCGCGGTTGGCGGCCAGATCGTAGATGAACACGTAGGGCACGTTATTCTGACGGATGGAGGTGAAGGCGATTTTGGCGCCGTCGGGTGACCAATCCGGTTCAAAGTCACCGCCGGGGGAAGACACCAGGGGGGTCAGGCCGCTGCCGTCGGTATTGATGAGAAATAGGCTGGAGCCTTTGTAGGTGGCCTGGCGGGCGCGGCAGGGGGAAACAAACACCAGGCGCTGCCCATCCGGCGACCAATCTGGCTGGCAGGCCCCATCGGTCAGGTCGGTGACCTGCGTCACCTGATTGTTATCCAGGCGCAGGGTGAAAATCTGATAGGTCCCCGTGCGGTTGGAGACAAAGGCGATCTGGCCGGGGTCTCCGCCGAGAGCGGTGGCCTGGGGAGGCAGCGTGGGGGTGGGCAGCTCTGGGGTGGCGGTGAGAGGTGGCGGCAGGGTATCTGTGGGGCTGACAGGCGGCGGCAGGGGCTGGGTGGGGCTGGGTGTGTCTGCGGCCGCGGCCAGGGCGGCGGTGGGAGCAGGCTGAGAGGGGGTTGAAAGGGCGGCAGAGGGCAGCTGGCCGCGCAGGACGAAAAAGACCAGCGCCAGACACAACCCAACCGCCAGCAGGCCGCCAAAGGCCGCCAGCAGCCAGGGGAAAGATCGCTGTTTGGGTTTGGCGGCTGCGCCGATGATGGAGCCGACTACCGCCTGGTTGGAGGACGCGGGCATCACCGTCTCAGATGTCTGTAAAATGCGCTGCCGGGCGGCGGTATTGGCCGAAAGCAGGGCCTGCTTAAAGGCGTCGGCGGAGGGGTAGCGGTCATCCATCTGCACCGACATGGCCTTTTCGATGACGGCGGTGAGCGCGGTGGAGACGCGCGGGTTCAGTTTGAGGATGGGGGTCAGTTGGGCGCTGCCCATCGCGCGCGCCAGGGCGTCTTCGGGGATGGTGTGGGTGAGGGCGGCATAGAGGGTGGCCCCCAGGGCGTATAGGTCGGAGCGCGGCTCGGTGCCCTGCCCATACTGTTCGGGCGGGGCGTAGCCGGGGGTGAGGGCCTGAGCGCCGATGGTGGTGGCCTGACCGGGGTCGATGGTCTTGGCCAGACCGAAGTCCACCAGGTAAATTTGACCGGCAGGGGTGATTTTGATATTGCCGGGCTTGATATCGCGGTGGATGACGGGCGGGGTGCGGGAATGGAGGTAGGTCAGGGCATCACAGACCGCGGAGCCGATGAGGACGATATCTTCTTCGGTGATGCGGTCGCGGCGGTCGATGCGCGTCAGCAGATCTTCACCCTCGATGAAATCCATGACCAGATACTGCCCCTGGCCTTCGATGACGAAGTGGTCGGTAACGCGCGGCAGGTTGGGATGGCGCAGGCTGGCCAGGATGGTGGCTTCGCGGCGGAATTGGCGGGTGGATTCTTGTGAGCCGAAGAGATTCTCTTTGACAGCCACGGCCACGCCCAGGCTTTCATCCACAGCACGGTAGATCGCGCCCATGCCGCCGCGGGCGATGATATTCTCGATCCGATAGCGGTTGTGGAGCAGCGCCCCAACAGCGACAGACATAAGTTGATCTCCGGAAGAAGGGGATGGGCTAAGGCGCGGTGAGGGCTGTCATCGGCCTCCAGACGGGGCCAAAATCGAAACCGGGGTCGCTGGTGAGGCGGATACGGTCAGCACCGTTGATATCCACCCGGAAGATATCGTGGTTGCGCCCGTCCGGCCAGCTTTCATAGATGATCCACAAATTATCGGGCGAGATATCGGGATCTGAAACGGGACCGATATCGGGAGAATTCAGGGGCGGGATGCGCAATTCGGGACCAGAGCTGCGGTTCTCGTAGGCCAGGAGCTGGATCCAGGGGATGGTGGGAGAAATCTTGCTGCGGGTGTAGAGCAGGAATTCACCGTCCGAAGACCACACCGGCGCGGTGTCGTTGACATCCCCGCTGGAGCTGTATTGGAACTGGGTAAAGCCCTGGTCGGACATAATCCAGATGTGGTTGAAGGTCATCTTGCGCACGAAGGCCAGCTGACGGGCACCTGGACGCCAGGCAGGTTGGAAATCGGCATGGCGGGTATCGGAGACCTCGGAGAGGGTGTCCTCGCTCATGTCGAGCACAAAGATGTGCGGAACGCCGTTGCGCATGGAGGTGAAGGCGATGCGGGAACCTTCCGGAGACCAGGCGGGATCAAAATCACCGGCCTGGGTGCGGGGCATGAGGCGGATATTTTTGCCGTCCGCGTTCATGAGGTAAATCTGGGCGTTCTCGTAAATTTCGTTGCGTTTCCCCGCGCAAGGAGAGATGAACGCCAATTGGCTGCCGTCGGGCGACCAGGCGGGCTGGCAGGCTCCATTGGGCATATCGGTGAGCTGACGCTGCTGAGAGCCGTCGGCGTTCATGATCCACAACTGGAAGGTACCGGAACGATCGGAGACAAAGGCGATCTGACCCAGTCCGCCGCCAAAGGCGGTGGGGGTGGGCGAGGGGGTACGCGTGGCGGTAACCGCGGGGGTTACGGCGGCGGCTTTGGGACGCGCCCTGAAGGAGCGCGGCTTCAAGGTGGCCGTGCAAAAGCTGGACCCCTACATCAATGTGGACCCGGGCACGATGAGCCCCTACCAGCACGGTGAAGTC
>NZ_LGCM01000007.1 GCF_001306035.1 Levilinea saccharolytica
GGGTGCAGCCCGCAAACCGACCCCCAGGCAGAAGCCAGACCGATTAAAACGCCGTGTTCATTCACCACCGGCAGGTCGCGGATGGCGTGATGGTGCAGCAGCGCCGCGGCGTACATGGGCCGCGGCGCACGCCGCCAGAAAAACCAATAAAAACAGCACTGCTGCAATCGTCTGCCTGTACATGTCTGCCTGCCTGAAACTAGCGAATAATCGGGGATTATATACCCATTAAATCAAAAATCAATCCCCCAAAACCGCCGCGCCGCAGCGTTTGACTTTCTGCAAGGCCGCTTTTATACTCATTTCATGCTTGCCCGCGTCTTTTCTTGCGCCGTCATCGGTCTGGAGGGGGTCATCGTCGAAGTGGAGGTAGACACTTCGGCCAACCTGCCGGGCATGGTCATCGTCGGCCTGCCGGACGCCGCCGTACAGGAGAGCCGCGAGCGCGTGCAGGCGGCCATCAAGAACGCCGGGCTGTCTTTTCCGCGCAAGCGCGTCACGGTCAATCTGGCCCCCGCTGCGGTGCGTAAAGAAGGCCCTGCCTACGATTTACCCATCGCCCTGGGAGTGCTGGCAGCTTCAGAGCAAGTGGATCCGCGCGAGCTGGAAGACAGCCTGGTGATTGGGGAACTGTCTCTGGATGGTTCGGTGCGGCATGTGCGCGGGGTGCTGCCGATGGCGGCGGTGGCGCGCAGCCAGGGCATGCGGCGCGTGTTTGTGCCGCAGGCCGATGCCGCCGAGGCCAGCCTGATCCCCGACCTGGAGGTGATCCCGGTCCATTCCCTGGCCGATTTGCAGCGCCATCTGAGCGGCTTTGAACGCATCCAACCGGTTCCCGCGGAAGATCAGGCCCCAGAGGAAATTTTCGCCGGGGTGGATTTTCGCGAGATCAAGGGGCAAGAGCATGTCAAACGCGCGCTGGAAGTGGCCGCCGCGGGCGCGCACAACATCCTCATGATGGGGCCGCCCGGCGCGGGCAAGACCCTGCTGGCGCGCGCCCTGCCCGCCATATTGCCTTCGATGAGCATTGATGAAGCCCTGGATGTGACCCGCATCTACTCGGTGGCCGACCAGCTGCCCGCGGGCGTTCCCCTGGTGCGCACGCGCCCCTTCCGCGCCCCCCACCACACCATCAGCCACGCCGGGCTGGTGGGCGGCGGCAATTGGCCCCACCCAGGCGAGATTTCGCTGGCGCACCGCGGGGTGCTCTTCCTGGACGAGCTGCCGGAATTTGGCGTGCGCGTATTGGAGGTGCTGCGCCAGCCGGTGGAAGATAAAATCGTCACCATCAGCCGCGCCCAGGGTTCGCTGACCTTTCCGGCCAATTTTCAGCTGGTGGCGGCCATGAACCCCTGCCCCTGCGGTTATTACGGCGACCCGCTGCGGCCCTGCACCTGTTCGGCAGGCGTCGTCACCAAGTACCAAAAGCGCATCTCCGGGCCGCTGCTGGACCGCATTGACATTCACATTCAAGTGCCGCGGGTGGAATATGACAAGCTCAGCGACGCCCGCCTGGGGGAGACTTCTGCCGCGGTCAAAGCGCGAGTCGAGGCGGCCCGCGAACGCCAGCGCGCGCGCTTTGAGGGCACAGGCATCACCTGCAACAACGAAATGGGGCCGGGCGAGCTGCGCCAGTACTGCGTTTTAGATGAAAGCAGCCGCGCGCTGATGAAATCGGCCATGCGGCAGCTCCAGCTTTCGGCCCGCGCCTATCACCGCGTGCTCAAGCTGTCGCGCACCATCGCGGATCTGGCCGGCAGCGAAGCCATCACCGCGGCCCACCTGGCCGAGGCCCTGCAATACCGCCCGCGCATGGAGAGCGATTAGGCGCACGGCGCCTCCGACTCTCTCGATGCAAATGATTTGACTTCCCATCTCAGCCGTGCTATCATCCTCATACACTGCATTCGTTGGCGATTTATTTCGCACATTAACATCTATTCTATATTTGGAGGAATCATGAGCTCTGAATTTATTTTGCGTTTAATTGGCATGATCGTTTTTTCCATCATTGGAGTAGCAGTCGGATCCTTCCTGGGCCAGGCCGCCGCAGAAAACAACTCTGTGGTTTCCACCTTCACCGTCGAGCAGTACGCCTTCACGGTGGGCCTGGTCGGTGCCCTCATCGGGCTAATTCTCACCCCCTATATCACCTCACGCCCCATGCGCTCCCTGCGCGCTCTGTTGGCGCGCATCTCGCCCCAGGCGCTGTTCTCTGCCATCGCTGGTCTCATCGTGGGTCTGGTCATCGCCGTTTTGCTGTCTTTTCCCCTCTCCCGTTTACCAGGGCTGTTTGGGGATCTTTTGCCGTTCGCCGCGGTGCTGATTTTTGGGTACATCGGCGTATGGCTGTTTGTCATGCGTCAAAACGACCTGTTTGCGGTGGCCTCGCAGCTTTCCGGCAGCCGCGCCGCAGCCTCTGGCGCGCCGGGCGCTGAAACTCCCAGCGGCGCGAATTGGGCCGACAGCCGCACCATTCTGCTGGACACCAGCGTGATCATTGACGGCCGCATCGCCGATATCGCCCGCACCGGCTTTCTGCCCGGCGCCCTGCTCATCCCGCGCTTCGTACTCAACGAGCTGCAGTACATCGCCGACTCGCCCGACAGTCTGCGCCGTCAGCGCGGCCGCCGCGGCATGGAAGTGCTGGCCCAGCTGCAGCGCGAACCCACCATCCCCGTGCGCATGAGCGATATTGATGTCGAAGGCGTGCGCGAAGTGGATGATAAACTGGTCATCCTCGCCCGCCAGCTCAAATGTCCGGTGCTGACCAACGATTACAATCTCAACCGCATCGCCGAGCTGCAAGGCGTGACCGTGCTGAACGTCAACGAACTGGCCAATGCGGTCAAGTCCGTCCTGCTCCCGGGTGAAATGCTCAGTGTGCGCGTCATCCAGGAAGGCAAAGAGTACGCCCAGGGCGTCGGTTACATGGACGACGGCACCATGGTCGTCATCGAAAACGGACGCGAATTTATGGATAAAGAAATCGGCGTGGTGGTCACCAAAGTCTTACAGACCGCTGCTGGCCGTATGATTTTTGCCCGACCCGAAGATCAACGCTCCTCTGAGCGCTAAGGAGACCCACCCATGGCTTTGCGTATTTACAATACCATGACCCACAAGAAAGAGGAGTTCCAGACCCTGGAACCCAACCGCGTGCGTATGTACGTGTGCGGCCCCACCGTCTACAACAAAGCCCACGTCGGCCATGCCATGTCGGCCCTGGTGTTTGATATCATCCGCCGCTATCTGGATTACCGCGGCTATCAGGTGAGCCACGCCATGAACTTCACCGACGTGGATGATAAGATCATCCTGCGCGCCAACGAGATGAAGGTGGACCCCTTCGCGCTGGCCGAAGGCTACATTCGCGAATTTGAGCAGAACCTGGCCGATCTGAACATCCTGCCCGCCACCATCAAACCGCGCGCCACCCAGGAAATTCCCCAAATCCTCAAGATGGTGCAGGATTTGATCGACAACGGTTATGCCTACCCCCTCAACGGCGATGTGTATTTCCGCGTTCGCAAAGACGAGGATTACGGACGGCTTTCGGGGCGCAAACTGGAAGATATGCAGGCCGGTGCGCGCATTGACGTGGATTCTCGCAAGGAAGATCCGATGGACTTCGCCCTGTGGAAATCCGCCCGCCCCGGCGAACCTTCCTGGGAAAGCCCCTGGGGCCCTGGCCGTCCCGGCTGGCACATCGAATGCTCCGCCATGAACCTCACCCACCTGGGCGAGCAGATTGACATCCACGGCGGCGGGAACGATCTCATTTTCCCCCACCACGAAAACGAAATTGCCCAGACTGAAAGCCTGACCGGCAAACCCTTCGCCCGTTACTGGGTACACAACGGCATGCTGCAGTTGGGCGGCGAGAAAATGTCTAAATCGCTGGGCAATCTGGTGACCATTGAAGACTTCTTGGCCCAGCACCCCGCCGACGCGCTGCGCCTGATGGTGCTCACCTCCAGCTACCGCGGCCCGCTGACCTTTAACGATGAGGTCATCGCCACCGCTGAACGCGGCGTAGAACGGCTGCGCTCGGCTCTGCGCCCCGCCCTGCCGGGAGCCGCGGGTGCGCCGCAAAGCACCCTGGATGCCCTGGCCAAACAGATGGAAACCACCCAGGCCACCTTCATCGAATCAATGGATGACGATTTCAACTCCTCCGGCGCGGTGGCGGGTCTGTATGAGCTGGTGCGCTCCATCAACCAGGCCCGCGCTGACGGCGCCCGCGATGCGGAGCTGGCCCCCGCTCAGGCCAAACTGCGCGAACTGGGCGCAGTCTTGGGCTTGACCCTGCAGGAAGAGCAGCGCGGTGCGCAAGGCGCCGATCCTTTCGTGGACCTGCTGGTGGAATTGCGCACCGAAATGCGCAAGCAAAAACAGTGGGCATTCTCTGATCTGATCCGCGACCGCCTGGCCGCTTTGGGGGTCGTCTTGGAAGACAGCAAAGAAGGTACCCGCTGGCGCTGGAACGCCTGACCGCCTGAACGGGCCGGGGTGCGTAAGACCCACCTCGGCCCTTTTTGTCCCTCTGTGAGGCCGCTGTATGAAAGAATGGATCACCGGACGTAACCCCATCTATGAAGTCATCACCGCCCGCCGCCGCGACCTGTTCCGTTTGCAGGTGGCCCGCGGGGCGGAGGAAAAAGGCCGCCTGGCCCAAATTTTGCGCCTGGCCGAAGAACGCCGCGTGCCCATCGAACGGGTTGGCCGCGAACGGTTGGATTCCCTGGGTGAAAACCACCAGGGCCTGGCGCTGGAGGTCAGCGGGTATCCCTACAGCGACCTCAGCGAGATTCTGGCCCGCGCCGAACAGCGCGCCGAGCCGTTATTTGTGCTGGTGCTGGATACCCTGCAAAACCCCCAAAACCTGGGCACGCTGCTGCGCACGGCCGAAGCCGTGGGCGTGCACGGAGTACTCATGCCCCTGCGCCGCGCGGCCAGCGTGACCCCCGCGGTGGTGCACGCCTCCGCCGGGGCCAGCGAGCATCTGCTGGTGGCGGCCCTCAACCTGGCCCAGGGCTTAGAGGCGCTCAAAAAAGCCGGCGCCTGGGCAATCGGGTTGGAAGGCAGCCCTCAGGCTCAGGCGGTGGAACGTGTGCGCCTGGACGGCCCGCTGGCGTTGGTGGTGGGCAGCGAAGGCGAGGGCATGCGCGATCTGGTGCGCCGTTCCTGCGACCTGTTGGTGCGCCTGCCGATGGTGGGCAAGATTGAATCGCTGAACGCGGCCGTGGCCGGGTCGGTGGTGCTGTATCTGGCGCACCAGGCGCGCGCCGCGAAAAAGCCCCCATCGGCTTAATTCCCCCGCAATTCCGTCACCGCCAACGCATGGCAGCGGCGCTTAAGACGCCCCATGATATAGAACCGCGAAGACGCCAAGCACGCGAATTGGGGTAGGGGGGACAATTTGCTTCATCAAACGTACCGGATAGACCGGTGTTGATTTAATTTCCCTCTTGGCGTTCTTTGTTCCTTGGCGGTGAGAAATACCTGTCTTTGAACCGCGAAGACGCCAAGCACGCGAAGCGGGGTGGGGGTGCCTTGCCTTGTACGCCCAGCCCTCCTACGGCGCGGGCTGGGCAGGTTTGACACAAATCAAACCATCTTAAACTTATACAAAACTCATCTGGATTAACAGAATTCTGACACCCCCATGCTATAATCATTTTGTACAAGTACCTTCAAGCACGGCTCAGTTTGGGCCGCATCTATCCTATATACGCGGAGGAAACCCCCATGTTAATCAGCAAAAAACTTAACGACGCCATCAACGCCCAGATCGGCCATGAATTCCAGGCCTCCATGAACTATCTGGCGGTCGCCTGCTATTATGACGGCCAGGCCCTTTCCCAACTGGCGGCCTTCTTCTTCAAACAGGCCGAAGAAGAGCGCGAACACGCCCTCAAATTCGTCAAATACATCCTGGAAACCGGCGGTGAAGTTCGCATCCCCGCCCTCACGGCCCCCAAATATGATTTCAAATCCGCGGAAGAGACCTTCAAGATGTCGGTGGAATGGGAAATGGAAGTCACCGCCAACATCAACCATCTGATGGACATCGCCGTGGAAGAAAAAGACTACATCGCCCAGCAGTTCCTGGATTGGTTCACCAAAGAGCAGCTCGAAGAAGTTTCCACCATGGAGCGCCTGCTGGCCGTTGTACAGCGCGCGGGCGAGAAGAACCTCATCATGATGGAAGCCTACCTCTCCCACGAGGACTAAGCTCACCAAACCGTAAAGCTCAAAGCCGCCCCGCCCCCAAAAAGAGTGGGGCGGCTCGCCAATCCCCAACCCACCTGCCTGCCGCGACCTGCTGGATCGTTACTTCATTCAAGATCCATTCAAATTAGAGGTACATATGACAGTGAACCCAATCATTTCACCTTGTTTATGGTTTGATACCCAGGCCGAAGAAGCTGCAAATTTCTACGTGTCCATTTTTGAAAATTCAAAAATTCTTCGCATATTGCGTTATAGTGAAGCTGGAAAAGAAATCCACGGCAAACCGGCGGGCAGCGTTCTCACGGTTGAATTTGAACTCAACGGTCAGCGATTTGTCGCCCTCAACGGCGGACCGGAGTTCAAATTCAGTGAAGCGGTCTCCTTTGAAATCAACTGTGAAACCCAGCAGGAAATAGATCACTATTGGAACCGCCTGAGCGAAGGCGGAGAAGAAGAGTCGTGCGGCTGGCTCAAGGACAAATTTGGGCTGTCCTGGCAGGTGACGCCGACCATTCTGAATGAAATGCTCCGGGATGATAAGGACGAAAGAACGCAGCGCGTCATGGATGCCATCCTTCAAATGAAAAAATTGGACCTTGCGGCGATTCAGAAAGCTTATGCCGGTGCCTAATCCTGAAGGACGGCTGCCGCGCTAAGGCAGCGCATCCAACCAGCCGTCAGACAGCAGGGTTAACATCTTCTATTACAGAGACAGGCTTACACACACCGTTTCACCGGTGTCAGGAGGGGCATTCATGGTTACCACTACCATCCCAGGGCTTACCAGCCGCCAACTGCTCGGGCAGCTCAGGCGTGTGCAAAGCGACACGCTCGGGTTCCTGATGGACTGCGTTCAAACCTACGGCGACCTGGTCTCTTTTCAGGCCGGGCCCACCACAGCGGTGCTGGTCAACCAGCCCGAAGGCGTCCGCCATATCCTGCAGGACAACGCCCGCAATTATTCCAAAGACACCGTGCAATATAACGCCCTGTCCACCATCACCGGCCGCGGCCTGCTCACCAGTGACGGCGACCTATGGTTCCGCCAGCGCCGCCTGGAACAGCCCGCCTTCTCGCGCCCGCGCCTGGCCGCCTTGGACACCTTCGTTGTCCCCGCCGTGCAGCGCCTGTTGGATCATTGGGAAACCCACCTGCCCACCGGCCAATCCATTGACGTGGATCAGCACATGATGCAGGTCACCCTGGAAATCGTCGGCAAGGCCCTCTTCAGCATTGACCTTTCCAGCCAGGCCCCCGCCCTCACCAGCGCCGTGCTCACCACCCTGGATCACATCGTCCACCGCGCCCGCAACCCCATCAGCCTGCCGGACTTTTTGCCCACCCGCCGCAACCTGCGCTTCCGCGCCGCCCTCAGCACCCTCGACGCCGCTGTGTACGACCTGATGGCCGCGCGCCAAGAAGCCGGCGACCCCGGCGAGGACATGCTCGGCATGCTCATGAAGGCCCGCGACGAAGAAACCGGCCAACCCATGAGCGAACGCCAGGTGCGCGATGAAGTCATCACCCTGCTCATCGCTGGGCACGAAACCGTGGCCAGCGCCCTCACCTGGACCTTTCACCTGCTGGCCGCCAACCCCGGCGCCCGCCAGCGCCTGGAGAACGAGGTACACAGCGTGTTGGGCGGGCGGCTGCCCACCACCGCCGATCTGCCTAACCTGCCCTACACCGGCTGGGTCTTTTCCGAAGCCCTGCGCCTGTACCCGCCTGCCTGGCTGATCACGCGCAAAGCTCTGGCCGAAGATCAGATCAGCGGGCACACCCTGGCCCCCGGAACGTTGATCATCCTCAGCCCCTATGTGCTGCAGCGCACCCCTGCCTACTGGCCGGAACCGGAACGCTTTCTGCCTGAACGCTTTGAGCCCAGCGCCGAAAAAGCCCGCCCGCGCTACGCCTACATCCCCTTTGGCGGCGGCCCGCGCCTGTGCATCGGCAGCAACTTCGCCCAAATTGAAGCCCAGCTCATCCTGGCCCTGGTCGCCCAGCGCTTCCGTCTGGATCCAGACCCCCGCGCCGCGGTCATCCCTGACCCCCTGGTCACCATCCGCCCCCGCGGCGGGCTGCACATGACCCTTGCGCGCTCCCACCCCGAACCCACCCCCGCGGAGGCCGCCGTTTGAGCCGTATGGAAACCGCTGTATTGCGATCCTACCTGGAAGACTCGCTGCAGATCCTCACCGCCAGCCTGGAACAGGTGGAAAACGGCGCCGCCTCCTTTTACCGCGTCGTTGCCCTCCAACTGCGCCTGCTGCTGTGCGATACCAGCCGCCGCCATAACCGCCTGGAAGACACTTCTCTGGCCGAACAGCTCTTCTCAGACCTCGCTCTGCCCGCCCTCACCCCGCCCCACACGCCCCTGCCCCTGGCCCAATGGCTGGAACAGCCTGCCGCCGCCGGTTTAACCGTGCGCCAGTTGATCCGCCGGGTGTGCGATCAGGACGGCGGCGCGCATGTGGACCCCCACCCCCAGGCCGGGCTGCCAGACCTGCCGCCCCAAGAGATTCAGGCTGCGGTGTACCGTCTGGGGCAGATCACCGCCCAGGCCCTTCGCCAACGCCTGGGGTAAGCCCGGCAAAGCATAAAAGACTTCTGCAAAAAACAAACTCGTAGTATCATACCTGCACTCATCCCATCTCATCACCAAGAGTTGCCCCATGCGCTGGATCCGCGATTACCAACCCCAACCTGAACAAGGCCGTCTCTACCGCCAGGCCCTCATTTTGACCCTGGGCGGCAACCTGCTGTTGGCCGTGGGCAAGGGGCTGGCCGCCTATTTCTCCGGCTCGGTGGCGCTGTATGCCGATGCGGCCAACTCGGTTTCGGATGTGTTTTACTCGTTGATGATGGTCTTGGGGTTATGGGTGGCCCAGCGCCCCCCTGATATTTCTCACCCCCAGGGGCACAGCCGCTTTGAACCGCTGGTGGGCATCAGCGTGGCCTTCTCGATGGGCCTGGCCGGTTACGAAGCCGCCCGCACCGCGCTGGTTCGCTTCCAAATGGGCGGGCTGGCCGTGGAAGCGGGGCTGCCCGCCGTGGTACTGCTGATCAGCGCGCTGATCAAAGTGTTCATGTTCCTGCGCATCCGCACCCTGGCCCGCAGCCTGCACAGCCCCACCCTGGCCACCACCGCCAAAGATAACCTCTCGGATGTGCTCACCTCCACCGCTGCTTTTGTGGGCGCCTTCGGCTCCAGCCTCATCCACCCCTTGACAGACCCCATCGCCGGTTTCCTGGTGGCCGCCTGGATCTTCCGTGCCGCCTTCCTGGCCGTGCGCGAAAACTTGGGCTTCCTCACCGGCGCAGGAGCCTCTGAAGAGGTGCGTCAGCAAATTGCTGCCGCCGCCCGCGAAGTTCCCGGTGTGCAGGCCGTACATCACCTCATGGCCGAATACGTCGGCCCGCAATTGGTGGTGGATTTGCACGTCAATGTGGACACCGACCTGCCGCTCAAAGACACCCACGCCATTGAAGATGCCGTCGTCGCCCGCCTGGAAGCTATCCCCGAAGTGGACCGCGCCTACGTGCATATTGAACCCGTCGGCTGGCAGTAGGCCGCGCCTCGATTCCAACTGAAACACAAACGCCAGAGGCGCACAACCTCTGGCGTTTTTTATCGATGTATGCGAACTTTACAGATATTCGCGCAGTTGGCGGCTGCGGCGCGGATGGCGCAGGCGGCGCAGGGCCTTGCTCTCAATCTGGCGGATGCGCTCGCGCGTCAGGCCAAATTTCTGCCCCACTTCTTCCAGAGTGTAACTGCGCCCATTCTCCAGCCCAAAGCGCATGCGCAAAATGCGCGCCTCGCGCGGCGGCAGCGTATCCAACACGGCTTCCACCTTCTCGCGCAGCAGTTTGGTGTACGCGCTTTGGATCGGCGAAGGGGTGATATCGTCCTCCACAAACATGCCCAATTCCACGTCTTCGTCATCCCCGTTGATCGGGCTTTCCAACGAGAGCGGCAGCCATGAGACGCGCATCATCCATTCCACTTTGGAGGTCGGCGAGCCGATGGCTTCAGCCAGCTCATCCGTGGTGGGAACCCGCCCCAGCTTCTGCTCCATCTCGTGCGAGGTTTTGTACAGCAGGCGGATACGGTCCACCATGTGTACCGGCACACGAATGGTGCGACCCTGATCGGCGATAGCCCGCGTGATCGTCTGACGGATCCACCAGGTGGCATAAGTGGAAAAGCGGAAACCGCGCTGGTACTCGTATTTTTCCACGGCCTTCATCAGGCCCAAATTGCCCTCTTGAATCAGGTCCAAAAACGGCACGCCGCGGCCCATGTAGCGCTTGGCGATGCTCACCACCAGGCGGGTATTGGCTTTGATCAAATGCTCGCGGGCCGAGTTGCCTTCCTGCACCCGATCTTCCAACTCCTGACGACGGGCCTTGGGGCAGCTGCCGTTCGATTTTTGCAGTTCTTTTTGAGCCGCGCGCCCCGCTTCAATCCGCTGAGCCAGCTCAACCTCTTCATCTACGCCCAACAGCGAGACGCGCGCCATCTCTTTCAGGTACAGCCCAATGGTGTCGTCGCTGGAAATGGGCGAAAGGTCGGCGAACGGGTTTAAATCGCTTGGGTGGCCATCTTCCTCCCCGCAGCTCGAATCATCGTGATCCAAAATTGCAACCCCCCGGCGGCGCAGCATCACCACGAAGGCTTCCATCCGTTCTGCATCCTGGGTGATATCCGGATACACTTCGATCAAGTCATCGGTGGTCAAATAGCCTTGAACATCCGCTTTTTCCAGCAGCATGTTCAAGATTTCGTGATTTTGATTGCGCCTGCCTGGATTTGCCAACTTACCCTCCTGATCTGGCTCTCAGGATCTGGACACGATCACCGGTGCACGAGAGGCGGGGGTCTATGCCTGGGCTGATTTCGCAGCCTGATGTTCGCATAACCCCTGGTTTAAATCTGCCCCACATTCCATGCACAGTCCGCGGCAGTCCTCGCGGCACAGTGGTCGAATCGGCACTTCTAAGAGCAAATACTCGCGCGCCAGCGGCCCAAGATCAATATTGCCGTCTTCAGGTAAAATTAAACCCGAGTCGGTCAGCGCTTTATTATGAAAAGCGAACAATTCGCTGAAGACGGTGTGCAGAGGCTGTATCGATTCGCCCAAGCAGCGCACACATTCAACCGTCGTTAGCGCCTCAAAGTCGCCCTGAGCCAAAATGCCCTGCGGCGTGCGGCTAAAGCGCGCCACGCCCTTGAACTGGCTCAAGCCCAGGTCGTTCAACTGGAGTTGAGGGAATTCGAACTGAACCTCTCGGCTGGTGCCGATCGTCTGGTGGATTAAAAAGCCAACGTTGACCCGCAAGGGGTATTTTAAAGTAGTCACAGGCGGTCGTATGTAGATGAGATCGGATATAATAGGTCGCATGTTATTATATCATGCTGTTTTAATGTTGTCAAGTTTTTAAGATTAATTTCATAAAAATGGAGCTTTTCACATGCCCCTCCCCCTCCTCATCGGCAGCAACAACCCCGGTAAACTCAGCGAAATTCACGATCTGCTCACCGACCTGCTCCCCCAGGTGCACTGGCAGCGCGGCGAAACCCTTTTCTTACCCCAAGATCTGGGCCTCGACCTGGACGTGGTGGAAGACGGCGATACCTATGCCGAAAACGCCGCCCGCAAAGCCCTGGCCTTCTGTCAGCAGTCCGCCATGATCACCCTGGCCGATGATTCCGGCTTAGAGGTGGCCGCTCTAGGCGGCGCCCCCGGGCTGCATTCGGCTCGCTTTGCCCCGCCCGACCTGCCCGCCGGTCAGCCCCTCACCAGCCCCATCCGCCGCGCCTATCTGCTGCAGCGCCTGGCCGAACTCAGCGCCCCCCGCCCCTGGGCCGCGCGCTTCGTGTGCACAGTGGCCCTGGCCCTTCCGCCCGCTCACCCCGGCGCAGACATCGCCCTGTCGTATCATGTGGGCTGCTGCCCAGGCGAAATCATCCCCGAAGAGCGCGGAGAGGGCGGCTTTGGCTACGACCCCATCTTTCTGCTGCCCGAAGAAGGCCTCACCATGGCCGAAATCAGCGCCGCGCGCAAAAACCAGCTCAGCCACCGCGCCCTGGCCGTGCGCGCCGCCCTGCCCGCCCTGCGCACCGCGCTGGGTCTCTAAGCCGCCCCGATCTGAAAACAAACCGCGGAGCTTTTCGGCTCCGCGGTGATTTTTAAGACCTGCCCAATCTCAAGGCAGCGGGGCGATCATGGGCAAATAACGCACGATCGTGGTGCCGCGCAAGCCCAAATACAGCGCGCCGCGTTCGTCTTCTGGCAGCCAGATGATGATGCGCGCCCGTTTTTCTTTGCGGTCCGGCGGCACATACTTCACCACCAGCTTGCATTGGTTGGCGCCTTCTTCGCCGCTGAACAGGCGGTTCGAGCAGTCGTCGTACTCAATCGTGAACAAATCCGGCCGTTCAACACCCACCGGTGCCGCCAGGGCAATATCGCCGATTTCCAGATCATCCAGGAAACGCACCGTAAATTCCACGTAAATGGGCTGGTTCACCCACCCGTAAAAATCGCCTGCGCTGGGCTGAATGTTGGGGTTGCCCGGCAGCGTACCCTGATCGCGCATGAACACCTGCATACCGCTGTTGCCGATCAATTGTCCGGTGGTCAGCAGGTCGCCCATGGATAAAAAGGTCACAAAGCGCCCTGAGCCGCTGAGGGACGGCAGACCCGAGTTTTTCTCCGATTCAAAGCCCGCGCTGGTGACGCTCACCCGCCAGGTGGGGTTGTAAGGCGCATCCAAATATTCCATTTCATGCACAAACACATCTGGGCAATTCCAGGTGGTGCCGGTCTGGTCGCCAAAGGCCCACTCGCAGTTGAAGTTGTTGTCCATGATGTCCAGGTTGTCCGCGTACGAGGTGAAGGCCACCACCTTACCGTTGGGGCTGAGCACAGGGGTCACCGAGTGTCCGTTGGCCTCTTCCGCCATCGAGCTGAGCGAAACGCGGTACATGCCCACATTGTTGTCCTCGATGGCTCCGTACAACTCGTACACATACACATCCATCACCATATTGGCGTCAATGCCAATTTCGGGGGTCATCAAATTGTCGGCATAGGAATGGAAGGCTACACGCACCGCTTCGCGGTCGGGCATGTACACCACCGAGGGGCTGCCCGAATCCCCGTTGCCCGGCGCGCCGTCCAGCCGCCCGCCCTGGCGCGAGACCAGATACATCTTGGTTGCGCCGCTTTCACCGTACTCGTCATACACCCCATCTTTGTCCAGATCACGGTCCAGCAGGTAAATCTGCGTGTACATGGCAGAGCTGACCCCCGGCACCAGGTTGGTGGCGTTGGAGGCAAAGGCCACAAAGCGCCCGTCGGGCGTCACCGCAGGGGCCAGCGAATCACCGTTGGCGGGCGCCAGTCCATCCGCCCGCTGTGAAACCAGCGAGGTCGTGCCCGCCTGCACATCGCGGATGTAAATGTGCTGCCGGTTATTCGGCACATCCAGGCCCTGAATCAGGTTACTCGCCAAGGACTCAAACAGCACGTAGGGATGCGGAGTGAACACCCCCGGCTGTCCGGGGTCTTCTTCAATATACTGCACATAGGCTACGCCCGCGCTGTGTACCGGATACATGAGGTTGACCGGCGGGAATTTCGAATTCGGCCCAGAGCCGCTGTGAGCGTTAGCCGGGGCGCCGCCCACCCCCGCGGACACCAGCGTGATCTTATTATCCGGGGGGGCCAGTCGGTCGTACAGGAACACATCCCGTTTGTCGTTGGTGTCCCCCGACACCAGATTGGTGGCGTAGGATTGGAAAAGGATATAGCGTCCGTCCCACTCAGCATTCTGGTCACCGACCACATAGGGGTATTCCGAGTTTTTGTTCGCGTTTTGGGTAAGCTTTTGAATGGTCTCGACGGGGACGCCGCCTTCCCCAGGGATAATGGCGCGTAAAAAGATGTCCGAAATGGTGTCCGTGTCCGCCGAGCCGGTGGGCAGCAGCAAGTTGGTGGCCGCGGTGTGAAAGGCGATGTAGCGCGCGTAATAGCTGGTGCTGGCAAACCCCGAATAAGCGTCGCCGTATTCATTCTGGAAGCTGACGGAGATCCCTTTGGTCAGGGCCGGAAGGTCGTCTGCGGAAGCCGCGGTCACGCCCATCAATACCAGCCCTGCCGCCAGCAGAGTGGCCGCCGTGCGCTTCGCCGTCCTCAAAACTTGGGATAACTCCATACGCTTTCCTCCTCTGACATAACCGACCCAACGGCCGGTATGCCCAAAAACCGCCGCATACCAGTATTGTACATGAAGAAATAGTTCAGGGAGTTTACAGATTTCTAAGGTACCTTGCAGTTCACTGACCCCCGCGAAGGCATGCCGGGGCTGACCGCCGCGCCAACCCCGGTTCATGCCCGCCCCCCTACCCCATCAGCCAACCTTCCAGCGAAGAAAGCATACCCCCGCCCGCGTCGCCGAAGAAGGTCACCGAAGGTGAAGAGCCCAAACCCGCCTCCAGCATTTGCAGATAATGGAAGCCGGCCCCTGGGTAGCCCCAATATTGGGCCGCCGTCAGGCTTTCCACCGTGGCGTAGCTGCCCACGCTGTCGGCCTGATTGCTGGACTGATTATCCAACCCGATGCCCACCACACCGCCGCGCGCCGAGGCCTTCACCACCGCCTGAAACCGCGCTCTCACCTCCACCTCATCCAGCCCCACCACAAACTGCACCCGGTTGCTGCTGCTGTTGTTCCAACCCCGCCAGGTGCTGCTGGTGTAGGCCCACGAATCGGCCGAATCTGCCATGCGCAGCCGCCGCGGCAGCCGGTTGGCGCAGTTCCACAAGAAGCGCCGCTCGTCGCTGTCCACGCACAGGCCCTGCGTGTACAGCCGCAGCGTGCCCAGGTAGCGTTTCTGCGGCGCGCCGCCCGCCACCCACACGCCGTCCTGCAGCCCCAGCGGCGCGGCCCGCGCCGTGCTGCTGGCCCAGGCCCCCAGCTCCAACGCCACGCCGCCTGCGTCCTCACGCAGGAATACATCGTAATTCACCCCGCCGCTCAGGCCCGCCAACGGAAGGCTGATTTCATTAAAACTGCGCAGACCCCAGCCCAGGCCAGGGGTGTAAAGGGCCGCGCGGCTGCCCTGATAGGGGCAAAAGTACACCACCGCCCCCGAAGCGTCCCCCGTGGTCACGGGTGTGCCGCTCACCAGGCTCAGCCGCCCCTCACACACCAGCGGATAAAGCACCTGCCCCGCCGTGAGCGCGTCTTCCACGGCCTCGGTGCGCACCGAAGCGGGCAAAATCTGGCCGCCGTCCCAATACAGGCGGCCAATGCGCCGCCGCCCGCTGGATTCCCCGGCCGAGGTGTTCACGTCCAGGCTGAAGCCCGTGCTCCCCGGCGTGCGCACCGCAAACACGTACCAGACGGCCGCCGCACCGCTGGGGGCCAGCCCCGCCGCCAGGTCTGCCGCCTGGGTGTTAAGCAGCATGCAGCCGTCCACCACCAGGGCGGCCGGGGCCTCCGCCGAGGCCGGCACGCGCACGCGGCTGCTGCCCAGTGCCTCCAGGTGCACATGGGCCTGATAGCGCCCCAAAAGCGCCCCCACCGACCGGCTGTCGGCGGATGAGCAGCCCCAATACAGGGCATCGGCGCGCAGATCGTTGTACTGCTGGGCCGCGGTGGGCTGCCCCGCGCTCACCGGGTTAGAAAGTGGATAGGTCATGGCTCAGCTCCTCCAATACGAATTGTCCCAGGTGCGCGCGCCGTGATACAGCGCCTCATCCACCCACAGCGAATCGGCATACACCGCATAAGGGATCGGCTGAAAGCTGCCCCCGTCGCTGCTCAACTGCACCAACGCCGTGCTGAAGCCCGGGTAAACGTTCTCAATCAAAATATGCCCGCTGGAACGCAGGCCGGTAAAGGTCCCCAGGCGCGTCACCAGCCCAATCTCAGCGTGCTGATTCAGGCAGGCATACAGCCCCGCGCGCATCTCCGCCGCCGAAACGGCGTGGGGCGTGCCGTCGGGGTTGCGCAAATCATCCGCCAGCAGCACCGTGAACCAGATGTGCTGCACGGCTTGCAGCTGCCCCAGCGCGTCGGGGTAAGCCTCAAAGTGCAGCGAGATTGCCGGGCCGCTGCGGGGGCGCGGCTCCACGATCAGCCCCAAAGCCTCACCGCCCTGCACCGCCGCGTGAAACAAGGCCACATCGCAGTCAACGCCAACCGTTGCCATCATCCCACCGGTCCAATCGCCAGCCTTCCCGCGGCAAAGCCCCCCCGCCCGCCCGCAGGCCCGCCAGCCTCTCGCGAAATTCCGCCAGGCGCTGTTGGCCCAGCGCCAACCACTCACCCGCCGGGGTGCGCTCGCCGTAACTTTCGGTCAGGGCGTTGGCCCGCACCTGCGCCGCCAGCCCAGCCGCCCCCAGGGTCAGCAGCTCCTCACGGCAGGCGGGTAAACTGGTGCGGTCTGCCCCGTCCAGCCCCTCCAGGCAGTGGCTCAAGAGCGTCCAAACGCGCAGGCTCTCGCCCGCCTGGGGTGTGCGGCGCCCCCCCAGCCGCACCACCAGCACGCCCCCACGCCAAAAACTGCGGAACGGTGCGCGCGGGGGGTGGGTTTGCCCCGCCGTCAAGGGATACCACACCGCCAACACTCGCCGCGCACGCTCGAACCCCGCCGCCGTGCTGATCCCCTGTTCGCGCCCCGCCGCGCACACCAGCGTACCCTCGGTGCTGTCGGGGGCAGCCTCGGCGATCTCATCCAACGCGCTGCGCAGGGCCGCATCCAGCTGCTGGGGTGAAAAGCGCGCCGCCTGCGGGTCGCCCAGCCATTCCAACAGGCGGGTGTGCATCGCCGCCCGATTCATGGCCGCCGCTCCCAGCCGCCGTCCGCCCGCCGCACAAACACCCACTTGCGCCCGTCCGCGCCAATCACCGCCAGGCTGCCGTCCGGCCGCCAGCCCGCAGCCAGGGGTTCTGCCCCCATCAATCGCGCCGCCAACAGCAGGGCTTCTTCCTGCGCGGTCTGCGGTTTTCGTCGTTCGCCCATCTTGCCTCCTTTCGGGCCGCGGCGGGGGCCAGCCCAAAGCGCCCCCGCCGCCCCGCCCTCACCTACGAAAAGCTCTTGCCCACCCACGGCAGCCCGCGCAGCACCAGGCGGTGACTCAGGCGCGCCGCCCCCAACTGCCACACAAAGGCAAACACCGTGCTCAGCACCACCGCCAACTGCCCCGCCAGGCGGTCCGCCGCGCCCAGGTCAAATTCGGGCCGCAGCACCCCCAGCGCCAACAGCACCGCCAGCGCCGCCAGGTTCAGCCCAGCCGAAACCGTCCCCGCCTGACCGTCCTGCACCAGCCCGGCCGTCTTCAGCACGTTCACCAGCGCGGCGATCAAGGCGCCCAGCCCGCTCAGCGAGGTCAACAAGCCCAACAAGCTCTCAAAGTCCATATACGCTGCTCCTTCCTTTCATCTATTTGTGTTTCTGGCCGCCTACCCGGCCACGTTGCATTTGTGCAGCGGACGGTAGTCGTTCACCCACACCGCCAGGAAATGACGCACCTTCAGGCGGTGTTCATCGTGGGTAAAGACCGCCGGGCTGGTTTCGCTGCCCGCCAGGAACACCTCCGGCATCAGCCCAAAGCGCTCGCCCACAAAAATGGCCGGCACCACGCGCGGGTCGCAGGCCGCGGCCCAATTGGTGGCGTCGGTCCACTCCGGCACGGTGATCACATCCCCCGGCTGGCCCTGCTGCTGGTTTTCGCTGGTGATGTTGGCCGCGTTTTCCAACGTGGGGTACAGGATCTTTTTGGCGGTCAGCTGCAAGGCGCGCGGCACCAGCAAATAACGCGGGTTAACGCCCATCTGCGGCCCGGCGGCACGCAGGGTGTCGCTGTTCTTCACCAACATGGGCTGCTCATACACGCTGCGGCACACCTGATCCCAGGCCGCCGCCGAAAGGGCCGTGGTGCTCAAATTGGCGTGCCCGCCCGCCGTGGCCACCGCCGTGGCGTTAAACAAGGCCCCGCTGTCGCTCATCGTTGGCCCCACCCCGCTGTTGGCGGTGAAGACCGCCGCCACCAGCTCGCTGATCTTGCGCAGCCCGGCCGCGGCCAGTTCCCGCGGGTAAGCCCGCAGCTTGCGCGTCTCGTCGCGGTCAATCAATTCCAGCGTCAGGGGGATATAGCCGCCGAACTTCATGAATTGGGTCGTCTCGGCGCTGTCGCCCACTTGCAGCTCGGTGTAGGGGTCGCCCTCTTCCACCTGCGGCAGGCTGCCCACCGTGCCCATCAGCGTGCCGGTGACGGCCTGCAGGCTGTTAAAATGCTCCACCCAGGCCACCTTCTGCCACCAGTCATAGCCCGCCCGGCCCAGCTCTTCCCAACGGTTGGCGATGACCTTGTTCAGCGCGTTTTTCACCAGGCCGGAAAAATCCGCCGTGGTGGCCAGCCGCACCCGTTGAGGGTCATAGCCGCCGTGCAGGTCCTCGTCGCCGGTCAGCAGCAAATACAGCTCGCGGATGCCGCTCAGCCGCGCGGCGCGCAGCCCCTGCATGCCCGCCTCGCGCGGCGCCCCCAGCAGATCGTCCACGGCCGCCTGCAGCTGGTCTTCACTGCTGAACACGCCGCTCACCCGCCCCGGCCCCTGCACGCTCAGCCCGCCGGTCAGGGCGCTCACCAGTTGGCGGGCCTCATCCAGCGACTTTTGCAGCGCGTCCGGTGCAAACACCTGCCCGGCAAACTGCCGCCGCACCTGTTCCGCCGCCGCGGGGGGCAGCCGGCTGGCCTGCAAACTGGCCTCCAGCAGCGCCGCACACAGCTCCCCCTCCGCGCCGGTCTCGGCCTGCAGGGTGGGGTTTCCTTCGCTCTCAAATGCTTCGTTCATCGTTTCTCCTCTGTGGTTTTGATTCCATTCGCGCACAAACCGGCCGCCGCGCGCCGGGTCCACCACCAAATCCACCGACAGCACCTTCACGATCTTTTCCACGCGCTTTCCCTGAGCCTGAAAAAGCACATCTGCCGAAAAGCCCACCCGCAGCGGCCTGCCCGCCGCCGTGAGCATCTCGCGCCCCACAGCCGCCAGCAGCGGTCCACTGGGGCCCATCGCCCGCAGGCTCAGCCGCACCCCCTGGGCCTGGGCATCCCACAGCGGCTGGCGGCACACCCCCGCCAGGTCGCGCACCGACCCGCCCCAGGGGTGGTGATCCACAAAACAGCCCACCCCCTCCCAGCACGGCAGGGATTCCTCCAGCACCCCCGCCGGAAACTGCCAGCCGTTGCCCGTCCCCGCGGTGATGGCCAGGATGTCAAAGCCCTGCCCGGCCTCCCCGTCTGGGATCGCCGCCGCAGCGGCCAACCGCACCCGATGTTCCCGATTCATTTGCCTCCTTTCACGTCTTGGTCTCGCCGTTCTCCAAATCCAGCGCGGGAATGGGCTTGCGCGCCGGCGTCGGGCGGCTGCCGGGGCCGCCTCCCGCGCTGCGCCCCCGCGCCAACATTTGCTCCACATCCACGCTCTCGCCCGCAAACTTATAGGTCAGCCGCAGCAGCTCGGCGTCGTCAATCAACTGCCGGTCGCGCAGCTCGCACAGGGCGTTGAGGGCGTTGACCGCCGCCAGCCCCAAAGACACGTTGTCGCGCGCCGAAATGTCGCTGCCTAGCACCTGAATCTCTGCGCGGGGGTCAAGCTGCCGGTCCACGGCCGCCCGCCGCCCCACCGCAAAGCGCAGCACATCCCCCAGCATCCACAGGAAAAAGCGCTGGCGCTGCTCAAAATGGCGGTAGGTCGGCCCCCCGGCCGCCTCGGCGGTGGTGCGCGTGCTGCTTTCCGGCTCGGCCAAAAAATGCAGCGGAAGCCCCGCCCCGGCCGCGATCATCTTCTTCAGCGCCAGACCGTCCGTGTTGGCGTCCGCGCTTTCCAGCTTGGGGGCCAGCACGCTCCACTCTTCGTTCTCATCCGTCACCAAAATGGCCCCCGCCCCCGGCGGGTTGGCGTTCAGCGCCTGCTGGCGGGCGCTGCGTTCCAGCGGCTGGCTGAAGCGGGTGCGCACCACGTACAGAAAGGCGTTGCGAAAGCGGTTCAGGCGGGCGCGGTCTTCCAGCCAATTCCCATAACGCGACAGCCAGCGCAGCACCGGCCCCAAATCGCTCTCGCCCCACTGCGCCCCCGCCGGCCGGTTGATGGCGTAATGCAGCATGACCGCCGCCTGATCCGCCCCGCGCCCCATCCACGGCTGGGGGTCGGGCTGTTCCAACGTGGCCCGCGGCCAAAAAGCCAGCTCCTGCTCCACGTCGTTTTCCGCGCTCTGAATACGCTCGATCTGATCCGCCGGCACGGCGCGCACATAGCTCATCCCGGCCGCGTCGCTGGACATCA
This sequence comes from Levilinea saccharolytica, assembly GCF_001306035.1. GTDB lineage: Bacteria > Chloroflexota > Anaerolineae > Anaerolineales > Anaerolineaceae > Levilinea > Levilinea saccharolytica. The sequence goes on from NZ_LGCM01000007.1 coordinate 20,599, forward strand.
GCACAAACAGGTTGCCCGTGCGCGTCAGCTCGTCGCACCATTCCGCCGTGCGCACGGCCATGCGGTTGAGCGGGTGTTCCCAAAAGAAGCGCAGGAAATCCTGGGTGGGCGCGTGGGCGCAGCGCACCTGAATGCCCGAACCGGTCACGTATTGGGTGGTCAGCCCAACCATGCGCCGCGCCAGCGGGTTCACCCGCCAGGCCTCCAGCGCGTCCGCCAGCATCTGCCCGCGGTCGTTGGGCCAGCGGTCGCGCGGGCCTTCACTGTGCGCCCACAGGGTGCTGGCCCCCACTGTCAGCGTGTTGTCCTCCTCGGCGCGCCGCAGCTGCGCCCGGCGGCGAGAAAAGCGTTTTTGCAGCCAATCAAAAGCCATCGTCCATCTCCTTTAGGGGATCCACCCCCGGCACAATCATGGTCTCACCCGCAGGCGTCCACGGGCGTTCGTCCAGCACGGCTGCCAACGCCGCCGAAAGCACCAGGTCGTCGTGGGCGGTCTGGCCGCTGTGCGGGTCGCGGCTGCCGTCCGGCACACCCCAGCGCAGCATCCGCCCGGGGCCGTCCAAAGCCTGATACTGCACCAGGCTGAGCTGCCGGAAGAAAAGCTCCTGCCAGGCGGCCTGCTGGGGGGTCAGCAGGGCCGGTTCGCGCCAGCGGCCTGTATCCACCAGGGCCAAAAACTGCCAGCCCAGGCGGCTTTTGCTGGCGGCTGTGAACACAAAGCGCACTACCCGCCCCGGAAAAGCCTTTTCCAAAAAAGAAGCCAGCCCCGCCCCCACGCCGGTGGCGTCCACCACCCACCAGCGCGGCTGCCACAGCCCGGCCAGAGCCGCCAGGGCCGCGAACAGCTCGGTGTGGGCCACCCCCGTCCACACCTGCCGCCGCACCAGTTCGTAGCGCGGGGCGCGCACCCCGGGGTCGGCGCAGCTTTCGGGGTTCACGCGCACCACGCTCAACGCCGTGCTGTCGCGCCGCCCGCCCGCCGCCCCCGCGCCTTGCAGCGGGTCGGGCTGTTCCTCCTCGCCGCCCACATCCAGCAAAAAGGCGTAAACCTCCCCACTGCGCGGGGCCTCAAGGGCCGCGTGCCCCCCGCGCATCATCCCCACACGCTGCGCGGGGAACATGCCGCTCTCCGCGTCCAGCTCTTCGCAGTAATATTGGGTGCGCACCACGGGGTGATCGCGCCCCAGGCGGCGAATTTGCTCCTGCAAAAATGCCCCATAGCGCGGCACCTCGCGCGCCACCGCCTCGCCGTCCACCACAAAGGCGCGCCGCTGCTGGTCCTGCGCTTCCAAAGCCCGCGCCGCGCGCAGTTCCCGCGCCAACAGCGTCTGGCAGGTCCAGGCTGTGCCCCAAAACACGCGCGTGGCCTGGGTGGAAGCCGCCATGGGGGCAATCTCACGGTCGAATTTCTCGATGGAGACCCCCTGGGCTTCATCCACCTCCAGCAGGGTGCTGGCGGTGGCCCCCACGATGTGGCTGGTGGGCGCGCCCGAAAGGAAGGTCATGCGCGCCTGCCCCACGCGGTACACCCCGCCCGGCTCCCGCCGCCAACGCCCCCGCAGGCGCGCGTTGGCCTCCAAAGCCCGCTCCAGGCGGCGCATGGCCGTCAGCGCCTGGGGGCGCAGCGTGGGCGAAACCTTCACCAGTTCGCTGGGCCGGTCCGACAGCACCATGAGCAAATAGGCCTCAATCTGCGCCTGCACCTCGTTTTTCCCTGATTGGCGCGGGAACATGACCGCCAGCGAAAGCCCCCGCCCCTCAAACACCGAACGCACCACCGCCCGCGCCACCTCGGCCTGGTAACTGCGCAGCCGCACCCCGCCCAGCGCCAGCGCGCACCAGCACGGGTCGCGCAGACCGTCCGCCAGCCGCCGTGCCCATTCCGCGTCCTCCCCTGGCTGCGTCAATTCACGGCGCGCCTGACAAAAACGAACGCAGCAGCGCCGCCAATGCCGCCAGCGACGACCCGCCCGAGGCCAGCCCCGTCCACATCTTGAACTGCGTCACCCCGTCGGTGGCGCTGCGCAGCCGGCTCTCGTGATCCTGGGTGGTGGCCTCCAGGCTGGTCAGCCGCAGTTGGGTCATCTCACGGTCGTGGGCCTGCTGCGCGCGCAGCGCCTCTAAATCGGACTGTAATAAATGAATGGCGTGCTTGAGCTGCTCGGCGATGAGCTGCGCCTGATAATCTTCCATTCGCCCTCCCAAGAAAAACCGGCCGGACGGCAGCCTGGGGTGGGCCCAGGGGAGGCGCGGGCCGCCGCTCCCCGTTGGGATGTGCGCCCGCTGCCGCTCTTCGCTCGTTCCGTGGACCGCCCAGCGCTTTGCCCTATGCCAGGGACGCTGCCGTCCGGCCTTCCGCCGCCCGCCTGCGCGGACGGGTTGCGGACTACCGCTGCCGCAGTTCTCCGCGGATTTCATCCAGGGCCTGACTGATGGCCCGCTGCAGCGCCGAAGACTCATCTTCCTCCGGGCGCAGCTTCCGCTCCACCTGCAGCAAATTCCCCAAACGCTGAATCGCCAGGCTGATCGCGTTCAGCCGTTGAAGCAGCTCGCGCGGGTCAGCGTCGTTGTCTGTCTCCGCCAGGGCACGTTGAATCAACTGCCGCAGCTGTTCGATCTCAGCGCTCAGTCCGGCGGTTGGGTTGGGCGCGGGGTTGGGGCCGCGCCGGCGGCTGGGGGAGGAAGAGGGGGTTCTGGTCATGTGTTTTTCAGAATATATGTTCTATTTATGCTTCCAGTATCCCCCTTTTTTTGCCGTGTACAAGCTGTTAAAACCCGCAGTTTTTTGCGGTTAACCGCAATATTCTGCGTCCGCGGTTTTGTCTAAATTTGGTTACAAAAGAGTCGCGTTGACCTGACAGTTTGCCCCCGCTTCCCACCGATCAATTGACTTTTCGCTGCCCCTGTTGTAAATTCGAACCATGAAGAAGTTTAATCTTTTTTCATCTTTCAAAAACCGTCTTCGCCCCTCCGCGGGGCCGCCAGCCCAACGCGCCGCGCGCGCGCAGTCATTCGTCGAACTGGCGTTGATCATCCCTGTGCTCATCTTGATGCTCCTGGGCATGATGGAAGTGGTCATCTTCATCGGGCGCTACCTCGACATTCTGGATATGACCCGCGAGGCCGCCCGCTTTGCCTCCCTGCGCGACTACGAAGTCTTAGGCTATTTGCCCAGCGCAGACTGCCGCCCCAAAGTGACCATGGACGACGGGCACGGCGGCAGCATCACTGTGGAACCCCCCTTCCATTTCTACTTCCAGACCTCCTGCATCTTCTCGCCCCCCCAGGGCTCCCCCAACTGCACCGGCCCCAACGACCGCTGGTGCAACGGCGTCAACTCCTATGTGCGCTTCAACCCCGCCACCGATGACATCGTCATCTCGGTCTACACCATCGAATTTCGCGGCACAGGGCACATCGTTTCCAACACCTGGCCCCAGCCAGACGGCCTGGCCGATAACGGCGTGGAACGCAACGGCTATTGGGCCTATTCCGACAACGACAGCGACACCGCCCATAACAGCAACTGGAAATATGACTGCCAGGGCAATCTGACCCGCACCACCCCCCATGTGGATTACAACGTGGTCAACGACGCCCTGTCGCGCGGTCCCCTGGCCCGCGGCAATAAAGGCTACGTCGCCGTAGAGTTTTATTATTGTTATGACCAGGTGCTGGCTTTGCCCGTGGTCACCGAATTCGTTCCTAACCCGGTGAGGATTCATGCTTACACGCTTATGCCGCTCCCTTCGGCTGCGCCGACCCCAACGCCGCGGCCCTAGCCCGCTCATCCGCCGCCTTTCTGAACGCAGCGACCGCGCTCAGGTGCTGGTCGTGTTTGCGGTTTCTCTGTTGGCCCTCATCTTTTTCATCGGCCTGGCCGTGGACGCCGGCGCCATCTACGTGACCTACGGCCAGCTCAAGCGCGCCGTGGACGCGGCCTCGGTGGCGGCCGCCAACGACTTCAAAAAAGGCTATACCCGCGATCAGATGGAAGATTCCGCCCGCCAGGTGCTCATCGTCCACCAGGTGGATTTGGACCGCATCACCCTCAACGTGTATATCTGCGATAACAACGGCGATGGGGCTCGCGACGCTGACCTGCAGACCAACGTCCCCCAATTCTTCGCCCGCTGCCCCGACACCGCCAACGGCGAAAGCCCGCGCAAGTTTGTGTGGGTGGATGCCAGCATGAAGGCCCCCTTCTACTTCCTCTCTCTGCTCGGCTTTCAATCCGTGGACCTCTCCACCAACGCCATCTCCGAAGCCGCCCCCATTGACCTGCTGATCGTGCTGGATATCTCCGAATCGATGGGCGTTGACACCCCCGGCTACACCGTCAACGATTTCAACCCCGCGAACTGCAACGCCAACACCGAATCCTACGACGATGACGATAACGCCGCCACCGCCGCTATCCCCATTGTGGGCAACTGCGCCCCGCTGATCCAGGCGAAAAAGGCCGCCATCAAGCTGGTGGATACCCTCTACGACGGCTACGACAGCGTGTCCGTGGTCACTTTTGACCAGGTCGCCTACCAGGTTCCCATCGCCGACACCTACGACATGGCCGCCGTCAAGCAAGCCATCGGCGCCATCGCCCTGCACGACGACCCGCCCTACAACCGCCTGTGGGACACCTGGAAAAACCCCGGCCGCGTGAACCTTTCGAACCCTGAAGACCGCGACGGGGACGGCGCGGACTATGATAACCCCGCCGTGGTGGGCTACACCTGCCCCACCTTCACCGCCAACGACGGCACCGAATTTGGCCCGCCCGAAGAACATTATCTGGATGACCGCTGGTGGCAGACCGGCAACCCGGCTCTGGTTCCCGGCGGCGAAGGCGCCCCCGACCCCTTTGGCTGGGGCGGCGTGCCCTGCGACCGTGATGATAAGCTGGACGCCTACGACTGGGACCGCAACGGCAAATGGACCCAGTACGATCACGACACCTCGGGAGCCTGGCTGACGGCCAACGACCCCGACGGCGCGGGAGCGCTGTCTGTCACCCTTTCGCCCCTCTCTACCTGCACCGGCTGCGGCATTCGCGTGGCCGCCAATGTGCTGCGCCAGACCGGCCGGCCCAGCTCGGTGTGGGTCATGGTTCTGCTCTCGGATGGAGCCGTCAACCTCTCCGACACGCATGTCAACGCGGGTGAGCTGAACGGTGAGGATGTCATCCCCTCCTGGTTCCCCATGGGCTTCTGCACCGGCCGCCTATTCGGCCCCTGCGTCAAAGACTTCGGCGTCGGCGCCGAAGACGGCTCTGCCAATGACGGCTACTGGTGTTCCGCCTGCCAGGACAACTTCAAGGCCACCCGCTACTGCGTGGATCATGAAGAAGCGACCTGCCCAGATGACACTACCTGGATCGGCGACACCTGGACGCCCAACACCCTGCAAAAGCGCTACAGCGTGTACGACTACGCTCTGGATATGACCGATGAAGCCGCCCTGACCCGCTCCACCAAATTGACCGAACCGGCGGGCAACGACATCGCCATCTACACCATCGGTCTGGGCGCGGCCAGCAGCGGTGCAGACCTGCTGCGCTATCTGGCCGCCGTGGGCGATGACGGCGACCGCACCACCGACCCCTGCGCCCCCTTTGCCGCCAACCCCACCCGCGACTGCGGGCAGTATTACTTTGCCGATACCAGCTACGAGCTGCAAGAGATCTTCGAAGATATCGCCAGCCGTATTTACACCCGGATCACGGACTAAGAGGGAGGGTCATATGCCCCCAATTCAAAAAGCCTTTCTCAAGCTGCAAAACCGCTACCGCTCCCGCCCAGCACAGGGTATGGTGGAATTCGCCCTGGCCCTGCCGGTTTTGCTCCTGCTCACCTTCGGCACCATCGAGTTTGGCCGCCTGCTTCAGGCCTGGCTGGCTTTGGAAAACGGTGCCCGCTTTGGCGTGCGCTACGCCGTGACCGGCAGTTACAACCCGGAATACTGCAACGAGGCCGCCGCAGCCCTGGGGCTGGAGACGGAAGACGGCCTGGACGGCAACCTGGACTGCAAAGTCCCCGATAAATACCCCGCCGGACACCCGGATGCAGGCAAAGATGTGCCCCATTCCGAAGAGCTGACCAACCGCCTGATTGACTGGGCGCGCCTGCCCTCCATGCGCGACGCCACCATCTCCGGCGCCACCGGCATCGCCTGGAGCCCCGATCCCGCCGTTTCGGGCGATTACCTGGGCTTCCTGGACGGGGCTTACGACGCCACCAAGACCTGCACCGACGGCTCCGGCAACACCGTGCCCTGCACCGATTTCCGCGGCAATCCCAGCGAGCCCGGCTATTTCAGCATTTCCTCCTGTTCCAACCGCGTTTTCACCATTGATGACTATAACCCCTTCAGCGATGACGGCGGCGGCTTCCGCTTTAACAGCAACGCCTTCTATCTGAACCCCTACGCCCCCAACCCGCTGCCCGCGGCTGAACAAAATCTCTACCGTTATCCGGTGTACTGCGAACTGTTCGATGATGACGGCAACTCCATCGTCCGCTATGTGGACGACGCCGGCGGCCCTGGCGACCGCGTGCGCATCGTCCTCACGTACCGCCACACCCTCATCACCCCCTTCCTCAGTTCCTGGTGGCCCACCCTGGTGCTGACCTCTGAACGCGAAGGCATCGTGGAAAAATTCCGCACCTCGCGCGTCACCGGCCTCACCGGCGCCGTGGCCCAGGCCGCCACGTGGACCTTCACCCCCACCCTCACCCTCACCCCCACCACCACGCTGACCCCCACGGTCACCCTGACCCCCACCGTCACG
>NZ_LGCM01000013.1 GCF_001306035.1 Levilinea saccharolytica
GGAGGCCGAAGAGGAACACCAGACCCGCGCGGCGCAAAGCGTGTTGGAGCGCACCCGCGAGGCCCTGGAAAACCAACGCGATGAACGCATGGAAGCTCTGGATAACTTCTTCAGCAGCCTGGAAAACAATGCCTGTTGGGGGCCGAACCCCTCCCCACCCCCGCTTGCAGCCTGAGCACGGGCGGCCGCTTGGAACAGGCCAGCCTGCCCAGCGAGCGCATCGGCAAGCCGCTGGAATATTGGGTGTACCTGCCGCCCTGCTACACAGAGACCCCTGCCCAGCCCTACCCCTGGCTGATGCTGCTGCACGGTCAGTCGATGGATGCCCAGGTGTGGGTGCGCATGGGAGTGCAGGCGCGGGCGGATGAGCTGATTGCCGGGGGCAAGGCTCCTCCTTTTGTAATCATCCTGCCCACCGAGGCTTATTACCTTCAGGATATGTCTGAAGCGCGCTTTGGGGAAGCCGTGCGCCAGGAGCTGCTGCCCGCCGTGCAGGCGCGCTACCCCCTCTGCGCCCAACCCGAATGCCGCGCGGTGGGCGGGCTTTCCCGCGGGGCGCTGTGGGCGCTGCGCCTGGCGTTGGAGGGCGAGCCGACCTTTGGCGCGGTGGGCGGCCACAGCCTGCCCAACAGCCCCTTCAGCCCCAGCAAGCTGCGCGCCCTGCTGGCTGCGCGCAGCCCCCAGCTGCCGCCGCGCATCTGGCTGGACAGCGGCGATTTGGACCGCTACCTGCGGGGGGCCAAACAGTTTCATGAGCTGCTCACCCAGCTGAATGTGGCGCACACCTGGACGGTCAACGAGGGTGCGCATGAAGAGGCCTACTGGCAGGCGCATTTGGGGGAATATCTGCAATGGTACGCCCAGGATTGGCCGATTCCCTGATTCTGGGGCGCACAATGAAATAAATACCGCCCTGCAGCCGTCAGATGGGGTCAGCAGGGCGGTAGGGATGGCTGAATTTGGATCAGCTCGAATCCTCAATCCTGAAAGGGATGCTTATTTGGCGCGGGCGTAATGCGCGGCCACCACATCCCAGTTCACCACGTTCCAGAAATTCTTGATGTAATCCGGGCGGCGGTTCTGGTAATTCAAATAGTAAGCGTGCTCCCACACGTCCAGGCCCAGAATGGGGGTGTGCCCGTCCATATAGGGGCTGTCCTGGTTGGCGGTGGAATACACTTGCAGCTGCTTGCTGCCGTCCACCACCAGCCAGGCCCAGCCGGAGCCAAAGCGGGTGGCCGCAGCGGCGGCGAATTTTTCCATGAAGGCTTCCACCGAACCAAACACGGCGCTTAAATCCGCGGCCAGCGCGCCGCTGGGGGCTTTGCTGCCGCCGGGGGTCATCAGTTCCCAAAACAGGCTGTGATTGGCATGCCCGCCGCCGTTATTGCGCACGGCGGTGCGGATGCCTTCGGGCAGGCTGTTGATTCCGCGCAGAATATCCTCGATGGGGCGCTCATACTGTTCCGGGGCGCTTTCCAGGGCTTTGTTGAGGTTGGTCACGTAAGCGGCGTGGTGCTTGCCGTGGTGAATTTCCATAGTGCGGGCGTCAATCACCGGCTCCAGCGCGTCAAAGGCGTAAGGCAGGGCGGGCAGTTCAAACAATTTGGTCATCTCACACGATCCTTTCCCTCAAGGGCATTTGCAAACCCACCAAATGGCGGCGGTTAATTAGATTATTAAGGTAATATTACGATGGAATACATTCAAAGTCAAATTATTTGCATAAGAGTTGTATAAGAGTTTGCCCGGCGGCGCCTGCCCTGCCCTGGCGCAGCACCGCGCTTGCCAGGACGCGATATAATAGAGGTAACCCACACCCCTTAAAGGAGTATTCATGTCCCCCATCCATTCCAACCAGGGGATCAGCACCCTGGTGAACCACGTCGGCGAAGGTAAGAACCCCTTACACGCGCACGTCACCCCCATTTTCCAGACCTCCACCTTCAGCTTCCCTGAGGTCAAAGACGCCGCCGCGGCGTTTGCCGGCGAGGGCAGCGGTTATCTCTACACCCGCTTGAACAACCCCAACCAGCGCCAACTGGCCTTGAAGATTGCCGCGTTGGAAGGTTATGATCTGATGCGCGCCCACCCCGACCAGGAGCTGGAATCTTTGGTGGACGGGATCGTGTATGCCACCGGCATGGCGGCCATCACCTCGGCCATTTTGGGGCGGGTGAAAGGCGGCGACACCGTCATCGCTCAAAAGACGCTTTACAGCGCCACCTACAAATTCTTTCAGGATGTCGCCCCCACCTACGGCATTCAGGTGGTGTGGATGGAAGACGGCGACTTAAACAAATGGGCCGAGGCCCTGCGCTCGCACCCTGAGGCGCGCCTGGTGTACCTGGAATCCCCCGCCAACCCCACCATGAGCCTGGTGGACATTGAGGCCATCAGCAAAATGGCCCACCAGCAGGACGCCTGGGTATTTGTGGATAACACCTTCGCTTCTCCTTACTGCCAGCGCCCGCTGACTCTGGGCGCGGATGTGGTGATGCATTCCACCACCAAATACATCGGCGGTCACGGTCTGGTGGTGGGCGGCGCTGTGGTCAGCCGTCACGCGGATTGGGCGCGCGGCCCGCTGCGCAAGATCACCGATGTTTTCGGCGGCACGGCCAGCCCCTTTGACGCCTGGCTGACCACCGTGGGCCTGAAGACCTTTGAACTGCGCATGCAGCGCCACTGTGAAAACGCCATGCAGGTGGCCCGCTTCCTGGAAGATCACCCCGCCGTGGATCGCGTGTTCTACCCCGGCCTCGAAAGCCACCCCGATCACGAACTGGCCAAGCGCCAGATGCTGGATTTCAGCGGCATGCTGTCTTTTGAGCTGCGCGGCGGGTTGGATGCCGGCATTTGCATGATGAACCGCGTGAAAGTCTGCACCCTGGCGGTTTCGCTGGGCAATGTGGACACGCTGATTGAGCACCCCGCCAGCATGACCCACGCCGGGGTTCCCAAAGCCGCCCGCCAGGAGATGGGCATCACTGACGGCCTGGTGCGCCTGTCGGTGGGCGTGGAAAATGTGGAAGATTTGCTCCAGGACCTGGGGCAGTCGCTGTGCTAATCTGAGTTCCAATGGTAGGTCATTCCCAAAGGAGGACATGATGCTGCATCAAGTGGTAAAGGCGTTTGATCGTGTGGTCCATTTTGAAGAAGCCCGCGCGCACTGCGACATCCCGTGCGGAATCTACGATCCGCATCTGGCGCAGGTCGCGGCGCTGACCGTGATTCGCATGGTGGACCTGATGGAAGAGCTGAGCAAAGGGCCGGAAGTGGAAGCGATGGTGTTCCACAACAGCATGGCGCGCTACATTGCCGTCAAAGAGGAGCATGCTGAACTGCTCAAGAAAGAAGTGCGCGTGATCTACGGCGACTACATCAAGCAGGAACATCTGGATAAATACCCCGAACTGGCCGGTCTGGTGCACAAAATCTTCCAGCTAGGTTCCAAAGCGCGCCAGAGCGTGAACCGCGCCCAGGCGCTGGAGCTTTTGGCGGCGGTCAACCGCTTTGCCGAGATCTATTGGGAAACCAAAGGCATCGCCACCAAGCGCGTCAAGGCTCCCTACAAACCGTCTGAGGAGATGGTTCTGCCGGTTCTGTGATGCTGAAAATCCTCAAAGTCTCCGGTTTCAGCCTGGAGCCGGATTTTCAGGACGGCGATTATGTGCTGATTGCGCGCTGGCCCGGGTGGGGCCCCCGCGTGGGGCAGGTGGTGGCCCTGCACCAGCCCGCCTACGGCACGCTGCTCAAACGGGTGTGGTCGCTGGACCCCGCTGCCGGAACGGTGGAGGTGCGCGGGCAGCACCCGCACAGCGTGGACAGCCGCACCTTCGGCCCTGTCCCCATCGGCAGCCTGATGGGGCGTGTGATTTGGAAAATTTCAAAACCAGCGGCGCACCCGCCGCTGAAAGGGAAAGGAAAGGATTAACGATGGCAAAAACCCCGCAGCAGTGGACCAAGGCTCCTGAGATGGAGATTGATCCCAAAAAGAGCTACAAAGCGATTATCAAAACCGAAAAAGGCGACATGACCTTCACCCTGTTTGCCGATAAGGCCCCGCGCACGGTGAACAACTTTGTATTTCTGGCCCGCCAGGGATTTTATGACAACACCACCTTCCACCGTGTGATCCGTGATTTCATGGTGCAGGGCGGCGACCCCACCGGCACGGGCATGGGCGGCCCCGGCTACCGCTTTGCGGATGAATTCCATTCCAGCCTGCGCCACGACAAGCCCGGCGTACTTTCCATGGCCAACGCCGGCCCCGGCACCAACGGCTCGCAGTTCTTCATCACCCATGTGCCCACTCCCTGGCTGGATAACAAACACGCCATCTTCGGCCAGCTCACCGAAGGCTCGGACGTGCTCTTCTCCATTCCGGAGCGCGATCCCCAGCGCGCCAAGGCCCCCGGCGTGACCCTGCTTTCGGTGGAAATCATCGAAGCCTGAGGCAAAAACTCGCTCACCGCAGCGCCCCTGATCGAACCAGCAGGGGCGCTGTTTATTAAGCTGCCCTACGGGTTTGTACTGCAATTGTAAGGAACCTGCCCGCCGCGTGAAATCAATCGAATCCAGACGGATGCGGTAAAATTAAACGCATTGGAACGCCGAATTTGATGACCGATCTTTCTGAGCACCTGCAAGGCATTTTGGATACCCTGCCCACCAAGCCGGGCTGTTACATCATGAAGAACAGCGGCGGGCAGATTATTTACGTGGGCAAGGCCATTAACCTGCGCAACCGCGTGCGCTCCTATTTCCACGCCAGCGCCGAGCAGGACGCCAAAACCCGCCAACTGGTGCGCAATATTGTGGATATTGAGTGGATTGTGGTCGGGTCGGAGCTTGAGGCTCTCATCCTGGAGATGAACCTCATCAAGAAGCACCGCCCGCGTTACAACATCCGCCTGAAAGACGATAAACGCTACCCCTACATCAAAATTCACTGGGGCGACCCCTACCCCAAGGTGACCGTCACGCGCCAGATGGTGCAGGACGGCTCGCGCTATTACGGCCCCTACACCAGCGCCTGGGCGGTGCACCAGACGTTGGACGTGCTGCGGCGCATTTTCCCTTACCTGACCTGCGACCGGGTGATCACCGGCAAAGATCCGCGCGCCTGCCTGTATTACGATATCAAACTGTGCAGCGCCCCCTGCATTGGCGCGGTGGACCAGCAGGGCTACCGCCAGATGATGGCCGATTTAGGCGCGTTTTTGGAAGGCAAATCGGACGAGATCGCCCAGCGGCTGCGGTGCGAGATGGATTTGGCGGCGGAGGAACTGCGCTTTGAGCAGGCCGCCGTGCGCCGCGACCAGCTGCAGGCCATTGACCGCATCGTGGAGCGCCAGAAGGTGCTGTCCAACGATCAAGTCGATTCGGATGTGATCGCCATGGCGCGCAACAACGGCGAGGCCTGCGTGCAGATCTTCTTCATCCGCAGCGGCAAGCTGATTGGGCGTGAGTACTTCATCCTGGAAGGCACCGAGGACGAGGCCGACAGCGAAGTGGTGGCCGAATTTATCAAGCAGTTTTACGCCCAGGCCGCCAATGTGCCCGCGCAGCTGCTGCTGCCCAACGAAATTGAAGAAGCCCGCATCATTCAGGAATGGCTGCGTTCGCGGCGCAGCGGTGAAAAGGTGGAAGTCAGCGTGCCGCGCGAGGGCCAGCCCCAGGAGCTGGTGCAGATGGCCACCGAGAACGCCGTGGAAACCCTGCGCGCCCTGCGCGCCCAATGGGACGCCGACACCAACCGTCAGAGCGAAGCCCTGGCCGAGCTGCAGGCCGCCCTCCAGCTCTCTGGCCCGCCCAACCGCATTGAGTGTTACGACATTTCCAACACCCAGGGCACCTACGCAGTGGGCAGCATGGTGGTGTTTGAACAGGGCACGCCCGCCAAAAAGCACTACCGGCGCTTCAATATCCAGTCGGTCAGCGGGCCGGATGATTTCGCCAGCATGGAAGAGGTGCTCACCCGCCGTTTTCGCCGCTGGCAGGCAGCCCAAGAAGCGGAGGGTGTGGGCGAAAAACCCGACCTGTCTTTTGCCATGCTGCCGGATCTGCTGATGGTGGACGGCGGCAAGGGTCAGCTCAGCCGGGCGGTGGCCGTTTTGGAGCGCTTCAACCTGCTGGGGCGTGTGCCGGTGGTGGGGCTGGCCAAACAGCAGGAAGAGCTGTTCCTGCCGGGGCAAAGCCAATCGCTGCTGCTGCCGCGCAATTCGCAGGGGCTGTATCTCATCCAGCGGGTGCGCGATGAGGCCCACCGCTTTGCCATCACCGCCCACCGCAGCCGCCGCACGCGCGAAGGTCTGGCCTCTCGCCTGGATAAAATTCCCGGCATCGGCCCCGGCCGCCGTCAACTGCTGTTAAAACGTTTTGGTTCCATTGAACGCATCCTGGAGGCTACAGAAGAAGAGTTAACCGCCCTGCCTGGCATCACCCCCGAAATTGCCCTGGCCCTGAAAACTCAATTAGAATGAGGTGCTCATGAAAAACGTCTGGTTAGTAGACGACAACGCCCAGGTTCGTGAAGCCCTTGAGGCCATGTTTCGACTGCTCGGATACACCTGCCGCACGTTCAACGCCGCGCCTTCCGCCGTGGAGGCGTTGTTGGCTGGCGAAATCCCCGATCTGCTCTTCCTGGACATCAACATGCCCGGGGTGTCGGGGATGGAACTGCTGGGGTTTATCCGCGGGCGAGACGCCTGGAAGAACCTGCCGGTGCTGATGTTGACGGGGGAAACGGCGGAAAATATGGTGGAACTGGCCATCCGTTTGGGGGCGGATGGGTATGTGTTTAAGCCGGTGACGTTTGAACAGTTGGAAATGGCCATCCCCACCGCCATCGAGCGGCGGCGGATCGCCGCCAACCGCAAGCCAGAAGGCGGCTGAACGAAACCGGCCGCCGCACAGCCGATCTGACCGCATTTTGGAGGAAAACCGTCATGCCCCGTATTGAAATTACCAGCCCGACAGCGTCCAAAGTTGGCCCCTATTCGCACGCGGTTCGCTCCGGCGACCTGGTGTACCTTTCTGGACAGACGCCCATTGATCCTGCCACCGGCAAACTGGCCGAGGGCGGCATTCAGGCGCAGACCGCCCAATGCTTTGCCAATCTGCGCGGGGTGCTGCAGGCCGCGGGTTTGGATTTGGAGCACGTCATCAAGGTCAACGTCTTCCTGACCGACATGGGCAATTTTACGGCCATGAACGAGGTCTACGCCCAGCAGTTCCAGGCCCCCTACCCCGCCCGCACCACCATCGGCGTGGCCTCGCTGCCGCTCAACGCACAAATTGAAATTGAGATGATCGCCCGCAGCGAATGAACCGGCTGCCCGCCAGCCACAGCGCAAGAAAAACAAAACGACCGCCGTGCGAGACTGCACGGCGGTCTTGTTGAAGACAAAAGTCAAACGGTCAGGCGCGGGCCGGGCGGCGCACCCGGCTGGCGGCCAGCAGCGCCAACACCAACCCCGCGGCCGCGTACCCGGCCAGGTTGAGGGGCGGCAGGGCTGCCCAGCGTACCGAGATGCCCGCGAAAGCCCATACCAGCACCAGCAGATAGCCAATGTCCGAGCGGGTGAAAGCCATCACCGCCGCCACCCCCACCCCCACCGCCAGCAAAATCAGCGTCCAGGCCACATCACTGATGCCCCAGCCGTTCCAACCCAGGTACGAGAACAGGGCGGTGGCGTTGGCCAGGGTGGCCACGGTGATCCAGCCCAGGTAAATGCTGAAGGGCGCCGACACGGTGAATTTTTCCAGGGTGGAGAAACGGGTTTTGCCGATCTTCAGCCGCAGGTAAATCACCAGCAGAGCGGCCAGCAGCACCAGCATGGTGACCAGCGAGAGGGTGTACAGGCCGTAATGCCAGAACACGATCCATACCCCGTTGGCGATGCTGGTGAGGGACACCCACCAGCCGGTGGCGCGCAGGCGCGGGTTTTGGCGCTGGGCGGGCAGAGCCTGGTACACGGTGTAGGCCAGCAGGGCGATGTAGATCAGCCCCCAGATGGAAAATACGTATCCGGCGGGGACAAAGAGCACGTTGAAGCTGTCCGAAATTTCGCCGGTGTTGCGCCCGTTAAGGGGCAGGGCGTTGGCGGCCCCGTTGAGGACCAGGGCGAAGAGGGTGGTGAAGATCACCGAAAACTGCCGTGCAATATCTCGATTCATGATTCGCTCCCTTTGCTGTCGTATACAGTCAGTATAACAGTAAAGGGAGCGGGTGTATACATAATGTACAATCTTTGTACATCAAGCGTAAGCGTGCCTATTTGAGGTGGCGGTCAAAAAAGGCCACCGTGCGCCCCATGGCCGTGGAGAAATTGATGGAGATATTGTGGTTGTCGCCCTCGTAGAGATACATCTCCACCGGCTGACCGGCGGCCTGAGCGGCGCGGTACAGACTTTCGGAGAAATGCACGGGCACGTCCGCGTCTGCGGTTCCGTGATGCAGCTGAATGGGGCCGGAAAGATCCGCCACGTAGTGGATGGGCGAAATCGAATCCCAAAAATCCGGGTTTTGCTCCACACTGCCGTATTCATCCGCCAGGCGGTCGCGCCAGCGCCGCGCCCCGCTGCTGACGGAAGGCGGCGGGGTGGAGCGCCAGCGGTTGAGCAGATCGGGGTAGGAGGCCACCACCCCGGCCCAAATCACCCCTGCGCGGATGTCGCCGCGGGTGACCATGGCGCGCAGGGTGATGTGCCCGCCCATCGAATGTCCCCACATGCCCACGCGCTGTGCGTCCACCTCGGGCAGGCGCTGCAGGGAGGTGAGGGCGTTGATCACATCCACGGTGTAATCCGGGCTGCCGTAGGCTCCGCTGGCGGTGCCTTCCGAAAAGCCGTGGCCGCGGTAATCGGGCCGAAAGACGACGTACCCGGCGCGGGCCAGCGCATCCACATAGGCCACATACCGTTCGGTGGTGCGGTACTCGCGCGGCGGGATATAGCCGTGGTTAAAGACGATGGCCGGCCAGCCTTCTGGGGGGCGTTCGCCGTTGGGCAGGGTCAGCAGGGCGTAAATCTTCAGCCCTTCGGAGCGGTAGGAGGTCAGCAGCCGCTGGTAATTGGCCCCCGGGGCCAGGACTTCCTCAATGGTGATGTCGCTGCCGGGGTAGCCGCGCTGGCGCATGGCCTGAATGGTCAGCGGGTGCGGCGTGGGCGTGGGCGTGGGGGTCAGCGTGGGGGTCGGGCTGGCAGTGGGCAGCGGCGTGGGGCTGGGGAAGGGAGTAGGGGTCAGGCTGGGCAGGGGGGCGGTCGCCGCCGCCGTTGGGGTGGGGGGCGCGGCGGCCTGGGTCGGCTGGCAGGCGGCCAGCCCCAGGCTGAGCACACAAAACCACAGGAAGGTTTTTATCGGATTCACTTTGGATTCACCTTTCGCGTACCATAGGGCCGCTTTCTGCTAGCCCAGTCACCAATAATGGACTGCTTTACTCTGAATTGGATTATAACCAACCCCCAAAGGCTGTCAAGCGCGGCGGTGAAGCTGTGCTAGAATCAGATTCATCCGGTCTGCTGTTCCTCAGGTGACCCATGCATATTCTGCCCCTCTCCTCTGAATACCTCCCCGCGGCGGCGCGTCTGTTTGCCGAGCGCTTTTCGGCCCTGCGCGCGGCGCTGCCCGAACTGCCCCCTAGCGCCGAGGACCCGGCCTGGGCGCAGGCGCGTCTGGCAGAGCGCAGCGCGGCAGGGTGCGCCCTGGCGGCGCTGGAAGGGCAGCGCCTGGTGGGGGTATTGGGTTGGTACCTGCTGGAGAATTTTCGCGACACCCCGCGCCGCGGAGCCTACTGCCCGGAATGGGCGGTGACGGCGGCGGAACAGCCCGAGGCGGTCTTTCGCGCCCTCTACCGCGCCGCGGCCGAACTGTGGACGCGCTCCGGCTGTGAGGTGCACGCCCTCAGTCTGCTGGCCAACGACGCCGCCGGGCGCGAGGCCTGGTTTTGGAACGGCTTTGGCATGGTGGTGGTGGACGCCCTGCGCGGCCTGGAGCCGTTGGAGGCCGCTGCGCCCGCGGGGTTGACCCTGCGCAAGGCCGGGCTGGAAGATGCCCGGCGGCTGGCGCGGATCGAGGCCGAACACTGGCGGCATTACATTGAGCCCCCCATTTTTATGACCCCCCACACGCCGGATGACGCCGCGGCCTTTCGGCATTTTTTGACTCAACCGGAGAACAGCGCCTGGCTGGCCCTGGCGGGCGAGGAGCCGGTGGGCTATTTGCGCCTGGAGAGCAGCAGTCAGGGGGCTGCCGAGATCGTCAGCGCACCGGATACCATCGCCGTCACCGGCGCCTTCGTGCGCGCCGAGCACCGCGGGCGGGGGCTGGCGGCCGCTTTGCTGCGCGCCGCGCTGGAAGATCACCGAGCGCGCGGGTTTCGCCGCTGTGCCGTGGATTTTGAATCCTTTAACCCTGAGGCCGCCGCTTTTTGGCCGCGCTTCTTTCAGCCCGTGTGTTATTCGCTCATGCGCATCCCCGAACGCGCCCTCCCCTTTTAGCCCCCCTTTCTGCTTTCCCCCCTTGACATTAACGTTACGTCATGGTTTATCATGGGGGCGAGGTGAAAAATCAGCATGTACACCGTCCAACAGCTCTCAAAACTGGCGGGGGTCAGCCCGCGCACGCTGCGTTTTTATGACCAGATCGGTCTGTTGACCCCCACCCGGAACCCGCAGAACGGCTACCGCCTGTACGGCGAGGCCGCCCTGCTGCGGCTTCAGCAGATTCTGTTTTTCCGCGAGCTGGGTTTCAGTTTGGAAGAGATTCAGACGGTTTTGGAAATGCCTGATTTTGATGTTTTGCGCGCGCTTCACCTGCACCGGCACAACCTGCTGCAGCGGGTAGACCGGCTGAACCGTTTGCTGCACACCCTGGATCAGACGATCCAGCATCTACAAGGAGGCGTCCCCATGGACGAAAAGTCGCTGTACGATGGTTTTAGTGAGGAACAACAAAAAGAATACGCGGATGAAGCCCGCCGCCGCTATGGAGCTGAGATGGTGGACCTTTCGCAGAGGCGCTGGGAGAGCTACACCCCAGAGCAGAAAAAACGCATTTTGGAAGAATCCCAAGAGAACACCCTGGCCCTGGCCGCCCTGATGGATCACGACCCGGCCAGCCCGGAGGTGCAGGCGGTGATCTTGGCCTGGCACAAGCACATCGGCTATTTTTACCCCTGCACCTATGAGGTGGCGCGTGCGCTGGGGCAGGCCTACGCGGAGGATCCGGCCTTTCGCGTCAACTATGAGCGCGTGCACCCGGACCTGCCGGAATTCTTCCGCGATACCATTGCGGTGTACTGCCGCGGCAAAAGCGGCTTGCCGCCCTTTGAAAAATAAATCTCACCCAGCCCTGCCCTCTCCGGCGGGGCTGGCGATTAACTGTTGGCCGGTGCCGAAGTGGTGCGCAGCCAGCCGCGCAGGGTTTCGCCGGAAAGCAGCAGCAGCCCGGCCCAGATGATGCTGAAGCCGATCAGGCGCGACTGCGAAAACGGTTCGTGATACAGGAACACGCCCAACAGCAGCTGGGTGGTGGGGGCGATGTATTGCAGCAGGCCGATGGTAGATAGCGGCACGCTGCGCGTGGCGGTGGCAAACAGCAGCAGGGGGATGACGGTGACAACGCCGCTGAGGATCATCAGCCCATCCTGGGCGCGGCTGAGATTACCAAACGCCCCGGTTCCAGAGGCCCCCGCGGCGATCAACGCTGCCAGACCCGGCAGGAACAGGATCACGGTCTCCAGAGACAGGCCGTACAGCGGCGCCAGCGGTGAGGTTTTCTTGACCAAACCGTAGAGGCCGAAAGAAAAGGCCAGCACCAGGGCGATCCAGGGCAGTTCGCCCGCGCTGATGGTCAGATACAGCACCCCCAGGGCGGCCATCCCCACCGCCAACCACTGCAAGGGGCGCAGGCGCTCTTTTAAGAAAAATACACCCAGCAGCACGCTGACCAGGGGGTTGATGAAGTATCCCAGGCTGGTCTGCACCACATAACCCGCGTTCACCCCCCAAACGTACATGCCCCAATTGACGGCCAGCAGCACCGCCGCAAGGGCGTACTGCGCAATCATGCGCGGGTGGAGGGCGGCTTTGCGAAACCCATTCACTTCGCGCCGCACCAGCAGCACAGCCGCCAGTAGCACAAAAGACCACACCACGCGGTGTGCCAGAATTTGCAGCGCAGGGACGGCGTTGAGCGCTTTGAAATACACGGGAAAAATGCCCCACAGGGCGTAGGCAATAACGGCGGAAAGTACGCCTTTTTTCATGGAAACCAACCTGACCCATACCGATTAAACGAAGAACGCAAGCCCCCATTATACGCCCCCAGCCTGCTGATCGTGTGAAATTGGATCCTTCGGGTCTGGGTCAGCTCGTTGGCGCGGCGGGTGGGTCCGGCTGCAGCCGATCAAACTGGTCTTTCCAGGCCTTATCCACCTGTTCGCCAGGGCCCCAATAGACGTTGAAGGTGGCGCGGTGAGCGGTGGGGCGCGTCAGGCTGTGGATGATGGCCAGGGCGGTGTCCATGCGCCCGCTGCGGTAGCGCAGATCCAGGGGCAGTTGGCGTTGATCAATGCGCACGGGGTGCATCCCCACGGGGGCGTTGCTGAGCAATCCGGCGCGCACGATGGTGTAGTTCAGCCCGCTGCTGCGCAGGGCCTCTTCCGCACGGCTGCGCCATTGGGTCTGGTGGGGTTTCAGGCGGTCCTGCAGCCAGCACCACAGTGAGGGCTGCCCCAGGCCGATCCAGCTCATATACACCAACCTGCCGGGAAGCTGCGCCTTGAGGGCAGCCTCGATGGTGTTGCAGGTGCCCTGGTATTCCACCTCGCGGATTTGCTCCTCGCGGCAGATCCATTGGGGCACGCCCACGGTCATGATGACGTGTTCCACGTCGCAAAAGGCGTTTTGAATGGTATCGCGCTGGGTGATATCCCCCACGCGGATTTGGGCGCGCTTGGTGAACAGTTCCCGCGCTTTTTGACCGTCGCGGCTCAGAATCAGCAGCTCATAGCCGTAGCGGGGCAGCAGCCAGGCCACATCCATGCCGGTGCCGCGGGTGGCGCCGATGACCATGATGGTGGGTCGGGTATCCACAGTTCACCTCCGCTTCAAAGCGTGCCGTGCTTCTGCATTCAGTATAACAAGGTTTCGAGGTGGGTGAAGTGGGCAAGAGGACGCAGGCCTATACAGGCTGCTGAACGGAATAAAATATCGAAAGAATGGGGAGAGAAGGTCAGGCGTGAGCGCGTTTGGAGCGGGCCTGAACGCTGCTGAGGGCGCCTTCGTAGCCCAGGGCGCTGAGCAGAAAATACACCGGCAGGTAGATCAGGCTGGCGGCGTCCAGCCATAGGACAATCAGCAAGCCAAAGGCCAGGGTGCTGGCGCCGAGGGTTTCCATCAGGTTAAAATGGCGCAGCCGCGCCCCCCATCCCAATGCCACCGCCGCCAGCGGAAACACCCCGCATAAGAGCAGCAGCAGGGCGCGGAAATTGGGGAACAGCAAAGCCGACAGCCCCAGGCGCGCCCCCCAAAGAGCCCCCACGACCATGCCCAACAGCAGCAGCCATTCAATAAAGCGCGTTTTGCGCAAGTGTTCGTTCATTTCAGGATCACAACCGGCCGCTATTATACCACGCTGTCTGCGGGCTGACGGGCGACTTGTGAAACCGCAAGAATGGGTGAAGCCCTGTGCAGATTGAAAAAGTTCTGTACAATCAAGGGTACAGAACCAAACGGATTGGGAGGGTTTATGCGAACGGAAAAAGAAAAAATGCTGAGTGGGGAGCTGTATAATTCCGCGGATGCGCAGTTGGTGATGGAGCGCCGCCGCGCCCGCGATCTGCTGCGGGCCTACAACGCCAGCCGTGAAGAAGCCCAGGACGAACGCCGCCGCCTTTTATCGGAGCTGATTGGGTCGCTAGGGGAACGGGTGTGGCTGGAGCCGCCCTTTTACTGCGATTACGGCGGCAACATTTCTCTGGGGGAGGATGTCTATTTCAATTTCAACTGCGTGGTTCTGGATGTGGCCCGTGTGACCGTCGGCGCGCGCAGCATGTTTGGCCCCGCCGTGCAGATCTACACCGCCACCCATCCCCTCAGCGCCGAGGAGCGCCGCAGCGGGCTGGAAGCGGGCCAGCCCATCACCATCGGCGAGGATGTGTGGGTGGGCGGCGCAGCGGTGATCTGTCCCGGCGTCACCATCGGCTCACGCAGCGTCATCGGCGCGGGCAGCGTGGTGACGCGCGACATCCCGGAGGGCGTGTTTGCGGCGGGCAACCCCTGCCGGGTGATCCGCGTGCTGGAAACGCCCGATCATCTATAAGACAAAGGTTCAAACGCTGTAGGATAACAAAACGGGGCTGTCCGTACGGACAGCCCCGATGGTATTTCCTTGCAGCGTTTCAGTGGTTAGTCCGCAGCCGCGGGAGGGGCCACCATGCGGCCGCCCTTGCGGGAAGCCACGGCGCGCGAGGTTTCGATCACCATCCAAACCGCCAGGGCCAGGTAGATCAGGCAGGCGATGGGAACGATGATGTTGGCGCCCGCCGGGAAGGCGAACACGCCGTCCACCACCGTGGCGGTGATGAACATGCGAATCAGCGCCCAGGAGCTCATGATGAACATGAACACCGCGGGGATGAAGGTGAACAACCAGGCTTTCTTGTTCTTGGCCGTGTTGAGCAGCCAGATGGTGATGCCCACCAGGGCCAGGGCCGCCAACAGCTGGTTGGAAGCGCCAAAAGTGGACCAGAAGACTTTCCATGCCGGAACGGGATTGCCCTTGGCGTCCTTGATGGTAATGAGGATCAGGAACATGGGCAGACCGCCGGTGATGACGGTGGACATAATGCGGCCAAACCAACCCTTCCAGCCGGTGAGTTCCTGGATGATGTAGCGGCCCAGGCGGGTGCAGATATCCAGGGTGTCGTACACGAAGGTGGTGAAGGCCATCAAGCCGAAGGAGATGCCCAGCGCGGGGCTGACGCCGATCAACTGCATGAAGGCGCCGATACCCGAAGCGTACACGAAGTTGGGGGACTTGGTGAGCAGTTCGCTGTCTTTGGCCAGGATCATCACGGTGGACAGGGCGATGACCGCCACAATGCCTTCCAACAACATGGCGCCGTAGCCGATGACTTTGGCATCGGTTTCACGCTTGAGCTGCTTGGAGGTGGTGCCGGAGCCAACCAGCGAATGAAAGCCGGAACAGGCGCCGCAGGCCACGGTGATGAACAGCATGGGGAACATTGGGAACCAGAAAGCATCACCCATGGGCTTGGTGAAGGCCGGGTAGGTGACTTTGAAGCCGCCGAAGAGCACACCGATGGCTGCCACGATGACTGCAGCGTACATGAAGTAACCGCCCAGGTGACCGCGGGGTTGCAGCAGCGCCCACACCGGGATGACGGCCGCGATCACGCAGTAAACCATGATGAATACGTTCCACACCTTCTGCGCTTCCAGCGGAGTGGCCATACCCAGGATCTGCTGCAAATTGAAGGGGATGTACTTGCCAACCCAAATGGCCACACCCACCAGCGGCAGGAAGATAATGGTGGCCCAGGTCAGGCTGAGCTTGGTGTAGCGCAGCAGCAGACCCATCACAATGGGCAGGGCCAGGTAGAGCAGCGAGGAGGTGGCGATGGCACCGCCGCCCACCAGTTCGCCGTTGCCCAGGTCAATCGTGTTCACGAAGGACGAGGTGGTCACATCCGTGAAGGCCACCACGATGGCGATCAGGGTGACAAAAACGAACAGGTTGAACAGGATCCAGGCGCTTTTGGACACGTTCATGCGCACGGTTTCGGTGATGGAGCGTCCTTTGTTGCGGACGGAGGCCACCAGCGCACCCATGTCGTGCACGCCGCCGATGAAGATGGAGCCGACCAGGATCCACAGCAGAGCCGGGACCCAACCGTAGGCGATACCGGCGATGATGGGGCCGGTGATGGGGCCAGCGGCGGCGATGGCGGAGAAGTGCTGCCCTAAGAGGAACTTGGGCTCGGTGGGCACATAATCCAGACCGTCTTCCATCTCAACCGCCGGGGTCTTGAGCTCGTTGTTGAGGGCAAAGACTTTTTTAGCCAGGAAGGTGCCGTAGATGCGGTACGCGACATAGAAAATCGCCGACATACCCAGTACGATGAAGATAATATTCATCCTTCAAAACCTCCAGTTACTGTGATTGATGATTTTTCCAGCCATGAACAGAAATGAATGGTTGGTTTCGAACGAATGTTGCGATGATGCGATGATTAAGAACCACCTGGTAAGGTACAAATTCCGGTTGGGTGCCGGTCACCCCAAAATTTGGTTATTGGCCACCTCCTCTTAATGATGAATAATCCTCACCAATACCGATAACCGGCGTGAGGTCGAAAAATGCTATCAGGGGCAAACTGGCTCGTGTGCGTTCCTACACAACCGATAAAAGCCCATTTAAAAAAAGGGGGGGTAAAAGGTTAATCTTTTCTCATTATAGGTCACTTAGATCACATTACAACCATGATATTTATCAGTTTTTTTCCGAATTCGCGTTAAAAAATGCGATTTTTCCCGAATAACTCACCCAGAAGCGGTTCGCAGCTGGCAGAAGGCCAGTTTACAGCCCCATAGGCGAGGCAAAACTGCCGCCAGGCGTGAGCATGGGGTTAGAAGAGGGTGGGAATGGGGTTGGAATCGGGTAGGGACCAGCGCGCTGGATCCAAGCGGCGCGAGGAAAATTAGCCCCCGCTGGGTTCTTCCGGCGGCAGGTGGGCTTCCAATTCTTCTAAAAAGCGCACCGGGTGAATGCCGTAGATGCGGGCGGCGTCCTGCAGGGTTTCAAAGGCAGCCATACTGCACCCCACACAGGCCATGCGGTGTTCCAGGAAGGTTGGAATCAGCTCCGGCCAACGCTCCAACACATCCGCAACGCTCATTTGGGGGGAAAGTCTGCTCGATTTCATGGGAAATACCCTTCTTTTTTTATCCTACCAGTAAAGCAGGTGAGGCTCCTTGCGCTGGCGCAAACGGGCTACGGTTGGCTGGTCTGCGGCGGCAGCAGATCTTCGGCGACGGCCACCAGGCCGTGGGGAAAACGCACGATGACCCGCTCGCGGCCCAGCGTTACCAGCCCGCGGGTTTCCCACTGGTTCAGGATGCGGCTGACGGTGAACAGGGTGGTGCCGGTCATCTCGGCCAAATCCTGGCGGGTGAGGGGTAGGTCAATCAGCACACCTTCGGCTACCTTGCGGCCGGTCTGGCTGGCCAAACGCAGCAGCGCCCGCGCCAGGCGGCGCTCCACGCGCTCGGTAGCCAGCTCGCGAAAACGCTGCTGAAATTCCTGAACCCGTTCGGCCATCAAGCTCATGGCGTTGAGGGCCATCTGCGGGTGGCGCAGCACGAGTTCCTGTAAAGAAGCCGCGCCCCAATACACCCCGCCGCTGTCTTCTGCGGATTCGGCACTGACGGGGTAAAGCTCACCCTGTGCCAGGGCCACTGCGCCAAACAGGGTGCCGGGCCCCACCGCACGCAGCAGCACCTGGCTGCCGTCCGGGTTCATCTGGGTCAGCTTGACCCGTCCGCGGGTCAGCAAAAAAACGCGCTCGGCGGGGTCGCCCTGCAGGAAGAAATAGCTGCCCGCCGCGCTTTGGCAGGTGTGCGCGGCCAACTGCACGGCCTGCAGGGCGGCAGGTTCCAGCCCTGAAAACAGGGCGGTCTTTTGCAGGATGTCGGACAGGGGCAGGTCGGTCACAAGGCTGGCCTTTAGGGTGAGGACTAACCCGATTGTATCGCGAAACCGCACAGCGCACAGCAAAAGGGAGGCGCAGGCGAGTATAATTATTTTATCTCTATTGTTACAGGAAGGCTGTCTGATGACACCATTTGAGACCCCCCAGACCCCCCAGGAAGCGCGTCAACGGTTGGAACATCTGTACGGACGCCCCAGCGCAGATGCGATGTCGCCTTATGAGCGTGTGCTGCGGGCGATTCAACGCCAAACCCCAGACCGGGTGCCGTTTGATTACTGGGCTGTGCCGGAGACCCAGGCGCGCTTGATGGCGTATTTACAGGCGCGAGACGAAGAAGAACTGCTGCGGCTGTTGGGGGTGGACTGCCGGATTGTGTCGCCGGATCTCATCGGCCCAGCGCGCCAGGAGCTGCCCGACGGAACTTTCTTGGATCGCTGGGGCAGCCACCGCCGCAAGGTGAGCAACGAATTCAGTACGTACGAAGAGTACGCCAGTTTCCCGCTGGCCGAGGCCCAGTCGGCCGCTGAGGTGGAAAGCTGGCCGCGCTGGCCCAAGACGGAAGGTTGGCGCTGGGACAGCCTGCCCGCCAAGATTGACGCCCTCAACCGCGAGGTGCGTTACCCCATTCGCTATGATGTGGGCGGGATTTTTGAATCGTCCTGGGCCTTGTACGGGCTGGACCGCTTCCTGGTGGACCTGTTGGAGAAGCCGGAAGTGCCCTGCGCCATTATGGACTGCTACACGGATGTGATGATCGCCAATGTGCACGCGCTGATGCGCGCCGCCCAGGGCAAAATTGATTGGGTGTACACCTACGACGACGTGGCCATCCAAAACGGCCTGCTCATGTCGCCGCGCCTGTGGCGCAAGTACATCCTGCCGCGTCACCAACGCCTGAACGCGGTGATCAAGTCTTACGGGTTAAAGATCATCTACCATTCGTGCGGGGCGATTTACCCGCTGATCGGCGCTTTGATTGACGACATGGGCATTGATGTACTCAACCCTTTGCAGCCGCGGGCTTCCATGATGGACATGGCGCGCATCAAAGAGGAATTTGGCGGGCGCATCGCCTTCCACGGGGCCATTGATTTGCAGCACACCATGCCGCACGGTTCCCCCCAGGATGTGGTGGATGAGGTGCGCGCTCGCTGTCAGATCTTAGGGCAGGGCGGGGGCTACATCTGCACCACGGCGCATTATATTCAGAACGATGTGCCGATCGAAAATATCCTGGCTCTCTATCTGGCCCCGCGCGGGACGGATTAAACCTTCTGCCGTTAAAAGCGCAGCCGGTGATGCCTTCGCGTCACCGGCTGTTTTTTTATAGGCCGCCGCGCCCCAGGGGCGCTTGGGGCGGGCGTGAATTCAGGCTGCGCCGCGGTTCCACCAACCAGCGCCGGATCACCACCCAGGCCAGCACGGAGATGACCAGCACCGCCGTGAACAGGGCCGGATAGGAACCCAGGTCCACCAGGGCCCCACCCAGAAGCGGGGCCAGGCCCAATACCGGCGCGATGAGGGTATTGGCGATGCCGATAAAGCGGCTGGTTTCGTGGGGCGGGGCGATTTCGAACACGATGTTGGGGTCGCAGATGTTGGTGGCGGCGTATACCCCGCCGATCAGGAAGGCGATGATGAAATACAGCTCGGCGATGGGCGCGGTGAGGGCCAGCACCGCCTCTAACCCCAGGCACACGGCGGCAGCCGTCAGCACCATCTTGTAGCCGAAGCGGTCTCCCAGCCAGCCCCACACGAAGCCCAGGGCGCTTTGGGCCAGGAGGATGATCATGGTGAAAATGCCCAGACTGCCGCTGCTCAGCTCAAACTTTTGGATGGCGTATAAGGCATAGAAGGCGTTGCCCATCAGGCCCAGCCCCACCAGGGCGCGCGCCGCCAGGTAGCGCAGGAACTGGGGATATTGGCGCACCTGTCCCGGGATCGAGGCCAAAAAGGCCCGCAGCGGCTGGGGGGCGCTGGTTTCGGGCAGGGGCGTTTCGCGGAAGGCGGCGATGATGAAGGGCGAGATGAAGGAGGCGGCAAAACCCACCCAAAAGAGGGTTTGGAAATTGGCCGGAAAGGCGTAGCGGTCTAAGAAGTAACGCGCCACCCACGACGACCCAAACCCAATCAGCCCGCCCAGCCCATACATGACCCCATAAAATAAGCCGCGGCGGCGCGGGATGGCTTTGCTGATGTAATCGGCATAGGCCGGGCCGATGAGGCCGTTGGTGATGGCAAACAGGGTGTAGGCGGTGAAGAACAAGATCAGCGTTTGCGGTGGGGGCAGCTGCAAGGCAAACTGCGCCACCAGCGCGATGAACAAGATGCCCACGCGCTCGGCCACCGCAATGCCGAAGATGATCCATTTGCGCGTGGCCCGCCCGTTGGCCAGGTAGGCGCCCAGCAGTTGGGGCAGGTAAAAACCCAGAAAGAAAAGGGCCGGCACCAGCCCCACCAGGGTTTTGCTTTGGGTGAGCTGTGAAACAAAAAAGGGCAGAATGGTGTCTTGCGAGAGCATGGCCAGAGAGAAGGTGAAGATGGCCGAATCACAAGACAACAAAATGAAGTTGATCCAATAATTGCGGTTGACACGCTCTAAATAAACCGGGTGATGTTTTGCCAGATACTCAATATCGTTGGTAGCCATGCTGTGTTCCAATGGATAAAAAATGTGGGATGGGGCGCGTTGCCCGCCCCATCCCGTGAGTACAGCCCGGCGCCTAAGCGCCGCGCTGGCGGTCTTGTTCGATGAGGGCTTTTAGGCCTTCAATGGCCACACGGATGGCGCGGTCTACATCAAAGAGCGCTTCCATGGCTTTCCACTCTTCCGGCGTGTGCGGCTGATCTTCTTCGGCCATGCTGCCCATCAGCATCACGCCGGAGGCGCGTTTGCGGTGAATGGAACTGATGATGAAAATGGCGGCAGCTTCCATCTCGGAGCAGACCGCCCCACCGGCGATCCAGGCTTTCCACCGTTCTGCCAGACGCTTATCCACCGGCATACGCTGCGGTTCCACCTCGCCGTAGAACGAATCTTTGGATTGGCTGATGCCGCGCCAGCTGCGAATTCCGGCGCGCCGGGCGCCTTCTTCCAGCGCCAAAACCACGTCCACATCGGCCACGGCGGGGAATTCTGGCGGCAGGTAGTGCAGGGTGGTGCCTTCGTCGCGGATAGCGCCGGTGACCACGGCCACATCGCCTGTTTTGATGCCAGGCTGCATCCCGCCGGAGGTGCCCACGCGGATGAAGGTGTCGGCGCCGATGGCGATCAGCTCTTCCACGGCGATGGCGGTGGAGGGACAGCCGATGCCGGTGCTGGTGACGGACACTTTTTCGCCCAGGAGCGTGCCGGTGTAGGTGACGTATTCGCGGTGCTGGGCCACAAACTGCGGGTTATCGAAATACTGGGCGATCTTTTCGCTGCGCCCGGGGTCGCCCGGCAAGAGCACATAGCGCCCCACGTCGCCTTTTTTCATGTGGATGTGATGCTGCAATTGATCGGGGGTTTCCATGATCGCTCCTTAAGCGGCCTGGGCGGCTTTGCGGTCGCGTTCGATCAAGATCTTCAGCGCGCCTACCGCGGTGGAAATCGTGCCGTGCAGGTCGTCGTACACCACGCGCGGGCCGGGGGCTTCCTGGTTGGCCATGATCAACATGACCCCGCCGGTGCGCACGCGGTAGATGCTGCCGAGGATGAAAATGGCGGCGGCTTCCATTTCGGAGCAGACCGCTCCGCCCATCTTCCAGGCCTTCCAGCGTTCCAGTAAATGGCTGGCCACGGGCATGCGTTCGGGCTGGTGCTGGCCGTAGAAGGAATCTTTGGATTGGGACACGCCCAGATGGTAGCCGCATTGGTTTTGAATGGCGGCTTCGCGCAGGGCGGTGACGACCTCGGTGTCGGCCACGGCGGGGAATTCCACCGGCAGGTAGTGCAGGGTGGTGCCTTCGTCACGGATGGCGCCGGTGAGGATGGCCAGCTCGCCGGGGATCAGTTCCGGCTGCATGCCGCCGGAGGTGCCCACGCGGATGAAGGTGTCGGCACCGATGGCCACCAGCTCTTCCACGGCGATGGCGGTGGAGGGGCAGCCGATGCCGGTGGAGACCACCGCCACTTTTTCACCCAGCAGGGTGCCGGTGTAGGTGACATACTCCCGTTTCTGGGTCACAAACTGGGGGTTATCAAAATATTGGGCGATCTTTTCACAGCGCCCCGGATCCCCGGGCAGCAGCACATAGCGGCCCACATCCCCTTTGCGCATGTTAATGTGGTGCATCACTTCGGGCATTTCATTCATGTTTATCTCCTTTTTGTGAACTACGCGCGCAGCACCACACGGATGGCGATGATCACAAAGATCAGGAAGCCAATGGTGGCCAGGGTGAAAAGCGTAATCGCCAACCACGGTGCAAAGATCAGGGTGCGGCTCCAGTCCAGCGAGGGGTCGGTGATGATCCAATACAGCAGGCCGCAGGTTCCAAAGGTGGTCAAGAGCATCAACAGATAGTCCACCCAGGAGACCTTGACCGACCGGTAACTGGTTTTGGCCCCAGATGAGCCAAAGGCGCGCGATTCGAGCGAGATAGAAAGCTGCTGCACGCGCTCAATGGCCCCCACAAACACCGGAACCATGCTGGGCAGCACGGCGGCAAAGCCGGTGCCTTTCAGCCCGCGGGATTTCTGCGCGCTGAGCACGGTGGTGAACTCTTTTTGCAGGATGGGGATGAGCTGCAGGGTCATGGTGAGGATGAAGTTCAGCACGTAGGGCATGCCGATTTTTTGCAGCGAGGCGAACAGATCGCTGGGGTGGGTGGTCATGATGGCGGCCAGGGCAAAGATGGTCATGCTGGTGGCGCGCTCCACCATGGTGACGCCGCTGTAGATGCCTTCTTGATAAATGGTAAACGGCCCCATCGAAACGATGGGCGTCCACGGACGCGGAAAAGCGGGGGCGATGCTTTGCAGGGTGATGAGGGTCAGCAGAATGGGGAAGAGGATGGCCATGACGCGCAGGAAAGGCTTCCAGATGTTCGCCACGGAAACCATCACCATGCCCAAGACGATCAGCGCGCCCAAAATGGCCGGGTTGCGGGTGGAGAAAGACAGCACCAACACACAGCCTGCCAGCAGCAGCTTGGGCAGCGGCGAGATGCGGTGGATGACCGAATTCCCGGGCACCATGCTAATGGGGATGACGACGCCTCTCATGCCTGACCTCCTTCAGATTTGCCCCCGAAAAGCGGAGCAAACACATCCAACGATTCCGAAACGCTCAAGCTCACCTGGGGCAGCTTGCCTTGCTCTTTCAGCCGTAGGGTCAATTCGGTGATCTGGGGCGGCAGCAGGTGCGTGCTGCCCATCAACGCGCGGTCCGAGAACACCTCGCGCGGGCGGGCGTCGGCGATCAGCAAGGAATCGCGCATGACCACCATGCGCTCCACAACTTCGGCCAGCAGGATCATATCGTGAGCCACGCACAGCACGGTGGAACCTTCGTCGCGCAGGCGGTGGATCAGGCGGTAGACAATGCGGGTGGTGACGTTATCCTGCCCGGTGGTGGGTTCATCCAGAATGAACACGGCGGGGCGCATGGTGTAGACGGATGCCATGCCCACCAGTTTGCGCAGCGGGAAGCCGATGCGGTAGGGGTGGCTGTGGCGCAGGGGTTCCAGGCCGAAGAATTCAATGGCCTTTTCGCGCCGGTCAATCACCTCATCTTCTGGCAGACCCAAATTGCGCGGGCCAAATTCCAGTTCGGCCTCCACCGTGCGGGCGAAAAGCTGGTGGTTGGGGTTTTGAAAAACATACCCCACCGAAGCGGAGAGTTCCTGCACGCGCATGGGGCCGGTATCGCGCCCGTTGACCAGCACCTTGCCTTTGGTGGGCTTGAGCAAACCGTTAAAGTGCTTCACCAGGGTGGTTTTACCCGATCCGTTTTGACCGATAATGCCGATGATCTCGCCTGGGTAAATTTTTAGGCTGACATCCTGCACAGCGGTCACAGAACCGCCGTAGATATGCCACACATTTTGACATTCGATGACGGGGTTAGTCATGTTTGCCTCCAAACAAGGGCGCGATGCGCTGGAAGGCTTCTTCGGTGGTCACCGGATAGACGCTGTTCCAATGCGCGCTGCGGTCGTGCTCCAGGCGGTAGGCCATCTCGGTCACCTGGGGAACGCGCAGCCCGGCTTTTTCCAAGACATCCAGCTGGCTAAAAACCTCGGTGGGGGTGCCGTTTAGGATGACTTCGCCGTGATCCATAACGATAATGCGGTTGGCGTAGGCCGCCATCACTTCCACTTCGTGTTCCGCCATGATGACCGTCATTTTCCGCTCGCGGTTCAGCTTGGCGGCCACCGCAAACACCTCTTCTTTTCCGATGGGATCTACGTTGGAGGTGGGTTCATCCATAACCAGAATCTGGGGGCGCATGGCCAGAGCGGCGGCGATGGAGAGCCGCTGCTGCTGCCCGCCCGACAGCTCGAAGGGGGAGCGGTCGCCGAGACCGCTGAGCCCAACGATATCGAGAACTTCATGAATGATGGGGTTCATTTCTTCAACAGCCACGCCCAGGTTTTCCAACCCCAGGGCGATCTCTTCGGCAACGGACATCTGGCTGAGCTGAAATTCGGGATTGTCGAAGACCACGCCGACAATCTTGGCCAGCTCGCGGGTGGGGTATTCGGCGGTGTCCAAATCTTGAACGGTAACGCTGCCTTCCATGTCGCCCATGATCATGTGAGGGATCACCGCGTTGATGCACAGCTGCAGCGTCGTCTTACCGGACCCGTTCAAACCCAATAAGGCAACATATTCTCCTTCGAAAATCTGAAGGTTGATATTTTTCAGCGCCGGAGTTTCGGCTCCGGCATATGTAAAGGTCAGGTCCTTAATCTCAAGAATGGGTTTTTCGCCGCTCATAGCGACTCCTTACAATGAGGCTGGCAATCAATGGCGAGAGCAGATGCGCTCTCGCCATTGACGCTCAATCAGGATTGGCGGAGGATTACTCTTCCGCGTCTTCGAACTTGGCAAGGATGACGGCCAGGCCAGCCAGAGCAGTCAGCACAGCCATGACAAACACGGCGCCGGTGAGGATGCCAAAAGGCTCGCTCTGGACGAAGTCCAGGTCAGCGATTTTTTGGGCGGCGCTGGGCAAAAAGCCCAAAAGCAGACCCAGGCCGATGATTCCAGCCCCCAGGCCTTCTTTGGTTCCAACAGTTGCGGGACGCTTTTCCATGAATTCTTCTCCTTTGGATTACTTCGCCACGGCCAGGGCAATCAATGTGATGGCTGCGCCAACGATCACGCCGCCGGCGATCCACAGCACCTTCTTTAAGCCGCCAGCCGCAGCCGGCAGCTGGATATTGGCGGTCAGGTTAGCGGGCAGCGCTTCGATAATGGCGAGAGCCACAAAACCGGCGATGATTTTATCCGCCAGGGATACCAGAATGTTGGATGAAAAGACCGAGACGATCAGGTTCTGTCCCATCGCCAGGAAGGCGGCGGTCATCATATCCGCAAAGTGACCGGTCGCGCCGCCGAAGATGAAGACGTAAATCGGCACAGCGGTGACCGAGCACAGGAAAGCCACAATGATGTTCAGGAGGAAATAGCTCCAGTATTTCTTGCCCAGCCCCCAACGCACACCGTAGCCCCAAACCAACGCACCAACCACGTTGACGACCGCAAAGGGCAGACCGATGGGGCCGCTGATGAAGGAAGACACGATATTGGTGATGGCGCCAACCAAAGCTCCCCACCAGGGGCCCAGGACGATGGCGGCCACAGCCGTACCGATCATATCCAGGAAGATGGGCAGTTTCAGGATGGTGTTAATTTGTCCGCCGACGATGTTGAGGGCGGCCGCAACCGGCACCAGGGCGACCACGTAGGTCAGCGGGATGCGGGAAGAGCGCTTCTTTTTTGCAACTGGTTTAGCCGAGGCTGTACTCATTTGGCCTTTCTCCTTAAATAATTCGGTGATCAGCAAAGGTGAATGATTCGATTTCCTACGGGCTCCATGAAAAAGAGAGCGGAGCTGTTTCCACCCGGGGGCACCCAGGGCGGAAGGACGACGAAAGAGAGGACGAAACCTGATTCACAGCCAAAATGGGCGAAGAACCACCTCCTCACATGAGGGGATCCGGCGCGCAGGCCGGTCGAGCCGTTACTTTAAGTCCGCTGAATCCAGGACGCACCGGAAACCGCAGCCGACGACATTATCCACGCCGGAGTCTTCCGGGCGGGTGAAACACCGGTAAGCACAGCGAGCATGGTTTTGGGTGAAGAAGGAATTGCCGCCGCGCAGCACTTTAAATTTTTTGCCAAAGGCTTTGCCTTTGTAGGGGGAGCCGGGATAGGCGTCGTACCAATCCGCGCACCATTCTTCCACATTCCCCACCATTTCATATACGCCGAAGGGGCTGACCCCGCCGGGGTGGGCGTCCACGGGAGCGGTCATGAGGTAATCCCCGCGGTCCCACACCAGCGCGTTATCCTCATTGAACTCATTGCCCCACGGCCAGCGGCGGCCGTCGGTGCCGCGGGCGGCTTTTTCCCATTCGGCTTCGGTGGGCAGCCGTTTGCCGGCCCACTCAGCGTACATGACCGCCTCGAACCAGGAAATGCGGTGAACAGGGTGGTTTTCCAGCCCGGGGGGGATCTCCATGCCGCCCCAGTGGCGGGGGGCGATGGCGTAGGTGGCCGTCATGTAGCGTTTGTATTCGGCGTTGGTTACCGGATAGGCGTCAATGTAATAGCCAGGGAGGTGAACTTTCCGCATGGGCATTTCTGGGCCAAATTCTTCGCTGCCCATGATAAATTCTCCTGCGGGGATCCAAACCATCTTTTTACCATCACGCGCCACAATTTCTAAAGCGGTCATCGGCTCTCCTGTGGTAATGCGACTGGGTATGCAATTTTTAAACGATGGTGAGTCTTTTTGGTGAGCTTAAAGATGGGGCTGGGTGGTGCGGCGGGCTGTCGCGGTTATGTCAGAATGTACTGACATTATATGCATTAAAAAACGTACGACTGCGCGTATAAAGTTATTGTAGTGATTTTCAGGGGAATGTCAATACGTGCCGGGCGGAGTGTCTGTCCCAAAGTCGGTTGGTGATTTAGCACGCAAACAGCAGGCGGTTTTTGGGAATATTCGGCAAAGGGACCTAATGGATCCTGACCCCCGCAGCCATCAATCCGCTGGCCATTCCTGGCCAA
>NZ_LGCM01000025.1 GCF_001306035.1 Levilinea saccharolytica
CCGGGGTGCTGCGCTGGGCGCTGTGGGCGGCTCTGCCGGTGGGCGGCTGGCTGCTGCGCCGCGACCTGCGCGCCTGGCTGGCACAGGCCGCGGGGGTGAAGGCCCTGTGGCGGCGCAGTGACGGCTGGAGCCGTTGGGTGGGCGGGCTCTTGGGCTTTCTCTTTTTCTGCGCCCTGCTGATTGCCCTGGCGCCGCCGCTGAAATATGACGCGTTGATGTACCACCTGACCCTGCCGCAACTCTATTTAGAACAGGGGCGGGTGGGCTATGTGCCGGAACTGGTGATGAGCGGCATGCCGCAGACGGCGGAGATGCTCTACACCTGGGCGGCGGCCCTGGCGGGCAGCTCGGCCGGGCCGGTGCTGAGTGTGACCGCAGCTCTGCTGGCGGTGTTGGGGCTGGTGGGCTGGCTGGAAGAGCGACTGGACACGCGCGCGGCCTGGGCGGGGGCGGCCGCTTTGCTGGCGGGCTACACCCTGGCGGTCTCCCCGGCCTGGGGTTATGTGGACTGGCTGGCGCTGTGGTTCGGCGCGGCCGCGCTCATCGCTCTGGATGGTTGGCGGCGGCTGGGGGAGGCGCGCCTGCTGCGCCTGGTGGGGGCCTTTGCGGGCCTGGCGCTGGGCACCAAATATCCGGCGGGGGTGCTGGGGCTGGTGTGCCTGCTGGCCCTGGGTTGGCAGATCCTGCGTGGGCGGGCGCGCTTTTGGCCGGCGCTGCGCCAGTTTGGCCTTACGGCGGTGGGGTTGGCCCTGCCCTGGCTGGTGAAGAACGCCCTCACCACCGGTAACCCGCTGTACCCCTTCTTTTTTGGCGGCGGGGCCATGAACGCAGTGCGCATGAGCGTGTATCAGGGCATGAGCTCCTGGGGAAACTGGCAGGATTTTTGGCTGCTGCCCCTGCGCGCCACCTATATCGGTGTGGACGGGGCGGGGGGCTATTCCGTCTCGGTGGGGCCGCTGCTCTTGGGGTTGGGGGCGCTGGCCTGGATGGGTCGGGGCAGCCTGCGCGCCGATCAGCGCACCACGCTGGGCAGCGCGGCCTTTCTCAGCCTGGCGGGGCTGCTGGTGTGGGCGCTGGGCAACCGCCTGAGCGGCTATTTGATTCAGACCCGTTTCTATTTTGCCCTCTTCCCGGCCTTTGCGGCCCTGGCCGCCTTTGGCTTTGCGGGCCTCAGCCGCGCCCGGCTGGGGACGGTGGGCCTGCAGCGGGTGGCGGGGACGGTGGTGCTGTTGGCCCTGGGGCTGAACGCGGTGGAGGTGGGCCTGCACACGGTGAAGACTGGCGCGCTGCGCACCGTTTTGGGCCTGCACAGCGCTGAGGCCTATCTGGCCGATAACCTGGGCTGGTACGCGCCGGTGATGGCGGATGTGCGCCAGCTCGGCCCGCAGACGCGCACCCTGCTGCTGTTTGAACCGCGCAGTTTTTACTGCCGCCCCAACTGCGCCCCAGACGAGATTTTGGACCGTTGGAAGCGCAGCCTGACCGCTTTGGGCAGCCCCCAGGCGGTGTTGGCAGCCTGGAAAGCCGAAGGCTTTACCCATCTGCTGGTGTACCGCGCGGGGGTGGAGTTTATGCGCGAGAGCGGCGACCCGCACGTTACCCCGGCGGAGTGGGCAGCTCTGGAGGCCTTCCTGGCAGACTTGCCGGAGCCTGTGAATTATGATAATGTGTATTGGATGTACGATTTGCGGCCGTGAGGGCTGAGGGCCGCCGCGGTATTATTTTGGATCTTACGAGCTGAGAATCTCAACGTTTTGGAGGGATGCACATGGCAGAAGCCAAAGATTATTTCCTGGGGCGGCATTACGACCTGGAAGCCAAGAAAGTCACCGATCAGGCGGTGATGTTTGACCCGGCCGATCTGGTGACGCATGCGGTCATCCTGGGCATGACCGGCTCGGGTAAAACCGGCATGGGCGTGATCCTGCTGGAAGAAGCCGCCCTACAGGGCACCCCCGCCATCATCGTGGATCCTAAGGGCGATCTGACCAACCTGCTGCTGCATTTCCCCGATCAGACCCCGCAGGATTTTGAGCCGTGGATTGACCCAGATGAGGCCCGCCGCAGCGGCAAGACCGTGGCCGAGGTGGCCGCGGAGACCTCGGCGCGCTGGCAGAAAGGCCACGCGGAATGGGGCCTGACCCGCGAGCAGCGCGTGGCCTTGCAGACCACGGTGCAGTACACCGTGTTCACCCCCGGCTCTTCGGCGGGGCGGCCGGTGAGCATTTTGTCGTCCTTTGCCGCGCCGCAGGTCTCGTGGGAAGAAAACCGCGAGGTGCTGCGCGAGAAGATCTCCTCCACCGTCACCGCCCTCTTGGGGCTGGTGGGCATGAGCGACGTGGACCCGCTGCGCTCGCGCGAGCATATCCTGGTTTCCAACCTGCTGGAACACGCCTGGAGCCAGGGGCGCTCGCTGGATCTGGTGGAATTGATCATGCAGGTGCAGACACCGCCCTTTGAACGCCTGGGGGCCTTCCCGCTGGATCATTTCTTCCCGCAAAAAGACCGCATGGATCTGGCCATGCTGCTGAACAATTTCCTGGCCTCGCCCTCCTTCCAGTCCTGGGTGGAAGGCGACCCGCTGGATGTGGCCGCCATGCTGTACATGCCGGACGGTAAACCGCGCCACAGCATTTTCTATCTGGCGCACCTGACGGACAGCGAGCGCATGTTCTTTGTGACCCTGCTGTGTGCGGCGGTGGAGGCCTGGGCGCGGCTGCAGCGCGGCACCAGCACCCTGCGGGCCATGTTCTACTTTGATGAAATCTTCGGCTATCTGCCGCCCATCTCCAACCCACCCTCCCGCCCCATTCTGCTGCGCATGCTCAAGCAGATGCGCGCCTTTGGGCTGGGCATGGTGCTGGCCACCCAAAACCCGGTGGATCTGGATTACAAAGCCCTGTCCAACACCGGCACGTGGATGATCGGCCGGCTGCAGACCGAGCGCGACAAGATGCGCCTGTTAGAGGGGCTGCAATCCGCCAGCGGCCTGAGCGACCAGCAGGCCTACGACCGTATGATTTCGGGGCTGCAAAAGCGCGTGTTCCTGCTGCACAGCGTGCACATGAGCAAGCCAGAGACCTTCTCCACCCGTTTCACGCTCAACTACCTGGCCGGACCGATGACCCGCAGCCAGATTCCCGCCTTGCAGCGCATGGCGGGAGGGCTTCCAGCGGCCAGCGCCCCTGCGGCTCCCGCACAAGCTCCGGTTTCCAGCCCAGCCGCCGCTCCCATGCCCGCCGCGGCAACCCCCACGCCCGCGGCCACCGCAGCTAACGGACAGAGTCCCCTGGGCGGCGTGCGCTACCTGTCCACGCGCCCGGCCCCGCCGGTGGGGGTGGAAGAGTTCTTCGCGCTGAACGAAGTCAGCCCCGGGCAGGCCCTGGGCGGGCTGAATCTGCCCGCGCAGACAACCGCCGAGGTGCAGGGGATGGTGTACCGCCCAGCGCTGCTGGGGCAGGCGGAGGTGCGCTATTTGCAGCGCAAGTTCAACCTGGACACGACCCAGCAGGTGGCCGTGGTGGTGGAGCAGATGGAAGGCATGTCGCCGCGCTGGGAACAGACCGTGTGGACTCCCTTTGAGGACGCCAACCTGTTCCGCCAGCCCACCCCCAACACCCAGTTCGCCCCGCTGCCGGTGTGGCTGAGCGACCCCAAGCGCGTGAAGGCCCTGCAGACCGATTTTCTGGATTGGGCCTACCGCAGCGCCACCATCAACGTACGCGCCAACGAGACCCTCAAGGTGTACGCCGGGCCAGAGGTGAGCTCGGCCGAATTCCGCGAGATGTGCGCTCAGGCGGCGCGCGCCCTAATGGACGCCGAGCTGACCAAGCT
The DNA here is from genome assembly GCF_001306035.1 of Levilinea saccharolytica. Lineage (GTDB taxonomy): Bacteria > Chloroflexota > Anaerolineae > Anaerolineales > Anaerolineaceae > Levilinea > Levilinea saccharolytica. The sequence continues at coordinate 3,835 of NZ_LGCM01000025.1, forward strand.
GGAAGCCGCCTATGAAAAGAAGCTGGACGCGGTGGAACGCAAGGTGGCCCGCCAAAAGCTGGAAGTGGAAGAGCAGCAGAACGAGGTGCAGCAGCGCACCATGGAAGAGCTGGGCACCCACGGTGAATTGCTGCTGAGCCTGTTCGCCAAACGCAAGCGCAGCGTATCCTCTTCGCTGACCAAGCGGCGCCTGACCTCACAGGCCAAGGCTGCCCTGGAGCAGGAGCGTGAAGAACTGAAACAGTTAGAAACCGAACTGGATCAGCTGGAAGAAATGCTGCAAAAGGAAATCAAGGCCGTGCAGGACCGCTGGGCGCAGACGGTCAACGATATCCGCGAGATCCCCCAGGCGGCGCAGAAGAAAGACGTTTTCATGCGCTGGTTTGGGGTGGTGTGGATGCCCTACTATCTGGTGAAGGTGGGCACGGAAGTGCGCGAAGCCCCGGCCTTCAAGCCGCCGCAGCGCTGAGTGGGAGGAACGTATGAAAGTTGAACCTGCAAAGATGGACGCTTTCTTAAACGAAACCCGCCTGGCGCGTTTGGCCACGGCGGATGCAGATGGGCAGCCGCATGTGGTGCCGGTGTGGTACCTGTGGGACGGCGAGAGCCTGTGGATCAGCACCTTCCAATCCACCCACAAGGTGCGCGTCCTGCGCCAGAATCCGCGCTGCGCGGTGGTGGTGGATGACGAACGCGAGGGATTGGAACTGCGCGGGGTGATGATGCAGGGCGCGGCGGAACTGGTGCACGCCCCCCGTGAATTTGTGGTGGACATGAGCACGCGCATCTACACGCGCTACCTGGGCGAGCAGGGCGTACTGGCGGCGGAGCCGCAGTCGTGGATTCACGATGATGAGAATGCTTTGATCCGACTCAAGCCGGAACGGGTGGTCCCCTGGAAATAAGGTCGCCTTAGGGCCGGTCTCCCATCTCGCGCGCGGCGTTTTCGATGATGAAAAACCCGCGCGCGAGTAGATTCTGGAGACGTTCTTCGGCCTGGGGGGCAGCGGACGCAGGGTCTGCCAGCTCGTCCAGGCAGGCCATCAGCGCGCGGCGCAGTCCGCTGGCCTGATGTGCCCAGGCAGAATCAGCCGAAAGGCGCTCCAGGCGGTCAATCGTGCGCTGGGTCAGGCTGCGCTGGGCGGCGTCCAGGGTCATGGAACAGAGGTTACAGTTCCTGCCGCCCGGCCAGGGCGCGCAGCAGGGTGTTTTGGTCAGCGTATTCCAGATCGCTGCCCACGGGCAGGCCGCGCGCCAGGCGGGTGAGGCGCACCCCCAGGGGGGCCAATTGCTGGCGCAGGTAACCGGCGGTGGCGTCGCCCTCCATGCTGGGGTTGGTGGCGATGATCACTTCGCGGATGCCGCCGCCGCGCACCCGTTCCACCAGCGGCTGGATCTTGAGCTTATCCGGGCCGATGCCTTCCACCGGTGAAAGCACGCCGTGGAGCACGTGGTATCGCCCCTGGAACGCGCCGGTTTGCTCCAACACCAGCACATCCAGCGGGTCTTCCACCACGCACAGACTGTCGGCGTCGCGGCGGGGGTCAGCGCAAATTTCGCACAGTTCGCGGCTGGAGAGGGTGATGTTAAAGCACTGCGGGCACAGCGAGGTGGCACTTTTCAGCTGCAAAAGCGCCTGAGCCAATTGTTCGGGAATATCGCTGTCGGCGCGCAGCAAATAAAACGCCAGGCGGGCTGCCGTTTTGGGGCCAATGCCCGGCAGGCGCTGAAAGGCGTGGATGAGATCAGAGATGGGTTCGGGCAGCAGGGGCATGAGAGAAAAAGGGGTCTAGAAACCCATGCCTGCCAGGCCGCCGGTGACGGCGCTCATGCGCTCTTCCGAGAGCTTGCGCGACTCGTCCAGGGCCATGTTGACGCCGGTGAGGATCAGGTCTTGCAGCATTTCGGCGTCGGCGTCCTTGAGCAAGTCGGGATCAATGCTGACCGATTTGCACACCTGAGCGCCGGTCATGACCACCTTGACCGCACCGCCGCCCACCGAGGCGCTGACCGTCTCTTCGGCCAATTGGGCCTGCACGGCGGCCATCTGTTCCTGCATCGCGCGAAGTTGATTCATCATGCCCCCACCGCCGCCAAGGCGGCCGCCAGCGGGCCGGTTGAAACCTTTTGCCATGTTAATTCCTCCTCAAAATGACCAGGTAAACATCTTCCGGAAGCCTCCGGAAGGGTTATTCCTTGTGAACGATCTGCCCGCCGAGGTTGAGGGCGGTGTTGACCATGCCGTCCCCATCCACGTCCAATTCGGCGCTGCCGCCTTTGGTGTTGGCGACCACGCAGCTCACGGGAAGATCGGCGCTGAACATTTCCAGCAGCAGCTGCTGGGTGACGCCGATGTTTTCGGGGGTGTCCATCTTGGTGCGCAGCACCTCAGAGGCAAACCCCAGCACCAGACGGCCGTCTTTGATGGCCAGGGGACGGCAGGAATTGAGCAGCCCCTGCACCGCCGGGCTTTTAACGCGCATGGCCTGACAAAACGCTTTCCACTGCTGCACGATGACGTGCAGGCTGACGCCCGCCGGGGCGGCTTCGTCCGCGGGGGCAGAGCGTGAAGGGGTAGGCCGCGAGGGGGTGGGCTGGGCGGGTGTAGGCTGAGAAGGCGCGGGACGGGCCGGGTCCGGCTGAGAAGGGCTGGGCCGCGCCGGGGTGGGCTGAGAGGGCGTGGGGCGGGCCGGCTCCGGCTGGGCTGGGACGACCGGCCTGGACGCGGCGGCGGGCTGGGGGGCTGTGTGCAAGCACTCGGCCAGGGCCAGTTCCAGCGGTAAAGCCGGCTGCCAGCCGGTGCGCGCCTCGGTGGCAGCGGTGTTAAACTGCCGCACGGCTTCTACCAGCTCGGCGCTGTCAAAATGGGCCGCCTGGGCGGCCATATGCGCGCGCATTTCCTGGGTCACATCCAGCAGGTCGGCGTTGTTCAGGCGGATCAGCAGCAGCCCGCGCAGATAATCCACCACCTGTCGGGCAAACTGGCGCGGGTCGGTGCCCGCGTCCAGGGCCTGATGAATGGCGTTCAGCCCCGCCTGGCTGTCTTTGGATTGGATGGCGCCCACCAGATCCACCACCACCTGACTGGTGGCCGTGCCCAGCACCTGTTGGGCGTTGGCCAGGGTGATGCCCTCGCCGGTGGAGGCCAGCTGATCCAGCAGGGAGATGGCGTCGCGCATGGCGCCGGTGGATTGGCGCGCGATGAGGGTGAGGGCCTCTTTTTCGGCAGTAAAGCCTTCGCCGTCCACGATGTCCTGCAGCTGGGCGACGATATCGGGCACGGGGATGCGCCGAAATTCGTGCCGCTGGCAGCGGGAGAGCACCGTGGCAGGGATTTTATGTACCTCGGTGGTGGCCAGGATGAAGATGGCGTGGGCGGGGGGTTCTTCCAGCGTTTTCAGCAAGGCGTTGAAAGCCGCCGTGGAGAGCATGTGCACTTCGTCAATGATGTACACTTTGTAACGCCCCTGCGAGGGTGAAAAATTGATCTTGTCGCGCAGGTCGCGCATGTCGTCCACGCTGGTGTTGGAAGCCGCGTCAATTTCGATCAGGTCCAGGAAATGGCCTTCGTTGACGGCCTTGCAGTGGGCGCACTGGTCGCAGGGGCGCACCGCCGGGTCTTCGGCCAGGCAGTTGACCGCCTTGGCCAGCAGGCGCGCGGTGGTGGTTTTTCCGGTTCCGCGCGGCCCGGCCAGCAGGTAAGCATGCCCCACGCGCTCGGTGCGGATGGCATTTTTGAAGGTCTGGACAATGTGTTCCTGTCCGACGACCTTATCCCAAAGGCGCGGCCGCCATTTGCGGTACAGAGCTTGTGACATGCGGTTGGCTTCCCTTCGTCCAGAGGTGATTTCCAAGGCGCGGATCAGGCTTTGGGCGGCTGCAAAGCCGCCTGCAGTTCGGCCTGTCCGTCCAACGGGCGCCGTTGGAAGGTGGGGTGGGGCACGCGGATATTGTACTCCAGGATTTGCTGGTTGAGCGCGGCGATTTGGCGCAGAAAGTGGGCCTGAGCCTGGGGGCTGCCGCCCGCTTCGCGCAAGACCCGGCGCAAAGCCAGGCGTTCGCTTTCAATTTGCTGCCCAAACTCGATCCACGGCAGGCTGTAACCGCCGCTGCGCAGCAGGTGGTGGGCCAGGTGGGAATCCTCGGCCTCAAAGGGGAAATCTTCCAGGCGCAGGGGCTGCCCTTTGCCGGGCAGGTTATCGAATACCCCGGCTTCCTGCGCAGCACGGATTTTTTCTTCGGCGATTTTTTCCCAGGCGTCCATCCAACTCCTATGGAATCTTAAAGCTGGCGCGCAAATTGCCTTCGGTGTCGTACAGGCTGGCGGTCACCCCGCTGCCCCAGGCAGGCTGCTGCAAATTCCAATGCAGTTCAATGACTGAATCGGCTCCGGGGCGGCTGTAAAGCTCGACCGCGCCGTCGGTATACAGCAGCAGTTCGGGGAAGGTGTAGGTGAGGCCGTCGTCGTTCTTCAGCGTCCAGCCAGTCATTTGCAGTTCACCGCTGCCCAGGCGGCGCAGGCGTACCACTTCGGTTTTTACATCCCCGGCGCCGAAGATGTTTTGGATCTCGATGACGGGCGTATCGGCAGAGGGCAGGGTGGCGGCGGGGGCGACCGGGGCCTGCGCGGGGGCAGCCGCCGACGGGGTGAGGGCCGCCGCCGCGGCAGCCGGGGCAGCCGCTGGGACAGCGGGAGCCTGGCGCCCACTCCACAGCATCAGCACGGCTAAGGTGGTTACCGCCGAAACGACCACGTTGAGCAGCAAGTAGGGCAGTAATTTTTTCAGTCTCATGGCTTCCTCGCTTGAATGATAGCACACTTTGGGGTAAATTTGTATTGGCTGAGCGGCTGACCCAGGCCGCCATCCTGTGAAAGGGCGCGCTGCGATGTACTTGATTGACGGGCACAATCTCATCCCCAATCTGCCGGGGTTAAACCTGGCCGTGCTGGAAGATGAGGACATTTTGATCCAATGGCTGCAAGTTTTTTGCCGCCAGACGCGCAAACGCGCCGAGGTGTATTTTGACGGCGCACCGCCGGGACGGGCGGGCGTGCGGCGGGTGGGCGGTTCGCTGACCGCCCATTTTGTGCGCCAGGGCAGTACCGCGGATGACGCCATCGCCCGCCGCCTGCGCCAGTTGGGGCGGGATGCGCGCAATTGGAAAGTGGTCAGCACGGACCGGCGCGTGCAGGCCGAGGCCGCGGCAGCCGGGGCCGAGCGCATTCGTTCGGATGAGTTCGCGCGGCAATTGCAGCGCACCCTGGCCGAGTCCCCAGAGCCGGGCGCGCCCGCGGTGGGCGGCGATATTGACGAATGGCTGCGCTTGTTCGGGGCGGAGGATGAAAACTCTTAGGCCTTTTTAATGCAAATAGGACAAAATTAGTGTATATTACAGGTACGGCACCCATTAACGGTAGTTTCGGTGCCAGCCACCGGAAAGTGAAAGCCAGCCCATCCCCCCCGGGTTGGCCCCCAAAAGGAAGCTTCTGGTGGGATTCCCTCCCTGAAGATCGCCTGGCATGTCCCCCCCATGTCAGGCGATCGCTTTTAAGGGGGCAGTTCGATGTAACGGGGCATTTCCCCCGCTCGGCTTCGCGTCCTTTGCGTCTCCGCGGTTCAAACACATTGTGGAAATGGGCACATGGGGCACGGGCCGAAAAAAGCCCGTGCCCCTACATGGTATCCTTGGCGCCTTCGCGGTTCAAATACATTGTGGGAATGGGCATCGAGGGCGTGTCCCTACCTGGCGTCCTTTGCGTCTCCGCGGTTCAAACACACATTTTTTTACCGCCAAGGCGCGAAGAACGCCAAGAAAGCGAATCAACGAACCCCTGGCGTTCCGGCACATTCGATGAAGCAAAGAACCAAGGTACGGGCACGCCCCCTACCCCCCGTTCTGCCGGTACACCGCCGTAAGCGCCCCCCACTCCTCCAGCGAAAGCGTCTCCGCTCGGCGCATAGGGTCCACCCCCGCCGCGCGCAGCAGCTCCTCAGCCCGCGCCGTCCCCCACCCCAGCCCCCCGCTGAGCGAATTGCGCAGCGTCTTGCGCTTCTGGCTGAAGCCCGCCTTGGCCAGCCGGAAGAAATCTTCCAACTGCTCCGTGGGGATGCGCGGCTCGGTCCCCAGATCCACCCGCACCACCGCCGAATCCACCTTGGGCGGCGGGTAAAAAGCCCCCGCCGGAATGCGCACGGCCGTCCGCGGCTGCCCGTACACCTGCACCGAAAGTGCCAGCAGGCTCATATCCCCCGGCGCGGCGCAGATGCGCTCCGCCACCTCGCGCTGCACCGTCAGCACCATACGGCAGGGCCGCACCCGCGCCTCCAGCAAATGGCGGAACACCGCCGAGGTGATGTAATAGGGAATGTTGGCCACCACCCAGTAGCCCCCCGCCGACATCAACGCTGCCGGGTCCTGCTCCAAAATATCCCCCTGCACCACGCGCACATTTTCTTGCCCGGCCAACACCTCGTGCAGCACCGGGATGAGGGCCGTATCCAGCTCCACCGCCACCACCTGCCGCGCCGCCCGGGCCAGATAACGGGTCAGGCTGCCCAGGCCGGGGCCAATCTCCAGCACCTCGGCTTCCGGCGGAATCTCCGCCGCAGCCACAATGCGTTCCAAGGCTGTGGAATCGATCAGGAAATTTTGCCCCAGGCCCTTCTTGGCGGTGAGCTGATGGGCGCGCAGCAAACGGGCGACTTCGAGAGGAGGAAGGTCAAGCATGGACACAGGATACCGCTCTTTCAGGGCAAAATATAAGGAATCTGATCCGGAACCGGGGTGAGGAAATACAGCACCACATCCTGATGCCACAGTTCCAAATCCGCATCGGTGAAACCCAGGTCAATCCAATAGCGGCCGGGAATGCCCGCGCCGATATCGGCGATGACCGCCTTGCCGTAGCCGGGGACATACACGCCCTGCCCGGCCATCCAGCGGTACCATTTATTGGTCACGCCAATCACCCCGCGCTGCACCTTCAGCCCCAGCGAGGTGCCGTAATAGCATTTGGTCACGTTGCCCAGGCCGCAAGGGGAATACGAGGTGGCATACACCGTCACCGCCCGCCAATATTCCAACGTGCCCGCCTCGGTCTGCACCGTGCGCACCACCACCTTGGTGCCGTAGCCCACCTTCTGCGTCACCGCCTCAGCCGCCGTCCAGGTCTGCTCCTCCTGGCGCGAAACCTCCTGCCCATCTTCAAAGCGCACCCGCTGACGGGTGACGGCCACCCCATATTGCCCGGCCTCCACCACCCGGCGCTGATCCAGCTCCAGGTCGGGATCAGGCACGTATTCGCTCTCGAAGGGCAGCGAGCTTTGCGTCAGCACAATTTCTTCGCGCACCCGCACCACGCGGATGTTCCCATCCGCGGGCAGGGGCGCGTCCTCCGCGGGCACGGCATAATCTAGCCCCTGCAGGGCTACCCCGGCCTGCGCTAGGGCCTCGCCCACCGTGCCCGCCGCGCTGAGCGCCTCCACCGTCTTTTCGCCCACGAGGATGGTCACCGGAACCGCCCGCCGCACCGTGACAGCGCTGACCGCGGGCAAGGCGCTTTCCAGAGGCAAAGAAGCCCAGTCCCCCGGGGTCACCGGCCGCCCCAACCCCCACAGCCCCGCCCCCAAGGTGGCCCCGCTCGCCGCCAGGGTTTGAGCGCGCCCGTTTTCCACCAGCACAAAGCGGTGCGCGGGGGTCACCTGCAGAAAATAGCTGGGGGCCGGCGGCAGCGGTGCGCCCGCATCCCACATCCGGCCGTTCCATCGCAAAACGTCGCCGGGGTACAGCTTCACCCCCGCCTGCAGCAGCAAATTGCCCGGCCGCCGCTCCACGCTCCAGAACCCCCTTGAGGTCGCGCCTTGCTCAGACCACACCTGCACCCAACTGGCGCGTTCCAACCGCAGCTGCCCCTGCCAGCCCAAAAAGGTCTGCGGCGGCGGGGTCAGGCGGTCTTCGGCGCGCAGGGTCAGCCCCGCCCCGCGCAGCACCCCGCCCGCCGTCAGCGCCCGCGAGCGCACGGTGAGCGGCTGCCCGTCCAGCGTCAGTTGCACCGGCCGCAGGCTGCCTGCATACAGCAGGCCCAGCCCCAGCAGCAGGCACGCCAGGCTCAACCAACCCATCCAACGTTTCATGATTTCGATTGTAACAGAGAAAAATCTGCACAAAGACCCCTTAAAAGCAAAAAACACCCATTTTGGGGTGTTTTTGGGTGTGCCGAGACACAGGATCGAACTGTGGACACCGCAATTTTCAGTCGCGTGCTCTACCAACTGAGCTATCTCGGCGGGTCAAGTGGGTGTATTTTATCCCAGGTGGCGGCGGATTGTCAAGCGATTGGCCCATATTCAGCCCTCGCCGGAAAGACCTGTGCGTTGTCAATTTGCTGCTTGATTTTGAGATTTATTTATGATAAATTGTACCAATATTATCTAATAAAATGCAGGGAGGAAACCGCAAAACACCCACCGCCCGATCCGTTCACCAGACCTAAGCTCATCAGGAGGAAATCATGCGCACACGCCTTTTGCACAGTTTGATCATCACCATGCTCGCCCTGGCCCTCGTCCCCCTCTCCCCCGCGGCCGCCCAACCCGCGCCGCAGGAAGACCTGCCGGCCGCGGGTGATTTTGTCCCCGGCGAGTTGGTCGTCGGTTTTGATAAGAACCTGCTAGCCGCCGAAACCGGCGCCCAAGCCAGCGCCCTGGCCGGGCAAATCGGCGCCCAGGTGGTTTCCACCGGCGCGGGCATGGCCCTGCTCAGTTTTGATGAAAGCGCCGATGTGGCCGCCCTGGCCCAAGAGGTGCAGTCTCAGCCGGGTGTAGTTTTCGCCGAGCCGAATTACATCTTCAGCCTGCCCGAACCGGTCGAATCCACCCCCATCGAAGAACTGCGGGAAATTGCCTTTGAAGGCGAAGACGGCCCCGTCCTGCGCGACGTGTCGGAGCTGAAGAGCCTGCGCACCCTGGTGCGCAAGGGCGGCAAGACCCTCTCCATCCCCACCTACCCCTCCGACCCCCTGTCGTATACTCAATGGGGCCACTGGAAAATCGGCGCCCACATCATCTGGCCGGAAAAGAAAGTTTCCCCCACGGTGTGCGTCATTGATACCGGCGTGGATGCCAACCATCCCGACCTGAAAGGCCGCGTGATCAACGGCTTTGACTTCGTCAACAACGACAAGATTCCCAATGACGATAACGGCCACGGCACGCACGTGGCGGGCATCATCGCCGCCCGCGCCAACAACGGCCGCGAAATTTGGGGCGTCTCCAACGGCAAAGTCATCGCCGTCAAGGTGTTGGGTTCGCAGGGTCGGGGTACCAACTTTAACATCGCCCTGGGCATCACCTTCTGCGCCAATTCCCCCGCCCGTGTGATCAATATGAGCCTGGGTGGCTCACCCTCCACGGCCACCTACAATGCCCTGGATTACGCCATCAACACGAAAAATAAGTTCGTGGCCGCCGCCGCAGGCAATTCATCCACTTCCGATACCTTCTCTGCCTATCCGGCGGCGTATGCCAAAGATATCTTCATCGGCTACGGCCTGGTTTCTGTAGCGGCTGCCCAGCAAAATCCGGTGACGGTGGATACCAATGGAAATGACGCCATCGTCACCGCTTCAGAAACCTTTGAAAATTGCGCAGCCGACTTTAGCAATTACGGCAGCTGGGTCGAATTGGTGGCGCCAGGGGATGATATCTACTCCACCCTGCCGCTCAGTTACCCCTTCTATCAAAATTACCGCTTCGGTTTGAATCCAGGCGCGGACACCATGAGCGGCACCTCCATGGCTTCCCCTTATGTGGCGGCGGTCGCAGCGCGGGTGTGGAGCCTGTTCCCCGGCTATTCTACGGGGGATCTGGAAACCCACCTGGTTGATTACGGCCGTGTGCTTAGTTTAGCCGTGGATCCTTCGGTCAGCGGACCATCCTTCGGGTTTTTCGCCACGGGATATTCGGGCACTTCGCCCTTCTGCTGGCCCAACGCCACCGCTCCGTACGGTGCGGCCCAGAATATGACCAACGCCCGCTATGTGGATGCCTCCCTAGCCATGGGACGCAGCGGCATCAGCTTTAATGTGATGGATGCGCAAACCGCTCTGCCGCTCACCGGCGCCGTGATCCGCGCCATGATCGGCGGCAAGCTTCTGGATATCTCCCGCCTGGATTCGATGACCTCCAATACGGTGGACCTCATCAACCTGCCTTCCGGCCCCAGCTTCTCCATCCAGGCGGCGGCCAAAGGTTACCTGGCAGGGTTTCAAACCATCTACCCCGGTGTGACAGTTGCCCCTGGCGTGATGTATTCCGGCACAGCCTCCACCTATCTTGCCATCCCCTCCGGCAGGTTCATCAACGTGGTCACCACCTATCGGCCCGGGACTGCCGTAGAAGTTTTCCTATATCTGCCAGCCGCGGTGGGCGGCAGCGTTTGGGCGCTGAACGTCGGCAATCTCTATGAAGCCCCCTTCGCCTTTTACAACCGGGATAACTTTGTGGATGGCTACCCGGTGACCGCTGTCACCGTCATGAATAATGGCAAAAACCCATACTACCCGGGTGAATACTATGTCGTGATCAATTCCGGAACCTCCACATTGAACACCGCCGGCCCCACGGTGCGCGTTTTCTCCAACGGCAAGATGATCAACTACGTGCTGAAAGGTGATATCTGCACTTCTGGCGAAGGCTTCTGGCGCGCCGGGCGGGTCACCAGCAGCGCCAGCGGCGTTCAATTCATCGTGGATGACAACTGCGGCGGTAGCGAAGTGCTGCCCTAATCCTCCCACTGCCCTCACCATCAATCTCACTCCGGCTGTCCTTCGGGACAGCCGGTTTAAATTCCTTTGGGTCGTCAGCGATCGGCAGGGATGAATTGTATTTACATCCATTCGGTGATGATTTATATTGATATTATCCAATTCCAGTCCACTCTTGCCAGCCCTGACCATGCCATCAAGGCGTGCACCGTCTCCCGCAGGCTGGCTAAGCCATGTGCCCGCATGCCCAGGAGAAACCCATGTCCAAACGCCTGATTCACAGTCTGGCCGCGGCCTTTTTGGCCCTGGCCTTGTTCCCCCTTTCCCCCGCCGCCGCGCAGCCCCTGCCGCAAGACCCGCCCCCCAGCCCCGAGGTGGGGAGTTTTGTGCCCGGTGAACTGGTGGTGGGGTTTGATTTCAACCTTCCGGCAGCCGAAGCGCACAGCCAGGCCAGCGCCCTGGCCGAGGCCGTGGGAGCCCAGGTGGCAGCCGTAACGATGGGTGCAGCCCTGCTGAGCTTCGATGAGCAGGCGGATGTTCTGGCGACAGCCGACCGGCTCAGCCAGCAGCCCGGCGTGCGCTTTGCCGAGCCAAATTTCATCTATGCCCTGCCCGCGGATGTAGAGGCCCAGCCCATCGAAGAAATGAGCGACGTCCCCTTTCGCACGCCGGAAGGGGAGCAGCTGCGTTCGGTGGAAACCCTGAAAAGCCTCCGCACCCTGGTGCGCAAAGGCGGCCGCACGCTGGCCGTCCCAACCTACCCGAATGACGCCAGTTCCTATGTTCTCTGGGGGCATTGGCTCATTGGCGCAAACCTGACCTGGCCCGACCAGAAGGTCAGCCCGATGGTGTGCGTGGTGGACACCGGCGTAGATGTCAACCACCCGGAGCTGAAGGGGCGCGCGCTGAACGGCTACGATTACGTCAACGATGACAAGATCGCCAACGACGACAACGGGCACGGCACACACGTGGCCGGTATCATCGCCGCGCGCACCAACAACCAGCAAGGCGTGTGGGGCTTATCCAACGGCAAAGTTCTGGCTGTCAAGGTACTGGGGGCTCAAGGCTTTGGGACCAGCTTCAACATCGCCCAGGGGATCATCCACTGCGCCAATTCCCCCGCGCGCATCATCAACCTGAGTCTGGGCGGCTCGCCTTCCACCCTGCAATACAACGCCCTGAATTATGCCGTCAACACCAAGGGCAAATTGGTGGTCGCCGCCGCGGGAAACAGCAGCACTTCTCTCACCTCCAACGCATATCCCGCGGCCTATGCCAAGGATGCCGTCCTGGGCGAGGGGCTGCTTTCGGTGGGCGCGGCGCGGCAAAACACAGTGACCGTGGACGTGAACGGGGATGATGTCATCAGCCCCAGCACCGAAACCTTTTCCCGCTGCGCCGCCAATTTTTCCAACTACGGCAGTTGGGTGGAGATCATCGCCCCAGGCGAAAGCATTTACTCCACCCTGCCCACCAGCTACCCATTTTACCGATCAACCTTTAACGGATTAGACAGCTATGCGGATACCATCAGCGGAACGTCCATGGCCGCGCCCTATGTATCCGCGGTGGCGGCGCGCGTTTGGGGCACCGCGGTATTCAACACACCCGCAGATCTGGCCGCCCATCTGGTGGCCACGGGGCGGCCGCTAAATATTGCTGTGGACCCCACCGTGACCTCCGTCACTGACGGCTACCAGACCACCGGCTACGCGGGAAGCGGCCCTTACTGCTGGCCGGGGAACATCGCCCCTTACGGCGCGGCCCAGGATACCAGCGCCGCCACGTATCTAGACATGGCCGCGGCCATGAACCGCGCGGCGGTCAGTTTTTGGGTCTCCGACGCCCAAACCGGCCTGCCGCTGACCGGAGCCGTGGTGCGGGTGATCAGCGGCGGAAAGGTGATCGATACCTCCCGGGTCGAAAGCCTGGTCAACCGCCAGGTGGACCTCATCAACATCCCCGGCTCCACCCCCTTTGAAACCCAAATCTCCGCCAAAGGCTATCTGAAGGGCTTTCAGACCTTTGCCGAAACCAGAAACCTGGAACCAGGGTATCTCTATTCAAACCTGGTCGGCGGGCATTATGCCATCCCCTCCGGAAAGTACATCCACCTGGTGACGACCTACAAAGACGGCAGCGACGATGTGAATACCGTGCTCTACCTCCCCGCGGCCGCACCCGCCTCCGTTTCGGCGGCGAACTACGGGAATTTATACGAAGCCCCCTTTGCTTTTTACAACCGCGACAACCTTCGGGACGGCTTTCCGCTCACCTCCACCACTGTGGTCAATAAGAGCAAAAACCCCTACTATCCCGGGGAATATTATTTCCTCGTCAATGCTTCCGGCACGCTCATGAACACCGCGCGGCCCACCGTGCGGGTTTTCTTCAACGGGAAGATGATCCAATCCATTGCTCACACCGGAACCTGCGCAAACACAAACACGCTCTGGCGGCCCGGCCGCCTGGTCAGCAGCCTCAGCGGCGTGCAGTTCCTCACAGATAATCTGTGCGGTGGGGAAGAATTGAACCCCTACTAAGCCCGCAGTTCCTTGCCCACCGGCTGTCCTTCGGGGCAGCCGGTGGGGATTCTGTCCCCTCATCAGCCCCCCAAAACACCTTCCAGGGGGGCACGCCTCATAGTAGAATCCAGGCATGGCAGACAGCCCCTATCCCTATCACCGAGCCATTCAGGATTTCCAGCAGGCTCGCCGCAAAGCCGGTTTGGAGCTGTCTTTGGCGCGCCTGCGCGGAAAATCCGCCGACCTGATCCCCTATCAGGAAATTCGCGCCCGCCTGGGGGCCACCGAATCCGGCGGGGCGCAGCTGCGCGATATCCCTCTGGAAGCCATCGTTGGGTCCGTCAACCGCTACACCGATTTCACCCGCAGTTTCCTGCCGCGCACCCCCAGCGATCAGCACCGCTGGGCGCAGGTGCGCGTGGGTATCGAAGCCATGACCGGGCTGCCGCCCATTGAAGTCTATCAGATCGACCAGGTGTATTTCGTGCGCGACGGCCACCACCGCATCTCTGCCGTGCGCGAAGCGGGCGGAACCCACATTCAGGCCTACGTCACCGCCGTCAATGCCCCTGTCTCCTTCTCCCCCAGCGATTCCCCCGATGAGGTCATCCTGCGCGCCGAGCGGGCCGCCTTCCTCAAAGAGACCCATGCCGACGAGCTGCTGCCCGAAGCCGATCTCACCCTCTCGGCCCCCGGCGGCTACCCGCGCCTGGCCGAACATATCGCCGTGCACCGCTACTACATGGGCGTCGAGGCGCACCGTCCCATCACGGAAGAAGAAGGCCTGATCCATTGGTATCACAGCTATTATCTACCCGTGGTGCGTGCTATTCGCATCCACCGCCTGCTCAATGAATTCCCCGGCCGCAGCGAAACTGACCTGTACCTGTGGCTCACCGAGCACCAAAGCGAGCTTTCCGATCAGTTGGGCTGGGAAATCAGCCCCGCCACCGCCGCGCGCGATCTGGCGCAGCGCTTCAGCCGCCGCCCGCGCCGCTGGTGGCAGCGCGTCCGCAGCGCCCTCTACGATTGGATTCTGCCCGACCCGTTGGAAAGCGGCCCCCCTGCCGGTCAATGGCGCAAGGCCCTGCTCAGCGCTGCCCCCCAGCCCGACCGCCTGTTGGGGCATATCCTGGTGGCCGTCACCGGCCAGCCGGACGGATGGCAAGCCGTGGAGTACGCCTTACGGGTGGCTCAAGCCGAAAACGCCGCCCTCAGCGGGCTGCATCTGCGCTCGCCGGGTTCAGACCCCCAGGCCGTAGAAGAACGCTTTTTAGAAACCTGCGCCCAGGCGGGTGTGCCCGCACGGTTGGCCGTTGAAGATGGCCCCGTGGCCCGTACCATCTGCAACCGCGCCCAATGGGCCGACCTGGTGGTGCTCAAGCTTTCTCACGCCCCGCCGCTGCGTCTGGTGCCGCGCTTAAAATCGGGCATGCGCACCATCATCCGCCGCTGCCCCTGTCCCCTGCTGCTGGTGAGTGAGAAGCCTTTTGACCTCAGCCGCGTGCTGCTGGCTTACGACGCCTCGCCCAAAGCCCAAGAGGCCCTCTACATCGCCGCCTATCTGGCCGCGCGTTTCGGTTCAGAACTGACCGTGCTGTGCGCCAGCCCCCGCCTGGAAACTGCGCAAATTCACGCAGAAAAAGCGCGGGTCTATTTGAGCGAACGGGGAATTCAGGCCGCTTACCTGCCGCGGCGCGGCTTTTCGGCCCCCAGCCTGCTGAGCGCCGCCGCAGAAAAAGACCCCGGGTTGATCTTGATGGGTGGATACGGCGGGGCCGTGCTGCGCGAACTGTTCTTCGGCAGCACTGTGGATCGAATCCTACCTCTGGTGAAACAAGCTGTGATGATCTGCCACTGATCAGAATGCGCTGCACAGCGCGCGGATCAATTCCGCCGCTTGCGGGTAGGCCGCTGCCAGGGCTTGCGCATCCCCCAATTCAAAATCGCTGTCCACATATCCCGGCGTCATGGTGGTTCCCGCCAGGGCGTAGCGTCCCCCCGCCAACAGCCGCGATCCTTGCCAGCTGCCCGCCGGAACCAGCACTTGAATGTGCTGACCTTCCAATACCCGCGGGCCTAAAATGGTGTGTTCCGCCCGCCCATCCGGGTGCAGAATCAGCATCTCCACTGGATCGCCCTGATAAAAGTGAAAAATCTCGTCGGTGGGCAGGCGGTGCAGGTGCGAAAAGCCGTCCGGAGCGTCCACATACAGGTAATAAATGGCCGTGGAAAAGGGGTGCGCCACGCCCTGATAGCGCGCCGGCAGCCCCTCGGCGGGGATCCACTCCGGGCTTTCATACACCTGCCGGTAATAGCCCCCCTCATGCGTCAAGGGCGTCAACTGCAAAGCTTCAATGAGGGCGCGCGCCTCAGCATCCATGCACTACTCTCCTTCACCAAAAATTGGCCGGCAGGACGCCCCTCCGTCCACCACTAAATTAGCCCCGCTGATCCAACTGGCCGCGTCTGACGCTAAAAACAGCACTGCGTCTGCCACCTCCTGCGGCTGTCCGGCACGCCCCAAAGGGGCTGCCTTGCGCCAGGATTCCACCCCGGCGGGCCAGTCTTCCTCCAAACCCTCGCGCCAGATCAACCCCGGCGAAACAGCGTTCACCCGCACACCCAAAGGCCCCAGCTCCAAAGCCGCCGCCCGCGTGGCCATCAGCACCGCCGCCTTGGCCGTGCTGTAATGCGCGTGGCCAAAGGCCGGTGTCAGCCCTTCAATGGAAGCGATATTGACCACCGCTCCCGCCAAACCCTGGGCCGCCGCGCGGCGCGCAAAGCGCTGGGTGCACAAAAAAACGCTGCGCAGGTTGGCCTGCACAATCTGATCCCAATCCTGCACGGACATGGAAAGGAAAGGCGCGTGGCTGTACTGCCCGGCGTTGTTCACCAGCACATCCAGGCGGCCAAAGCGCTCCCAAATGGCCTGCAAACAGGCCTCCGCCGCGTCTTCATCGGTCAGGTCCCCCCTCACCGCCAGCGTCTCGCAGCCCAGCTCGCTCAATTCAGCCTGCAAAGCCTGCACCGGCTCCACCTGGGCGCGGTAATGCAGGGCCAGATGCGCTCCTGCCTGCGCAAAGCGCCGCGCCAGAGCCTTCCCCAGCCCCCCTGAGGCCCCCGTCACCCACACCACTCGATTGGAAAAATCAAAAAGATTCAAAGGGATCACACTGCCATTATAGCAAAAATCCACCGGCTTCGGGCAAAAAAAACCGCCTGGCGTTCAGGCCAGGCGGGCAAGGTGGTTTTTGCTGGGGAAAAAGGAGGGGCCGTACATCGAACGGTGAAACTGCGACACCAGATTCAGAAGGTCTTCGGGAGGATCGGTTTTGCGGATAAAGGCGTCCGCCCCAATCTCCAGGGCCTCCTGCACCGTCTGGGCGCGCCCGCTGAGCAGAATCACGCGCAGATCCAGGCAGGACGCCCGCAGCGTGCGCAAAATTTCCTGAGGCTGTGCGTCAAACCCCGGCAGTTCCCAATCCAAAAGGAGCAAATCGGGGCAGTCCTGACGCACCGCTTCCAAAAGCTGCGCCGTATCCGCCGCCTGCCCCACCACCACCGCGTTGGGTTCTAATTCTAAAACCAACCGCAGTGCGGAACATACCTTCTGATCGTCATCTGCCAATAAAATCTTCATCGCAAGCCTCACAAGCGGCCGTCTCTACGGACAACATCACCTTTCACGTCTAAAGCTGCGCCGGTTTCACCCGAGCGCGCTGTTGCATCTCACCCTGATCATAGAAGATCTCAGGCCGGGCGGCAATCTTCCATTGGTGAGATTACCGCTGGCCATTTGGCCAGTTTAGCGCGCGCTTTTCACCAGCTTGTTCTTCAGCGCCAGGGCCACCGCTTCGGTGCGGCTGGTCACTTGCAGTTTCGAAAGGATACTGCTGACGTGGAATTTGACCGTGGAGCGGCTGACCACCAGCCGTTCGGCGATATCGGGGTTGCTCAGCCCTTCCACCATCAGCCCCAAGACCTCCAGCTCGCGTTCGGTCAGGTCATAACTGGGGTTGTCCAACGCGCGGCGCGTGGCGTGAATCAGCGCCTGAGCGGCTTCGGGGGCCAGGGTGGGGCGGCCCGAATAGGCCGAGCGGATAGCGCTGGAGAGTTCATCCGCGCTGACATTCTTCAGCAGATAGCCAATCGCCCCCGCCTGCAAAGCGCCCTGCACCAGTTCGTCCTCTTTAAAGCTGGTCAAGGCCACAATTTGAATATGAGGCCAGCGCGTGCGGATGGCGCGGGTGGCCGCCGCCCCATCCATCTCCGGCATCACCAGGTCCATCAGAATCACGTCCGGCTGCACCTGTTCGCACAGGCGCATGGCCTCTTTCCCGTTGCTGGCCTCGCCGACCAATTCCAGGTCGTCGAACACCATCAAAAACGCGCCTAAACCACTGCGCACAACCGCGTGGTCGTCTACCAACATGACACGAATTGGTTTTGCCTCACTCATGATGGATCCTTCTCAGGGGGTCTTCTTGCTCCAGACAGCCTCCACACAGGTTCCCTGCCCGGGCTGGCTGGTGATTTCCAGATCTGCGCCAATGGCTTCCGCGCGCTCTTTCATTATACCCAAACCCAAATGATTGGATGAGAGTTTCTCAGCGGCAAAGCCCTGGCCGTCATCCGTGATCGAAAGATATACCTTGTTGTCCTCACAGCAAATTTCCAGCTCCACCCGGGTGGCTTTGGCGTGTTTGGCGATATTGTTCAGCGCCTCCTGGGCGATGCGGTAAAAGGCCACGCGCACATCCGAAGGCAGGTCGCACCCGCCCTCAATGCGCACCGAAACCGGCAGGCGCATGCGCCCGGTGAAGGCCTCGGCCAGCTGGCGGAAGAGTTCCCCCAGCTCCGCTTCCAAAAGGGCTGTCGGGCGCAGTTCCAGCAGCAGCGTGCGCATCTCTGCCAACGCCCCGCGGGTGAGCTGGCGCAGTTCAGCCAGACGCTTGAGGCCTTCTTCAGCGTTCTTTTCCCAAATGCGCGGCAGCACCTCGGCGATCAGGCTGGCAGAGAACAGGGTCTGCGTCACCGCGTCGTGCAGATCGCGGGCCAGGCGGCTGCGTTCCATCGCCGCGGCGTGTTCCTGCATCTGCGCGCGCATCTCGGCGTTTTCCACCGCCAGGGCCGCCTGATCCCCCAGGGTCATCGCCAGGCGGATATCCTCGTCGCTGAAATCGCGCGATTCGGCAAAATAGAAGCGCAGCGCACCGTAAATCTTATTGCGGTTAAACAGCGGCACCGCCAACTGACTGCGGTAATACTTCAGTTCGGCGTGAATGCCCGCGCGCTGAAATTCGTCCAAATTCCGGTCGTTGGCCAGCCGCGCCCCCAGAGCAGCCGCATGGTCGCGGATCACGATGGGGCGGTGGGCCATGAGGATCTTATCGCCCTCGCTGTTATAGAAACGCGTCTCGCGGATCGCGTCAAAATCGGGCGGCAGGTTAAAGCTGGCCACCGTGCGCACCCGGTTCAGCTCCGGCAGGCCCTGGCGGATCATGGTGGCCGTGGAGCCCATCATACGGTTGGCCTGTTCCGCCACGTAGTTGAGCACATCGTCCAGAGGCCGGTTGGAGTTCAGCACGCGCAGAATATCGCGCAGCCCTTCGGCCACCTTGCGGCGGCGTTCCGTCTCCAGGCGGCGTTCCTGCTCTTCTTTGTACATACGTGCGTTTTCCAGGGCCACGATTGCGCTGGAAGCCATCAGCATCAAAATGCGCTCATCCTCCAGCCCCAGCTGTCCATCCAGCTTGTTCGACACGGTGATGGTGCCCACCGCCCCGCGCCCAGAAATGAGCGGCACGATCAAGAAGGCGCTGGCTCCCACGCGGCTGGTCAGGTCGTTTAACACGCGCTCATCATCCCCCGCGTCCACCACGCGCACCGGCTGCCCACTCTTCAGGGCCATGCCCGCCACCGAGGCTTCCATCGGCACGCGGAAGCCCAGCAGGCTGCGGCTGATCTCGCCCGAAACCACCGACACCACCAAATCATCGCCTTCCAGCAGGTACACCGAGCTCATGGCCGTGTTGGTCAGGCGGCGAGCCTCGTCCGCGATCATTTGCAGGGTGGCGTCCACATCCAAACGGCTGGAGATGGCCGCCTGCACGTTCAGCAGGGTGCGGGCCTCATCCGCCAATTGGCGGGCGTGCCCGTAGAGGCGCGCGTTCTCCACCGCCACAGCCACATGGCTGGCAAAGGCCAGCGCCAGCCGCCCGTGTTCCACCCGGTAATAGCCGGGCTGGCTGTGATCCAGAGTCAGCATGCCAATCACCCGGTCTTGAATGATCAGGGGAATGCCCATCCAGCAGCGCACATAAGCGAACATGGTGTCGTCAATCACGCGCGCCGCGGATTGAAAAGCCTGTCCGTGCAGGGTGTCGCTTTGCACATCGGGGACGATGATCACATCGCGGCGGCTGATGACCAGGTGGTTGATGCCTTCCGATTCGGGGAAATGCATCCACAGCACATCTTCCTGCGGGATCGGCCCGCGGTAGGCCTGCACGGTCAGATAGCCCCCCTCCAGGGTCAAAATGGAAGCACCGGTAAAATCCACCACCGAACGCAGCTGATCCAAAATCAGGCCGAGGAGCAGGTCCAAATCCAGGGTGGAGGTCAAATTCTGCGAAACTTCCAGCAGGGTGGCCAGTTCGCGGGTGCGCGCCTTCACGCGCTCTTCCAGGGTCTGGAAAGCCATCTCCTGCATGCTCTTAGCGCGGTAATGTTCCACAGCCACATTCACCAGGTGCGCGCCGGTTTCGATGATTTGCAGCTCCGCCGGGGTGGGCAGGCGCGGGCTTTGTGAATAGACCGCAAAAGTGGCGATGACCGTGCCGCCGGAGTCGATCACCGGTTCCGACCAGCAAGAAAGCAGCCCATAGCGCAGAGCCGTCTCGCGCAGCCCCTCCCAGCGCGGGTCGCTGCGGATATCCTCCACCAGCACGCGCTGGCCGGTGTAGCAGGCCGTGCCGCAGGAGCCCACCAGCGGGCCAATCTCGATGCCCTCAATCTCGTCCAGGTAGGCCTGCGGCAGGCTGACGGCCCCGCCCACGTGCAGGCGGCGGCCGGTTTCATCCAAAATAAGCACCAGGCACATCATCCCCGGCCACTGTTCTTCTACCACCTGCACCAGCGCGTTCAAGGTTTCGTTCAGACTGCCCCCGCGGGCCAGCAGCTCCAGGAACTGGCGCTGGCCGTCCTGAATGGCTTGGGCGCGCTTGTGTTCCATGGCATTGGCGATGATCTCGCCCACCATGTTGAGCATGGCCAGGCTGTCTTCATCCCAGGTTTTCGCCGCGGTGAGCGAATCAAAGCCCAAATAGCCCAAAACGCGCCCCTGATACGACATGGGCACCGCCGCCAGCGAACGCACGCCCTGGCCTTTCAACCCCAGGCGTTCCTGTTCAGCTTCGGCGGGCAGAGCGTTCACATCGTTCACCCGCAGCACGCTGCCGTCCAGCAGAATGCGGCTCGACCAGCGCATTTGCCCCACGGGAATCTGGCGCATCTCTGCGGTGCGCGGGGGCACGCCCGGGCTTACCCATTCCGAAACACAGTTCAAATACTGGTAGTCATCCGAAAACAGGAAGATGTAGCCGCGGTCCGCGCCGGTGAAGCGCCCAATGCGCTCCAGGGTGCGGCGAATGCCCTCATCCACTTCTTCCATGGGGAGGTTGATAAACTGGGTGGAGGTGTTGGCGATCAGGTTTTCAAAGGCGGCACGGTAGCGCAGGGCTTCATCGGCTTGTTTTTTCTCGGTCACGTCCGCGTGCGAACCCACCAGGCGCAGAGGCTTCCCGTTGGCGTCGCGCACGCACACCCCGCGCGTCAGAATCCAGCGGTAAGTACCGTCGCGATGTAAAAAGCGGGTTTCGGCCTGCATCATCTCGGTTTCGCCGTTGAGGTGGCGCTGAATCTCGCGCTCCACCAGGGGCAGATCCTCAGGATGGACGCGGCTGCTCCACACTTCGGGGGAGTCATCCAGTTCGTTCTCGGCGTAGCCGATCATGGCTTTCCAGCGCGGCGAGTAATACACCGATTGGGTCTGCAAATTCCAATCCCAAATGCCGTCGTTGGTTCCGCGCACCACCAGGTCAAAGCGTTCCTCGCGTTCGCGCAGGGCCTGTAAGGTGCGCTGCAAGGCCTCGCTGCCCACTACCTGCTGGGTGGCGTCCGACATCATACACAGCACCCCATCCACCTGTCCTTCGGAGGTGCACAGCGGCGTGAGGGCCACATCCCAATAAGAGCGCAGGCCGCGCGAAGCCAGCGGCAGAGATTGAACCGAAACCGGTTCGCCGCCCAGGGCCTGTTTCACCAGCGGCCCCAGGCCGTCGGCCAGGCTGGGCGAAAGCGCAAACAGGTTGGCTCCGGCGGCGGCCTCCTGCACGGGGAAAGCCGCGTAGCGTTCCATCTGCTCCAGCCAGGTGGGATTAAAGCGGCACAGGCACGCCTCCCGGTTGAGCACGAAAATGCCCATGGGAATGCGGTCAAACAGGGCTTCGATGAAGCCGCCCTGCAAGCCCAGTCGTTTTAGCACATCCATTTGCCCAGCGGGCGGAGAAGATTTTCCCATAGGGTAGATCTGTCCTGACTGTTTTCTGCGGTTGTAGCAACATTAGCATTGCGGCTGCTGAAAACCGGCGGGGGATTGAACCGCAAAGGCGCAAAGAGCGCCAAGAAAACCAGACTAGCCACCTGACAGTTTGAAAAATCAACAGTAAGAACATAGCAAAATCCGAAATGGAAGCGAGTTGAGAAGTTGACGATCAATATAACGCAATCCAATTTGAAAGATACTCAGATCACGACGA
>NZ_LGCM01000032.1 GCF_001306035.1 Levilinea saccharolytica
TATCCGCAGATTACGCAGATTTCGCAGATGGTAAAACCTTCCACTAACCCTGATCCGCAGATTGCGAATTTGTTTTCATAAGAGCGGAAAACCTTTCTATCCGCAGATTACGCAGATTTCGCAGATGGAAACACCCCCCGCAGGGGGGTAAAGTGCCCCCCACGGGGGGGTAAAGTGCCCCCCACGGGGGGGTATAATCATTCCATCGATTCTCTTTTATTCCCCGCGGGAGGACGCATGAACCCAACCCCTTACAACCAAACCGGCTGGAGTCTGGCCGATCTATTTTCTGCCCCCGACGGCGCGGATCTGGAAGCCGCCTTTGTCACCCTGGAAGCGCAGATGCAGGCCTTTGAGTCCGTGCGCGAACAGCTGCGCAGCGATCTGCCCGCCGCAGAATTCCTGGGGTACGTGCAGCAGTTGGAAACTCTCACGTTGGGAATGCACCGCCTGAACTACTACCCCAGCCTGCGCTTTGCCGAAAACACCCAGGATCAAAACGCGCTGACCCTCATGGCGCGCGTGGAACAGTTTACCGCCGAGCTGGCCAACCGCAGCTTGTTCTTTGAGTTGTGGTGGAAGGCCCTGCCGGAGGCGGAAGCCGAGCGTCTGATGGCCGAATCTGGCGACCGGCGCTACTGGTTGGAAAGCCTGCGCATGTTCCGCCCCCACACGCTGAGCGAGGCGGAAGAGAAGATCATCAACCTCAAAAATGTGACCGGCGCTAGCGCGCTGAGCACGCTGTACGACACCCTCACCAACCGCTACACCTTCCACGTGACCGTGGACGGCAGCCCGCGCGAGATGACCCGCGGCGAGTTGATGTCGCTGGTGCGCCAGGCCGACCCCGATCTGCGCGCCCAGGCTTATCAGGAACTGTACCGCGTTTACGGGCAGGACGGCCCCATCCTGGGGCAAATTTACCAGACCCTGGTACGCGATTGGCGCAGTGAGCAGGTGCAGCTGCGCAAATTCTCTTCGCCCATCGCTGCCCGAAACCTGGCCAATGACATCCCCGATGCGGTGGTGGACACCCTGCTGAGCGTCACCCGCCAGAACACGGGGCTGTTCCAGCGTTTCTTCCGTCTGAAGGCGCGCCTGCTGGGCATGGAGCGCCTGCGGCGCTACGACATTTACGCACCGGTGGTGCAGTCCGATAAAACCTATGCCTTCCCCCAGGCGGCCGAGATGGTGTTCTCCTCCTTCCGCGAATTTGACCCGCAGTTCGCCCAATTGGCGGAGCGCGTCTTTGCCGAAAATCACCTGGACAGTCAGGTGCGCAAGGGCAAACGCGGCGGCGCGTTCTGCGCCACGGCCGCGCCCACGCTGACACCCTGGGTGCTGGTGAACTATCAGGGCCGGGCCGACGACGTGGCCACCCTGGCGCACGAGTTGGGACACGCCATTCACTCTATGCTGGCCAGCCATCACAGCGTGTTCACCGCGCATGCCTGCCTGCCGCTGGCCGAAACCGCCTCCACCTTCGGCGAGATGATGCTGGTGGACCGCCTGTTGAGCAGCGAAGATGACCCGAACGTGCGCCGCGATCTGCTCTTCCGGCAGATGGACGACGCCTACGCCACCATTCAGCGCCAGGCCTTCTTCGCCTTGTTTGAACGTCAGGCGCACGGCCTGATTCAAGAAGGAGCCTCGGTGGACGCGCTGGCTGAGGCATATTTGGAGAATTTGCGCGAGCAGTTCGGCGAGGCGGTGGAGGTGGCGGATGAGTTCCGCTGGGAATGGGTCTCCATCCCGCACATTTACAACGTGCCCTTCTACGTGTACGCCTACAGCTTTGGGCAGCTGCTGGTGCTGTCGCTCTATCAGCAGTTCCAGCAGGAAGGCCAGGCCTTTAAACCGCGCTACCGCCGCATTTTGGAAGCGGGCGGTTCGGTGGCGCCGGTGAAGCTGTTGGCCGAAGCCGGCATCGATATCTACGCCGAGTCCTTCTGGCAGGGTGGTTACGCGGTGCTCAGCCGCACCCTGGATCAGTTGGAAAAGCTGGCCTAGGCCGTCCGCTCAAAAAGCAGCCGGGGGCAGCTGCCCCCGAAATGCTCATTTTATGGACGATCAACCCACCGCTCAGCATATGCCTAACCCTCATCCCAGCGCCTCAGCCAATCATCTGCTGGAGGTGCTGAGGTTCTTTTTGCACCTGGGCCTGACGGCCTTTGGCGGCCCCGCCGCTCACATCGCCATCATGCAAAATGAGTTGGTCAAACGGCGCAAGTGGCTGAGCGAACAGCAGTTCCTGGATCTCATCGGCATCACCAACCTGATCCCCGGCCCCAACTCCACCGAAATGGCCATCCACATCGGCTTACTGCGCGCCGGGTGGGCTGGTTTTTGGGTGGGGGGTATTGCCTTTGTTCTGCCGGCTTTTCTCATCGTTTTGGGGCTGGCCTGGGCTTATGTTGAATACGGCACCCTGCCGCAGGTGAGCTGGCTGCTGTACGGCATCAAACCCGTGGTGATCGCCATCCTGCTTCAGGCGCTGTGGCAGTTGGGCCGCAAGGCGATGAAAGATCGTTGGTTAGCCGCCGTCGGGCTGGGGGTTCTGGCGGGATATTTTTTGGGCGTCAACGAGATCGCCCTGCTGTTTGGGGGAGGAGCAGCCTATTGGCTCATCAAAAATCTGCGGCGGGCGCAAAGCCTGGGGGGATTCGCTCTTTTACCTTCTCTGGCCCACCTGCCAACAGCAGCCGTCACGGCCTTTAGCTACGGGACCTTGTTTTGGTCCTTTTTTAAGATCGGCTCGGTCATGTACGGCAGCGGCTATGTTTTGCTGGCTTTCTTACAGTCCGAATTCGTGACCCGCCTGGGTTGGCTGACCCAGCCGCAGCTGCTGGACGCCGTGGCCATCGGCCAATTCACACCCGGGCCTTTTTTCACCACGGCTACGTTCATTGGCTACGTGTTAGGCGGGGTGAAAGGCGCAGTGTTGGCAACCCTGGGGTTATTTTTGCCTTCTTTTATCTTTGTGGCCCTCAGCAACCGTGTGTTTCGCCGCCTGCAGAAATACCCCGCCGTGCGGGTGATCCTGGACGGGGTCAACGCGGCAGCCCTGGGGCTGATGGCCGCGGTGGCCTGGCAATTGGGGGCAGCCTCATTGGTAGATTGGGTGACGGTTGCCGTACTGTTGGTGTCCGGTTTGCTTTTGCTTCGTTACAAAATCAATTCGACCTGGCTCATTTTGGGAGGAGCGCTGGTGGGTTTGCTTTCCTCCTTTTTCTAACCACAGCCGTTTCGGGCAGACTGAATCCTTCGCCCCAGAAAAGACTTTCCCCACCCTGCGAGGCAGCGGGGCAGAATCTGGGGTGCTTTTTTGTGGTATATTTCGAGACAGCAATCCGCACATTCCACCACGGGTTTTTACGGGAGCGACCATGTATTTTGCCATTGAGGGCGTCATCGGAGTTGGCAAGACCACCCTGGCTCGTTTGCTGCAGCCCAGCCTGCAATCCAGCCTGCTGCTGGAGGTGTTCGAAGAAAACCCCTTCCTCAGCGATTTTTACAGCGACCGGGCGCGCTACGCCTTTCAAACCCAAATCTTCTTCCTGCTCAGCCGCTACCACCAGCAAAATCAAAACGTGCCGCGGCTGCTGGAAACCTCACCGCACCTGATCAGCGATTACACCTTTGAGAAAGATGAGCTGTTTGCGCGCATCAACCTCAAAGGTGACGAGTTGGAAATGTACCACCGCGTACACCTGGCCCTGGCCGAAAAAATCCCCCCGCCCGATCTGGTGGTCTATCTGCGCGCCAGCACGGATGTGCTCATGGCGCGCATCGCCCAGCGCGACCGCCCCTATGAGCGCACCATGGAGCGCGGATACATCGCCGAATTGAACCAGGCCTACGATGATTTCTTCCTGAATACCCAGGATCACCCCTCCCCCACCCTGGTGATTGAAGCGGGAGATCTGGACTTTGTGCGCAACCCCCAGGATCTGCGCTGGGTAGAAAATCGCATCCGCCAGACGCTGCAGCTGCCGCCCTTCCAGCCGGAACTGCCCCTGGAACGCCCCTCCGCCTGATTTTCCTGTGAATTTGAGGTAACTGATATGCGCATCACCCGCGAATCCCTTCTCCGCCTGACCCGTACCCTGGTCGACCTGCGCGTGCGCGGCAACCGCCGCCTGGTATGTGTCTATTTGACCGGATCGCTCATCGGTGAAGAGGCGCTGTTGGGCGGCACCACAGATATTGACCTGATTTTTGTACACAGCGACGAACCGCCCGTGCACCGCGAGGTGGAGCGGGTGAACGACGATGTGCATCTGGATATCGCCCATTTCTCGCAATCCGTCTTCCAACACCCCCGCGGGCTGCGGGCGGATCCCTGGCTGGGGACGTATTTGTGCGAAAACCCCATCGTGCTGCACGATGTCCAGCACTGGTTCGAATTCACCCAGGCCAGCGTCTGCGCCCATTTTTACCAGCCGGAGACGGTTTGGGCGCGGGTGCGGCCCATGTCCGACGTGGCGCGGCAGTCCTGGCTGAACCTTGAAACCGGGGAGAAAACCTCTCCCGTAGATTTTCTCAACACCTATCTGAGCGTGATGCAAAGCGCGGCCAATACCCTGGCCTGCCTGAACGGCGGTCCGCTGACCGAACGGCGCTTCTTGCTCAAACTGCCCGAACGCACCCAGGCCGTCGGCAAACCCGAGCTGTTCGGCGCCTTTGTGGACTTGCTGTGGCCTCAGCCGCTGGAAAAAAGCCAATGGGAACCCTGGGCGGCGGCCTGGAAGCGCTGTCTGGTAGAAGCCAGCGAACAGCCGGGCTGCCCCACGCGCTTTAAGGCCTGCCGGGTGGGCTATTACACCCGCGCTGCCGAAGCCATGTTCGATGAGCACCCCAGCGCGGCGCTGTGGCTGATGCTGCGCACCTGGACGCAGGTTCTGGGGCTGTTTCCGGCTTTATCTGGCCAGGAAGACTGGGCACAGATGACCGCCGCGCTGAACTTGAGCGCACCGCACCACGAAGAGCGTTTGCAGCAGCTTGACAGCTATCTGGACACAGTAGAAGAGACCCTGGATGAGTGGGCACGCGCCAACGGGATTGAAACCCTGTAAAATACCCCCCACCGGTTGGGGTAGGCACGGCTTATCTTTCGTCTTTCCATTCACCGAAAACTGTGGATAAGTGCCGTAAAACTGTGGATAACCCTGGATATGTGTGGAAAAAACGTCTTTTGTGAGGTTATTCTGGGGAAAAACAAAAAACATCACCCCCCTAGATATGGGGGGTGTTTTTATGCCGCACCCATAGATTGATGGGCCTGTGGGAAGCGATTTTTCTCCCCAAAAGTCAGCGGGGTTATGCTCAATTTATCCACAGTCGAGATGGGAAAACTCCTCAGGTCTCAACCCGCATCCCTGGGGGGTAGAGAGCGCGTCAACGCCTGCATGTGGGGGCGGGGCAGGGCTGATGGGGGCTTATCCACAGTATCCACACCCCCTACTACGACAGCGACTCCAGATTCATTTATTACCTACATAAAGAGAGAGAAAGGCTGCACATCCCTCCAAAGCCACGGAAGTGGGCAGGGACATGCGGGGGAAACCTATTTTTTCAGCCAAGGATTCGCTAAAAACAGGCATATAAATTCAAAAGACGATCTCCCCTCCATTGTCTTTGCTTTCGCTCCAATCCCTCAAGTCCTGGTCAACCTGAGATAGGTCGAGTATAGACAACCCAATTGCAGTCCAGTTCTCCCCTTGAACGTTCGTTTTTTCAAAAGTTTTCGCATAGGATTGGGCCTCACGCAGCCAGCCGCCGCGAGCAAAACCAAGATAATACACACGCCAACGCCCTTCCGAGGGAACAAATTCGGCTGTTTTTTGAACCAGGCCATCTAATACATCCCGCCCCATCGCTTTTGGACTCCACTTACATTCGCCCAGGATGAGCGTTTTCTCCATGGAATTGATGCCCACAACATCCACCTGGGCTTTTCGCGTCCAGGCACTCCCGACCTGATCGGGTAGGAAAGGCAAATGGACATGCCCCGTTGCGCGCAGGAGCCACTCCTGACATAACTCTTCCCAGGTATATGTACCAATGAAGTCCAACAAATGGCGTTTAATTTCTTCCAGAGCCTGTTCTTCTACCCCAAGCGCCAACTGAGACTGACGCCGGGCCAGAAAGCGGTAATAGAAACGCAGGAATGGATCGGCAATAAAGTGCCGGCCCAGGCGTGAGGTGGGCGGCTTTGTCACCGGAACACGGCGCGTGATAAAACCGGTTTCGGTGAGCACGCTCAAGTACTGGGGGATATGTTTTTCTTCCAGACCTGAGAAGCCGGCAATTTCCTTTGGTGTTCTTGCCCCGTTGGCTATGGCCCGAAAAATCGAAATATAGTTGTGTGGATCACGTAGGAAGTCAGCCAACAGCAGCCGGGGCTCGTCATGCAGAGATGCGCTGTAATTGAGAAATTCACTGCGGATATTTTGGGTCAGGTTCCTTTCGGATGCAAACCGTTCCCAATAGGCAGGGACTCCGCCCAGCATGGCGTATACCGCTACTCGCTCATCGGCTGAATAGTTCGGATAAAAGGAATGCGTAACACCAAATGGCAGAGGTTGCAGCAGCAAATTGGCTGTAGACCGACCGTACAGCGGCGCCTGGTAGGAAAGTACCTGCCGGTGCATCATACCCAAATGCGAGCCTGAAAGGATCAAAAACAGGTTGGATTTGCTGAGTGAATGATCCCAGGCATGCTGCAAGTATGCTGAAACGGCTGGCTCGGCTTCCAAAAGATAGGTAAATTCATCCACGATGACTGCCAGCCGTTCTTTTTCTGCCAGACGAGCGAGTGCCTCAAACGCCGTAGGCCAATCCCCATAGGACATATCTGCCGGGGGCTGGGATTGGGATTCGAAGCGAAAGACTGCCTGTGAAAAAGATCGTAATTGATCCACCGATGAGGTCGGGGCCGCAATCCAAAAGAAAGCGCGCGGTTTAGCCATTTCCATCCAATGCGTGATCAGGCGGGTTTTTCCAACCCGCCGCCGGCCGTATAGAATCATAAATTCGGCCTTTTGGCTTTGATATCGCCGGTTAAGTTCACCCAACTCTCTGGATCTTCCAATGAAAGGAGTTGTCATGGCACATCCTGTAATTAGCATATTTACTATTAGTATAAATCATTTTATGCTAATTTCAATAGTAATTTGATTTTTGATTTACCGAATAATAATTTGAAGAATACGACCAGCATCAGCTCGTTTCCAATCGTATGCTCAGAAATGCGTGAAACGCCCCGTCCGGCGGTTTTCCTTCATAGCAAGAACTCACGCCGCAGACGCAACCTTTTTGCGTCTGCGGCGTATATCTTTGTGAAGGAGAATTAACCATGAACAACAAACGTTTATACCGCGATCCGTCGGACAAAATGTTGGGTGGGGTGTGCAGCGGGCTGGCCAATTTCTTTGGCATGGATCCCACCGTCATCCGTCTGGCTTTTGTCCTTTTGACCCTCTTGGGCGGGCACGGGGTTTTGATCTATCTGGTGCTGTGGCTGATCGTCCCGCTGGCCCCCCAGGCCGCGAGTGAGGCAGTTGTGGATGTCCCCCCAGCTCCACCAGCCGAGTAACCTCTCCCCCTGAACCCTCTCACCCCTGCGCGTCGCCCGCTGAATCCTCCTCAGTGGGCGACGTGTTTGTTAGAAAACTGTAGGTTTTAGCCTTTCGGTTCTGTTGTATACTCGAAAAGTCGGGGGGATTTCCCGGTTCTGCGCGCGTTGTTTTCGTGAAAACGGCACAAAAGGGCGCGGTTTTGCGTCAATCCTCAGGAACCCGGGGGAACCCGAAAATTCTTCACCGCGGGGTGGGTCATGAAACCCAGAAGCATGTGGACAATCCTATTCATGGGAGTCATATTCATGCTGTCTGCCTGTTCTCCGGCAGCCCCAAACCTGAGCGGAGCATCGCTGTTTGAATCGGTCGAAGCCCCCACGCCCCATTCAGCGGATGCAGAACCGCCGATTCGTGTGGCGCTGGTGATGAAAACCCTCACCAATCCCTTCTTCATCGAAATGGAACGCGGCGCACGGCGAGCCGAACGCGAACTGGGCATTCAATTGGTGGTCAAAACCGCTGCCCAAGAGACCTCCATTCAGGAGCAGGTTCAAATCATTGACGCCCTGATCCTGGAAAAGGTGGATGCCATCGTCATCGCCCCCGGTGACTCGGTGGAATTGATCCCGCCGCTGAAACGTGCCCAGGACGCCGGCATTATCATCATCAATATTGACAACCGCCTGGACGCAGACCTTTCCAAAAAGTCGGGGCTGAAAGACGTGCCCTATGTGGGTGTGGATAACGAAAAGGGCGGCTACCTTTCGGCGATGGAACTGGTGCGGCGGCTGACGGGGCCGAATGAGGCTGCCATTTTGGAAGGCATCCCCACCTCTCAAAATTCTGTAGACCGTGTGGCCGGGGCGCAGCGCGCCTTTGCCGAGAACCCGCAGATTGAACTGGTGCTCATCCAAAGCGCCCATTGGAAGATTGACGAGGGGTACGAAGTGACCCGCGAGATTTTGGCGCAGTTTCCAAACATCAAAGCCTTATTCTGCGCCAACGATATGATGGCCTTGGGCGCCGTTCAGTACCTGCAAGACGCCGGCATGCAGGGCGTGCTGGTGGCGGGGTATGACAACCTGAGTGAAGTGCAAGACGCCCTAAAACAAGGCGCACTTGTTGCAACCATTGATCAACAGGCCGCGGAACAGGGCTATTTGGGCGTTCAATATGCCGTCCGCGCATTGAAAAACGAAACTTTGCCAGCCGAAACGTTGGTGGATGTTCAACTGGTGACGGCGAGCAGCCTACCCTGACATAAAAATTGAACGATTGAGAGTCTATGTTCCAGCGGTTACAGCGTATCAACCTGTTTCATAAATATGTAACCTTTCTGATTGGAATCTGTGTGGTACCCCTGTTGATCTTGGGGGCCAGTTCCTATCAGGTCTCACGTCAAATTTTGGAACAGGAAGCCGAACGCTATACCCGCGTGCTCATTCAAAGCCAGCGAGCTTATTTGGAATTGCAGCTGCGCCAGGTGGAAGAGCTGGCCTTTAACCTTTCGGGGGTGCAGCCCATTTTGGACGCGCTGGACGTGCCGCCGGATGAAGTCAACCCTTATACTGATCTTTCGACCCGTGCCCAGGTAGGTTATATCCTAGATAACTACACCAGTGTTCAAGGGCTGGTTTCGATTGATTTGTTCTCCGTCTCGGGAACCCACTATCATGTTGGCGATACCCTCGATACCTCCTCCATCCGCGGTGAGGTACAGCAGCGTTTGTTTACGGCCGCACAATCCTCGCCGGGGCGCACCTTGTGGCTGGGGATGGAAGAAAACGTCAATGTCAATTCGGCCTACACCCAGGTGGTCACGGCCGTCCGCCTGCTCACCCGCACCGACCGCAGCAATTTAACCCTGCGCCCGGTGGGCCTGCTGGTCATTAATCTGACCCCAGAACTCTACAAAACTTATTTTGACGCGATTAAACCCACCGAAGGGTCTACTTTTCTCTTGTTAGATGCCTACGGCCGCGTGATTTATCACCCCAACCAGGCTCTGGTGGGCACCAAACTGCAAACTCAATTCCTGCAAAAGCTGAGCGCGCCGTACGGAAATTTCGTGGATGAAATTGACCATCAGTCGGTACTGGTTTCGTATGAGCGTTCCCTGCCCACCGGCTGGGCGCTGGTCAGCCTGATCCCCACTCGCATCCTGTACCAGCCCACCAACATCATCGGCCGATACACGCTGATTGTGTTCCTGGGGTTGATGGGGGTGATGGGGGCCTTCAGCTGGCTGGTGTTGAACTGGCTGGTGATCCCCCTGCGCCAGCTTTCCAGCCGGATTGAGCAAATTCAGGCCGACCCCAACGCCGCGGTGGAGCCTTTGCCTGTGAAAAGCAAGGATGAAATCGGTGAGGTCGTCAGCCTGTTCAACGATTTTCAAAATGAACTGGCGGAAAAACGGGCGGCTGAACAGTCGCTGCGGCTCAGCGAAGAGCGTTTCCGCAACATCTTCCAAACGGCTATGGTGGCCATTTGGGAGGTGGATTTCAGCCAGGTGAACCAGGCCATTGAGCAATACCGCGCCGACGGAGTCGAAGATTTCCGCGCCTATTTCCAGTCCCATCCCGAAGTGGTGCGCGAGATTGCACGCAAAATCCGCGCGGTGGATGTGAACGAGTGGTCGCTTCAGCTGTACGAAGCGGACAGCAAGGAAGAGCTGCTGTCTAACTTGGAGACCGTTTTGGCGCTGGACAGCGTGGAAGTGCTTACCGATGAACTGGCGGCTGTGGCCGAAGGCCTCCCTAAGTTCGAGTACGAAGCCGTCAACCAGACGCTTAAAGGCAAGACCATCCAGATTTGGTTCAGCATGCGGCTGGATCCATCCAATGATTACCGTTCCGTGTTGGTGACGGTCATGGACATCACCGAACAAAAACGCTCCGCCGAAGCCCTGCAGCAGAGCGAAGAGCGGCTGCGCAACCTGCTGGATAATACCGTGGATTGGGTTTGGCAGGTGGACAAAGATTTCTATTTCAGCTATGTCAGCCCGCGCGTGCAGGAACTTTTAGGTATCGCTCCTGAGGAATTGATTGGCGGCAGGCTGGATAAGGTGATCGCCGAGGATGAATGGCAGCGGATTTTGCCGGAGATGACCGAAATCACCACCGGCTTTGGGCGTATTAACGGCATGGTGATGCGCCTGCACAAGCTCACAGGCGAAACCGTGGTGTGCGAGGTGAACGCCACCCCGCTATTTGACGCGCGCGGTGAATTCTGCGGCTATGGGGGCATCACCCGAGACATCACGGAGCGTGAGGCTGCCGCACAGCGGCTGAAGGAAAGTGAAGAGCGCTACGCACTGGCCGTGCGCGGGGCCACGGACGGCATTTGGGACTGGGATTTAATCCGCCACGAGGTCTATTATTCCCCGCGCTGGAAAGCCATCCTGGGTTACGGCGAAGCCGAAATCACCCAATCGATCAGCGAGTGGATGGGGCGGGTTCATCCTGACGACCTGCCGCGCGTGAAACTTGAGTTGGACGCCTACCTGAAGGGGCAAAAACCCTATTTCGAAAGCGAACACCGCCTGTTCCACCGTAACGGACGCTATTTCTGGGCATTGATGCGCGGGGTGGCGGTGAAAAATGAGCAGGGTGAGCCGTGCCGCATGGCAGGGTCTTTGACGGATGTGTCCGTGCGCAAGATGACCGAAGACCGTCTGCGCCACGACGCCATGCACGACACCCTCACCGGCCTGCATAACCGCGCCTATTTCATGGATCAACTGGTGCGCAGCATTGAGCGCTCCAAACGCCACCCCGATTTCATGGCAGCGGTGCTCCTTTTGGACCTGGACCGCTTCCGCCTGATCAACGACAGTCTGGGGCACAGCCGTGGCGATCAATTGCTCATCGCGGTTTCGCATCGTCTGAAAACCTGCCTGCGCCTGGGCGATACCATTGCGCGCCTGGGTGGGGACGAATTTGTCCTTCTTGTCGAGGATATCCGCAGCCTGCACGAAGCCAAACTGGTGGCTGGGCGCATTCAAACCGAGTTGAGCCAGCCCTTCGACCTGAACGGGCAAGAAGTCTTCGTCTCGGCCAGCATGGGCATCGCCTTTGTCTCCGGCAATTATGACAGCGGAGATGATTTGGTGCGCGACGCCGACACGGCCATGAACCAGGTGAAATCCAGCGGGCGCGGTCGTTATCAGGTGTTTGAAAGCGAGATGCACCAGCGCAGTCTGATCCATTTGCAGTTGGAAGGTGAACTGCGCCGCGCCCTGGAACGCAACGAATTTGACGTGTATTACCAGCCGGTGGTCAACCTGGATACAGGCCGCATCACCCGCCTGGAGGCGCTCATCCGCTGGCAGCATCCCACCCGCGGGCTGATTATGCCTTCGGATTTCATCTCTCTGGCTGAGGACACGGGTCTGATCATTCCGGTGGGGGCCTGGGTGCTGCGGAGCGCCTGCCAGCAGCTGCGCGAATGGAAAGCGATGGGGCAAAACGATTTGCAGGTGTCGGTCAACATCTCCGCCTACCAGCTGCAGGACAGCGATTTCTTAGATTTGGTAAAGGCAGCGTTGGCTGAAAATGAATTGGAGCCGACCTGCCTGAACCTGGAAATCACCGAAAGCGCCGCCATGCAGGACCTGGAATCCACCCTGCGGCTGCTGCACGAGCTGGAACAACTGGGGGTGGAAATATCCATTGACGACTTTGGCATCAGCTACTCCTCGCTGGGACAGCTGCAGCGCTTCCCGGTCAACAGCATCAAAATTGACCAGCTGTTCATCAAGCGCACCCTGGACAATCAGGACGATGCGGCCATCACCACCGCCATCATCGCTATGGGGCACATCCTGAAGCTCAAGGTGATCGCTGAAGGGGTCGAGGATCAGCGCCAACTGGACTTTTTGATCGCCGAGAATTGCGATGAAGTTCAGGGCTTCTTGGTTTGCTACCCGCGCCGGGCAGAAGAGATCACCGCGCTGCTGCGCGAGCGGCGCAGCATGCTGCCGGTGGCCCCGTAAACCCACAGGCAAAAGCCGGCATAATCCCTTGTTATTCGTGCTAAAATTATTTTAATGTGGGGATGCATGGGGGGGCCATTCTGCGATTTAATTGAATAGAAAACGGTTTGGCGCTGGTTGAAACCCGAAAATCTGGGGGTTTTTTTATAACACTGAGCGCAGAGTTTGGCACAGAAGATGCATTCTTTAGCTGCAGGTCCGTTTGAATGCAAGGAGATGAGGAATGTTCCAATCCGCAAAGCAGTTTCCCAAATGGCTTAATTTATTGATGGTGGTGAGCATGACCCTGGCTCTGGTGCTTCCCAGCACCGTGCCGGTTCAGGCGGCACCCCCGGCTCGCGTCCTCGCGGCCATACCGGCGCCACCCACGAATTTGCTGGCTAACCTGGTCTCCAGCAGCCGGGTGGATTTAACCTGGACGGATAACAGTACGGATGAAAGCGGTTTTGTTATCTATCGGAATGGTGCAGAGATTGCCCGGGTTTCCCTCAATGTCACCAGTTATTCCGACCGCTCGTCGCTGTCCTGCGGCCAGGTGTACACCTATGAGGTCTCCGCCATCAACATTGACGGCGAATCAGGGACGGCGATGGATACCGTTACCACCCCGGTGTGCCCGCCGCCCGCCCCGTCGGATCTTCAGACCCTGGCCGTGGGCACCAACGACATCACCCTGGGTTGGACGGATAACAGCGCCCTGCCCGACAAGCAGGAAGAGGGGTTTGATGTGCAGCGTTCGCCCAATGGGGTCAACTGGGTGACGGTGACCACCACCGCTGCCGACGTGACGACCTTCATGGACGCCGGCCTGCCCTGCGATACGATCTACTACTACCGCATCCGCGCTTTCAATGTCAGCGGGCAGTCCTTCTCCAACGTGCACATGACCGCCACGATGAGCTGCACACCCACCAGCCCGCTGAACCTGACGGCCACCCCCATTTCGCAGACGCAGGTGGATCTGGTCTGGTCGGACGTGTTTGGCGAAGAGGCCTATCATGTGGAACGCGGCCTCACCAACATCGGCCCGTGGACCGAGATCGGCACGACCTTGGCGGATGTGACCACCTACTCGGACCTGACCGTGCTGTGCGGCACGACCTATTTCTATCGGGTGAAAGCGCGCAATGCGGGCGGCTTTTCGGAGCCGAGCAACCCGGTGCTGGTCACCACCCTGGGCTGCCTGCCCAAACCGCCGGTCAGCCTGAACGCGGTGGCCACCAGTCCCACCAATATCCTGCTCACCTGGCAGGACAAGAGCGATAACGAGACCGGCTTTAACATCGAGCGCTCGCCAGACGGGTTGGGCGGCTGGACCCTGCTGGGAACCACGCCCACCGTGGCAGCCAACAGCACCAGCTACAACAACGGCTCGCTCACCTGCGGCACGGCCTATTACTACCGCGTGCAGTCGGTGAACGCCGCGGGCGGCTCGGACTACTCCAATATTGCCGGGGCTGTCACCCAGCCCTGCCCGCCCACAGCCCCCAGCAACCTGGTGGTCACGGCCATGTCGGCCGACCGCGTGGATTTGAGCTGGACGGACAACAGCGCCAATGAGGTGCTGTTTAAGATTGAGCGCAGCCCCAACGGCACCAACACCTGGGTAGAAATTGCCACGGTGGGCGCCAATGTGACCACCTACTCCAACCTGAACCTGGCCTGCGCCACCCAGTACTACTACCGCGTGCGGGCCTACAACGCCAACGGCCACTCCGCCTACAGCAACGTGGACTCGGACACCACCGCGGCCTGCTCTGCGCCGCTGGATCCTACCGGCCTGACGGCTGCCACCGATTCGCAGACGCGCATCAAGCTGAACTGGGTGGATAACAGCGATAACGAGAGCGGCTTTAAGATCGAACGCAGCCCCAACGGCGCCAGCGGCTGGGTGCAAATTGCGGCGGTGGGCATTGATGTGACCACCTATACCGCCACTGGCCTGACCTGCGACACGGATTACTACTTCCGCGTGCGCGCCTACAACGCCTTTGGCAACAGCCTGTACACCCCGCTGGAGGCCGACCCGCCCGTGGGCGCCACCACGGCCCCCTGCGGGCCGACGCCGCCCAACGCGCCTACCAATTTTGCCCTCTCGGTGATTTCCAAAAACGAAATCAAGCTCACCTGGGGCAATGTGGCCAGCGAGACCGGCTACAAGGTTTACCGTTCGCTGGACAATATCGCCTTTACCGAAGTGATCAGCCTGCCGGTGAATACCACGTCCTTCAGCGATATCAACCTGGATTGCGGCACAAAGTATTACTATTTTGTGCGCGCCTTCAATGACGGCGGCCTCTCGAACCCCACGGCCACCAAATATGCCACCACCAACACCTGCAATACCATGGCGGTGGTCAAGGCGGCCAATACCTCCGCCAACCCAGGGGTCACCTTCACCGTGCCGGTGACGGTCAGCAACATCCCGGCGGCCAAGCTGGGCGCGGTCACGGTGGAAATTCACTTTGACCCGGCCCTGCTGGAAGTGCAAAGCTGCGGAATCGACCCCGACGGCAAATTCAACATGGATAACTGCAATATCCATTACGAGAACGACGGCGTCAACCCGGATGTCATCCGCATGTCGTTGACCTCCAGCGCGGGGGTTTCTACCTCTGCCAAGTTGGCCAACCTGTCGTTCAAGGCCAAGGGTGATAACGGCACGTCCACCATTGTGGATGTGGTGGTGGTCGAGTTCAAGGATCCCAACGGCAACCCTGTGGCCGCCACCGATAAAGACGGCCTGGTGCTGATTGGCAAGCGCGGCGACGTGAACGGCAAGGACGGGGCCAACTCGGTGGACGCCCTCTTCATTCTGCAATACGACGTCGGTAAGAAGATGGGCAGCAACGTCTTCCCGCCGCCGGCTGGTTCCATCTATCTGCCTGCCTGCGACGTGAACCTGGACGGCAAATGCAACGTGGTGGACGCGCTCTTCGTCCTGCAGTGCGATGTGAAGATCGCCAACAGCTTCTGCCCCAACGTTTCGGGGGCGGCGGATGTTGAGGCGTTGGCTGCGGCTCCCAAAGGTCCCGGCCTGGTGCGCACCGTCAATCTGGCCGTGCCCTCCGGCGAAGAAGGGGTTGTGCCCGTCAGCCTGAAGGTTCCCACGGGGGAACTGGTGGGCGCGGTGAAGCTGAAAGTTCTCTATGACTCCACGGTGGTGGAGCCGCGGGCCTGCCAGGTGGACCCCGAAGCAAAATTTGACATGGAACAATGCAACACCGCCATCCCGGGTGAGGTGAGCTTTAACCTCACCAGCACGATGGGCGTGGGCGGCCTGCTGCGCCTGGCCGACATCACCTTCCAGGCGCTGGGCGAGCCGGGCGAATTCAGCCTGGTGACCCCGGTTGTCGAGGAGCTTTCCACCGTTGCAGGGCTGGAGATGCAGGCCCGCACGCGCGATTCGCGCCTGCGCGTGGCCACCCCGCCCGCCTATAAACCCGTGGTGCTGTCCGTGAAGAAATCCGGCCACATAGAAATGGAACTGTTCTTCACCAGCACCGACTTCATCAAGCGCTTCCGCGGTGTGCAGGGCAGCCAGCTGGCCAAGATCAAAGTGCTCAGCCTGCCCGCCCAGGGTGTGCTGCGCCTCAACGGTGTGGATGTGGTGGTCAACCAGAAGATCAATGTGGAAGACCTCAACAGCCTCAGCTACACCCCTGGCGTGAACTGGAGCGGCACCGACCGCTTCCTGTGGAGCGGCTCGGACGGGGTCTCCTTTGCCCCGGCGGAAACGCGGGTCAGCGTGAAGATCCACGCTACGAATAAGGCCCCCAGCCTTTCTACCGCGGTGGTGCGCCCGGTGCTGGATACCCCCTTCACCTTCACGGTGGATACCTTCACCAAGCGTTTCTTAGACCCGGACGGCGACGGCCTGATTCGGGTGCGCATCGCCAGCCTGCCCACGCACGGCGTCCTGACGTTCGACGGGACGGACGTGGCGGTTGGACAAGAAATTGCCCTGCTCGATCTGCCAAAGCTGGTATTCACACCTGAGGCAGGGTATACTGGATCAGATCTCTTTACCTGGAATGCCACCGATGGGCTCTTGTTTGCCAAGAAAGACGCCAAGGTGCGCGTTTACATCAAGTAATCGCCGGGACAGATGATGTCATAAACCCAGGCAGCCTGTTGGAAAACAGGCTGCCTGCGGATACCGGCGGCAAGAACAAAGGATTGTCACCTGTATGAAACGAACGCTGCTTTTCCTATCGCTTGCCGTGCTGCTGTTGATCACAACTGCCCTACCGGGGGAGGCGGCGCCGTTGCTGTATGCCAGTTCCACCGTCTCGGCTGGTTCGGGGTCGGTGAATGTGGGCAGCAGCGTAACCATTCAGGTCAGCGCCAATATCCCCGCGGACAGTAAGCTGGGTGCGGCCACGGTTGAAATCAGCTATGATTCCAGCCTGATCAATGCCACCGGCTGCTCGGTGACCGGCTTTGATTTTGGCCTGTGCAACCCCTCGGCTGGGGCCGGGCTGGTGAGCTTTAACCTAGGCTCGCTCACTGGCGTGAGCGGCGGCCTGACCCTGGCCACCATCACCTTCACCGGTGTGGCGCCGGGCACTTCCAGCCTGTCGGTCAACGTGCTGGCTTTTGCCGACCCCGAAGGTAACGATCTGGCGGTTTCGGCCAGCAACGGCTCCATCACCGTCAACGGCTCCCCGGCCACCAATACCTCGGCCCCGCCCAAGACGCCCACCAGCACGCGCACACCTGGCCCCACCCGCACGCCGACCTCCACCGCCACCACCGGCCCCACCAAAACCACCGGTCCCACCAAAACGCGAACCTCAACCTCACTGCCCGGTCAGCCCACCTTCACGCGCACGGCCACCAGCCAGTTCAGCTCCACACCGGTGACGGCCAAAACCAACACCCCCGGCCCCACCACGCAGATTGCCACCCCTCCGGCCATGTCGTTTTATGCGGATGACTCCGTGCTGCAGGCGGGCAGCTGCACCTATCTGCGCTGGAGCGTCAGCAATGCCGTGGCCGTGTATCTGGACGGCGTGGCGGTGTATTTGAGCGGCGCCCAGCAGGTGTGCCCGCAGACCAGCGAGATGCACACCCTGTACGTGGTGGCGGCCAAAGAATACGTGCTCACCCAGTCTCTGGTGGTGGTGGATCAACCCGCCACGGATGAACCTGCCCCCGAGCCGACCGCCAAACCCAAAAACAAGAAAACCCGCACCCCCACCGCCCAGGCCCCGGCCGTGGACGCCAACGATTTGAAGACCTTTGCCATGCTGGCGGTGGACCAATTCAGCAAGATTTTGCCCGCCGAAGGCGCCAAGAACCTGCTCAGCGAAGTCTCCGCGGGCGGTTCGGCCCTGAACTGCCAGGACGAGGTCTGCATCGCCCAGGTGCTGGCCCAGCGCGTGGTGGGCTACAACCGCGATGTGCCGCAGATTTTGAGCGCGCTGAAGGGCCTATGGAACGCACCCGGCGTTGAGGTGTTTGGCCCGCGCTGGCCGTGGGCTTATGCCCTGGTGCGCGAATTTGCCGTTTTGGATGTGAACATGAACCTGCAAGGCGTGCTCTCCCCCGTCAATTTGATGGTGGTGAACCAGGCGGGTCAGCGCACCGGACGGCTGAACGATAACGTCCTCCTGGAAGAGATCCCCGGTTCGTTCTACGCCCTGGACGGCGAGAGCAAGTTCGTCTTTTACCCGGCGGACGAGCGCTCCACCACCTATTTCCAGGGGGTGCAGGACGGCACCATGACAGTCATGGCCATCAACAGCGCCAGCCCCGAAGGTGACATTCTGACCTATCTGAATGTGCCCGTCAGCCCGGCTTTTTCAGCCCAACTGGATCTGTTTGACCCCGCCTGGGCGATCAAAGCCGATGAGAGCGGCGACACGGTGATGGACCGCGAAATCGGCCCCACCCAACGCAAGCCCATCCGCAGCGGCGGCGGACAGCAGCCCACCAGCGCCCCGGCGCAGCCCGGTGAAACCCCCGCCCCGGCGGCAGACCCCATCAGCGCCTGCAAGGGGGCTTTGGGCCTGGCCGCACTGCCGCTGGCGATGGTGTTCAGCCAGTGGAAACGGCGAAAAACCGTCTGATCGCACCCAATCGATGTACTTTTGCCCCTGGCTTTGGCCGGGGGCTTTTGTTTTGGTTTGATCATCTGGATAAGATCGGTTAAAATAATCACAATGGTGACTCTAACCCGCGAACAATTGGAAGACCGGCTGGCCGCCTTACACCGCGCCAGTTTAGAGCTGGTTCAAGATATTTCGCTTGAGTCCCTGCTCTACCGCATTGCCGTGCTGGCCTGCGAACAGGCCCAGGCACAGTTCGCCGCCGTGGGGGTTTTGGATGAAAACGGCGGTCTGGAACGCTTCATTCCGGTGGGCATGAGCGACGCCGAAGTGGCTATGATGGAACATCCCCCGCGCGGTTTGGGGTTGATCGGTGAATTGATGCGCTCCAGCGAGACCATCCGCGTGGACGATATGGCTGCGGACCCGCGCAGCGCGGGCTTCCCGGCTCACCATCCACCCATGACCTCTTTTTTGGGTGTGCCCATCCGCCAGAGCAGTCGTTCCTTGGGGCAGATTTACCTCACCAACAAAATCGGCGCCCCGGCCTTTACTCAAAATGACCAGCAGGTGATTGAAACCCTGGCTTCGTATGCGGCCATCGCCATCTCCAACGCGCGCCTCTACCGCCAACTCATCCGGCGCGACCGTGTGCTGACCCGCCGCAATGAAAACCTGGCCCTGCTCAACAAATTGGCCTCCACCCTGGCCACCTCAGGCGATGTGGACGAGGTGCTGAACCGCTCGCTGAAACAGGTGCTGGATTACCTCGGCCTGGAGGCGGGCGAGATTTACCTGCGCCAGGGCAGCAGCAAACTGCTCAAGCGCACCGCCCACCGCAGCCGTTCTGGCAGCACCCTGTGGGCCCAGGCGCAATTCCTGGAAGGCGAGGGCATGGTGGGCACAGTGGCCAAGACGGGACAGTCCAACCTGGTGAACCTGGGGGAGAGCGACGAAACCCCCGATCTTCTCCCCGCAGCGCGTCAGGAGAATTACCGTCAGGTGGCCTGCTTTCCGCTGACCGGAAGGCAGGGGGCTCAGGGTGTGTTTTGTGTGGCGGCGGGGGCGGGCCAACCCCTGGGCGACCTGGAGATGCAGTTCCTGGCGGCGATCAGCTCGTGGGTGGGGACGGCCATTGAAAACGTGCAGCTCAATTTGCAGCAGCGCCGCCTGGCGGTGCTGGAAGAGCGCGAACGCTTCGGCATGGATCTGCACGACGGCGTGATCCAGTCCATTTACGCCGTGGGGCTGACGCTGGAACACGCTCGTCTGCTGCTCAACGAAAACCCCGACCACGCCCGCCAGCGCATTGACCAGGCCATCAGCGACCTGAACAGCACCATCCGCGACATCCGCGCTTACATTTTGGATCTGCGCCCGCGCCAACTGCACGACGAGAACCTGATGGAAGGCATCAAGCGTCTGGTGAACGAATTTCGCGTCAATTCCCTGGTAGACGTGAATCTTTCCGGCCCCACCACGGGCTTTCCTGGGCTGCAGGAAGAGCAGGCCATCACCCTCTTTCACATCTGCCAGGAAGCCCTGGCCAACATCGCCAAGCACGCCCGCGCCAAGCATGTGGAGGTCAGCCTGTGGATGACCGCTGACCGCGCCCTGCTGGAAGTCAGCGACGACGGGCGCGGCTTTGATGAAACCAAGGTGAAAGTGAACATTGGGCACGGCCTGTCTAACATGCAGACGCGCACGCGCAACGTGGGCGGGGATGTGGACATTTCATCCGCGGCGGGCGAGGGCACCACGGTGTTGGCCTGGGTCCCCCTTTCAAAAGAAGGCTAAATCACATTGATGGAATCAGCGCATTTGCAAAAGGCGGCCCAACGCGGCGAACCTTCGTACGTGTGGCGCGCCGGACAGGAACGCCGCCTTCAGATGATTTTGGAAGCCGCCGGGCCGCGCGCCAACGGCGATATTTTGGAAAACGGCTGCGGGCTGGGCATGTATTTGGAACGCCTGACTCCGGCGGCCCGCTGGGCGGTGGGGCTGGAGATTGAGCTGCCGCGCGCGCAGCAGGCGGCTGAACGCGGGCTGTGCGTGGTGGGCGGCGCGGGCGAAAAGCTGCCTTTCCCCGACGGCCGTTTTGACCTGATTCTCAGCCACGAAGTGCTGGAACATGTGGAAGACGACCTGAAGGCCGTGCGCGAGATGGTGCGGGTGCTGCGCAAGGGCGGACGCATTGTGCTGTTTTGCCCCAACCGCGGCTATCCCTTTGAAACGCACGGCATTTACTGGCGCGGGCGCTACCGCTTTGGCAATATCCCCCTGGTCAATTACCTGCCGCGCGCCTGGCGCAACCGCCTGGCCCCGCATGTGCGTGTGTATTCCCGCGCCGATCTAGAAACGCTGTTTGCCGGTCTGCCGGTGCGCTTCGTGCGCCGCACGGTCATTTTCGGCGCGTACGATAATATCATCGCCCGCCGCCCCGGCCTGGG
The DNA here is from genome assembly GCF_001306035.1 of Levilinea saccharolytica. Lineage (GTDB taxonomy): Bacteria > Chloroflexota > Anaerolineae > Anaerolineales > Anaerolineaceae > Levilinea > Levilinea saccharolytica. The sequence goes on from NZ_LGCM01000032.1 coordinate 21,077, forward strand.
GCGGGTGCTGCGCGGGCTGCTGCAATTCTTAGAGCGCACCCCGCTGCGCACGCTGGGGCTTTCGCACTTCTGGGTGATCGAAAAAACCACCTGAGGGCCGCAGTTCTTCCGCCCGTAGGTCGGAAAAAGTGGGCTCAACTGATTTTGGGGGGAGAGGGAAGAATCAGGCTTCCAGCCGGAAATCGTAAATATCGTCTTCCACCGGATAGCTGCGCCCGCACTGCTGACAGACCAGCCGCGGGGGCGTATCGTCCAGGGGGGCGGCGCAGGCCGGGCAGGCAAACAGCCAGCCTTCGGGGGCGGCGGCGGTTTCGCCCGCGGCCTGACAGCGCACAAAGACGCTGGGGCTGAGCTGCCACAGATTTCCGGTGGTCTGCGCAAAGGAATCCATCGCCACCAGCCAGCGCAGGGGCAGGGTGCGCTTGAGGAAGGGGATGCGGAAATGCGACACGGTCAGTTGGCGCTGCACGGTGAAGCGCGCCAGCCGCAGCCAGGTGCGTACGGTGGCGGGGTGAAAGTCAAAATTCAGCGCGGCAAATTCCACCGGTTCCGGCGAGAAAGGGTTCCAGGTTTGCTGGTGGAGGACAAAGCGCAAAATGGATTTCAGATTGCGCTTATTGGCAAATTCCAAAATAAAAACCGCTTTGGCCTGAAGCGCAGCCCGCACCTGATCGAGGGCGCGGCGCGGTTCGGCCATGTGGTGCAGGGTGCGGATCATGGTGGCGGCGTCGAAGACCCCCGGCACAAAGGGCAGGTGGTAAATATCCGCGACCACGTAGCGGTACTGCGGCCCCGCCCCCAGGCGGCTGCGGGCCTGCTGCAGTTGGGTGCGGGAATAATCCACCAGCACCACCTGCTCAAAGCCGGTGTAGCGCGGGGTGTTGCGTCCGGCGCCGGCGCCCAGCTCTAACAGGCGTTTGCCGCCCGCAGGCAGCAGGCGGCGCAAAGCCACGGCCTCCACCGCGTCTTCATAGGCGCGGTCGCTTTGGTCCCAAAAAGACTGTTGGTAATCGGAGCCTTCGTAGTTGCAGATGGGGGGAGTTTCCATGATGTCCTGAGGGTGGTTAAATCAAGTGCCCGGGCAGGTTTACCGGCGGCGCCCGGAAGGGCCTCCTTACCGCTGCTTCCTCTCGGACCTGACGGGGTTCGCAGGTTTCCGCCGCGCCGGTCCCACCCGGGCAGGCTCAAGGATACCGCGCCCAGGCCGGATTGTCAATAGCCGCGGCGGCGGGGCGCACGGCCGGGGTATAATCGGAACATCCCCTGAGTTACCCTGGTACGCTCTTGTGAGGTGACCGATGTTTGCAAATGAAGCCCGTTTAAGCCCCCAACGCCCGTATCTGGCGGGCGATCTGCACCGCCCTCGGTATCATTTTACCGCCCCCCAAAACTGGCTGAACGACCCCAACGGTTTGATTCACTGGCGGGGGGAGTATCACCTGTTTTATCAGCACCATCCCCACAGCACGGATTGGGGGCCGATGCATTGGGGCCACGCCGTCAGCCCCGATCTGGTGCACTGGCGCGATCTGCCCATCGCCCTGTTCCCTGACAGCCCCGCTGACCGCGACGGCTGCTGGTCGGGCTGCGCGGTGGAAGAGGGCGGTCTGCCGGTGTTGATGTACACCGGGGTGTGCGCGGGGGAACAGCGCCCCTGTGTGGCCGTCGGCAGCCAGGATTTGCTGGAGTGGAGCAAGCACCCCGCCAATCCCGTGATTTCTGACCCGCCGGAAGGCGTGCGCGGCTCCGATTTTCGCGATCACAGCCTGTGGAAAGAGCCGGACGGGTGGTGGTATCAGGTGATTGGCTCCGCCCGCCCCGGGCAGGGGGGCTTTTTGCCCCTGTACCGCTCGCTGGACCTGGTGCATTGGCAGCCCCTGGGCGAGCTGCTCTCCGCGGCGGATTTGCCGGTTGGGAGCCTGCCGACCGGTCAAATGTGGGAGTGCCCCAGCTTTTTTGCGCTGGATGACCGCCATGTTCTGCTGATTTCGGCCTTTGACGAATCCGTCCCTGGCAAACTGGCCTACACCCTGTGGATGAGCGGCCGCTACCGCGATCAGCGCTTTGTGCCTCAACGTGTGGAGAAATTGGACGGAGGCAATGCCTATTTCTATGCACCCCAGGTGATGGTGGATACCCAGGGGCGGCGTTTGATGTTTGGCTGGGTGGGCGAGGGCCGCAGCGCGGCGGCGCGCGCCCAGGCGGGCTGGGCGGGGGTCATCTCGCTGCCCCGCAGCCTGTTTGTGGACGCTCAGGGGACGCTGTGCCAGCGCTTTGTGCCGGAGCTGCAAGCCTTGCGAGGCCCCGAACACCGCCTCAGCCTGGCGATGGACGATGCAGGCGAACATGCGCTGCCCATGTTTGGGCGCGCGGTGGAACTTCGTCTGCGGGTTGAGCCGCAGGGAGCCAACCAATCGGGGCTGCTGCTGGCGTGCACGCCGGACGGGGCCGAGCAAACCCGCCTGGTGTTGGATTGGGAACGCGGACAGATTCTATTGGAGCGCGGGCGTTCCAGCCTGGATGCGGAGGTGGAGCGCGGGGATTTGAGCGCGCCCATGCCCGCCCTGCGCGGCGGCGTCTTGGACATCCACTGCTTTTGGGATCATTCGGTGCTTGAACTGTTGGCCGGGGACTGCGCGGCGCTGACTGTGCGGCTGTACCCCACGCGTGCGGACGCTGAGGGGCTGGCCCTGTTCAGCGACGGGCCGGTGCATTGGGATGTGCAGTTGTGGCCCATGCAGGCCATTTGGGATTAAACGCGGCGGTAGCGGCCCTGCAGGCCGTACCAGCGGATGGTCAGCAGATCTAAGCCCATGTGAATGGAATCGCGCAGGACGTTGATTTTGCTGTGCGGGCTGTAATACCAGTCAATGGGCACTTCCACGATCTTGTAGCCGCGCTTGCGGGCGATGAACAGCACTTCCACGTCAAAGGTCCAGCCGTTGGTGATCTGGTAGGGGAACAGGTCTTCGGCGGCGGCGGCGCTGAAGCATTTAAAGCCGCACTGCGTGTCCTGCAGGCTGTGCAGGGCGATGATGCGCACCATGGTGTTGAACACCCGCCCGACGAAATGGCGGTAGGGGGGTTCGCCGTGGCGCACCGCGCCGGGGGCCTCGCGCGAGGCGATGGCGATTTCCTGATGGCACTGGGGGGGCAAAAAGCGGTTGACCTGCTCGATGGGCATGGATAGATCCGCGTCGCAGATGAAGCGGTAATCTCCCACGGCTTCCAGCATGCCGCGGCGCACCGCCAGCCCCTTGCCGCGCCCCTCTTCATGCAGCGCGCGGATGTACGGGCGGCGCTGGGCGTACTCCTGAGCCAGCGCCAGGGTGCGGTCGCTGCTGCCGTTTTCCACAATCACCACTTCGGCCGAGTAGGGCTGGGTTTGCAGAAAAGCGTCAATCTTATCCAGCGTATCGGGCAGGCGGGATTCTTCGTTATGGGCGGGGATGACGATGGAGAGCAGTGGGTTGGTCAAAACTAACACCCTTGGTTGGCAGACTGGGCTGTGCGGGTTAGAACAGCGGCACCCCGCTCAGTTGGTCGTGTTCGGGAACTTGGGAACGGGAGGTGCTGAGGACTTCCTGTCCCGCCGGGCCGGTCAGAAAAATCTGCTTGCCCAGGCGAAAGGAACTGCTCAGGCGCGGCAGGCGCTCGCCGGTGTAGATGCGCTTGTTTTTCTGAAGCATCTCCACCAGTTGGGCGCGGTCTAAAAGGACATAATCGGTGAAGGTCGGTCCCATGCGCTTGTACAGGCGCGCCAGGCTGAGCTGTCCCTGAGCGTCGTAGCGCACGGCTTCGATGACTCCATCCACTTTGGTTAATGCCATAGACACCTTCCTTGAACCCGTGTGGTTCGCTAAAAACCGCCGAGGTATCCCGGCGGCTGTGCCTGTCGGGGTGGGCGGACTTGAACCGCCGACCCCCGCGTCCCAAACGCGGTGCGCTGCCAACTGCGCTACACCCCGATGTGCTAGAGTATAATCGCAATCACGGTTGGATGCAAGGCAGATTCAACGTCCGCCCCCTGCGGACGGCCTGGATGGAGGAGCATGCGGCGCGCTGCATTGAAGAAATGGCTCGTGGGTGGGCTGATACTGATGTTTGGGCTGGCCGCGATCCTCAAGGATAATGGTCAGCCCCTTTGCGTCTGTCAGCGTGGTACAGCGGATTTCGCCGGTTTCTTGCCCCTGGTAGCCGTGTTCAATGATGTTGGAACAGGCTTCGTCCACGGCAGT
>NZ_LGCM01000060.1 GCF_001306035.1 Levilinea saccharolytica
TTGGCCAGGAATGGCCAGCGGATTGATGGCTGCGGGGGTCAGGATCCATTAGGTCCCTTTGCCGAATATTCCCAAAAACCGCCTGCTGTTTGCGTGCTAAATCACCAACCGACTTTGGGACAGACACGTAATCCCGCGCGGGTTGACGAATCCCCCCCCGCCGGTATACTGAAAGTAGGAGGATATCGGCACGTGCACCTTTCCCCCCTGATCACAAAAACTCTACGTATCCTGACCGCCTGCGCCGTCTTGAGCGCCGGCTGGATCACCCCCGCCCAGGCCGCCCCCACCCAGACCGCTCGCGCCAGTTTCACTCTGGACGGCGTGGAGCTGAACCTCGAAGCCCCTTTTCTTCCCGGCCCCTTCACGGCGGCAGACCCCGATGATTCCATTCAGATGGCCACTGCGGTGCGCCTGGGCGATTATCAGGAAGTGTCGCTGACCGTCATCCCCTATGGGATGCGCGCCCCCACCGAGGCCCTGCCCCCCGCCGCCGCCGGACAGGAACGCGATTTTCGCACCGCCCTCCAGGATCAGCACACCCAGGCGGGCAGTTCCGCCCGCCGCGGCCCCGCCGCGCGCCTGTTCGGGCGCTGGGTTCCGGGCTATTTCAGCGTGTACGACGCCCCCGTGGCCGGGTTAGATCCCGTCCAGATTCTGATGACTGAATGGGTGGCGGAAGAAGGCGGCCGCATCTGGATTTTACGCGTGGGTCAGCGCCTGGACCGCACAGAAGACCTCGCCGCCCTTCTGCGCCCCCTGGGGCAGTTCCAGCTCACCAGCCCCGACCCCAGCCAGCCTTCCACCAGCGCCGCCGCTGCCCAAACCCCGCCCGCACCTGTTTCTCCCCTGCCGCGGGTGCTCACCCCCGAATCTCTCTTCGCCGCGGGAGATTTGCCCACCCCTGCCTGGTGGCACGGCGAATGCGACCTGGATTATTACAAAGCCCGCGGCTCCAAAGTGGCCTCCTACCCCCTGGGGGCTTCTTACCGCAACGTGAAAGCCTGCGGTCCGCGGCCCTATTACGACGGCGTGCAGGATGTGGTTGTATATTTCTTCAGCGGCGCCCACGGCGAATTGGAATGGCAGTGCGTGGAACTTTCCATGCGCTATCTCTATCTGGCGCATAACGTGCCCCCGTACCCCGGCAACGGCCTCGCCGTGGTGAACAACTACGCCGTTTACAACCCCAACGGCAGCCTGGTCAAAATTGCCAACGACACCACCGGCGTGGCCCCCGTCCCTGGGGATGTGCTCAGCTACGGCACCACCGGCGTGGGCCACACCTCGGTGGTCAGCGCCTCCAGTGTGGATGCCAGCGGCAACGGAACCATCACCATCATCGAGCAGAACAGCTCCGCCACCGGCTCCAAAACCCTTACCGTCGGCGGCTGGCATGTGTACGCCTCCACCGTGGTCACCGGCTGGCTGCACGACCCCTATCAAATCACCGGGCTCAGCCTGACCCCCAAGACCGTCGCCGAGAATCTGCCCGCCGGAACCGTGGTGGGCACTTTCACCGCCACCGACCAGAACCCCAACGCCGTCCACACCTACACCCTGGTCTCCGGCGAGGGCAGCGAGGAAAATATTTTCTTCGCCACCCAGGGCAGCCAACTCAAGACAGCCACCGCGCTGAATTTTGAAGTCCTGTCCACTTACCGCATCCGCGTGCGCGTCACCAACAATTCCGGCGACACCTACGACAAGAAATTCACCATCACCGTCACCGACGCCAACGACCCCCCCAGCGGCATCACCCTCACGCCCGCCTCCGTGCTGGAAAATCGCCCGGCGGGCACGCTGGTGGGGACGCTTTCCAGCACGGACGAAGACGCCGCCGACACCTACACCTACGCCCTGGTCTCCGGCACCGGCAGCGCTGACAACAGCAGCTTCACCCTCAGCGGGAATCAGCTCAAGACCGCGGTCATTTTTGACGCCGAGGCGCGCAGCCAATATTCCATCCGCGTGCGCACCACCGACGCCGCCGGAGCCAGTTTTGAGCGCGCCCTCACTGTGCAAATTGACAACGTTAGTGAAACCCCGCCCCAGGATGTCACCCTCAGCGCCAGCACCTTCCCAGAAAATAAGGTGAAAGGCAGCCTGGTAGGCACTTTCAGCACGCAGGATGCCGACCTGGGCGAAACCTTCACCTATTCCCTGGTGTCTGGCGAAGGCTCCGCCGATAACGCCAGCTTCACCATCAGCGGCGACCAGCTCAAATCCGCGGCCGTGTTCGATTATGAAACCAAAGCCGCCTACAGCCTGCGCGTGCGCGTCACCGATTCGGGCGGGCAGTCCTTAGAAAAAGCCTTCACCCTCGCCATCACCGACACCAACGATATCCCCTCGCCTCCGTCCCTTTCAAACCTGACCCTGGAGGAAAACCGCCCGGCGGGCAGCCTGGTGGGCCTGTTCAGCGCGGTTGACCAGGACGCGGGCGAAACTTTCACGTTCTCGCTGGTGCCCGGCACCGGCAGCGACGACAACGCCAACTTCAGCGTGTCGGGGAATCAACTGCTCAGCGCCCAAAGCTTTGATTTTGAAACCAAGAGCAGCTACAAGATCCGCGCACGCGTCACCGATTCCGGTGCGGCCTGGTTTGAAAAGGCCTTCACCGTCACCATCCTCAACCGCAACGACGCCCCCACAGACCTGACCCTCAGCAAAGCCAGCGTGGCCGAAAACAAACCCATCGGCACACTGGTGGGCACCTTGGCAGGCGTGGACCCCGACTCCGGCGACACCTTCACCTATGCCCTGGTGCCCGGCGCGGGCAGCACCCACAACGCCAGCTTCAGCCTTTCGGGGGCTAACCTGCTCACCGCGGCGGTCTTTGACTACGAGACTCAAACGCAGTACAGCATCCGCGTGCGCGCCACCGATTCCGGCGGCCTCAGCGTGGAAAAGGCCCTCACCATCGCCGTCACCAACAAAAACGAATATGCCCCCACCGGCGTAGTACTTGCGCCCAGCAGCGTGGCCGAAAACCAGCCCGCCGTCACCCCGGTGGGAACCCTCAGCGCGTTGGATCAAGACCAGGGCGACAGCCACACCTTTAAACTGGTTTCCGGCACAGGCTCCGAGGACAACGCCGCCTTCACCATCAACGGCCTCAGCCTGCGCACCGCCCGCGTGCTGGACTTTGAAACCAAGAGCCAGTACAAGATCCGCGTGCGCGCCACCGATTCCGGCGGCCTCAGCGTGGATCAGGCCCTCATCGTCACCGTGACGGACGCTAACGACGCCCCCACCACCGTGCTGCTGACCAACGGCAGCCTGCCGGAAAACACCCCCGCCGGTGCGCCCATCGGCACGCTCAGCGCCGCAGATCAGGACGCTGACGACAGCTTCACCTTCTCGCTGGCGGCCGGCGAAGGCGGGCAAGATAACGCCGCCTTCACCCTCACCGGCGGCCAGCTGCGCTCCGCCGCGGTCTTCGATTACGAAAGCAAGACAGAATACTTCGTGCGCATTCGTGCCGTAGACTCCGGCGGGGCTGCGGTGGAAACCCCGCTGCGTGTGCAGGTGCTGCCCGTCAGCGAATATCCCCCCACGGCCGTGCTGCTTTCCAATGCCTCCCTGTGGGAAAATCAGCCCGGCGACGGCAGCACCGTGGTGGGTCTGCTCAGCGCCGAAGATGCCGACCTGGGCGAGACCTTCACCTTCGCCCTCGTCCCCGGTCCCGGAGACACCTGCAACGCGCGCTTCGCCGTGCAGGGCGGCCAGCTGGTCAGCACCGACCTGTTTGATTTCGAAAGCGAGCCGAGCTGCGAAATCCGCCTGGCCGTGCAGGACAGCGGCGGGTACAGCTTTGAGCAAAGCTTCGTCATCACCATCCTTAACCGGCGTGAGATCTATTTCCCCTTTCTCAGCGTCACCCCACCTTAAACTGGCCGGGGCGGCGCCCATTGGAGGATTTTCAACCCGCCGCTGCTGCAAAAGCGGCGGGTTGTGTTAGAATATGCTCTAATTCTCCCTGGAAGGCAGGCACTATGCTCAACCAAATCAAAGCCGCCTGGCAAAATTTCCCCCGCCAGTACTGGCTGCTCGTCGGCGGATCTCTGCTGTCTGCCACCGGCGGCGCCATGATCTGGCCCTTTCTCACCATTTACCTGCGCCAGCGCTTAGATTTACCCATGACCACTGTGGCCAGCCTCTTGACCATTAACGCGGCCACCAGCCTGATTTCCTCCTTCATCGCCGGGATGGCTGCCGACCGCTTTGGGCGCAAGCACGTCATGAGCCTGTCCCTGCTGTGCGGCGCGCTGTATTACGGGCTGTTGGGCAGCGCATCCACCTTTTTGGAATTTGCCCTGCTGATGGGCTTTTGGGGCGCGGCTTCAGCCCTCTACCCTGTGGGCGCCAACGCCATGGTCGCCGATCTGGTGGCGGATCAAGACCGGGTGGACGCTTACTCCTTCCTGCGCATGGTGCACAACGTGGGCGTGGCCGTCGGCCCCATCGCGGGTGGGATTCTCATCGCCGCCTCGTACAACGTGGCCTTTGCCGCGGCTGGCGCTTTTTTTGGATTGTATGCCCTTATCAATATTTTTTTCATCCGTGAAACCCTCACCCGGGTAGAAAAATCCGCCTCTGCTCCCAAAGACTCACTGGGCGGGTACGGGCGCATCCTCCAGGACCGCATCTTCGTCTGGTTCGTGCTGGCCTTCACCTTCACCATGGTCACCGCCACCCTCATGTTCGTCATGCTGCCGGTGTACGCCAACGAAAACTTCAACGTCCCAGAAAGCCAGTACGGCTACATCGTGACTGTCAACGCCCTCATGTGCATTTTCGTGCAGTACTTTGTCACCCAGCTCATCAAAAAGCGCCCGCCGCTGCCGGTTTTGGCCGTCGGCGCCCTCTTTTACGCCCTGGGGGCGGGCAGCGTGGCTTTTGGCACGAACTTTTGGGCCTTTGTGGTCAGCATGGTCATCCTCACCATTGGCGAGCTGATCATGACCCCCACGGCCACCTCGCTCACCGCCCAACTGGCCCCCGAAGACATGCGCGGCCGCTACATGAGCGTCTATTCCCTCACCTGGCCGCTGGCCGCCGGCTTTGGGCCCATTTTTGCCGGCCTGCTCAACGACAACATCGCCCCTGTGGCCATGTGGTACGGCGGTTTGGCCGTCGGCCTGCTGGGGGTGGGCGTTTTCCTGATCCTCTCCCGCCGCTTCAAGATCACCCTCACCCACAATCCGCTGCCCTAGGACGAGCGTCCCCATGCAATCACTCCTGACAAGTTTTCAAAACAAGCGCTACCCCGGCCAATTCTGGCTGATGGTGGCCGGTATGCTCATCAGCACCATCGGCGCCAGCATGATTTGGCCCTTCCTGATGGTGTATGTCAGCGGGCAGCTCAACCTGCCCCTTATGGTCGTTTCCAGCCTGATGACTATCAACTCCGCCGCGGGTCTGGTCAGCTCGCTGATTGTGGGGCCGATCATTGACCGCCTGGGCCGCAAATGGGCGATGGTCATCAGCCTCGGCCTGCTGGGGGGCATGTACTTGCTCTACACCCAGGCCCACACCTACGCCGCTTTTGCTGCCCTGATGGTCCTCTCCGGCGCCATCAACCCCCTCTACCGCGTAGGGGCCGACGCCATGGTGGCCGACCTGATCCCCGAAGACAAGCGTCTGGACGCCTACGCCATCATGCGCATGAGCAACAACCTGGGCGTGGCCGTTGGGCCAGCCCTGGGCGGCTTCATCGCCAGCTCGTCCTACACGGTGGCCTTCCTCAGCGCCGCCACCGGCATGGTCACCTACAGCCTGCTGCTGACCTTCTTTGCCCGCGAAACCCTGCCCGCCCGCCTGCCCGAAACAAACCAGGCAGCCCCCACGCGCGAGCGCTTCGGCGGCTACAACATTATTTTCAAAGACCGGCCCTTCATGGGCTTCATCTTCGCCCTCATCCTCGGCCAAATGTGCGCCACTATGGTGTGGGTGCTCATGGCCGTCTATCTCAAAGCCAATTTCGGCATCCTCGAACGCGAGTTCGGCTGGATCGCCTCCACCAACGCCATTATGGTGGTGACCCTGCAAGTGTACGTCACCAACATCACCAAACGCTACCCCTCTCTGCCGGTGCTGGCCGTGGGGGTGCTGCTGTACGCCGTCTCCATGTTTATGATCAGCCTGAGCACCGGCTTTTGGGGGTTCTGGGTCAGCATGGTGGTGCTGACTTTTGGCGAGCTGACCCTGGTTCCCACCGCCAACGCATACACTGCCAGGCGCGCCCCCGCCCACATGCGCGGCCGTTACATGAGTATCTTCGGCCTCACCTGGGGCATCTCGCACGGTGTGGGCGCGGTCTTAGGCGGGCTGCTCAACGACACCCTCGGCCCCATCTTCATTTGGATCGGCGCGGGAATCATTGCCCTGGTTGGTTTTGCCTTCCTGCTGTACCTGATACGTGTGGAACGCCGCGAAGCCCAAACAGCCGTCCCGCTCACTTAATTTCCTTCACCCCGCTTAAAAACCAGTCTCACGAGGCTCATGGTCGTGGCCCTCGTAAGACTGGGATTGAATTCCGCTCCCCTGGGCGCGGAAGGATATTGCGCATGGTGCGGATACACATTGCTTATACATTGATGACTTACAACAATTGCAGCCGCACTGCAAGTTCGCTATAATTGCATTCATTATAGTAATTTTCCTGCGGTAAACAGGCTGGTTTCAGACAATTTTCGGACAAAAAAGAGACAGGTCATGTCCCAATCCCAGCTTTCCCCCGACGATCTGGAACGTGCTCTTCGCGCTCTCCGCCGTGCTGAACCGCTCAGCGGGGCATTCCTCCATTTACAGCTTTTAAAAACTGCGGCCCCAGCTCGCAGCCCCGCCGTGGTACTTGAAGAGACCATTTTGCGCCTGACGTTAGAACACCTCCAGCAAGCCCGCGCCGCCGCGGGTGTTCCCACCCTTACCCCTACCAACCCCTCCCGCGAACAAAATCTGGATCAGTTAGCTGCCGATTTCAGCGCCTCCAGCGCGCAGTTGGAAGCCTGGAGCGCCGTTTACCACCGCTATCTTAGCCCGATGGACGTTTCGGCGCGCGACCTGGCCGCCGCGGCGCATGTGGCCCCGCGCCAGTTTCGCCGCCGCCTGGCCGCGGGTCTTGAACATCTGCTGGCAGCTTTGCAGCGCGCGGATGAAGATGTTCAAAGCGCCAACCGGCTTTCCGGCCTCCGCCGCCATATCCCACCGCCCGAATATCTGCATTTCGTCGGTCACAGCCCGCTGCGCGCGCGTCTGCTGGAACTGCTCCAAAAGCCTTGCGGCCCCGGTTTCATCAGCCTGGAAGGTCTGGGCGGCATCGGTAAAACCGCCCTGGCGCGCACCGCCGCCTGGGATCTGGCGGCTCAGGCCGAATTATCCGGTGTCGCCTGGGTTTCTGCTCGCCCGGCCGCCCCCGATTCATCCGCGCCGCACCCCATCCAGCGCCTGGATGACATCGTCACGCGCATTTCCTATCAACTGGGCCAGGATCCCTTGGCAGGGCTGACCACCACCGCCCGTCTGGAAAATCTGCGCCCCCTGCTGCACGAGCACCCTTACCTGATCGTCATTGACAATCTGGAAACGCTGGACGATGTGAAAGACGTTCTGCCCCATCTCTTTCCACTTTCGGGCCAAACCCGCTTCCTGCTCACCAGCCGCACCAACCTGTCCACCTATCCCTTTGTGCAGGTTGTGCCTGTTCCGGAACTGTCCATCGAAGAGGCTCACCAACTGGTGACCAGCGAACTGGTGCGCCGCGGCCACACCGCTGGGCTAAGCCGTGAAGTTATGGCCGCACTGTTCGCCCACACCGGCGGCCTGCCCCTGGCCCTCAAGCTGGCCGCCGCCCAACTCACCCTGCTGCCCTTCGACGCCATCCTCGCCGATCTGCAGCACGCCGCCAATCAGGACAGCGCCCAGCTCTACACCCATATCTACCGCCAATCCTGGGGCCTGCTGGAAGACCCCGCCCGCCAACTGCTGCTCTCCATGCTGATGAGCTCCCCCGACGGCGAAACCCTCCCCTGGCTGCAGGCCATGAGCGGCCTGGCGCCGGATGAATTCACTCCCGCGCTGCGCAGCTTACAGCATTTCTCGCTCATCGAGGTGGGCGGCGGACTGGGCGACCCCACCTACCGCCTGCACCGCCTGACCGCCACCTTTTTACAGACCAATATCCTCCAGCGCTGGGTATGAACACACCCCCCTCACCGACCCCTCCCCCCGCCGCCGATTGGGCCAGCCGTTACCGCACCTTGCTGGAAAACCGGCTGCGGTGGGCGGTGGAAAGTCTGCCCCCTGCTGGTCAGCCGCCTGCGGATCTTCAGCCCCATCTCTCCAGCCTGCTCACCCTGCTGTCCGAAGCCGGCCAGCAGCTTGGCCCCCACCCCCTCAGTGTGCAGTTGACCCTGGGGCTGCACCCCTGGCCGCTGCGCTGGGGCATGTGGCCCGCCTGGGATGCGGCTTTGCGCACTGCCGCTCAGGCCGCTGCCGCCCTGGGCCTGGCGGATCAGCAAGCCTATTTGTTCACCGCCCTGGCCGAGCTGCAAATTGCCCGCGGCGTGCTGCCCCAGGCCGTGGAATTCGCATTTCAGGCCCTCAAAATCGCTCGATCCCAACACGCCCTGCCGCCCTTCGCCGCCGCAGCCAGCGCCCTGCTGTTGACCCTACGCACCCAGGGGGAAAATATTGACGCCGTCCACCACCTGAATGAATTTCAAAGTGAGGTGGAACATTGGTCACCGCCGCCAGACCCCCAGGATCTCCTGGAAGCCCGCGCGCGTTTGAATCTGCACCGCGCCGCCTTGCTGCGCATTGAAAGCCGTCTAACCGAGGCCCTGCATGCCGCCCATGCCGCGCTCATCGCCCTTTCCTCCCGCCCCAAGCAAGACCCGCTCTTCACCGAAGCGCTCCAGATGCGCGGTACCCTGTATTGGGCGCGCGGAGAGCACCACCTGGCTGCCCTGGATTTTCGGCGCGCTGCTGATATTTTGGATCAATTGGGGGATCCGTTCGAGGCGGTCAATGTGCGCGGCGATCTCGGCCTCATTCATTGGAGCATGGCCGAATACGACACCGCCGAAGCGCTCATCCGCCAGAGCGTCATCGTCTGCGAACAAAGCGATGCGCAGTGGCGCCTGGTTCGTTCGGTGGGCAACCTGGTGGCCGTGCAGCTTTCCCGCGGCCGCCTGTTGGACGCACTGGAATACGACCGCCGCCATATCGAGACCGCCCAGCGCATTGGCGACGCTGGCGAACTGGCCCGCGCCGTTGGCAACCGCGGCAGCATCCTGCTGTATTTGGGGCGCTGCTCCGAGGCCCTCCCCGACTTGCTGAAGACTCTGGCGCAATTCCGCACAATGGGCCGTCAGGAGCTGGTGGCGTTGAGCTGTATTGAACTAGGATTGTGTTACGCCGGATTAAATAACACCACCTTGGGTCTGTACTACACTCAAAAAGCCCAAAGTATTTCTGGAACGCTGAAAGAACAGCTCGCATTGCAGATCCACTGGCGCCGCGGAATGGCCTTCCTGCATCCCCCGCATCAAGCCGTTCCCTGGCTGGAAGAAGCCCTGGCCGTGGCGCGGGAGACCCGCCGCCCCTTTGATGAGGCCGCCTGTTTGCTGGACCTGGGGGGCAAGCAAAACACACCCGAACAAGCCTCGCCCTACTGGCTGGAAGCGGAAAAGATCCTCACCCGCATTGGCGCTCAAAACTGGCTCAGCGGTCAAACCCCCATCCGTCCGCCCTTTCTCATGTTGGCCCTCTAACGCACCTGTTTACTCTGTGCGCAGCCGCTGCCGTCTGCGCCAGCGGATCAGCGGGCCCACCAGCTTGCGCACCCAGTATTTGGCGTAAATCACCGAAAACACCGAGCCGCCCTCGCGCCGGTGCACGCGCAGCATCTCTGGCCAGCAGCGGTCGTCCGCCGCGATGGTTTTGGCCTCGCCGTGCAGCCGGAAATTGGCCCACACCTTGCCCGGCAGATACGCCACCGCTGCCAGCCGCGCCAGCCGCACCCACAAATCGTAATCCATCGCGAAGTAAAAGCTGGGGTCCAGCGGCCCCACCTGGCGCCATAGATCCGCCCGGAAGAAAGCCGCCTGCTGGGGCACATGCACATACCCCTGCCGCAGCCGCCGGTAATCGGTCTGCGCCGCCGGAAAACGGCCAATCGCCGCCCCCTGTGCGTTGATAAAGTTGGCATCCCCATACACCAGCCCCACCTCGGGGTGGGCCTGCAGATATTCCACGGCCTGCCGCACGGCCCCCGGCTCATAGGTGTCGTCCGAATTCAGCCAGGCCAAAATCTCCCCCTGCGCCCGCGCGAAGCCTTTGTTAATCGCGTCCGTCTGCCCGCGGTCCTTCTCCGAAACCCAGCCCGCCAGCCGCGGCGCGTAGCGCTGGATGATCTCCCGGCTGCCGTCGGTGGAGCCGCCGTCCATCACCCAATATTCCAGATCCGGGTAATCCTGCTCCAGCACCGAACGGAGGGTCGCCTCTAAAAACGGCGCCTGCTGATAGGAGGGGGTCACAATACTGACGCGCATCAGGGAGCCTGCTTCAGATCGTAGATGAGCACATCACCGCTCGATTCGATCAGCCGGTAATTTTCATCCAGAATCTTCTTTAGTTCCGGTTGGTGATCCAATTCGCCCAGCAGGGTCACCACAAACAGATCTTTACCCGCGGTGACTTCGTCAAACAAAGCACGCATGTCAAATTCCTGCCCGGCCAGTTCGCGGTAGCTGAAATCGCCGGAGGTCATCCAGTTGGTCGTGTCCACCCAGCCCCAATAGCTCAGGCGAAAGCCGTAGTCCTGGGTCAGCCCCACCACCGCCCGGTCGCGCCCCAGCCGTTCGCCTAACTTTTCCCAAAAAACCGCCTCCTGGCGGTAATCCTGCCGCTTCAGGCTCACGCGCGCATCCCAGGCCTTAATCGTCAGACCGTACAGCAGCACCCCCACCACCGCCAGGGATACTAGCACCCGCGGCCCGCGCAGCGCCCGAAACAGTGCCGCCGCCCCGGCCGCCAGCCCCAGCGCCGCCAGCGGGATCAACGGCAGCTGGTAATAGTCATGGGTAGAAATGTGGTGCGGCAGGGTCAACCCGTACAGAAAATAGCCCACCCAGGCCCCCAGCAGCATGGCCCGTGCGCGCGAATCTTTGATGGTAAACGTTCCCAACAGCGCCAGTAAAAACCACTCAAACCCCACCGTGCTGGCAATTTGTCCGTTCCAGCGCAGGTAAAAGACCGGATCCAACCACATCTGCGGGAAAAAGCGCAGGCTGAACTGGCTTTGCAGCTCGCCAGAAATATACACACCATAAATGTGAAACAGGGCGTAGGGGAGCACGGTCAGCACCGCCGCCAGCCACACCTGCCCATCCCGTAGGGCGCGCCGCAGCCCCCAGCCTGCCAGCACCAACCCCACCAGCCCGCCGCCCACGAAGAACACCGCTGTGCTCTTGATGAAAATAGCCAGGCCGCACAGAATCCCCGCCAAAGCAGCCCGCCCCCAACTGGGACGCATCTGCCAGCGCAACGCCGCCCACAGCGCCCAGATGATGGCCGCCGTCAGCAGCGGGTCCGGCTGGAAAGCCCGGCTGGCCAGCACCGCATAGGGCAGCACCAGGAAATAAGCCGCCCCCACCAGCCCCCCGTCTGGCCCGGTCAGGGTCTTGGCCAGCAGAAAAATGCCCGCCCCGCCCAGCATCCAGAAGAAGATGGAAAACAGGCGCGGCAGCCGCAGATCCACCTGCCCCGCGGCCAGATAGGCCTGCGCCGTCAGCCATTCCATCACCGGCGGTTCAATCAGGCCCTCTTTTTTCCACTGCTGATAAGACATTTCCCGCTGCCAATCGGGCACGTCCGGCAGGGATTGGTAGGCCATCCCGCGCGCCATCAGCATGGAATGCAACTGCCGGGTGGGGTGAAAATCCAACGGGGCGTCCCCCAGATCGTACAGCCGCACCGCCAGTCCCAGCCCGAAGATCAGCGCCAGACCCACGAACAGCATCCACCGTCGCGGGGCCAGCCGCGGGGTCTCCGTCTGCGAAGAAACGTCCATAACCTGCTCAGCCATGCTCCCTCTGCTCACTTCGCCTCCGGCAGCGGGTTTTGCAGATCGTACAGCACAAAACCGTTGCCTTCCGCAAATATGGGGTAATGTTCGGTCAAAATTTGTTTTAATTCCGGCTGCGCATCCAGCTCGCTGAAAGCGGTCACCAGGAAATACTGGCGGCCCTCCGTCAGGCTGGCAAACGCCTCCAGCGGATCGCCGGCCTCGCTGCCCGCCATCGAGAACAGCTTGAGATCCGCGCCAGCCGGCCACGACGCCGCGATGCTGCGCCAACCGTAATAGCGCAGACGCATGCCGTAATCGGCGGTCAGCGCCACCACCGAGCTGCCCGCCGGGATGGCCTCGCCCACCCGCCGCCAGCTTTCCGGCTCGTAGGGGTAATTTTTGGCCACCAGGGTCGAGCGCGCCACGAACAAAGCATAGCCCGCCGCCGCCAACACCACCCCCAAAGCCGCCAGCCGCCAGACCCAGGCTTCCTGTTTCAGCCGTTCCACCACCGGCGCAGCCAAGAAAGGCAGACTCAGCCCAATCAGCGCCACCAGCGGTAAATGATAATATTCGTGGGTGGTGTACTGGTAAGGGAACAGCAGCCCGTACAGCGCGTAACCCGCCCACCACCCGATGAGCAGCGGTTTATGCTCGCGCCCCGCCAACAGCGTCCCCAGCAGCGCCGCCGGTAGGTAGGCCAGGCCGGTCAGCCCCTTCACCATCGCCAGCCAATCCGCGTAGAAATTGGTGGTCAGCACCAGCCCCGAAAGGGCTACGGTCCAAAACGACAGGAAGTCGCCGCTGCGCTGTGCGTTGAAACCCAGGTACAGAATCAGCACCGGCGCCGCGCTCAGGGCGGCCAACGCCCAGGTCTGCGGACGTTTCAGCATCTTGCCCAACCCGCCCGCCAGCATCACCGCCGCCAGCACCGGCAGCAGGAAAAAGCCCGCCACCACCTTCACCAACAGCGCCATTCCCGTCAGCCCGCCGGTGATCAGCGCCCAGCGCCATTGATCAGGCGCGGCCTGCCAGCGCCGCAGCCCCCAGGTGGCCAGCAGCATCCACATCACCATCCACGGCTCCGGCTGGAAGGAACGGCTGGCAATTACCCCAAAGGGCAGGCACAGATAAAACAACAGTCCCAGCCAGCTGGCCCAAAACGGCACCGCCCCGCGCAAAATTTGCAGCAGAGCCGCCCCACCGATCAGCCAGAAGAGGGCGTTCATCACCCGCGCCGCCCACAGCGCTTCTTTTCCCAACAGGGCATACACCCCACCCACCAACGTCTCCAAAATAGGCGGTTCGTAGGTCTCCAATTGCGCCAAAGCCTGTGCAGCCTCGCGCTGCTGCGGGTCTGCGTCCGGCGAAAGCTGATAATACACACTGCGCGCCAGGATGGCCGAGCGCAGCTGCCGCGTGGGGTGAAAATCCAGCGGCGGGTCGTACAGATCCACCAGGCGCACGCCGAAGCCCGCCAGGCACACCAATACCACCAGCACCGTCTGCCAACCCCTGGCCCACAGCCGTGAAAGACTCACCCTAAGCCTCCTCGCCGCGCACAAACAAGGCGTCCGCCTGCAAAACCGAACCGTCCACCGGCGAAAGCAGGCTGTCAAAACCGCCCGCGTAGCGGAAGCCCTGGGTCTTGAGCAGCGTGTTCAACCGCGAAAAGCTCACCTGCCCCTGATACAGCGGCTGAAAAGACACTTCGCTCAGGATCACATCCACCTGGCGCAGGGTCTCCGCCGCGCCGCTGAGGGCCTGTTCCTCATAGCCCTGCACATCCAGCTTCAGCAGCACCGGCCCGCGCAATTCCATGCGCGGCAGGAAGTCATCCAACCGTCCCACGGCTACGCGCACTTCCTGCACCCCCGCGGTGTGGGGGAAAGTGCGCTTGTGCAGTTCGTCCATGGGCAGCGCCGACGAAGAGGGTGAAAAGCTGCTGCGGTAAAAGCTGATCTCGCCGCTTTCGGCCCCCAGGGCCGTATGAAAGGCGGTGAAGCGCGGCAGATGCGCCAGGTTGCGCGTCAAT
The DNA here is from genome assembly GCF_001306035.1 of Levilinea saccharolytica. Lineage (GTDB taxonomy): Bacteria > Chloroflexota > Anaerolineae > Anaerolineales > Anaerolineaceae > Levilinea > Levilinea saccharolytica. The sequence goes on from NZ_LGCM01000060.1 coordinate 14,112, forward strand.
TGCTCATAATGATCCGGCAGCGGCTCAAAGGCGTAAATCTGCGCCTCCGGCAGCAGGGCGTGAACGGCCAGCGAAAACGCCCCAATGTACCCGCCCACATCCAGCACCGTTTGAAAGCCCTGGTGTTCAAACCAGCGCCGGTGGCGGCGCAGGTGGGCCAATTCGCGCACCAGCGGGCGGCGCGTCAGCGTCCACTTCGCCAGGCGGCCAAAATCCTGCGGGAAGGCCAGAGGGGTCACCAGATATTCCAGCGCCTTTTCAACTTTTTCCGGAAGCGAATCCAGCATACGTTCTCCCATTCAGTCCAAATTGGGCGGCAGCCGCCGCGTTGTGCGCGCGCTGCGCTGGCGGTCGAACCACGTGCGCAGCCGCGCCCCGCCCATCCCCGCTGCGCAAGTGTAGGCGATCCGTTTCCAATCGGCCATCGCCGTGGGGATGTGCAGCCGCGCACAGGCCGCATACGCCCGCAGCGCGCCCCCATAGTCGCCCCCCTCCGACAGGTAACGACCATTCAGCCGCTGCGCCCCCGCCAGAATGCGCTTGCGATCTTTGCGGAAATGCGCCCGCAGCCCATCCTGCCACTGCATCCAGGCGGCGATGTCCAGCGCCTCGCGCCCAAAAGCCGCCGCCTGGGCCACGTTCTTAGCCTCGGCGTGAAAACGAGCCGCCGCCCACAGCTCCGGCACATACTGTGCCCCGGCGGCAGCCGCCATGCGGATCCATAATTGGTGATCCAGCAGGTAATGGTAGCGCACGTCCAGATACCCCACCCGCCGCAGCGTCTCACGCCGCATAAACACCGCTGGTTGGCCGATGATCTGGAAACGCAGCAGCCCCTCCAGGCCCCAGTTACCGTAGCTCAGGCGGTTGGTAGGCTGACCGGCCCCGTCCACCGCCAGCACATCCCCATACACCAGACCCACTCGCGGCTGGTGCAGAAGGGTTTCCACCGCGGCCTTAAAGGCCCCCGGCAGATAATAATCATCCGAATTGATCCATGCTACAAAATCACCCGTGGCCCGCCGCAAACCCTTGTTAATCGCCTCGGCCTGCCCGCGGTCCGGCTCCGAAACCCACCACGCCAGACGTTTGGCGTACTTGCGGATGATCTCTGGGCTTTCATCGCTGGACCCGCCGTCCACCACAAAATATTCCAGGTTAGGGTAGCCCTGATCCAGAACAGAACGGATGGTCTGTTCCAGATAAGCTCCCTGGTTAAAGGAGGGGGTCACAATCGTCAGGCGCGGCCAGGCAGGCATATCGGTTTATCCGTGGAACAGGCTGTTGTAATCCACCCGCGGAAAGACGCGCAGCTTGCCGCCCACCGTGGCGTCAATGATCTCCCGCCCGGCGGCCTGATAGGCCTGTTTCGCCATACCGTAGGCCAGTTCGGAGGTCTCCAAATCCGGCAGCTGCCAGCGGAAGCCCTTGCCAAAATAGCTGGGGGAGAAATGGTTGGGGTCGTCCCCTTCGGATACCACCGTGGTGTTGGGCTTACCCTGGGTCACAAAATTGTGATCCACGCCAATCAGCACCACCTGCTGAAAGCCCAGGAAAAAGGCCAGCTGCATGGCCACATAGGTGACGGTCGCGCCCTCCCACAGCCGCCGCGCAGCGTTCTTTTGAAAGCCCGCGCCGGTGTAGGTGGTGTACAGGAAATACAGGTCGTCTTCGGGCCGCAGCCAGCGCCGCGCCCGCCAGGAAACAAACCGCGGCAGCTTCAACGCCTGAATGTCTGTGGCACACTGTTCCACCACCAGATCGTTGACCGACAGGTAATAGCTGGTGGAAAAGCCCAGTTCCGGGTACATCAGGTAAATACGGTTCATGCCGATGCTGAACTCGCCTTTGAGCTTGCTCAAATCCGTCTCGCGCAGACTGGGGCCGTTGCCGATGATAAAGCAGCGTTCGCCCTTGCGGCTGTCCTTCAGAGCCGCCATGCGCCGCATGGTATCGCGCCGCCAGGGGTGAAAAGTGGCTTCCGGCCAGCCTTTGGAGCGCTGCAGCGCGTCCAGGCTCTGCCCGCCCGCCCGGATGAGGGTCGGCGGCAGGATTTTTTTAAGGGTTTCTTTAATCGTGCTCATTCTGTGCTCAGCCGCGCCGTGGCGCCCCCATCCACAATTAACGCCTGACCGGTCATAAACGACGACTGCCGCCCGTCCGCCAGGAAATAAATAGCGCTGGCAATCTCCTGCGGCTGGCCGACGCGGCCGTTCACCGTCTTGCGCGCCAAATTTTCCAAACGGTCGCTCATCGATTCCCCGCCCACATGCCCGCGGTTCAGCCCTGCCCGCAGCATGGGGGTGTCCACTGCGCCGGGGAGAATGGCGTTCACGCGGATGTTCTGCGGCGCAAATTCAATCGCCATGGCGCGTGTCAGCGCCAACAGGCCGCCTTTGCTGGCCGCATATGCGGCGATATTGGCCGAGGTGGCCACCGCGTGCACCGAAGACACGTTCACAATCGCCCCGCCGCCCGCCGCCACCAGCAGCGGATAGGCCAGTTTGGCCCCCAAAAACACCGAACGCAGGTTGGAAGCCATCACCAGATCCCATTCTTCCACGCTGGTTTCCACCAGCGGTCGGGTGATCTGCATGGCGGCGTTATTCACCACCACATCCAGCACCCCCGCGAAGGCCGATGCCTGCTGGTAAATGGTCTCAATATCCTGAGGGTTGGAAATATCCGCGCGAATAAACAAACCGTTTTCCGGAAAACCCGCGCCAAAATCCGCGCGGTCCACCCCCACCACGCGCCAGCCGGCCTGAGCAAAATAGGCCACGGTCGCCCGCCCCACACCGCCAGCCGCCCCTGTGATCAGCATCACTCGTTGTCGTTCTTCCATTCGTATCGCTCCCTTTCGGTTAATTGGCAGCTTCCACGTTTCCGCACAAATTGTGAACCAGGTAACTCTCCGCCGCCTGCGCACCCAACTGGGCGCGCTGCGCGGTGCAGTAGGTGTTCAAAAAGGCCGCGTCCGTGCGCAGCAGCCCGCCCAAATGGTCGGCCTGCTCCTGGCGGCCCAGCGTTGCGTAGGCCTCGTAAAACGGCATCCATTCGCTGAGGTCTGCCGGGGCCAATCCGCGTTCCAAAGCCTCATCCCCCAGGGCTGCGGCGGCCTGCCAATCCTGCCGCTGACGCGCCAGGCTGGCCTGCTGGTAATAATAACACCATCCATGTTCCGGCTCGCGTCCAAACACCGCCGACGGAGGAATATGCGCCGCCGCGTCCACCGCGATGCGGCTCGCATCCGAAAGCGGCGCCACCAGCCGCACCAACGCTTCCTCACGGCTGGAGACCTCGCCGCGCGCGCCCTCGATCACGTGCAGACAGGCCCCGCCGGGCGGCAGGCTCACCACCAGGCTGCTGCGCGTTTCCACCGTGTATTCCACCCGCCGAAACCATTCGCCAAAGGTCTCGCGCCGCAGGGCCTGCAGCAGGGTCTGGTCATCCAGGGTCATGCCCACCACGCGCAGATCCGTCCCGCCGGGGTTGTAGATCAAGTTGGCCGGCGACCAGACTTCGTAGCCCTCGCGCAGGCGGTAGCCCGCCGGAAGCACCGGAACAATCACCGTGCCGTCTTTCAGGTCGGGCGCGCGCCAGCTCAGCTGCCACCACAATTGGCGCTGATATTCCCAGGCGCGGCTGTACACCGCCGCGTTGGCGTTCTGAGTCACCAGCCCCGCGGCGATCAGCACCGCCCCGGCCAAAATGCGCCCCTTTGGCCGGAACCAGGCACAGGCCGCCGCCGCCAAAAACAGGCCCACCATCGGCCCGGCTTGCAGCGAATAATGGTCGTATGCGTCCGCGAAATACACATCCCGTCCAGCCAGCAGCACCGGCAGCAGTGCCGCCAGCGTCCCCGCCGCCCCCATCCACAAGGCCCCCCGCGTCCAGGCGGGTTCTTCGTCGCGCGAATCCAGCCCGCGCACGCGCAGCGCCACAGCATAACCGAAGAGCGCCAGCCCGCCCAAAAGCCCCACCCCCAGAGCTTGCAGCACCACACCGGTCTCTGCCCGCTGGGTCAGGTTGTACAGTGGCACACCCCAGGCCAGAAACAGGCTTTCCAGCATGTCCTTGAACGATTCCACCACCAGGCGCAGCCCCATCCCCAGCGGGTCGGCCAGATATTGCCCCTTCAGGCCGCCCAGGTCGGTGGCCGCGCGCGCACTGGTGAAGAAGAACACGCGCCAGATCAAGAAAACCAGCGCGCCGCCCAGGTAGGGCAGCGCCGGGCGCAGCGCACGCTGCGCTCGCTGAATGGGTTTTTGGGCTGCGCCGCCCCAGAAGAGAGCCGCCAGCACCAACAGGCGCACCCCTTCCAGGCCGATCATGTATTCAAACATGGCGTAGCACAGCAAAGCCGCCCCCACCGCCGCCAGCGTCATCCCTACCTGCACCCATTTGCGCTGGGCGCGCACCGCCGTCACCATCATCGCCAAAGAAAGCAGGCCCAAATCCAGGGCCAGAATATTCAGTTGATACGTCACCGCCTTGGGCTGTGAGAGAAATCCCGGATACACCACAAACAAGCCCGCCGCCAGGGTGGTGGCCAGGCGTTCCTCCGGCCACAACTGGCGCAGCAGCCACAAGGCCGCCAGCCCGCCCAAAAAGCGCAGCAGGGCCGCGTACACGTGCCAGGCCAGCGGCGAATTCCCCAACAAGGCAAAGGTGGCCGCAAAGGGCAGACCCATAAACGGCCGGTCCACCAGATAAAAATCCACAATCTGCCCCAGGCCGCGCTGGGTTCCGCCCCAAATCACATACCAGTCATCCGTGTAAAAGCCCAACGCACCCGCCCGGCTGAGGTAGGCCAAAGCAGAAAGCGCCGCCAGGAATCCGGCGGCTAACCAAGTTTCTGTGGGAATGCGTTTGGCTTGCATCACGGTTATGCGTTTTGGAAGCGGGCCAGATCCGCCGGGTTCATCCCCAGGCCGTCCAGCAAATTACGCAGCGTGTTCCAATGCACCCGTTCCCAGGCGGCCGGGCTGGAATTGCTGTTATGCGGGGCCAAGAGGACCTGATCCATGTGCAGCAAGGGGGAATCTTTGGGCAGCGGCTCAAATTCAAACACATCCAGTCCCGCCCCGGCAATTTGCCCCGCGGCCAGGGCCGCCTCCAGGCTGCTCTGTTCCACAATCGGTCCGCGCGCGGTGTTAATCAGCACCGCCGTGGGCTTCATCATCTGCAAGGTGCGCGCGTTGATCAGGTGGCGGCTGGTGGGGTTCAAATCGCAGTTGATACTGACGAAATCCGCGCGGGCCAGCAGTTCATCCAGAGACACCATCTCCACCCCGTTTTCCAAGAGGAAATCCGGGGCGATGGGCACGATATCGCAGCCCAGCAGATGCATGCCAAAGGCACGCGCCCGCCGCAGAACCGCCTTGCCGATGTTGCCCACCCCCACCACGCCCAGGGTGCATTCGCTCAGCGAACGCCCCATCAGTTTTTCCCACCGGCCGGCCTTCATCTCGCGATCCATCCACGGCTGCCTCCGGGCAAAAGCCAGCATGTAGCCCATCACCGTATCTGAGACCGGCAAAGTGAAGGCGTTGGGCGTGTTGCGCACCTGAATCCCCATCCCAACCGCCGCTTCGCGGTCAATTGAATCGATGCCCGTCCCCCATTTCGAGATCACCTTCAGCCGCGGCGCGCAGGCTGCCAGCACCTCAGGGGTGTAGCGGTCGTCGCCGCAGATGGTAGCGTCAAACTGCCCGGCATACGCCAGCAGTTCCGCGGCTTCCATGCGTTCTTCCACTGCCGGAACGATCACATCAAGACCAAAATGCTCAAAAACCGGCTGAAAACGTTCCCGCGCCGGGATCATGTAGGGGGCCGTCAACAAAATGGTAGGCATGTGTGCTTCCTCGCCTGGAAAAAGTATGGTTGGCCTCGCGGCGCCCTCAGGGCGCGCCAGGCTGTGAAATTATACCCCGGTTTGCGACAGGCGCTTGCTCAGCAGCAGGTCGGCGATGGTGAAGTCCAGTTCTTCATCAATATCCCAGGCTTCGTCCGGCTCCATCGCAAACAGATAGGGCCGCTCACCCAGGCGGTTGCGGCGCAGCTCCAGCGTCTTGCGCGTGAACAGGTAAATGCACGAATTTTCCTCATACACCGGCGGCAGGTCCTGCGTGCGCAGCAGGATGTTGGGGTTGTGATTAATCGCCCGCCCCAGCCCGTCCCACAGGCGGGTTTGCAGCCGCGTGCCGGAAAAAAGCGAATCATAGGCCGGGTAGCGCTCCACCAGGGTTTGAACGGCCGCGCGGATGGTTTCAGCCCGCAGCAGCGGGTTGGTGGAATGCGTCTGCAAATACAAATCCGCCGGAACCAGGGCGGTATCGTGCAGCAGAATTTCGTTCATGGGGATATCGTCCGCCCTCAGATGCTCCGGCCGTTCCAGCGCGGTCACAGTGGGGTAATGTTTGGCCAGCCCCTCCAAAACGTCTGGGCTGTCCGTATCCACCACAATCGTTTGGATTTCCGGAACTTCCAACAGGGTGTCCAGAATATGATGAAACAAGGGTTTTCCCGCCAACGGGCGGTAATTCTTCCCCGGCACGCGCACCGAATGATGGCGCATGGGCACCAACGCCGCAATGGTTTCAATCCTTAATCCCATTTTCCCTCCGCAAAAAATTGGCTAAAGCCCACCGTCTTTGCCCGCCCCCGCATCCAGCGTTTCCCCATAGGGGATCGGCCGCACCGAACGGCGCGCGGTCTGGGGGGAGGTTTGGCTGCTGTGCGGATAATAAAAGGTCTGGCGCAGATTCCAGGTGAGCGGCCCCGACTGGCGGTAGCCCTGATAGGTTCCCCAAAACTGCATCCACCGGAAGCGCAGCACGCTGCTCCATTGGGCGCGCAGCGCCTTTTGGCGGGCGGCCGCTTGCCAATCGGTGGCCACGTTGCTCACCCACAGGCGCATCAGATCCGCCAGGGTGAAATGCTCCTGCGGGTAAATGCGTTTAAAGGCCATGCCCTCGCGCCGGTAGCGGTTATAGACCCCGCGCCAGGTCTCTTGATGCACGTGGATGATCTCAGCCTCAGCCGCGTACGACACCCACCAGCCCTGCTCCTGCGCCCAGCGCGCCCAGGCCAAATCCTCCAGGGCCGGCAGGGTCTCGTCATAGGGATGCCGCTCCCACAGGGCGCGCCGGATGGCCGCGTTGGCGTTGTTGCAGAAAGGGTGCGCCTGGTGATGCACCGGCACATCCGAAAACCAGCGGGCAAACACCTGATGCTCGCTGAAATGCGAAGTCTCGGCCCCGCGCTGCTTGCCGTAGGCCAAACCCACCTGCTCATCCGCAAACGGCGCCAGCAGGCGTTCCAGCCAGTCCGGGTAAACGGGGTACACATGCGCGCTGGCCATCACCACAAAATCGGCGCGCGCCGCCTGGATCCCCAGGTTCAAGGAACGCCCAAAGGTGAAATCCTCCGGCCGGATCTGCACCAAATCCACCGGATAGCGCGAAGCGATGGCCACCGTGGCGTCCATGGAGCCGGAATCCACCAGAATGATCTGCACCGGCTGTACGTTCTGCTGGGTGATGCCCGTCAGCAAACGGCCGATGTGCTTCTCTTCGTTATACGCGCGAATGACAATCGAACAGATCGGTTTCATTCTTTCTTCAAGAAAGGTTCACCTTTCAGGATGCCGTCCACCACCGTGCGCAGCACCGGGGAGTACTGTGCCAACAGATCCTGCCAGGTCACCTTGGGTTTAAAAGCCGTATACCCGCGCCACACCCCATCCTCCTGCAGCCAGCGCTCAAAGGGCAGCGAGGTGCGGAAAAGCTGGTAATACAAAAAGCGGCGGGCGTTGCGCTGATGTTCGGCGGGCGGGATGATCTTTTCACTCGCCAAAAATTCTTCCACCATCTGCCGGTAGGCCTCGGCGTTGGGCGGCAGAAACACGGTTTGCAGTTGGGTGAAGCGCGCCTTGCCCGCACACAGCACCGCCGCGCCCATCAGCGAGGCTTCCAGCCCAATGGTCGAATTGTAGATCATCACAAATTTGCTGCGCTGGATCAGCTCATACGAGCTGAAGTACTCGGTGGCGTCCACAAACAGCACATTGGGCAGGGCGCGCACATTGCGTGCTTCTGCCCACATGGCCACGCTCTCGCGGCTTTCCTTGCCGGGGCGCAGCTCATCCGGGTGCGCCCGGATCACAAACAGCGTCTCGGGGTGGGCGCGAATCACGTCCAGAGTCTGATCCAGCCAGGCGAACATGTGCGGGAAAAGCACGTTGGCGTGGCCCTGACTGGTGTCGAAGATCACATTGGTAAAGATCGGCACGATCTGGCGAAAGGCGCTGGCCCGCTGCCAAAAAGCCTCACCCAACGGCTGCATCTCCGGCCAAAACTGCATGCCCGCCATGCTGAAATTGCCCTGAAAGCGCTTTTCCAGGTATTCATCCAACTGACGGTTCTGCGCTTCGTCTAAATCAAACGTTTCTGGGATGTCAATCGGATAAGCAGTGGCCTCGCCAGGGGTGAAATAGGCCGTGGTGGGCAGCAGCCCCACTTCGTGGGTGATCACCCGCAAACCGCGCTGCTGGGCCGCCCAGCGGGCCGTAGCTTCGGGGTAAAACTGGCCGTTAAACACCACCACCGCCTGCGGTTTCACCTCGTCCAACAGTTTTCCAAACTGCTGCGCCAGGCTGTAGGCCGAAAGCAGGTATTGGCACAGCAGCGTGCGCGTGGTCGCGTCCTCTTCCAGGGTGTGCCGCCGCAGAATCCAGCGCAGCGCCGGGGTCACCAGCGCGCCCAAAGGTATCCCGCGGTATTCCAAGGCCGTCAAATCTGCCGTGCTGCGCCCTTCCAGGGCCTGCCGCAGGGCCGCGTCTTCATGGTACACGAAGGGGCGTTTTTTGGCCCCGTGGTACACCGCCCGCGACTGCGCCTGACAGGCGCGGCAGGGGGGCTTGGCCAGGGGGTCATCGCGCTGCGTACCCAAAACACAGGGCCGCAGCCCCTGGGCGCACACAAAATGCACCACCGGCGTCCCCTGCATGCGCAGCGCCCAGCTAGCCACCAGCGAGAAGGATGCGTTCAGGCTCATGCCTTCCAGCCGGGTGGACGCGTTGAAAAACACCACCGGGCGTTCATCACGCCGCGGGGCCAGCCCCGCCACCTGGCGGGCCAGCCCCACCATCCTGCGGTTATTCTTCCAATGCACCCACCGGCGGCGCGCGCCGTTTAGCACCTGTTGGAAATTCAAAACGCCTCCTGCCTTAGTTGCGGCGCAGTTTCTTACGCGAGCTCATTTCGCTCTCGTACACACGCTTCACACCGTCGCCCAGGCTCTGTTCGGCCACGCGGATATACTTCACCATGCGCTCAAACCCGCCCGGTTCCACCGAGGCCGCCTGATCACTGCCCCACATGGCCCGATCCAGGGTGATATGCCGCTCCACCATGCAGGCGCCCAAAGAAGCCGCCACCACCGAGGGGATCAGTCCGACTTCATGACCCGAATAGCCCACCGGAACCGGGAATTCCTTCTTCAGCGTGCGGATCATCAGCAGGTTCAGTTCGGTCGGGTCGCAGGGATAGGTGCTGGTGGCGTGCGTGATCACCAGTTTATCCGTGCCCACCACCTCCACCGCCTCACGGATCTCTTCCATCGTGGACATGCCCGTGGAAAGGATCAGCGGCCGCCCCGTGGCGCGCAGATGGCGCAGCAGGGAATGGTCGGTCAGCATGGCCGAAGGGATCTTGTAGCACACCGGCTCAAAGGCTTCCATGAAATCCACCGAACGCTCATCCCACACCGAGGTGAACCAGGTGATGCCGATTTCTTTGCAGAAGCGCTCAATTTCACGGTATTCAGCCTCGCCAAATTCCACTTTGTAACGGTAATCCAGGTAGGTGATGTAGCCCCAGGGCGTCTCGCGCATTTGCCCCTTCTGCTCTTCGGGCACGCACAGTTCCGGCGTGCGCTTCTGGAATTTCACCGCGTCCACGCCCGAGTCCTTGGCCGCCTGAATCATGCGCTTGGCCAGCTCCAAATCGCCGTTATGATTAATCCCAATTTCAGCCACCACATAGGTGGGGTAGCCTTCTCCCACCCAACGATCTGCAATTTTCACCGCTTTTGCCATTGTTAACTCCTTATCAAGATCGGATTCGTTGATACAACAAATCACACAGTTCCCGCACCGCGCCGTGCCCGCCGGGCCGTTCCAGCACCAGATCAGCCTCGCGCAGAGCTTCCGGCTGGGCGTCTGCCACCGCGACAGCGCAGCCCACCAGCGGGAAACAAGGGGTGTCGTTAAAATCATTGCCCAAAAAGACCACCGTCTGCGGGTCAATCTGCTTTTCCGCCAGATATTGGCGCAGCCGCTCGGCCTTGTCATCTACCCCGTGCAGCACCGGCACGCCCATCTTCTGGGCACGCGCCGCCACCACGCGGTTCACCTCGGTGGAAAGGATCAGCGTTTCCACACCGTGAGCCATCAGGCGCTTCAGACCCATACTGTCGCTGCGGTAGGCCATGACTGCCTCGCGCCCGTCCTGATCCACCCACACGCGGTTGTCGGTCAGCACGCCGTCGAAATCCATCACCAACAGGCGCACCGTCTCCGGCAAAGGCCGCCGCGCCCGCCCCGGAGTCACCATCTCCAAACCGGCGTGATACACCAGCCACTCATAACGCAGCCAGTCAAAAGGCGTGTCAATGTCCACCGTGTAGCGCGGCTCGATGTGCAGCGGCAAAATCACCCGCCCGCTCATCGAATGCTGCTCCAAAATTGCCCGCGGACGGATGGCGTCAATGTGGCCGGTCTGCCAATACACCGGCGGAAGCGCCTGGCGGGGAGCGTTATACGGCTCGGCCAGCCCTTCCACCGTCAGCAAGCCCTGCATGCGCCCGCTGGCCGGGTCAATGCGCCACATCTTGTGCGGGTTTTGCCCCGCCGGAACCACCCCGCGCACCGAATCAGCTTCCGGGTTGGCCAACAGCATGCGCACGGCCGCGTCCACCATCCCCGACGGGCGGATGGGCGAAGTCGGCCGCAGCTGCACGACCACATCCGGGCGGTAGCCTTCATGTTCCGCCAGCCAGCTCAGGGCGTGTTCAAATACGGGCAAATCCAGAGTCTGATCCTGGGCGAATTCCGCCGGGCGCAGGAAAGGCGTCTCCGCGCCAAATTCCCGCCCCACCGCGGCGATCTCCTCATCATCGGTGGACAGGATCACGCGCGTCACCGTCTCGGCCTGCGTGCCCGCCGCGATGGAATAAGCAATCAGCGGGTATCCCGCGAAGCTCTTGATATTTTTGCGCGGAATGCCCTTTGAACCTCCCCGCGCCGGAATCACAGCCAGGACTTCCGCTTTTACCATACCGTCCAACCCCCATCCACCACCACGTTGCCGCCGGTCATGTAAGAAGAAGCGTCCGAGGCCAGGAACAGCAGCGCGCCGTTCATCTCGTCGCGGTGGGCCATGCGTCCCATGATCGTGCGGTAGGCGTAGTTCTTGGTGAAGGTTTCATCATGCTGGTTGTAGACACCGCCGGGCGTCAGGCAGTTGGCGCGGATTTCCGTGCCCGCGTAGTACGAGGCGATGTATTTGGTCAGCCCCAAAACGCCGGCCTTGGTGGTGGTGTAAAACGCGGGCTTATACTGCTTGGGCTGGCCGGGCTTTTCGTAAATGCGCTGATCCGGCGGCACCAATCCGTAGGTCGAGCAGATGTTGATGATCGAGCCTTTTTTGCCCTGCTTCACCATCTGGCGCGCGGCCGCCTGGCAGCACAGGAACACGCCCGTCAGGTTCACGCCCAGGGCCTGTTCCCACAGGGCCAGGGGGTAAGTCTCAAAATCGCTGCCGTGCTTGCCCGCCTGCGAGGCGTCAAACTTAGGATCCATGGCCGCGCTGCACACGATCGCATCCAGCGAGCCAAAGGTGCTCACGCAGGCGTCCACCATCGCCTGCACCGACTCGGGGTCGGTCACGTTCACCGCCTGTCCCACGGCCTTCAGACCCTGGTCGCGCAGCGATTGGGCCGTTTTCTCGGCCGTCTCAGCGTTGATGTCCGCCACCACCACCCCCGCCCCAGCTTCGGCCAGGGTGCGGCAGAACTCCACGCCCAATAATCCCGCGCCGCCGGTGACCACCGCGCCGCGGCCTGCCAATGAGAATTTATCTTGGATCGGGCTCATCTTAATTCACCGGTGTCTCGTACACATGCCAGTCGCCGTCAATGGACGGGCAGGCCAGGGTGATCGGGTCGGGCAGTTGGAAATTCCAGCACAAAGGCGGCTTGCCCTTATACACGCGCAAGGGAGAAGCCCATTTCTGGGTTCCATCCGCACCGCGAATCTCGGCCACGTAGGAAATCTCCCAATAGGGCGGGTTCAAAACAAAGGTGTGATTGATCACCGACAGGCCCACATTGGGCGCGTCCGCCGGGCTTTCCAGAGTAGTGGTCAGCCAGGGTTTGCTTTGGCCGGGGTCAAAGAACATCAGCTGCGTGCCCGCGGGCAGCGGCTGGCTGGAGGTGTATACAAAGGTGCAGGCCACCGCCGGAACCATCAGGTTGAGCTGCCCATTTTCAAAAGTGGCCGGGCGCGCGCCGCTGGGCATGACGGTAGTCTTGGCGCTGTCCAGCGAAACCCCCGCAAATTCCAAAGGCAAACACCAGGCTTCCACCTTCTCCGGAATGGGCGTGGCGGTCGGTTCCGGCGTGGCCGTGGGCGGCTCTGCCGTGGGGGTCGCCGTGGGCGGCTCGGGGGTGGGGCTGGGCATTTCGGTGGGCGTCGGGGGCACGTCCGTGGGTGCCGGGGTAGCGGTCGGCTCGGCCGCCCCCAACAGGCCGCAGCCCGTCAACGCCGCCGCCAGAATCACCAGCAGGCAAGTCACCGAAGCGTATCGTTTCCAATTCATGTTTATTCTCCTACATAACATTCAAAGATCCCGCCGCAGTACCCGGGATCGCCGGGTTCCAATTCTTTGGGGTCGTTCTTCACACATTGCAGCGTCACCGGATCAGGAATATCGCCGTTCCAACACAATTTTGGAGCAGGTCTGGCCAGGCGCAGTTTACCTTCGGCCAGCACCGTGCCGTCTGGGCCTTTCACCCGATAGGGGTAGGTAATTTCCCAAAACGGGGGGTTGATCACATACGCGTGGATCAAGGTCACGAATCCCTGACGATCGCTGCCGGCCGCCGGGGTCAATTCCGCGCTCAGCCAGGCCGTGGCCGAATTCATCTCCGCCAGTTCCAGGCGCGTGCCCGCCGCCAACGGCTGGCTCATCTGGAATGCCAGGGTGCAGGACACCGCCGGGACAGAAAGGTTCACCACATCCCCATTCAGCACGGCAGGTTTGCCGCCCGCGGGCATCTCGTACACGCCGCCGGCATAGTTAGCCGCGCCGTTGAACTCCAGACCCATACACCAGGCCGTCAGGCCCTGAGGCACCTCGGTCGGCACAGGTTGTGCTTCAGTCGGTGCCGCCGTAGGTTGGGGTTCTGGGGTCGGTTCCGCTGTGGGCACAGCGGTAGGCTCCGCCGTAGCGGTGGGCTCCGCAGGAACAGCCGTGGGGGCCTGACTGGGGGCGGCTTCCGCCGCGGGGGTCACCGGGGCCGCGGGGGAGCAGGCCGCCAACACCATCAGGCAGGCTGCCATCACCCACCCCACCAGCGCGCGATTGTGCAAAATGAACTTATGCATACTGCACTCCCAATTCACAAGGTTGCTCAACCCCGCTGCCGTTCCGCAGCTCAGGGTTGAGGGGGTTCCGAATAATAAAAAATGCCGCCGTCCTCCACGCGCAGGGCGCGGTACAGGCCGGTCACCAGCGTGCGGATGCGTTCTTCCGTCCGCTCGCCGTACAGTTCGGCCAACTGGTCGTCAATTTGATCAAACAGCACCAGTGCCGCCCCATCCTCGCGGAACAGGCGCTGCGCCGGATCCTGGCTCAGGTCGCCGTCACCGTAACGGCTGAACTCACTCAGCCCCTGGTTCAGGTACACCTCTTTCAGCGGGTACGAGGCACGCCCCGTCATGGCCAGCAAAGCCGTCTCTTGATTGGTGATGATCAGGGTATCTTCCGGCAGTGCCCGAACCGCCTGAATCAGCTCCGATCCGCGCCATTCCGCCGAATTGTACCCCAAACCCAGCCGGGCGTACTGTTTTGCCACCGGCAGCGACAAGCGCGCATACCACAGGCCCGCCAGAATCAGCGCCGCCGCCAGCCCCACCCGCACCCAGGCCGTCCGCGCCGCGAAGCGCCCGCTCACCCAGGCCAGCCCCACCGCCGCCACCAGCACCGCCAGATGCAGCGGCGATAGCATGCGCGCATTGATGGTGATCGGCGGATAGGTGGTGAGCTTAACCCCCAGCGTCACCGCCAAAAACAACCCGCAGAAGATCCCCAGCAAAGCCAGCAGCCGCCGGGCATCCTCCCATTCCGCGCCGCGCCGCGTGCGCAGGCGCAGCCCCACCCACAGCGCCCAGCCGATCAAGGCCGCCGCGGCAGCCCAGGGCAAAATCTGGTTAAGTATGCCCGGGTAAGGGGATTGATACACCCACGCATCCGGCACCAGCCAAAAGAGCAGCGCCGCCGAAAAATCGGGCCAAAATTCCATAAAACGCTGACCCAAACCGCCCGCGCCCAACAGGCTGCGCGAGGCCACGGTGGCCGTCTGGCTCAGGTCATAGGCAATCCATATCATCATCGGCAGCAGGGCCAACCCACCGTACACCGCCGCGTCCCGCAGCCGCGCTTTCCAGCTCGGACGCCCAAAGATCAGCAGGCCCAGCCCGCCGGCCGCTGCAAAAGCCACCGCGTTATAGCGCGTGAGGAAAGCCAGTCCCGCCAAAACGCCCGCGGCGGTCAGGGTTTTCCAGCTCGCTCCCGCCGACCACAGGCGCAGCAGCAGCCCCAGGCTGGCAAACCCCAAAAAGAGCGCCAACGGCTCTGACATGGCCCACACCGCCGCCGGCATCAGCACCGGCGAGGCCAGGGTCAGCCCCGCCGCCAGCCAGGCGTACAGGGTGGAACGTGTGGCGCGTGCCGTCATCAGCCCCGCCAACACCACCAGCCCGCCCATCAGCACGGCGTTTAACCAGCGCGCCGCCGCTTCCAGATTAGCGGTGAACAGCCCCAAGAAGCTCAGCACCAGCGAGAAAAAGGGAGGGAAGTACGGTAGCAGGCGAAATTCGCCCTGCGGCCCCACCAGCCCCAGCCCCACCCCCGCCAGCAAATTGCGCGCGGAGGTGATGTAGATGGTGGCGTCCCCGCCAATCCCCGGCCCCCAGGTGGTGGCATACAGCACCAGCCCGGCCCCCGCCGCCCCCAAAGCAGCCAGCCCGCCCCAACGCACCGCGGGGCGCTGCATCCAGGTTTCCACTTTCGCCCAGGCCGCTTTCATGGGGTCACCTTTTGCGCCTTTTCAAACAGAGCCTGATCGCCGAACAGCCCCAGGTACACATACCCGGCCGCCTCCAACGGTTGGCGCACTTGCGCCAGATCAGGGTAGGCCCCGGCTGCCGCGATGACAAATTCTACCCCCAGTTCGGGCAGCATGGCGATGCTCTCTGCGGAGGGGAACTGCTCCATCACCGGCCGGATGCGCGCATACTGCGGTGGGGGGAAAGCGTTAAAAAACCCGCCCACAAACGGTTTGCCGTGTTCCAGGGTGTAATAGGTCTGCTCCTGATCTTCGCTCAGGATAAAGGGGAACTGGATCACCGCCCCTTGCCCGGGACGCTGCGCCAGGGCCGCATCCACCGGACGGGCCTGCACCGGCGCGAATTCCTGCACCGGCCCCGGATAGAAATCCAGCAGCACCAGGGCCAGCATGCCCAAGAGCACGGCCCCTTTCCAGCGCTGCGCCGTGCGGCCCAGCACCTGCGCCGCGCCCAGCCCCGCGCCCACGCTGACGAACAGCAGCGCAAACAGCCCAAAGCGCATCAGGGCGCGCAGTTTGGCATAAAACGGAAAATGATCAAAAAGATAATAGCCCGGCAGGTGCACCAGCGGGATCTCCGTGCGCCCCAGCACCCCTTGCAGGAATCCAGGAACGCTCACCCGCACCGGTTCGCTCAGCCAATGCAGATCGGTGCCCATCGCCAGCACTACCGCCGCCGCCCCCGCCCAAAACAGGCTCACCACCAGCCGCCGGTGCCCGCCCCGCCTGCGCAGGATCAGGGCCAACAGGGCCAAAGCCCCCGCCGCCGCGCCCACGTACAGAGTGGCTTCCACCCACAGCTCACGGTTAAAATGCTCGCCCACCCAGCGCCCCCACAGAAAATGGTCGGTGGAGGGCAGCAAAAAATCGGTCGGGCTGGCCGAATAGCGCCGCGTCACGGCGATATCCCGATCCGGCAGACCGCCCTGCTGGTTCAAGGCCACGTACGGCCCCACGCCCAGCGCCGTCAACGGCAGGGCCGCCAGCCCCAGAATCACAATCTGCGCCCAAAAATTGCGCTGCGCCAGCCGCCAGGCGGAACGCGCTTTGCGCTGCGTCCAGGCGTCGTCCAGCAGATAGGCTGCTGCAAAGACCGCCCCCACCAGCAGGGCCATGTACAGGTAATACTGCGAGGTCAGTGCGGTGAGGCCCAGCCCCACCCCGCCCAGCACGGCGGCCTTACGCCCCTCGCGGCCGGTATCTTCCAGCGTGCCATGCAGCCCCCAAAAGAAGAGCGGCAGCCACATGGTTCCCGATAGGTTTAAATGGCCGATCAGGAAATGCGCCGTGCGGTAAGGCAGACAGGCAAAAGCCGTTCCCGCCACCAGCCCCGCCCCCCAACTGCCGGTCAGCTTGCGCACCCACAAGAACATGAACAGGCCCGAAAGCGCATAGCTCAACAGCATGGCCGCGTTGTAACCGAAGGTCGCCCCGCCCACCAGGCTAAAGGGCAGCGCCAGCCCCAGCATGGCCGGGGTGATCTCGGTGTAGGCCATGTTCCAGCCTTCCGGGTAATTCAAGAACCACACGTCAAAGGGGTTGGCCCCCAGATCAAACAGGGCCTTCTTCACCCAGCCGATCATCCACACAAAGTAAATGTTATCGCCGATGCGCCCGGCCAGAGCCGACCCCATGTGCAGCACCAGCGGCCAGGTCATCACCACCCCCAGAATCGCAAAAAACAGCGCCGCCCCCACCCATCTGCGCCCGCCGAACCATCGTTCGCCTGCCTGTCGCGCTCGTTCCACGCTGCCTGTCCCTCACCTCACCAGGTGATCCGGCGTCCTTCCGCCGCGGATTGATGCACCGCCAGGGCCAGTTCCAACGCCCGTTGGCCGCCTTCCAGCCCGCAGACCGGCTCGGCCTTGCCCTGCATCACGTCCATAAAATGCTGCATCTCCGCCAGGAACAGGTGGTTGCGCTCAAAATCCGCCGGGGGCAGATAGACTTCTTCCGCTCCGTCCTCGGCCTTCACCCAGCGGGCCGCGCCGTCGGCATTATCCCACCGCAGCAGCCCCTCGGTGCAGGTGATCTCCAGGCGGTGTACCGGCGGCCGCCGGTAGTAATCCAGGTGCAGGCTGGCTACCGCGCCGCTTTCAAAGCGCAGGCCGATCTCACCGATATCTTCCACCTCAATTTCCAAATCGCTGATCTGGCCCGTGAAGGCCCACAGCCCGTTCACCTCGCCCAGCAGCCAGCGCAGGTAGTCCAGGGGGTGCGAGAGCGTCACCACCACCCCGCCGCCCAGGTCGGCCCGCGCGCTGTAGCTCTGGCGGTAATCTTCCCACGGGTGCCAGGCAGGCAAATATTCGCCCCATTCCACCCGCGCCGAAAGCGGTCGCCCCGCGGTCTGCTGGCGAATCAGCTCGGCCAGTTTTTGCAGGCCGGGGTGAAAGCGGAATTGAAAGCCCACCAGCAGCTTCCCGCCGCCCTGCCGCAGCGCCTCGTCCAGGGCTGCAACCCCCGCCAGGCTGTGCGAGATGGGTTTTTCCATCAAGATGTGACAACCCGCCTCGGCCGCGGGCAAGGCCACGTCCAGATGGTTGGCGGTCGGGTTGGCGATGATCACCGCGTCGGGTTGGTGGGCCAGCGCCGCCCCCAGGTCATATTCCACCGTCAGCCCCGCCAGTTCGTCCTCCGGCAGGGTGCTTTTGCCCGTGCGGTACAGCACAATGTCGTCCTGTCCCAGGGCGCGCAGATTGCGCAAGTGCCGCCGCCCGATGGAACCGTAGCCCGCGATCATGAATCTCATGCTGCTCTCCTCGTCAAGCCTCCAGCGCCAGCTTCGCCAGGGCTGCCCCTGTGCGCTTGCCCGCGCTGCCGTCGGTATAGGTCACTTCATCCTGCACAAACTTGCGCCGCTCCGCCCCGTCCAATTGGGGGTCGCGCAAATAGGCGTCCAGCGCGGCGCGCAGCTGCCCTTCATCAAAAGCCACCCGTCCGGCCTGGGCCTCGCGGAAGCGCTGGTGGGTGGGCCATTCGGCAATTTCGGTCAGCGCCAGCGAGAATTTCCCCGGCGTGTTCCAGCCGCCCGGCGTATCCAGACACACGCTCACAATCGGGCGGTCGTGAATGGCCGTCTCCACCACCATGGTGGAATACACCGTGGTGAACACGTCCGAATGCGCCATCATCGAGGCCTTCTCCGGCATATCCTCGCCGGAGTAATACCCCAGCTCCCCGCCCAGCGCCACCGGCTCCACCAGATGGACATGCGGCATAGACTGAATCATCTGCCGCACGCGCTGGGCTTCCTGCTCATACAGCGACCCCGGCATAAAATGGTTGGGGTGCAGGCGAATCAGCAGCTGGCTGGGTTGGGCCAGTGCGTCCGCTGAAACCAAACGCGCCAGGGTTTCCATGTTGCGGAAGTTGGGTGAAAAGGTCACAAACGAACAGGCGTACGAAATCAGCTTGCGCTGCGGATCCAGCCCGTGCATGCGGAAGTACTCCTCGCGCGGAATGACCCATTCCTTGCGGAAATAGCCGTCGTAGGTGGGGATGCCGCCCACATGCACGCGCTCCGGCGCCCAATCGGACCCCAGCACCAGTTCGCGCTTTTGAATCTCAGACCAGCAGGTGGCGTAATCCACCCGCGCCCCCGGCAGGCGGTAGCTGGAGGGGTTATCCCAGCCGATGATAGCCGCCGCCGTGCGCACCCCGCGCTGCCCGGCCTGGCGCAGCAGGTAGCGGTCCAGCCGCCATCCGGGCGTGCTGGCCACCACCAGACTGGGCTGGTATTGATCCAGTAAATCGCCGTACAGGTCGGGGGTAAAACGCATCTGCGCCCGCACCAGGCCCTGGCGCATCCAGCGCGAACGGCGCAGCCCCCAGGTCAGCCCGCGAATCAGCGGCATGAGGCGTTTGGCTTTGGCACTGGATTCATAATCCATCTGGCGCAAGTGCCCATCCATGGCGTTGGTGTTGATGCGCTGCGAGCCGCCCATCCAGCGCAGGAAGTGGAGCCAGTACTGCAGGGTGTGGTCATTACGCTCAAAATACTGCCGCGCCTGCGGAAAGCGCAGTCCCTCCACTGTCAGTCCCGGCCGCCCAAAGCGCTGCGAAATCTGCTCGCGCAGGCCGTCGTCGGTCAACAGCACCACCTCCAGCCCCGCATCCAGCAGGGTGGGCAAAACATCGCTCTGCAAAAAGTACACAATCGCCAGGCCGTGATCGGCGCTGATGAACACTCGTTTGGTCATACGCTGCTCGCTTCGGCTCCTGTCAACCGCTCACTCGCGGTCATAATACCAACGAAAAATGGCGTCATACATGCCCAGCATCACCTTGCGCACCGGCGGAAAATCCAAAATGCCCGCCCGGCGGCTGCGCACGGCCCGGGCAGCCGTGGCCGAAACCATCCCCGGCATGTTGCGCAGCGTGTTGCTCATATTCATCGCCAGCGGTTCCAGCGGCATCAGCCGCAAATACCCCGCCGCGTTCATGCGCTCATCCAACTGCTTCACCTGCCCCATCGGGCGGCTCATGCTGAAGGGCAAAAACTCCGCCAGCACGTCTTTGCGCGCCAGGAACTGCCAGTGCGAAGCCCCGGCGATGGCCTGCACGCCCGCATAGGTCAGGCGCACATCCTGGCTGCTGTCGTAATGCGCGCGGATCTCCTCTTCGCTCTGCCCCAGGCTCAAATCGAACTCGCGGAAGACCTCAAACGGGATCAGCTGCCCGCGCTCCACCTGGGCTTCCCGCTCCCCCCAGGCCTCGGTGGCGGTGTAGTACTCCGGCTTGGTGCGAAACGGCCGCGCCGTAACCATGCCCACCTTGGGGAAGGTCTCCAGCAGTTTCATGCTGGTCCCCAGCCAGCCTTTGTGGAAGTAGCAGTCGTTGTCGGTATAGGCGATGACTTCCCCCGGCGCACCCGCCAGGATCATGTTCCAGGCCCCGCCCTTGCCCAAATTCTTCTCGCTCAGCATCAGGTGCTGAATCTTACCGGCCTCGTGCTGATCCAGCAGATACTGGCGCACTTCCGGGCAGCTGGCATTGTCAAATACCAAAAGGTCAAAGGGCAGGTCCGTGTTTTCCCACAGGCTGCCCAAACAGGCCTTCAAAACGTCCAGCATCTCGGCGTAAAATCCGCTCAGAAACGGGATGTAGTTCAGCACCGCCACGGTAATTTTTTCCGGCTGGCTGACGTCTTTCACAAACTTAGCGGGGTTCTGTCCAACGCGCATCACGCTCTCCCAAACAAGATCCAACTAGCTTTTTCGCGCCCGCAGCCAGGCGCGGGCTTCGCGGTAGGCTTTCAGCGGGTGAAACACAGCGTAAAACGCCTGCCCCAAGGTCATGCTGCGTAGCTTCACCAGAGGGAAGATCTCCACCTCGCGCCAGAAGCGCTTCCAGCTCAGCCGCGGCCTACGCAGCTCCCCCTGCACCAGCTCGCGCTCGCAGTCCCACAGCCCAAAGATAGTGCGCCGCCCGCCCGCCAAACGCACGTTGTCGTTGGTCTCCGGCAGACGGTAATGCGGCTGTCCGTTGGGCAAATGGCTGTAATCATGATCCTGATGCACAATGCGCATGCTGGGGGTGGCGTTCACCACCGTCCAGCCGCTGCGCCGCGCTTCATAGATCATCCAGTTATCCCAACCCGCCCGGCCGATGGCAAAAGCGGGCATGTGGCCAAAGCAGGCACGTGGAAAGAAGAAATAATCGCTGCCTCCCGGCGGGTGCAGCCGTCCGCGGGCCTGAATATCCGCGCTCAGGCGGTCGTCCCACCCCGGCGAAAAATCCAGCCGCTCGCGCACGTCCAGATCCCAGCGCTGCCCCACCATCAAAAACCGCTCGCGCAGCGCGCGAACCTGCTCCACCGCCGGAATCAATTCCGGCAGCAGCAGAATATCCGCGTTCACATAGCCCAAAATCGGGCTGTCCGAATGTTCCCGCGCCAATTCAAAAATCGAACTGACCAGCGGCGTGCCCAAAGCGTTGCGGGCCACCTGCGGCAAATGGCGCAGGCCCATTTCCGCTGCCGTCTCCGCCAGGCCGTCCTCTTCGCCCACCAGCACAATCTCCACCGCCGGCCCCAGCGCCTTCCAGGATTCCAGGGCGTTGCGCTGAATGGTGCTGATGTGCGCATCGCGAAACGGCTTGGGGGCGGTGAACAGGGTGATCAGGCTCATGGCTGCCCTCCCAGCGCGCGCGGATCCACTTCCTGGGTCTGTTTGGCGGCCACATCGGCGTTAATGCGCGTCAATTCCGGCTCGCGCTGCACCAGTTCCAGCACTTCCAGCCAGGAAAAATCCTCGCGCCCCGCAAAACGCCCCACAATCTGGCGCAGCAATTCCAAATCTGCCGGGGTGTCCACCGTCCAGCGCAGCGCGCCGTAATCCGGGTCGTGATCCACCACCCGCACGCGGAAGCGGCCTTCCTGATCGTAGAAATAGGGCATCACGTGCTCGCGCTCATAGGGTTCCGCCGCCTCGCGCCAGGCGCGTTCCAACCCGGCGTAGCTGCACACCTCGGTGTCCAGCCCAATGGGATAGGTGCGCTTCCAGGGCGGCGGCAGCCGGTTGGCGGCAAAATCCGCCCCGGACTCAAAAAAGGCCGCGATGGTCTCGTCCATCACCCCTGGGTCAATCAGGGGGCAGTCGCCCGTCACGCGCACCACCACATCCGCCTGAAAGGCCTGCGCTGCGCGGTAAAAACGGTCCAGCACGTCAAACACACTCCCGCGGAACACGGGAATATCGTGCGCCGTGCACAGCGCCGCGATGGGGTCATCTGCCGGGTCGTCCGTGGTGGCCACGCCCACCGCATCCACGCGCGCGGCCCGCCGGGCACGTTCCACCGCCCACAGGAGCATGGGCTTACCGCCGATGTCTTTCAGCACTTTGCCGGGAAGCCGGCTGGAACCCATGCGGGCCTGAATGATCGCTACCGTTCGCACATCGTCCTCAACGTTCTGCGCGCCGTTTGGCCTGGGTTTGCACCGCCAGGTCGTAGGCCGCCAACAGTTTTTGAAAATTTTTCTTCCAATCAGCGCGTTCTTCGGCCAGTCTGCGCGTCGCGCTCCTCATGCGCGCCAGCGCGGCCCGGTCTTGCGCCGCTCTCACCATCACCGCCGCCAGGGCTTCGGCGTCCCCCGCCGGAAAGCGCCAGCCGTGTTCCCCGGTCTGCACCCATTCGGCGTTGCTGGGAATATCCGTCACCACGGACGGACGGCCGCAGGCCAGGGCTTCCATCAGCGACACCGAAGAGCCGTCGCTGTAGGCCGCGCTCACGTACACATCCGCCAGGCGGTAAAATTCCGCCAGGTGGGCGTTGCTCACCTGCCCGCCGAACCACACCCGTTCCGTCATGCCCGCCTGCTCCAGCAGACGGCGCAGTTCCGCGGCCTGCGACCCGCCCCCCAGCAGCACCAGCCGCAGTTCAGGCACTTCCCGCGCAGCGCGGCAAAAAGCCCGCACGACCACATCCACGCCGTACAGCGGCTCCCAGGCGCGCAGCGAAAGGAGCACAAACGCGTCCTCCCAGCCCATACGCGCCCGCTGGGCCGGCGCCTCCCCCGGCGAAAACCGGGTCAGGTCCACGCCCCAGGGAAAAAGCACCATGCGTTCGCGCGGAAAGCCAAATTCCGCCGCCCGATCCGCCACCGCCTGGCAGTCGCCCACCAGAACATCCGTGCGGCGCAGGGTGAACTGCGTGGCCCAGCGCCATGCGCGGCTGCGGTCGGCATCTTTGAGCAGGTCCGAGCCCCACGACATGCTCACCAGCGGGTGAAAGCCCGCCGCCGCGGTCAAAAAGGCCGCCGTCTGCACGCTGCCTGCGTGCACCACATCCGGCTGCACCCGCCGCAGCACCTGGCGCAGACTGCTCACCAGCCGCAGCCCCTCCTGCCAGCGCGCGGGGCGGTCCCCGCCGTACCAGTGAATCTGCTGCACCGCCGCCGGAATCGGCCGGTCTTCCCGCTGCATCCCGCGCCGCTCCAACCGCAAAAAGCTCACCGTGTGTTCGCTGTCGGCCAGCGCCGTCAAGAAGCGGTGATCGTGAGGGGTGTAGTCGCGGGTGAAATACAAAACGCGCAATCAGGCTCCCAACTGGGTCCAGCGCAGTTCTTTACCGAAGGGGATGTCCTCGATGGTCGTCGTGCCCACCACCGCCTCAATTTCATGCGGGCGGATGGCTCCAGGGGCGGCCGGGCGCAGCACGTCAATCATCTCGCGGGTCATCTTTTCGCCCGCGCGAATGTCGCGCGCCGCCCGCAGGCAGCGCCGCTGCACCACGGAGGTGTCCACTTCATTCTCAGCGATGGTCTTATCCGCCGAACCCAAAGCCCGCTCCAGATAGCGCGTGTTTTCCACCATCTCGTTCCAAGAATCCGGGTTCATGGCAAATTTATGATCCGGCCCCTCGCGCGAATTGTCGTCCGTGAAGTGCTTTTCCACCACGCGCGCCCCCAGCGTCACCGCACCCAACACGGTCACATGCCCCGGGGTGTGGTCCGAAAGGCCCAGCACCACCTGGGGGAACATCAGCCGGTAGGTTTCCAGCACGCGCAGGTTGATATATTTAAAATTCTCCAGGCTGGCGGTGTAATTGGTGTTGCACTGCATCAGCACCAGCTGGGGGTTAATCTTCAAAATGGCATGCACCGCCCGCTGCACCTCGCCGATCTCAGCTGCACCGGTGGCCAGCAGCACAGGCTTGTTCTTGCGCGCCATTCGCTCCAGAGCTTCGATCCAATCAATTTCGCCCGAGCCAATCTTATAAGCGGGCATGTAGGCGTCCAGCAGGTCAATCGCATCAAAATCATAGGGCGAGGAGAAATACTCAATCCCCACCTCTTCGCACACCGCTTTCAGCTCCTCGCTCCAATCGAAGGGGATGGAAGCGTCCTGGTACACCTCAAACACCGACTTTTTCCAACTCGCCTGGTGTGAAAGCTGCCCCCCCATGTGGCGAAAACCGTAATCCGAAACGATTTTGGGCGCGCGGAAGTTTTGGAATTTGGCCGCGTCTGCCCCGGCCTGTTTGGCCAGGCGGATCAAATACTTGGCGCGTTCCAAACTGCCGTCGTGGTTCGCGGCGATGTCGGCGATGAAATAGGTGGGGTTATCGCCGCCAATGGTCCGGTTTCCAATTCTCATTTCCATCTTTCTCTCCTCAGGGTGGAAATCCCTCCCCTGCCTGTTCTCAGGCAGGCGCAGGTTAAGCGGCCGCGCCCAGGGTGCGCAGCATATCTGGGTATCCCTGGCGGAACTGGTGATAGAACAAATCCAAGCCCGCGCTCACATCCGGCAAATCCTGGCCCAACGCCGCACGCAGCTTTTCGGTGTTCAGGGTTAAATTGGGCGAACGCGCCGCCGCCAAACCGCCGTCATACACCGAGGCCGGCTCGATCAGCTTGGCCGAAAAGCGGAATCGCCGCGCAATCCGCAGCCCAAATTCATATTTGCTCAAAGCCTCCGGGCCCACCACGTGGTACAGGCCCGTCAGCCCCTGCGCCGCCATCTCGGCCAGCAGGTCGCTCAAGTGGATCACGTTCATCGGGCAGAAGAGCACATCCGTAAAGCCCTTCATGTTTCTGCCCGCCCGCAGGTTATTAAAGAACCACTCCGCCAGGCTGCGCTTGCCCGCCAGGCTCCAGCCAAAGAAGTTCACCCGCGCCACCAGCGCCTGCGGAAAAGCCGCCAGAACGGCCTGCTCCCCAGCCAGTTTGGTGCGTGCGTACACGCTCAGCGGGTTGGGGGTGTCCTCCTCGCGGTAATAGCCCACCTTGCCGTCAAAGACCGCATCGGTGGAAATATGCACCATCTGAATTCCCAGCCGCGCCGCCGCACGGGCCAGTTCGGCCGGCAGCTCGGCGTTCACGCGCAAGGCCGCCTGGGGGTCGCTTTCGCAGGCGTCCACGTTGGCCATCGCCGCCGCGTGCAGAATCACGTCGGGGCGCGCCGCCTCCAGCACTGCGTCCACGGCGCCGGGCTGGCTCAAATCGGCCTGAAGCGTTTCAAACGGAACCCCCACCAGACCCTGGCGGTGCACTACCCCCACCACCGTCTGCTGGCGGGCGTGCCGCAGGGCGAAATTCAGCCCCAGCAGGCCGCCAGCGCCGGTCACCAGCCAGCGCGTCATTCCAGCTTGCCCTCATACAGCGCGGTTTCAATGGGCGCGATCATGTCCTGAATCTGCTCAATCGTCATCCATTCCGGGTTGTTGTTGCTGGCGTACAAAAAGCCGTCCGGCAGTGACTTGCCCTTCTGGGCCCATTCCTGCCCGCGCCACTGGGTTTCCCAGGGCGTATCCACCGGCTGCACCACAAACATATCCTCCAGTTCCACCGTGGAACGAGCCTCATCTTCCGAAATCAACAGCTCGTGCAGCTTTTCGCCCGGGCGAATGCCGATAACATTGATCTCGGCCTCCGGCGAAATGGCCCGCGCCAGATCCACCAGGCTCATGCTGGGAATTTTGGGCACGAACACTTCGCCGCCGTGCATCTGTTCCAAACAGCGGATCACGAAGCGCACGCCCTGTTCCAGCGAGATCCAAAAGCGGGTCATGCGTTCATCGGTCACGCTCAGCGGGCCGTTGTTGCGCTGCTTCAGGAACATGGGCACCACACTGCCGCGGCTGCCTACCACGTTGCCGTAGCGCACGCAGCTAAAGCGCGTGGACGTGCCGCCCGCGTAGGCGTTGCTCTGTACAAACAGCTTTTCCGCCGCCAGCTTGGTGGCCCCATACAGATTCACGGGGTTGACCGCCTTATCCGTGCTCAGGGCGATCACCCGCCCCACGCCCGCGTCCAGGGCGGCGTCAATCACGTTGCTGCTGCCCAGGATATTGGTCTTGATGGCTTCCATGGGGTTATATTCACAGGCCGGAACCTGCTTGAGGGCTGCCGCATGCACCACAATATCCACACCGTTAAACGCCCGCCGCAGACGCTGCACATCGCGAATGTCGCCAATGAAATAGCGCAGCGAAGGGTGATCAAAGCCCGCCACACGCATCTCGTGCTGTTTCAGTTCATCACGGCTGTAAATGATGATCTTGGCCGGGTGATATTCTTTCAGCATGACATCCACAAATTTCTTGCCAAACGACCCAGTCCCGCCGGTCACCAACACCACTTTCTTGGTCCAATCCATATCAATCTCCTTGCTCAGGTTTAACCGCAGCGGGGGATGTCCCCCCGGATTTGATCACTTTACGTAGAATCGGCCGCGTGGGGCTGTGGCGGGCCGCCTCTTCAAAGCCCAGTGCGCGGTAGGTCTTGGCCAGGCCGGTGTAGGCATACACATCCGGGTAGGCCCCGCCGGCCGGTTCCACCGGATAGGCTTCCACCACCTGCGCCCCCTGCTGCGCGGCATACTCCACCGCCCCAGCGATCAACGCCCGCATCACCCCCTGGCGGCGTTTGTGGCGCGCCACATAAAAACACACAATCGCCCAAACCGGCTGGTCATCCACGCGCTTCAGCACCCGCGAACGCTCCAGGGTCGGGAACTCGTCACGCGGCCCCAGGCTGACCCAGCCCACGGCCTTCCCATCAGCATACGCCAGCAGACCCGGCACATGCCCCTCATCCACCAGCGCACGCAGGCTTTGGCGGTGAGGTTCGCCTTTTCCAGCGTCAAAGGCTTTGCGCGGCAGCCGCCAATACATGCACCAGCAGCCGCCGTACGCCCCTTTGGCCCCAAACAGGCCCTCCAGGTCGCCCCAGCGCTCCGGCGTCACCGGAAGCACGGTCATCCCGCCCAACTGCGCGCTGTGTTTGTCCATCTCAGCCCTCATGCCTTACGCACGATCACCAGGGGATACTGTCCGTTTTCGCCAAAATACTTTGGCCAGCGCTCTTCCATCCAAAACAGCAGCCGCAGGCAGTATTTGCCGCCCAACGCGGTGTGCATGAGCGCCCGCAGCCAGCGCACGCTGACGCTGCGCCACACGCGAATTTCCAGCGGCATACGGCTGCCCACTTCCTGGCGCAGCCAATCGGCGTCCAGTTTGCGCACAAACGTGCCGGTGGGGTCCGCGGGTTTAGCCGCCGCGCGCGCAGCAGGGCTGGCCTCAGCCGTCACCTTACCCCGGCGCTTCGCCACCCAGGTGCCCAGCCGTTCCATCAGACGCACCCAGGGCTGGCAGCGCCGCATCAGGCGCGACTCGGTCCAGCCGTTCACGATCACCGCGCTGCCGTCCGCGGCCAACACGCGCTGAATCTCGTCGTAGGCCCGCGGCTGATCCTGCAAGGGCAGGTGGTGCAGCGTGTGCAGCGAAACCACCCCGTCAAACGCATCCGCACGAAAGGGCAGCCGCGACACATCCGCCACAACATACACCCCGTGCGCGCCCAGACGTTTACGCGCCTCCTGAAGAGCCACAATCGAAAGGTCCAGGCATACCCGCCGCTGATAACCGTGCGAGTAAGTCAGATATTCCACATACTGCACCGGCCCCGATCCGGCGTCCAACAAGAAACGGCCTTCCGCTTTCAGATGGCGGTTGACCCGCAGATGACAGCGGTGGATATATTCCCGCGCCACAGGCCGCAGGTCTTCGTAGCGCGCGTTTTGATACACGCCGCCTTCCACCTGCTGCCAGCCCACCTGGTTATAAAACTGCCGTACCTGATCCTTGACTTCGCCTTCAGACATGCCGCGCCTCTAGTCCACCACGTTAGCCCAGTCAATCGGTTCGCCGGTCAGGTAGCGGAAAGTCTGGCCGTACTGCTCTTTGCCGCTCTCGCTGAACACGTCGCGAATCGACCGCTGTTTGTAATCGTCCCAAACCCGCACCAAATGCCACGGGAAAGGCCGCGGGAAGTCAAAGAAGAAGCGGTACGCGTACGCCCAGGCTTGCTGCACCTGCTCGCGCGTCAGTTTAAACACCTCTGGCTTCTCTAAGACCTGCCCCAGGAGCTTAAAGTACGTCACCCAGGACTCGGGGTCGTGGGTAAAGCCGCGCCCGCGGTAATGGGTCTGACCAGCGGTGATCACCGGCACGCCGCTCATGGCCATTTCCAGGCCCACGGTGGTGGTGTACACCAGACCGGCGTTAGCCACCTCGATGATATCGTAGGTGTTCACCTTGTCTTTGGGCTTAATCAGGTGAATGTGCTCCGGCAAATGCGGCAGCACCGATTTCACCACGTCCACCATAGATTGCCCGTGGGTCAAGACCTCGCCGGGGTGCACGCGGATCACCAGCTGCACATCGCTGCGTCCGGCGAAATACTGCACCGTGCGGCTGATCCACTCGGCCATGCTCTTGCTGAACACCTGGCGGCCCAAAGTGAGACTATCGCCCAACACATTGGTAGCCAACAGTACCACCGGGCGTTCATCCAGCCCCAGGGCCTGGCGGGCCTGTTCGCCGCCCTGCGCAGGGGTATCCTGCCACAGGCGGGCAAAATTTTCTACCAGCGAAGCCCGCGAGCGCGCCACAAACAGCGAGCGCAGGCGTTCCATCTGTTCTTCGGTCAAAGGCAGGTCGCGCCGCGCCTTCCACAGGCCGTCGGTCTCCTGCCGCATCACTTCCGCGTTCTGCCCCAGCCAAATGCGCTGGCGCTGATCGCCAAATTCATACGTCACCGCCGGGATCTTCATGGCGCGCGCCACGCGGTACACTACGCCCAATTCCTGAATGGTGCCGTTGGGCACAATCACCACATCCGGGCGGTTGGCGCTCAGCCAGGCCTGTGCCGCGCGGGCTGCATCCGCGTTGCGCTCCCAGCGCAGCTTGTAAACTTCGCTTTCGGGGTCCACATCTTCCACCTGCAGAGTGTACTGCGTGTCAAAAACGGTCACGCGTTCCACCAGATCGCGCATGCCCTCGCCCATCGGCTTGTAATTGGTACGCATATTCAAGAGCGACACCGACTCCATCACCGGCGCGGCCGCCTCCAGCACCTTGCGGGCATAGTAGTTCTGGCGGCGCAGGTCAAAGCGGTTGATCGGCGACTGCCATTCAGCATAAGGCAGAAAGCCCAAAGTCACCTTGTGGCCCTGCGAGGCCAGCGCCAGTCCCAGCAGCGCGGCATGCTCAATCCAATAATGCAGGGTGGCGAAAATGAACACATTCTTTCCCGCGGGTGCATTCTGCCGCAGCGCCGCCGCCTGCGCCACCAGATCGGGCATGGCGTTTTGCAGATGGCGCAGCGAGAACCGGCTTTGGATTGGCTTTCCGCGCTGACGCACCAGCCAATACAACTCCGCAGTGAACGGAATTTGCCCCAAAAGGTTCTTAATGCCTTCTTTACTGGAAAGAGCCATACCTACACCACCTTAATGTGCCAATCTAATCGCGGGCGGACGGGGCCTAAGCGCAGTTCCGGCCACTGTGTGCCCGGCGCCCCAGCCGCGTCAACGTTGAACGTCAGAGCCTGTTCATCCTGAAAATAGCGACGCACCCGAAAAGAGCTGGCGTTCACCCCAATCACATAACGCCCCTCGTTCAAAAAGTCGGCGGGCAGCACGCACCGGCTGACATATTCCCCCGGCGCGCGCGTGGCGTAGCGTTCAAATTTTTCAGGATCATCCGTATCAAACGAGGTCAGAATATACTCGCCCCGTGTGCTCATCAAATAAATGCCCACCCGCAGCCCCTGCACCGGCGCGTTCAGCCGGTAGGCAATTTCCAGGGTGATGGGTTCGCGCGAGCGCACCGTGTCTGCAATGGCCCCCGCCGGGTTGCACACACGCACCGCCAGCGGACGGAACGGCTCCGCACTGGCTGGGATCTCATCCTCGCGCCATTCGCGCACGCCTTCCTGCGAAAAGCCCTGCGACAGGTAAAAATCCACGGCTTCTGTAGTCGGCGCGCGCATCACCAGCCGCCCCTTATCAATCACCAGTGTCTCTTGGGTCAGGCGCAGCACCGCCGACATGTTGTGGCTGACAAACAGCACCGTGCGCCCCTGCTGGGCCACGTCGCTCATCTTGCCCAGGCACTTGCGCTGAAATTCGGCGTCGCCCACGGCCAGCACTTCGTCCACCACCAAAATCTCCGGCTCCAAATGCGCCGCCACAGCAAAGGCCAGGCGCAGGTACATGCCCGAAGAATAGCGCTTCACGGGGGTGTCAATAAATTGCTCCACCTCCGCAAACTGCACAATCTCATCAAATTTGCTGGCAATTTCGGCCCGTTTCATGCCCAAAATCGCCCCGTTCAAAAAGATGTTCTCGCGCCCGCTCAATTCGGGGTGAAAGCCCGTGCCCACTTCCAGCAAGGACCCCACCCGCCCGCGGATTTCAGCGGCCCCTTCGCTGGGGTCGGTGACGCGCGAGAGCAGCTTCAGCAGGGTGCTTTTGCCTGCCCCGTTGCGCCCGATCACGCCCAGCACCTGCCCCTGCTGCACCTCGAAGCTCACATTGCGCAGCGCCCAGAATTTCTTGCCGCTTTCGGCCGAGGGTTCGCGCCGCCCCGAAAACATCTCGCCCAGGGCGTCGCGCAGGGTCTGATAATTCGTCCCGCTCGTCCCCAGCCGGTACTGTTTGCCCAGATTTTCCACTCGAATGGCCAGATCGCTCATGCCGCCGCCTCCTTACACCATATCCGCAAACTGGCGTTCCATGCGGCGGAAGAAGATCAGCCCGCTCACCAGCAGCAGCAGCGACACCAGCACCGAAACCCACATCATCGGCCCCGGCGCGCCGCTTTCCATGCCCAGCAGCGCCCAGCGGAAGCCGTTCACCACCCCCACCATGGGGTTCAGCGCGTACAGAATCCGCCAGCTTTCCGGAACCAGACTGCTGCCGTAAGCGATGGGCGTGATCAGCAGCCAGAATTGCGACAAAAACGGCGTGATGTAATTGATGTCGCGGTACATCACGTTCAGCGCCGCCAGCCACAGGCCCACCCCCAAAGCGGTGATGAGAGTCAGCAGCAGGAAGAAAATCACCGGCCAAACCGGCCCCGCCAGCGGCGTGCCAAAATACAGCATAATCCCCGCCAGCACCACGCTGGCGATCAAAAAGTCCACCACCCCCGCCAGGATGGAAGCCATCGGCAGAATCACCCGCGGGAAATAGATCTTGGTGATCATGTGGCGGTTGTTCACCAGCGAATGGCTGGCCACGGTCAGCGCCGTGGCAAACAGCTCCCAGGGCAGCAAACCGGTGTATGCAAACACCGGGTAGGGCAAATTCTCAGAAGGCACCTTGCCCAGCTCGCCGAAGAAAATGCTGAACACCACCATGGTCATGAACGGCCGCAGTACCGCCCACAACGCCCCCAACAAGGTTTGCTTGTAGCGAACCTTGAGGTCGCGCCAGGTCAGGAAATAGATCAATTCCCGATACTGCCACAAATCGCGCAAATTTAAGGAAAACCAGCCGCGCGGCGGGCGTAAATGGACTACGGGAACATCGTTTGCAGAGGGTGTTATGGCTTTCATGCCGATCCTATCGCAATGTCTCAGCGCGTCTGCGCCGTGCGTGCGCCTCGATACCAATCAATCGTGCGCCGCAGCCCTTCTTCAAAACTGGTGCGCGCCTTGAAACCAAAGTACTGCTCCGCGCGGGTCGTATCCAGCCCGCGCCGCGGCTGCCCGTTGGGCTTGATGGTGTCCCACACCAGCTTGCCCTCAAAACCGGTCAGGCGCGCAATCAGCTCTGCCAGATCGCGGATGGCGATCTCGTGGCCGGAGCCGATGTTGACCGCATCCGGGCCGTTATAGCGCTCAGCGGCCAGCACAATCCCTTCGGCGGCATCTTCGGCATAGATGAATTCGCGCGTGGGCGAGCCGTCTCCCCACAGCACCACTTCCTTCTGCCCCGCTTCCTGCGCCTCGATCATCTTGCGGATCATGGCCGGAATGACGTGCGAAGAGTTCAGGTCAAAATTATCCCGCGGGCCGTACAGGTTCACCGGCAGCAGGAAAATGGCGTTGTAGCCGTACTGTTGGCGGTAGGCCTGCGCCTGCACCAGCAGCATCTTTTTGGCCAGGCCGTAGGGCGCGTTGGTCTCTTCCGGGTAGCCAATCCACAGGTCGTCCTCTTTGAACGGCACCGGCGTGAACTTGGGGTATGCGCACACCGTGCCGATGGCCACGAACTTTTCCACCCCGCGGCGGTAAGACTCGTGCAGAAGCTGCACGCCCATCATTAAATTGTCGTAGAAGAATTCCGCCGGATGTTCGCGGTTGGCGCCGATCCCGCCCACGTGCGCTGCCAGGTGAATGATCACGTCCGGCCGTGCATCGTCCAGCAGGCGCACAATATCGTCGCGCTCCACCAGGTTGTACTTCTCAATCGTTGGCACAAAAATTTCGCCCACACCGCGCTCGCGCAGTTTCTGTTGAACGAACGAGCCTAAAAAGCCGGCCCCGCCGGTCACACACACCCGACGATCTTTCCAAAACGATTCAGTTTCCATAGTCAGCCCTTTGATCGTGATCGTGGTACTCGATAAACACCTTCAGTCCGCGCACAGAAATCAACGGCGCAGCCTCGTCCGTGACCACCTGCAAATTTTGCTCCAGGCAGGTCAGGCGGCACACATCCGCCACATCCCCCTCACCCTCCAGCCGCACCTGCTCCACCCCCTGCGCGCGCAGCTCTTCCACCGCCGCTAAAACCCGCTCCCGCACCAGGCGGTACATGCGAAACGAGTTTTGAATGTAGTCCAGAGTCAGGCGCGCCCGCAGTGCCAGCCCATCCGGCGTGATGATATAACGCAATTTACGGCGCTCAACGCGCCGCGCCTTGATGTATCCCTTTGCAATTAATCGCTTCAGATGCCAGTTAATCGTCCCAACGGCCACCCCCAACTGCGCAGCCAATGACGCCTGGGTAGCATCCGGATCCTGTTCTAGTTGTTCCAGCAGGACTAAATCTCGGTCGGTATCGGGGAAGTTTCCCATAGTCCCTTTCAATATTCAACGGCTGAATTATAAAACCGCCCGCCGAATTGGTCAAGGGACGCCCCCGCCTGTGAGGTTAAAAATGGGTTAACGTTTTACTGCCCGCCCCCGTCCGGCGCCAGCACCTCCCAGCGCCGCACCGTGTAAAAATTGCGCCAGCCCAGCCCAGGGGTGTTGATTTTGGCCGCGCACACCGCCGCCAGCCCGCGCGGCGGCAGGTCTTCGCCCGTCACCACCAGCCAAACCATGCCCCCGCGGTTCAGGTCGTTGGCCTGCACCAGGCTGAAAGGAACCGGCAGCTCGGCCAAATCGCCGTAAAAATCCGTCGCCAGGGTGCGGCTTCCGCGCTCAAACAAGCTCTCGTGCACCCGCGGCAGCCAAGCGGCGCCCGCGGCCTCGTCTGCTATCACCTGCACCGTGGAGCCAGCCGCATGATGGAACACAAAGCCTTTTTCCCCCTGCGCGCACTGCGGAGCCGCCGCCGTGCTGGGCTGCGCCAGGGCAAAGACCGCCAGCGCCCCCACACAGCTCCACGCGCTCACCACCCCCGCCCAACCCCACAGCAGCCCGCGCGGCGTATCTGCCTCAGCCGCCAACCAGCCGTCCAGCACTTTCAGGCGTAAGCGCGTGCCCACTTCCCACACCCCCAGGGCGGGCAAAGTCACCAGCAGGGGCAGGCTGGCCGCGTAAGCGCGCATGCGCCCAGCATCTACCGGCGGCACAAAGGGCACCGAAAGCAGCAGGCCTGCCAGCCCAAACGCCAGCAGCCCCACCCAGGCCTCTCGCCGCCGCCGGATCATCCCCCACAGACCCGCTGCGCTGAGCGCGTACAGACCCCAAATCATCACGCGAACGCTCAAGCGTGTTTCCAGGTTCAATTGGCTGTCCACAAAGCCGAACACACCTTCGCGGTCTGGCCGGAAGAAGTCGCCCCAGGCTCGGAGCGCCCCCGTCAGGGTATCCTGCGGGCGGGTGCGCATACGCTCCAGCGCCAGGGCATAGATCTCCTGCGAACGCTGCGGCTCATCCAGTTTGGCCACCTGCGGGGCGTCCGCCTCAATCTGCTGCCAGCCTTTGCCCCCCGCCGCCAGCCCGTAGAGGGTGTCGGCAAAATTGGCAAAGGCCACCCCGCCTGGGGCGCTGAGGGTTTTCACCAGCAGCAGGTTGG
Source organism: Levilinea saccharolytica (assembly GCF_001306035.1). Lineage (GTDB taxonomy): Bacteria > Chloroflexota > Anaerolineae > Anaerolineales > Anaerolineaceae > Levilinea > Levilinea saccharolytica. The sequence continues at coordinate 48,506 of NZ_LGCM01000060.1, forward strand.
CCCCAAAGGCCAGCCCCACCGCCGCCAACCCCAAAGCCGCCCGTCCCAAAATGCGCGGCCAGCCCTTTACCCCCCACACCCCCAGCCACACCACCCACAGCGCCAGGGTAAAGAAGGCCCCCGCGCGCGCATTGAGCGCCAGCGCCGAAAGGGCCAGCCCCGCCGCGATCGTCCACAAGCGGCCTTCCGCCGCCCCGCGCCACAGCAGCCCCCATCCCAAAGCCCCCAGCGCCAGCCCCAGGCTCTCGGTCATGGTGGTTCCAGTAAAGCGGCGGCTGAACAGGAACAGCCCTACCAGCACTACCGCCCCGGCCAGACTGCCGTGGGTGCGCGCCATCTCCCGCGCCGCCAGCCAGCAGCTGACGGCCGTCACCAGGGCGGTCAGCGCCAGGGCCGCCTGCAAGTTGCGCCCGCTCAAGGCCAGCGCCCCCGCCAAAAATGCTGGAAACAGCGGCCGGCGCGCCGAAAAAGACGAAAGCAGATCCCCCTCGGTCACGCGCAGCGCGTCGCGGTAATACACCTGTGCATCGCTGTAGGGCAGCAGCCCCCCCACCGTGTACGATTCGCTTGCCCCGCTGGCCCACAGCCCCGCCAGCGGCAGACAAAACAGCACCAGGGTCAGCCCCAGAGCCGCGCTTTGCCCCCACCCGCCCCGCAGCCGGAAAGCCAGCGTCAGCAAAATCAGCGCGGCTGGCACGACCAGGGTCAAGTCATAGCGCGCGCTCAGCCCCACCACCCGCGGCAGCGGGGTGGTTAACACCCAAACCGCCGCGGCCAGCGCCGCGCTCATCCCCGCCAGCCAGCTCAGCCAACTCATTTTGCCTGCGTCTGCCTTGTGCAAATTTCAGCTCCCTCTGCCCGCGTAGATGCAGACCATTATACCCTCTCCCCTGGATCGGCAAAAAGGATCCCCTCCCGCAGGTGGGGAGGGGATCAACAATCCGTTGACAGCCGTTAACGCTTACTTGTTCACCTGGAAGCGCTTGTCGCCCTTCACAATGAAGTCGCGAATCTGCTCCGCAGCGGCGATGCCGGCGTTGGTGTTGGCTTCTTCCGTCTGCGCGCCCATCTTCTTGGCCGTGAACAGGAAGCGCCCGGGGTACTTGGCTTCAATGTCCGCTTTGCAGATCGGGGCCACGTCCGACAGGTACACAAAGTCGGGGCGCTCTTCGAACACGCGCAGCAAATCTTCTTCGTGGATCACTTCCGCGCGCGCGGTGTTCACCAGCGTGGCGCCCTTAGGCATGCGCGAAAGCAGCGCGTGGTTAATGCTCAGTTTGGTCTTGGCGTTGGCCGGCATGTGCAGCGACACATACTGGCACTTCTCATACAGTTCTTCTGCCGAAGCCACCGGCGTGACGCCCTCTTTGGCGATGTCTTCCGCCGAGAGGAAGGGATCATAGGCAAACAGCTGCATGCCAAAGCCCTTGGCAATCGCCGCCATGCATTTGCCCACGTAGCCAAAGGCATGCAGGCCCAGGGTCTTGCCGCGCAGCTCAAAACCGCTCTTGCCCGCGAAACCGCCGCGCGCCTGATACAGCATCATCTCAAACGCCAGCTCAGCCACCGCGTTGGAATTCTGCCCGGGGGTGTTCATCACCACCACACCGTGCTTCGTGGCCGCTTCCAGGTCAATGTTGTCAAAGCCTGCCCCGGCCCGCACCACGATCTTCAGCTGCTTGGCCGCGTCCAACACCTCAGCCGTCACCAGGTCGCTGCGCACGATCAGCGCATCCGCGTCAGCCACCGCCGCCAGGAACTGCGACACTTCCGTGTATTTCTCCAGCAGCGCCAGCTCAAACCCGGCCGCTTCCACCACTTTGCGAATGCCTGCCACCGCCACTTTGGCGAACGGCTTATCGGTTGCAACCAAAACTTTGGTCATCTCTGCACCTTTCCTGAAAAGCCCGGTTTCCCAGGGTTAGTGAGACGCCTCAAATTCGCGCATGGCATCCACCAGCGCCTGGACGCTTTCCAACGGCAGGGCGTTATACAGCGACGCGCGGAAGCCGCCCACCGAGCGGTGGCCCTTGATCCCAACCAGGCCCTTGCTGGAGGCAAACGAGATGAATTCCGCTTCCAATTCTTTGTAGCCTTCCGCCATCACAAAGCACACATTCATGCGCGAGCGGTCTTCCTTCGCCGCAGTGCCCACGAAGCACTTGTTGCGGTCAATTTCAGCATAGAGCAGTTCGGACTTGGCCGCGTTGACCTTGTCCATGGCCACCAAACCGCCGTTGTTCTTCAGCCACTGCAGGGTGAGCATGCAGGCATACACATTCACCACCGGCGGGGTGTTGAACATCGAGTTGCTCTTGATGTGCGTGCGGTAATCCACCATCTTCGGCATCTTGCGGGTCATTTTGCCCAAGAGGTCTTCGCGCACGATCACCAGCGTCACGCCCGCCGGGCCCAGGTTCTTCTGCGCGCCGGCGTAGATCAAACCGTATTTGGCCACGTCCACCGGCCGGCTGAAGATGTCCGAAGACATATCCGCCACCAGTGTCACCGGCGAATCCAGGTCGGTCATGATTTCGGTGCCGTAGATGGTGTTGTTGGTGGTGATATGGAAATAATCCACATCGGTGGGGATCACGTATCCCTTGGGAACATAGCTGAAGTTCTTATCTTCCGAAGAAGCCACAATCACGACCTCGCCAAACAGTTCAGCTTCCTTGGCGGCTTTCGTGGCCCATTCGCCGGTCTTTAAATAGGCGGCTTTCTTCTCCAACAGATTGTAGGGTACATGGAAGAACTGTGTGCTGGCCCCGCCGCCCACAAAGAGCACGGCGTAACCTTCCGGCACACCCAGAACTTCCTTGACCAATGCCACGGCGTCGTTCATCACCGCATCGAACTCTTTGCCGCGGTGAGAAACTTCCAGAATTGAGAGGCCAGTGCCCATGAAATCTTTGATCGCTGCAGCCGTGCCGTCAATCGTGTATTGAGGAAGAATGGATGGTCCCGGGTTAAAATTGTGTTTTTTCATCGTCACTCCTTGTCCTTTTTGATGGAAGATGGTTGAGCAGCCAAAACTCACCCAATGTTGGATTTGGGGGTATAGGATGATTATATGTCAGACCAATAGCGTCCTCATAGTGAAAGATAGCACATGATTAATAACTTTCGTCAGATGTCGCCCATCTCCGCGCGCTTTGCCTGCGTCTCTTTGCGCCGTTTCCAGGCCAGCCGCACCAGCCACCAGGCTGCCGGTAAGGTCAGCCCGCTGCAGGCCAGCGCCGGAACCAGTACCTGCCCCAGGCTTTCGATGCTCAGGCGGTAATTGACACCTTTGCCCGCCAGGTTGGGGTGAATGGGCTGGATCTTGAGGTAATACAGCCCGTCCGCAGGCGCGCTCCATTCCAGGCTGGCATCTTGTTTAAAATCGGCTGCCCGCGCCTCCCCCAGCACTTTTTGATGATCTGTATCGAGCAGCTGAATCTGCACCGCCGCCCCACCGGTCATCGAAGCCGCGCTGAAGCGGTAACGCCGCCCCGCCTGCGCCGGGAACACCACCCAATCCACATCCCCCCGCGGGCAAAGGCTCTCCTCCCAGCTCTCGCCAACCGCCGCCGGCACGGCATTCTGCCAGCCGTCGTTGTCGTCCGCCCCGGCGCACATTGTCTCCAGAGTCATCTCCACCACGCTGCTGCCAAAATCCTCCACGTTGCCCGCACGGTCCACCCCGCGCACCTGAAATTCATACAAGCCGTCGGTTTTGGCCAAAAACCACATCTGCCGCGCGCCGCCGTCCGGCTTTTCCGGCCACAGCGTCCATTCGCCGCCGTCGCGCCGGTAGCGCATCTCAAAGTAGTCCAGATCCTCCTCGCCTTCCAGCACCTCCCAGCGCAGAACGGCCGCCGTACTGGCCACCGCCGCCCCCTCCACCGAAACCAGGTTGCTAGCGGGCGGCTGATCCACAGCCAAAATGCGAAATTCGATCTTCGCCTGGCTTTCGCCTGCGCGGTTGCGCGCCCACACCGTCCATTGATAGGCCCCCGCCGCCAGCTTACCCACCTTCCAGACGGTCTCTTGGCCCCAATCTCGGCTTTTCTCCCAGCCGTCCGGGCCGCTCAACGCACTGCGGTAGGCTTCCACCCCTGCCGCTGCCGGCCATTCCAGCCGCACTGCCTCATCCTCCCGCAGCGGCTGGCCGTCTTTTCCCTGCGGAGCGCTCAGCGCAGCCGGCGCAGGCGGGTCGGGCCGCCGCACCACTTTCAGCGATGAAATCGCATCCGGCCCCAGGAGGCTGTCCTGCAGGCTGGGCCAATCCTTTAAGAAGACCTCTTCCTGCCCGCCGAACTGCGTTTCCGCGTACGCCAGGGCCATGACCCCCGCCCCCACGCGCAGCGACTCAGCCGTGTTGTTGCCAATCCCCAACTGTTTGGCTTTGGCGTATTCGCCCAGCCCCAGCACCTGGCAGTCCCCGCGGTAATTTTCCTCCGTCCACAGCCCCACCTGCTCGGCCCCAGGCTGGCACACTTTGGGAGTGGCCGTGGGGGTCGGGGTCGGCCCGGCACAGTTAAACTGCTTTTCCAGCATCACCTGCCCCGTGGGGCCGGAATTTTTGCCCGACCGGTCGCGCACATCCACCGCCAGCAGGAAAGGCCCGTCGGGCACACCCAGCTTACACAAATCCAGCGTCACCTGAACCTGCCCTCCGCTCTGGGGCTTGCCCACCGGCGTCCATTCGCCGGTGTAGGTCATCAAGAACTGGGTGTTTTCCAATTCGCGGTCGTCTTTGGCCCAGCCCTTGACGGTCAGCTTGCGCGTGGTCACCAGGGTCTTCTCCTTGGGGCTTTCAATCCCGCCGGTGGGCCGTTGGGCGTCCCCATTGGCGCTCTCATACCAGTTCCCCGCCTGACATTGGCTGCCCATCGAGGGGAAGGTGTTGGCCTCCACGCAGGTGCGCGGCCGGCCGCCGTTGGTCTGCACTTCATCAAATACAATGTCCACCGAGCTGCCCCAATACAAATGCTGGTTGGTGTGCACATGAAAATGCAGATGTGAGGCCGTGCTGGCACCGGTGTCGTCCGCAGCTCCAATCAGCTGCCCCTGCAAGACCTCGGCCCCCACCCTGCGCAGCGCGGGCGGGATGCTGTCTTGGGCCAGGTGATAATAAACCTGATAGGTCACCGGCGAGGTGCTGGTGTCTTCCAGCACCAGGTAATTGGCGTGTTTGGTGTTGCCGTTGGGGTACTGCCACACAGCGTATTTCACCCGCCCGCCGCGCGCCGCCACCACCGGAAAATTGGTGCCGTCAGCGAAATCAAAAGCGTATAAGCACGTAGTCGGGCAGGTTTTGTAGACGTATACATGCCCCACCGAGCCGCTCACGCGCACCTTGCGCCCCGCCGGCCAGGGCAGTTTGTACCCCCGGAAAACCTGTCCCCCTTTCACCACCTTCTGCTCCTTGGGCAGGTAAAAGGCGCGCTCCTCCGCGCTGAGCAGATCTTCGGGAACGCCCGCCAGCACCTGTGCCCAGTCCGCGTCGGCTTGCAAAGTTATCTTCCATTCCTCCGGCGCATCCCCCAGCCGCGCCAGGGCCAGTCCCACTTCCCCGGCCACCACCTCGCCCGTCTCACGCTCGCGCATGGCCAGCCACACCAGCGCGGTGCGCCCGTCGTCGCTGAAGGTCACGTGATCAATGCTCACATCGTAAATCAGGAACGCCAGCAGCTCTTCTCGCCCTTCTCCGGCGGCTTTCAGCGCCTTCGCAATCGCACCCACCCGCGGGTCGTCGGGCTGGGCGGTCATGCGGTGAGGCAGCGCCGGGCCTCCCGAGCCCTGCCAGATCAGCAGCCCGCCCACCGCCAGCAAAAGCACCACTAAAAAGCCCAGTGCGGCCCACACCCACACTTTTTTTCCGGTTTGTTGAAAAAGGGAATTCAAAAGAGGTTGTTTCATGCTTCGCTGTGCTCCTCTCAGCAGATACAGGGTTCGCGGGTTAAGATGCAGGTTTCATACCAGACCGAAAAACCACCTTTGCTTCCGCCGGTTTTGCCCCAATGCATCTATAATTACCCTATGGCTGCAAGCTCGCCCACTCTATCTCTCACGGAACGGTTCGCATGACCTCAACCCCCTCTTCTTCTCCCTGGCTCACCCGCCGCGTATGGGCGGCCTTGCTGCTGTTGGGTTTTGCCGGTCAGCTCGCCTGGGCGGTGGAAAACCAGTTCTTTAACACCTTCCTGTACAACCACATCACCCCCGATCCGCGCCCCATCTCCTGGATGGTGTCGGCCACCGCCCTGGTGGCTACGCTGACTTCTATCTTTATGGGCACGCTCAGCGACCGCACCCGCAGCCGCTGGGGCCGCCGTCGTCCCTACCTTCTGGCGGGCTACCTGATGTGGGGAGTTTTCACCGCGCTCTACCCCACCTCCGCCCAATTTCACCCCATCGGTCTGGCCATCGCCATGGCCATCCTCTTCGACTGCATCATGACCTTTTGGGGCTCCACCGCCAACGACGCCGCCTTTAACGCCTACGTCACCGATGTGACCACCCAGCAAAACCGCGGCCGCGTCACCGGCGCGCTGGAGATTATGAAATGGCTGTCGGTGCTGCTGGTATACGGCGGCGCGCCCCTTTTGATTGAAGCCGTGGGCTACCCGGCCTTCTTTTACGGCGTGGGTGCGCTCGTCTTCCTGGTGGGGCTGATCAGCGGCCGTCTGATTCACGAACCCCCCGCCGGGCCCAAGCCGGAAGGGACCTACGCCCAGCAGATGGTGGCCGTCTTCCGCCCGGCCAATTTGCGCCGCAACCGCCGCATCTTGCTGGTGCTCTCGGCCGTCACTCTCTTCACCGCTGCGCAAAACGTGTTCTTCCCGTATCTGCTCATCTACTTACAGCACTACATCAAGCTGGAAACCCTCCAGTATTCCATCCTGGTGGCCGTCGCCATTCTGGTCGGCGGCATGCTCCTGGCCTACCCCATCGGCCTGCTGGTAGACCGCTGGGGCCGCTGGCCCATGGCCATGCTGGCCGTGATTGCCGAAATGATCGGGCTGCTGCTCTTCTCCTTCTCGCGCTCCTTCCTGGCCCTCACCCTCACCGGCATCCTCTGGCTGGCCCCCACCGCCGCCTGGACTATCGCCACCATGGCCTGGACCAAAGACCTCTTCCCGCAGGATCAGCGCGGCCAGTTTGCCGGCATTTACGTGCTCTTTTATGTGCTCATCCCGCAAATTTTGGGCGCGCTCACCGGCGGCTGGCTGGGCAGCACCTTCGGCATCCCCACCCTGATCGACGGCAAAGCCGGCTTCATCCCCACCCCGCTGCTCTTCCAGGTGGCCGCCTTTGCCACCCTGCTGGCGGCTGTGCCCCTGTTCTTCTTGCCCCGCAAAAACACCCCCATTGGCTCCCTTTCGGAGGATTAATGCCCGCCATTCCTGAATTTTTACTGCGCAAGCTGTACCTGCCCGGCTCCCTGCAGTCCACGCCGGAAGGCTTCTCTTTCGTCATCAAAAATACCTTCGCCCCGGCCAGCATCGAGGGCTTTCAGCTGGCCGTAGACGATCAGGATATCCCCCTGGAGGCCGTCACCCTGCGGCTGGAAGGTCAGCCCGACCCCACCCCCGCGCATTGGGTTTCGGCCAGCACGCCCTTTTCGCTGCCGGTCAACGTGGCCCTCACAGTCAGCGTAGCCAGTCACCCGGCGGGCAACGGCCGCCTGCGCATCCGCGTGCACACCCATGAAGCCGGCCTGCTCGATTTCACCCTGCAGGCCTCCGGTTCTGCCCCCGCCGCTGCGGCAGCTGCCGCTCCGCGGCGTTTTGCCCTGCGCCTGCCGCGCTTTTTGCAGCGCCCCATGCAGGTGGAGGCCAGCGTGGACGCCGATCAGGTCATCGGCCCCATCCATCCGCATGTCTACGGCCACTTCATTGAGCATTTGGAAAACTGCATCTACGGCGGTATCTGGAACGAAGACGGCTCGGCCCTGCGCCCCGACACCCTGCGCCTGATCCGCGATCTGCGCCCCTCGGTCATTCGCTACCCCGGCGGCAATTTTGCCTCCGGCTACCATTGGGAAGACGGCATCGGCCCGCGCAGCCAGCGCCCCGCCCGCTTTGACCCCGCCTGGCAGTCGCATGAGAGCAATCAGGTGGGCACGGACGAATTCATGGAATTCTGCGCCCAGGTGGGGGCTGAACCCTTCCTGGTGGTCAACGACGGCTCCGGCACCCCCGAAGAAGCCGCCCGCTGGGTGGCCTACTGCAACGAACCGCCCACGGGTGAACAGGGCCGCCGCCGGGCCGCCAACGGCCATCCCCAGCCCTACAACGTGCGCCTGTGGGGTGTCGGCAACGAAGTCTGGGGGCAGTGGCAGGTGGGCCACACCAGCGCCGAGGAGTACGCCGAGCGGCTGAACGCCTTTGCCGCCGCCATGCGCGCCGCGGACCCCAATATTCAAATTGTGGCCGTCGGCGATAAAGTTCTCAGTGATCAGGCCAACGACCCCGGCCGCTTGTGGAATGAAACTGTCCTAAGCCGCTGCGCCGACCAGATCGACTACCTCTCCTTCCACCTTTACCAGCCCGACCAAAGCGGCTGGCAGGAATCCTATGACCCCGACGCCCTGCACCACATCGTATGCGCCGCACCGCTGGACGCCGAAGTGATCATCCAGCGTATCGCCTCGCAAATTCAGCGCGCTGCCCCCCGCCGCAAGATCCAGATCGCGTTTGACGAATGGAATCTGTGGCTCACCCCGCCCCCCGGCGCTTCTTCCATGCACAAGCTCAACTACAACCTGCGCGACGCCCTCTATGTGGCCGGGATGTTAAACGTCTTCCAGCGCCAGTGCAAAACCCTCACCCTGGCCAACCTGGCCCAGATGGTCAATGTGCTGCCGCTGATCGTCACCAACGAGCGCAAATCCTATGCCACCCCGCTGTATTACCCCTTCTGGATGGCTCAAAATATGGAAAAGCTGGCCCTGCGGGTGGAGATGAAAAAAGTGCCCACCTACAGCACCCAGGCCCTCGGCAACATCGCCGCGCTCAGCAATGTGCCCTATCTGGATATCGCCGCCACCCGCGACGAGGCCCGCTCGCGCCTGGTGCTCAGCTTCATCAACCGTCACCCGGCCAAGCGCGCCCACATCAACGTCAACTTCGAACATTTCAGCTCCCTCAAAGCCTCCAAAGCCTGGGTGCTCAACGCCCCCAACCCCAGCCTGGTGAACAGCTTTGACGAGCCCCACGCCGTGCGCAGCCGTGAAATTGAGCTGACCAAAACGCGCGCCCGCGGGCATATCCGCCTGGATCTGCCCCCCGCCAGCCTGTCGGTGATGCTGCTGACCGCGGACGAATAACCGCATCTGCACTGCCGGTCTTCAACGCCCTGGGCATAATAAGCCCAGGGCGTTTTTTTACGCCAGTGTACGGTGTAAGTTTTTCCGTTTCGGAATAGTTATTTGCATTTTCGGGAATTTCGTCGTATGATATCTGGTAGGTTTACAGTTATTCCCATGATCTTTATGATCAAGAATTGATTGTATCTGGAACCCCGGCCCAGCAGCACAGCCCAGGGTTCTCCCCTTGAGACTGGTAACCCTTATTGGAATTGAATAGCGGGCATTTCCAGGCCAGCCCCCATCGTGCCGCCGCGCCAGCGCACCCCGCCGCCAGACAGCAGAGCCTGGGGAACACCTCACATCCTCGCCGAGGGGGCTTTTTGATTCAGAATCATTCGTCACCTTCACTCATTTTGTAACTGTCAGGAGGAAACCGCATATGCCCCAGTCGCTTCAAGAAGCCCTCGCCTACTCCGACCGCTGGCTGCAAATCATCCACGGCGGCGATGTGGGGGAGGCCCAGGCCAAGCAGATCATCGAAGAATCCAAAAACAACTTTGCCGAACATTTCAACCGCGGTTGGCTCGAATACCGCAAATCCGTCACCGAGGCCGGGGATTGGGCCTGTGTCGAATGGAAAGGCTCCGGCGCCGTCTTCCGCGACATCCTCGGCCGCGAATACATTGACTGCCTGGGCGGCTACGGCATGATGGATCTGGGCTGGAGCCACCCGGATGTCGTCTCTGCCGTCCGCGCCCAGCTCCAGCGCACGCCCATGCCCAGTCAGGAGCTGATTGACCCCCTGCGCGGGGTTTTGGCGCGCCTCATGGCCGAAATCACCCCCGGCGACATCCAATATAGCTTCTTCGCCGCCAGCGGCACCGAAGCCATCGAAGGCGCCATCAAGCTGGCCAAAATGTACACGCACAAAAACGGCTTCATCGTGGCCGTCAAAGCCTTCCACGGCAAAACCATGGGCTCCCTGTCCATGATGGGCAAATCCGATTACCGCACCCCGCCGGGGACGCTCTACGGCGGGCCGGTGTACCATGTGCCCTACGGCGACGCGGACGCGGTGGAACGCCAGCTGGATATCTGCGCTAAGGTCGGCATTGAAATTGCCGCCGTGCTGATGGAGCCCATCCAGGGCGAAGCCGGGGCCATCGTCCCGCCGGACGACTTCTGGCCGCGCCTGCGCGAGATCACCCGCCGCTACGGGGTGCTGCTCATCGCCGACGAAGTGCAGACCGGCATGGGCCGCACCGGCAAACTATGGGGCGTGGAACATTGGGAAGTCGTACCCGATATCCTGGCCGTGGCCAAATCTCTGGGCGGCGGGGTCATGCCCATCAGCGCCTTCTGCGCCAACGCAGAGATCTGGCAAGTGATGATGGATCCCAACCCCTTCATCCACACCACCACCACCGGCGGGGGCGCATTGGCATGCAGCGCCGCCATCGCCGCCATTAACGTCACCCTGCGCGACCGCCTATGGGAACAGGCCGCCCAAAAAGGCAATTACCTCCTCCCCCGGCTGCACGCCCTGGCGGAAAAATATCCGCACATCTTCAATTCGGTCACCGGCAAGGGCCTGCTCATCGGCCTGCACTTCAAAGATTCCGCCATCGGCTACAAAGCCGCCGCCGGGTTGTTCCAGCGCGGCGTGTTGGTGGCCGGAACCCTGACCAGCGCCCATACCATCCGTATCGAGCCGCCTCTGGTCATCACTCAGGAACAATTGGATCAGGTGTTGGATCGCCTCACGGATGTCATCGAAGAGATCGCCCGCACCCATTCTTTTGACTGATCTGTGGTAAAACTACATGCTTTCTTTGTGAAATCTTGTCAGGAGGGATCGTATGGACATTTCTGGATATGAGTACCAATGGCTGGTACTGCTCGGCATCGCCGTCTTCTTCGCCATCCGCCTGGGAGTTGGCTATTACGCCTCGCGCAAAGTCAGCAGCGCCACCGATTTCATTGTCGCCGGACGCCGCCTGCCCATCTACCTGGCGGGTGCATCCATCATGGCCACCTGGTTCGCCGCCGAAGTTCTCATGGGGGCCAGCTCCAACGCCTACCAGTACGGCTTTCAGGGGGTAGTATTTGACCCCTTTGGCGCGGGCCTGTGCCTGCTGATTTCCGGCTTCTTCTTCATCCGCCTCATGCGCCGCGCGCGCTATCTGACCCTCATTGACTTTTTTGAACGCCGCTACGGCCGCACCATGGGCTTTCTCATCTCCCTGGTGCAGTTGGCCACCTACTTTGGCTGGACTGCCGCCCAAATTGTGGCGGGCGGCAACATCGTCCACGCCCTCTTTGGTTGGCCGGTGGCCGCGGGCATGATCCTGGTGGCCACCATCGTCACCGTCTACACCCTCATGGGCGGCATGTGGGCCGACACCCTTCTGGACTTCATGCAAATGTTCCTCACCGCGGGCGGCATCACCCTGGTCTTCTCGGCGGTGGTGCGCGCCATCGGCGGCTGGGATGTGCTGGTGGCCAACGCCGGCTCCATGTTCACCTCCAAGCCCTTCACCCTGCTGCCCATCCCTGGCGAGGGCTACCTGGGGTACGACGGCCTGTTGGGCTGGACCTACTGGCTGGCGGCCTGGATGGCGGTCGGTCTGGGCTCCATCGCCGCCCAGGACTTAATGCAGCGCTCCATGTCGGCCCGCAACGAGGCCACCTCGGTGTGGGGCACCTACATGGCCTCGGCCCTCTACATCGGCTTCGGCGTGCTCTCCCCCCTGATCGGCATCGGCATGTTCGTGCTCAACCCCAATCTCACCGTGGATCAGACTGAGTTTGTGCTGGTCTCTGCGGCCATGAAATACCTCACGCCCATCCTGACCTCGGTCTTCATCGCCGCCCTGGCCTCCGCCCTGATGAGCACCTCTGACACCTCCATCCTGGCAGGCGCTTCCATCGTCTCCGAAAACATCCTGCCCTTCCTCAGAAACAAAAAAATGGACGGCAAAGCTCAACTGCTGTGGACGCGCATCGGTGTGGTCGGCATGGGAGTCATCAGCCTGCTGCTGGCCCTCTACGCCGAAACCATCTACAAGCTGGCCACCTTCTCCTGGACGGTGCTGTTGGTAGGCGTATTCACTTCCTTTGCTTTCGGCATGTACTGGAAGCGCGCCAACCTGGTGGGGGCCGTCACCGCCTTTGTGACCGGTTTCACCACCTGGCTGATCCTCACCCTGGTGGTGCTGCTGCCTATCACCCTGGTAGTCTGCGAAGGCGATTATGAAGTGGCTGTTTGGGACGCGGCCTACATTGGCTCGGTGCCCGCGCTGATCGTGTCCATCATCGGCATGGTCGTCGGCTCGCTCGTCACCCAAAAATCCAACCCGCCCCTGCCCCTGCGCGATGTGGACGGCAACATCATCGAATTTTCCAACCGTCTGGGCATCAACCCATTGTGGGATGCCCTGCGCAAGCTCAAGCCGGGCGAGGAAGACCGCACCTAAACCCGCCCATATCTCCACACCTGTTTTCACCCGTCGGGAGCCAAAACCAGCCCCCGGCGGTTTTTTATGCGCTGCGTCCAGGGCGTAAATCCTCTGAGGGGAATTGCTGAAAATATAGTATCATTGGGTTTCAGCAGTCTAATCAAAATAGGATTCGATTCGTATGACATTAAACCCCGACAACGCCACCCCACCTTCCACTCCGGAATCCCCTTCCGCGGACCCCGTCCGCCGCTGGGCCTTCCTGAGCTGGATCGCCGCCGTCTTAACCCTGGCGCTGCTCCTCTGGCTGAATTTCCCCACCCTCGACCAACTGGCCCGCGGCATTTACACCCCCACCCCGGCTCCCCCCACCCTGACCCCCACGCCGCGGCCTTCGCGCACCCCCACCATCACCTCTACCCCCACCATCGAACCCACCGCCACGCTGACCCCCTACCCGCCGTCGGCCTATCAAATCCCCGACGCCTCCCTGCTCGATCCCGTTTTCCCGGGTCTGCGAGGTACGGCCGTGGTGATCAATGAGGATCAGGCCCAGGTCAACCCGCCTTTTGACAATCCCCAGTGGATTTCTTCGGACACCATCGCCCAGCAGTTGGGCAAGGAACTCACCGAGCGCTATTACGCCACCTTCGGCGCGGCCTCCATCCAATGGCAAACGGATAAGCCCCTCAGCCCCGGCCTGTATGAAGTTTATGTGCTCGACACCGTTTTCAGCTCCGGCGGCAGCCTGGACTTCACCGTGTCTCTCGGCGGGCAGCCCATCAGCCCCATCTTTGGTTCCGCCTCGCTGCAATACCAATCCTCGCGCGGCAACCCGCCCCAAATTCAGGATCTGTGGCGCAGTATCGGCCTCTACAACCTCGACCGTCCCGACCTGCTGACGATCGCCACCAGCTGGCAGAACCGCGATGAAAATTCCATCGTGGCGGTGGACCGCGTGCTGATTGTGCCCTACCCGGCCACGGCCCAGGCCATGTTGGAACGCCTGCCGCGCCGCGCCCAGCAAACCGTCCTGATTGACGACCTGGCTGCCCGGATTGAATCCAATCAGGTCATCTATTCGGAATCGGACGCCCTGTCGTGGAAAGATCAATATCAGTACGTCATCAACCCCGAAACCGAAATCACCGCCACCTGGGAAACCTATGAACCGGTCGCCGCGGCCAAATATGAGGTCTTCGTCTGGCTGCCCGCCTCACACGCCACCGGTCAGGTCTCGTACCGCGTCCAAATTAACAATGAGGATGTCACCCCCGACGGGCTGGAAAGCGCCAACATCGCCGTCAACCAATCTGAGTTCCGCGGCGGTCAATGGGTCTCTTTGGGCCAGTTCACCACCCCGCGCATCTACGAAAAACCCGTGCCCATCAACATCCAAATCGCCATCCCCGCCAACGCCACCGGTGATATCGCCCTGGATGCGGTGGCCATCGTCCGCGCCGAGTAACTTGCCCCCCGGCAGAGGTGCCTATGAGCAGCGAAAACCCCATCATCCGCCAGCTTCCGCCCAAATCGCGCGAGGTATTTAACGCCGTCTGGGACTCATTAGCCCCTGCCGATCAACGCAGCCTGAAAACCCTCATCACCGGCTTCCCCTCCGATTCCGCCATGCTGCGCGTGCTGGTCAAGCTCTCGGCGGATCAAATCAAGATGACGTTTGGTTCCAAACACCGCGTGGCCATCGTAGGCCCGGCCAACGTGGGCAAATCTACGCTCTACAACCTGCTCATCCAAAACAAGCACGACCGCGCCGAGGTCAGCCCGCTGCCCGGCACCACCCGCACCAACCAGAGCGCAGACGCCGGCCTGTTCAACATCGTGGATACCCCCGGCGCGGATGCGGTTGGCTATGTGGGCGCATTGGAACAAGAGCAGGCCCTGCAGGCCGCCCGTGAGGCTGATTTTCTGGTCATCGTCTTCGACGCGATCCAGGGCATCAAGCAGACTGAGCTGGAGCTGTACCAGACTCTGCTCAGCTACGGCAAACCCTACATTGTCGTCCTCAACAAAATTGATCTGGTGCGCAAAGAATCGCAGCGCGTCCTGCAGCTGGCCGCCCAGCATTTGGAGCTGACCCCCGAACAGATCATCCCCGTGGTGGCCCGTACCGGCGAGAATCTGGACAAAGTGCTTCTGGCCATCGCCGCCACCGAGCCGGGGATCGTAGCCGCCCTGGGGGCTGCCCTGCCGCAGTACCGCTGGCGGCTGGCCTGGCGTTCCATCGTGTCCGCCGCCTCCATCGCCGCCGCCATCGCCCTCATCCCCCTGCCCATTCTGGATTTCGGCCCCCTGCTGGTCACCCAGTCCATGATGGTGCTGGGCATCGCCCGCATCTACAATTACAAGATCACCGCCGCTCGCGCGCGCGAACTGGCGGTCACCTTCGGTCTGGGCTTTTTGGGCCGCAGCCTGTTTGCCCAGTTGAGCAAATTGGGCGGGCTGCCCGGCTGGCTGCTGGCCGCCGCCATAGCCTCTTCCACCACGGTGGTCATGGGCTACGCCGCCGCCATCTGGTTTGAAAAAGGCGAGCGCCTCTCCAACGAGAGCCTCAAGAAACTCACCGCCGTCATGACCCAATCGCTGCTCAGCCGTCTGAAGAGCCTGGGCAAGAAGGGCCGCCCCGATCAGCAAACCCTCAAACAGCA
Source organism: Levilinea saccharolytica (assembly GCF_001306035.1). Taxonomy (GTDB): domain Bacteria; phylum Chloroflexota; class Anaerolineae; order Anaerolineales; family Anaerolineaceae; genus Levilinea; species Levilinea saccharolytica. The sequence continues at coordinate 63,931 of NZ_LGCM01000060.1, forward strand.
GGTGGAACAGGCCCTCGAAGAAGCCGCCATCGGCACAGACCGCAGCATCCTGGATCAGCAAGCCCAGGCTTCCGCGAGCGCAGGCGAAGACGAAATCTTGCTGGACGGCTAGCCCGCTTTCGCTGCGCACGACCCCTAAACCGGCAGCGGAAACAAAGGCACCCTGGCTGCGTTGTGCATAAGCGCATATAACTCCTCCGGTTCGATCCCAAACGGCTGAAACACATCGGCGGCCGCCCGCAGCGCCAGCTTGCGGTACATGCCCACGTCCAGGCAGCGCCGGTCAAAAGTCTGCGGCAAGTCCCAGGCCCACACCCGTTCCTCCCCGCGCACATATAAAAACCGCACCCGCTGCCCCGCCGCTGTGCGCTTGCCTGCCGCCTGCAGCTGCCCAGCGGCGCGCGCCGCGGGCGAAGGATGGGTGTATTTTTCCAGCGGGCGGCTCAATTTTTGGGCGCACAGCAGATCTTCCAGCGGCACCTTGCCCTCGCGCAGCCGTGCCAGTTCCCGCCGCAGCCGCCCCAAAGCCTCCGCCGCCGCCGGTTTCAGGTCTTCAGGGCTGACCGCCTGCGCCAGACATTCCAGCAGCCCCATCTGCACCGCTGTCACCCAGGGCGGGGTGTCGCGCCGCCGCGCATCCAGCCCGCGCACCTTCAGGCTGCCGTCCGTAAACACGCCAAAATAACGGTTGCCCACCGGCACACGCCGGTTGCCGCGCGAAGGCAGAAAGGCCACCCAGCGGTAGACCCCATCCAGAGCGATGGGCAGCCCCGTGCGCCGCGTCACCTCGGCCAGCAGCGGCTCAAAATCCTCCGCCGTGCGGCAGCCCGCCTGCTGCACCCACAACCCATCCACATACAGATGCAGCACCGCAAAACCCAGGTCCTCCGCGGCTTCTTTGGCGCGCAGCAGCGCCTCGCGCCCCCCGGCCGTCACAGCCTCATGCGCCTCAATCCGTCCAAAACGCGCGTTTTTGTAGCCCAAATAGCCAAAACACACCACCAGCAGCCACTTTTGTGCTGCCGTGCGCGCCCGAATGCTCTTGCGGCGCGGGTCCCAGGCGGGCAGTTTGGCCGCCCAGGTTTTCAACGCCACGCGTTTGTGCAGCAGCGGCGCCAGCGTGCGCGGGATCAGGCCAGGGTTGGGCGCGGGCGGCTGTGAAAGCGGACGCGCCTGCGTCTCCGGCGAAATATTGCAGCGCACCATCACCGCCGGATACAGCGAAACAAAATCAATCGCACCTACCTCAAAATGCAGCCCTATGCGCGGCTGGTACACCAGTCCCCCAAAATCGGATTGGATCAGGCTCAACATACTGCGCGGCTGCTCCACCTGCTGTTTATGCCAGGGAACCAGCACCCCATCCCGCAGCGCGGTCTGCATCTGCATGCAGGAAATCCCCGTGCCCGGAGAAATGCGCGCCGCGGTCTGAATAGGCAAAGCCGTCACCCGCGCGTTCTCCAAAATTCCCTCCAGCCCGTAGTCGCGCCACAGCATGGCGTTCTGGCGGTCAATATGCACGCGCCCATAGAGATGCACCTGCTGGCCGCGGTACACGATCTGCCCATAGGAAAAATAGGTGTGTTCTTCCACGGTGCGCAGCGGGTAAGCTGGGTCGCGGCTCAGCGGTGCCTGTCCCCGCCGCAGCAGTTCCGGCAGCAGCCAGGTATCGCCGTAATCGGTCAGCACAATGTCCGGGTCCAACTTCTGCAAAGCCGCGCGCAGCCAGGCCGCCGGTGCGCTGCCCGCCACCCAGGGGTAGCTCTGCTTCCAGGCGCGAAAGCGCAGCTCCAGGCGGGTCGGCGGGGTGCGCTGCGGGTCGCCTTCCGGCAAATTGATCTCCAAAATGCGCAAAGGCGGCAGCGCAGGGTCCAGCGCCCAGGGGGAATCCAGCACCTCAAACGCGCGCACGTTGCCCTGTTCGTCCGCCTCGGCCCGGCAGCGCGCCAGCGGAAACGAGCCAAAGGCCGCCGCGTGCCGCACGGTCAACGGCACGTCCGCATCGTAATAGGTCAGGTCGGGAAATTCGCGCTCCACTTCCGCAAACAAAGGCTGTAACCCGGCTGGGTCAGCCGTCTCCACCGCCAAAACCGGCAGGCGCTCCGCCACAAACAGATCGCGGCGCTCTTCGCGCGCCAGCCCAGGCGCAGGCTCCCGCCCCCGCAGCCAGCGCCACAGCGCTCGCAGCCGCGGCCCTGGCCCCGCCGCAAAAAACCGCACCGGAAAGCGCTGACACAGCCGCACCCGCCGGTCGTCATCGGTCACCAGCCACAGCGCCACCCCCCGCGGGCCGTCCGCGTACAGGTCCAACAGCCAGCCCTCATACGTCATCCAGCAGCCGGCTTTGAAGTGCCTCCACCTGCACCCGCAGGCGGGCAACTTCCTTGTGTTCTTCCAGCAGCATGGCCAGCAAAAACGTCTCCATCGGCAGCAAATTGGCGGCGTAGGCCGCCGCTGCCAGGTGCTGCCGCGCCGCGGTGAAAAGCTCGTCCAGCGCCGTCTGATCTGAACGGCGCAGCGCCCGCCGAAAACGGCCAAAGGCGGCCTGTTCCTCGTTTAACGATTGGGTAATGGACGGTAAAGTGCGTCCCATGCTTCACCTCTATGTCCACAACGAACCCTGCTGATAGACGCCCGCCGCAGACGGGGCCTCTTCCACCCAACATTGATCTGCTTCCGCGCAGACCCGCTGCACAAAAGCCGCGCGCTCTGGGAAGTCAGTTGGGGGCGGGCGCACACTCACCATCACCGGCGCCCCCGCCAAAAGCCCGCGCACATGCCCCAAAGCCGCCGCCAACAGCCGCTGCCCTTCGTCGTAGCGCACGCTCTCATCGTAAAAGGACGCCAGCAGGTCAAAAATCACCACCGGCTCCCGCACCGGACGCGAGCAGGTCTGTTCCAACAAGGCCAGCACCTGGTAACAGGTGAAGGCCCGCGCGGTTTGAATGTTCGCCAAAGCCCGCACAGGGTCCATCGTCAGCCGCCGCAGTTCGCGCACCACCGGCAGCGGGTTGGCGCGGTTGCCGCAGTCCAAAACCCACACCCCGCCGCGCAGCGCCAGCCGCGCCGCCAGGGTCAGCATACGCTGCAGCGCGCCCGACCCGCCCACGATCACATACAGTTGATTGGAAGTTGGTAGGCGAATGGCATCCATGCCGTCATCATCGCAAAATTCCCCCAGGCTGTAAATCCCCCCGCCGGAGGATTGGCGGAGGGTTGCTGGGGAGCCTCCACCGGGAGGATGCACCCATGGGGGGCATAGGGGGTTCCTACCCCCACCCCTACAGGTATTCGTTTAGATCCCAGGGGGCCAAATGCTGGCGCAGGGCCGCGCGGCTGTTCACCCCAAATTTGCGCAGCACAATCTCAATGTGCGATTTAACCGTCGTGGGCGCAATATGCAGCTGGGCCGCGATCTGCCGCGTGGAATCCCCCCGGCACACATACGCGGTGATCTGCTGCTGGCGCGGCGAAAGCTGGCCCCAACAGATCAGCACCCAGGATTGGCGTTCCTGGGCCTGGGCCGCCTGTTCCAACAGCTCCGCGGCCACCTCCTGTGGGGTGCGCTGCTGGCGCTCTGCCATGCGCTCCAGCAGTTCGTAAGAGTCCACATCCAGCGCAAACGTCCGCCTGCGCCGCAGCCAGTTCCGCACACCCCGCCACACAATGTCAAAAGCGTTCACAGTTTCATTGTATAGAACAAATAAACTATTGTCAATGCGCCCCCACTCAATCAAAAGCGGCCGTTCTTCGAACGGCCGCTGGTATCCATACGATTTGATCCAAAGGGATAAAGCCTACCCCTGCAAGGGCACCTTGTGCAGATCGCGGTACAGCCCCGGCAGCTGCCAAACGCGCAGCGCAGCCTCAATCTGAATGCGGAACGACATCTTGGATTGTCCCCAGCGCCGGTCGGCGAAGTAGATGGGGGTCTCTTTAAACCCGTAACCCAGGCGCGTGGCCACATAAGCCATTTCCACCTGGAAGATATACCCATTGGAACGCACGCGTTCCAGCGGCATACCCTGCAGGGTCTTGCGCCGCCACAGGCGGAAACCGCCGGTCACATCCCGCACCTTCATGCCCAAAATGGTGCGCGCATAGAAATTGCCAAAGCCAGAAAGAGCCTTGCGCCACATCGGCCAGCGCTCATCCAGGCTGCCGCCGGGCACATAGCGCGAGCCGATCACCAGATCGGTAGTTTCCAGCGTTTTCACCAGCTCGACCACTTTTTCCACGGGGTGCGAAAAATCCGCATCCATCTGGCCCACGGCCTCGGCCCCATCGGCGATGGCGCGCTGGAACCCCTGAATATAGGCTGTTCCCAGGCCCAATTTCCCCTGACGGTGCATCACCGACATGCGCCCGGGGTGTTCCCTGGCCAAATCTTCGGCCAGCTGTCCGGTGCCGTCTGGGCTGTTGTCGTCCACAATCAAAAGGTTTAAGTCATCCAGCGGCAGCGCAAATAAAGCCGCCGTAAGCTTCGGTAAATTCTCAGCTTCGTTGTAGGTGGGTATAACAATGGTTGTTTTCAAAGGCTTACCTGCCGGTATGTTTTTCCAGCTCCGTTTTCAACTCTTCCAGGCTTGTCAACGCGCCAGATTCTTTCGAAATTGCCGCCACCTCCACCGTCAGACGCCGGCCTTCCAGCCGGTCGACTTCGCGGTCTTGATGACGGTAAAAATAATCAAAGGACTGCACCAAACGTCGTTTGAGGCGCTCCTGCATTTCCGCGGTGGCGCCCTGGCGGGTGATCAGCACAAAATCGGTGGCCGTCCAATGGCCCACAAAGCCGTCACCGCCAGCCTGCTGAAGCGAATCTTGAATCATCAAAGCCACCGCCCGCAGCAGATCATCCGAGGCCACAAAGCCGTACAGCTCGCGAAAAGCGTCCAGGTGTCCCAGGGAAATCAGCAGCAGCTTCCAATCTTTCTCCGCCAGGAACTTACCCAAATGCTCATCCACCAGCCCGCCCTCTGGCAGCCCCGTCACCGGGTTGGTCAAAGACCCGCGCCGCGCCCGCTGCAAGGTGTTGCGCACGCGCAGCCGCAGTTCCTGAATGTCAAACGGCTTGGTGATGTAATCTTCCGCGTGCAGCTCCAGACCCTTCAGGCGGTCCAGGCGCTCGCGTTTTTCGGTTAAAAAGATGATGGGAATATCCCGCGTGCGCCGGTTGGTGCGCAGCCGCCGGGCCACTTCAAAGCCGTCAATGTCCGGCAGACGGATGTCCAAAATCACCAGGTCTGGTGCTTGCTTCTGGCACATCTCCACCCCATCTTCCCCCCAATGCGCCACAGAAACCTCGTACCCCTGAACGCGGAAATACGCATTGAGCATGTCCGCGATGTCCAGGTCATCTTCAACAATTAACAGGGAAGCCCGGGGTTCGTCCACGTTCTCAGCCTATCGGTTCTTTGGGAATAATAAAATCGCAGGTCGCGTCGCCCACCGATTTAGCCGTGGTCTGCGTCACGCGGAATTCACTGCCGCCCGACACCCATTTCAGGCTCTCCTGCAGCAGGCCCGTGGCGATGAAGCAGGCGGGTTTATCCGTGGTGCGTCCCCAACACACCGGGCAGCGGTGAATGGTGTACAAGTAGTGATCTTCTTGTTCCGCCACCGTGCTCAACTGGTCGCTGGTCTGCGAGAAGATTTTGGCCATGGCCGCCAGGCCGATGCGAATCTTGGCCCCCAGCGGCAGCACCTTGAAAGCCATATCCCCTACCCCAGCCAGCGCGCCAAAATTGCGCAGCGCATCGTTGAAAGTCGCTCGCCCGGCACGCTGGGCCAAACCGCGCCCACCCCGCGGCCCGTACAGCTCTTCCAAAGCTGCCCAAATCGCCGAGAAGTCAGCAAAATCAAACTGCCGGTCCAAATTATCCGGCGGCAAATTATCAATGGTAGACGACAACCCCGCCAGGTTGAGAATCGCATTCAGCCCGTTCTTTCCCATCACGTCTTCCAGCGAAAGGATCGAAATCCGGGCAATTTTGTTTGGGTAATACAAACCGCTCTTCGGAATGGGCTCCATGGCGTCCCCGTGTTAGATCAGTTTAACCAGGTCCTCGGCTGCGCGGCGCATGTCGAGGAAAATAAGGCCCAATTTTGCCTGTTCGCGGGCCAGGGCCGTCAAGACGGCTTCCTCGCCGACAGACATCAACACCACATACCCCTTTTGCCCTTTGATGTACACCTGCTCCAGCGAGCCGCGGCCCAACTCTTTCGCAATGCGCTCTCCCAACGAGAGCATTGCCGCCGACATCGCCGAAACACGGTCTTCCTCTACACCTTGGGGGAGTGCGGATGCAATCGTCAGGCCGTCCGCGCTGACAATTGCGGATGCCTCAATATCTGGAGATGACGCCTGAAGCTCTCGTAGGCGTTCGACCATCATTTGGGTGCGTGACATAGCCAAGGCTGCACTCCTTCTTAAAATCTCGAATTGCCGATCCAGGGATTGCAAGATACTCAACATAATTTAGCACAGGCGATAAGATGTGTCAAGCGAACATGCCGCGCCCGAAAGCCACCTATCAATTTTGTTATACGATATATTCACCTCCCAATCCGACTGAAATCAGGTGTTCGCAATTTTCAGCCCAAAAATAGGTTAAAATAGTCTTCGCTGCGGGCGGCTCTTTTTCCACCACCCGCCACAATGAGGAAACCTTATGTCCATGCAACGAACCTGCTTATCGGTGGCCGCTTTCGCCATTCTGCTTTCGGCGCTGCTTATCCCCACGCCAGCCCAGGCGGCCCCTGCCGCCCAAACACCCCCTGGCAGCGAGCCTTATTCCGGCGCGCCCCTGTGCCTGCCCGATACCTATTTGACCGATCCCGGCGATTGTTTGCCCCTGGGGCCGGCGGCTTTCCTGACCGATCTCGCCCGCCAGGGCATTGCCTACCCCAGCCTGCCCTTGCCCGCCGCCCACCCCGGCAGCGATCTGAGTCAGGTGAATATCAATTACGCCAAAATCAACCTGGAACCGTACGAGCCTGCACCCGTGTTCTCTTCATTACAGGACGCCGTCGCTGGGACCAACCCCGTCCGCTATTTGGCCGGCGGGGACGGGCTGCGCTACGTGTCGTACACCCAGCGCGCCGACCAAAACGGCGGCCATTACGTGCTGCTGCCCAGCGGCGAATGGATGCGCGCTTCGCCCGCCGCGATCCTCTCCACCTTCCAGGGCCTGGTCTTCCGCCGCAACCCCACCACCTCGTTTGGCTGGATTTTTGACAACACCACCCCCAAGAGCAGCCCCAGCGCCCTGGCCCCCGAAAACGGCCAGCCCCTGGTGAAAGAACAGGTGGTGCCCATTTACAAAATGGTGGAGGCCGAAAACACCCAGTGGTATATGGTCGGCCTGGGCCAATGGGTCGAACGGCGCTACATCCGCCAGTTCCAACTCAAGACCACCCCGCCCGAAGGTGTGGAGAACGGCCGCTGGATCGAGGTCAACCTGTACGAACAAACCATGGCGGTGTACGAAGACAGCCGCCTGGTCTTTGCCACCCTCATCGCCACCGGCTCCGACCCCTATTTCACCCGCCCCGGCCTTTTCAAGGTGTATAAAAAGAAAGCCACCGAAAACATGTCGGGCGCCTTTGCCTCCGATAAATCCGATTTCTACTACCTGGCCGATGTCCCCTGGACGTTGTATTTTGATGAGGCCCGCGCCATCCACGGTGCCTATTGGCGCGCCTGGTTTGGCATACCCCAGTCGCACGGCTGCGTCAATCTCTCCATCGGCGATGCCCGCTGGGTGTATGATTGGGCCCAGGAGGGCGACTACGTTTATGTCTGGGATCCCTCCGGCCAAACCCCCACCGACCCCAAATTCTACACCCAGGGCGGGGCCTGATCCTGCTCTCCCCCACACAAAAACGAACCCCGGAGGCCTTGATGCTTCCGGGGTATTTTTTGTTCAGGTTCGCGTTCTAGGGTTCCAGCACAATCAGCATCGAAGACAGCGCCACCGTGCCGGGAATGCGCTGATCGCTTTCCTGACGGATGCTCAAGCGCACCGGTGTACGCCCGTCCACCTGATAGGGGATATCCGCCTGGAAAGGCGTGTGGCTCAAATCGCCTGTGGGCGCTTCCACCGTGATCTCCTTCGAACCCACCACGCGGCCGCTTTCATCAATCAGCTCCAGGATCACCGGCTTGGCGTTCACCGGCCGCGCCAACCCCAACACCAACAGCGTCCCCCCTTTGATCTCCTGATCCCGATACGGGTAACGGAACAAATACGGCTCCAAATCCAGCACCGAGGGGGTGATCTCGTTGTCGCCCACCTTCAGCAGAATCAAGTCCACCGATGAGATGGAGATGGCCCGCCCGAAGGTGTCGTTGATGCGCATCTCCAGCCGCGCCGTCTCGGCCGCCGCGCTGATGTCAAACGTCATCATGTGCGAAAGCCAAAAGCGCCGGTTAATCAGCGCGCGGTAATCCAACACCGCCTCGCTGACGGTGCGTGCATCTTCGCCGATCAGACGCAGGTTCACATAGCCGTCGTCCCCCGGCTTGATCATGGCCTCCACCCGAAATGGGGAAGACACCTTGGAGAACAGGCCTGGGCGGGTAATGCGCAGGGTCTCATACGGCGGCGTGGGGGTAAAGGTGACCGTGGGCGTCTTGGTGATGGTGCGCGTACGTGTGGGCGCCTTGGTCAGCGTGGGCCAGCGCGTACGCGTGGCCGTGCGCGTGAAGGTTGGCGAGCGCGTGGGGGTGGGCGAAGGCCCGTCCGTCACCGTCACCGTCTCGCTGGGCTGCGGCGAAGGGGTGAGCGTATCGGTGGGGATGGGGGTGTCCGTGGGCGGCACGGGCGTATCGGTGGGCGAGGGGGAAGGCGTGGCCGTGGGGGTGGCGGTCTCCGTCACCGTGGCCGTGGCCGTCACCGTGGGGGTGGGCGAGATGATATACGCCAGCAGTTCCTGGGCGGGCGCGCAGCCCCCCAGCGCCGCCGTCCCCAGCAGCAAAGCCCCCACCGCCCACCGTCCCACCATCCGCCGCAGATCCATCGCGTCCTTCTTCCGTCTAAGCCAACGCCGGAACGACTTCCTGCGCAAAGCGCCGCATGGCGCGTTCGCGCTCGGCATGGGTTTCCGCTTCAAAATGGATCAGCGCGTAGTTCATCCCCGCGCTTTCATACGCGCGCAGTTGCTCGGCCACCTCTTCCGGCGCGCCGTGTAAAGATGCCTCAGGCCGCTCGAAATTCAGGCGCAGCCGCAGGCACACCGTGAACGGCCGCCGCGCCAGCATGGTGCGGTAGGGCCGCAGCGCCCTAGCCAGCTCTTCGGGCGGGCGGGCGTTGGGATGCCACCCGTCCCCCAGGCGCAAGGCACGCTTCAAAGCTACCGGTGCATCCCCCGCCACCCACAGCGGCGGCCCCCCGGCCTGAACCGGCTGGGGTGAGAACACCAGATCTTCAAATTGATAGTACTTGCCAGAATACTGCACCACCCGTCCCCCCCGCCACAGGCTGCGCAGCACCTGCACGGCTTCATCCATGCGCTTGCCGCGGTCCTGAAAATTCGCGCCCAGGTTGCGGAATTCCCCTTCAGACCAGCCCACCCCCACCGCCAGCAGGGTTCGCCCGCCCGAAAGCACATCCAGCGTGGCCAGCGCCTTGGCCACCTCCACCGGGTTGCGCTGCGGCAGCACCAGCGAAGAAATCCCCAGGCGAATGCGCGCGGTCAGCGCCGCCAGATACCCCAGGCTGCTCACCGCCTCAAATAAATGTCCAAAACGTTCCGCGTCCGCCTGCGGCAGCGCCAAATGATCCGTCAACCAGGCCGAATCGAACCCCAGCCGCTCCGCCGCCAGCAGGCAGTCCACCATGCCCAGGCGCGTCGCGCCGTTGCCAAAGGAGGGCAAGATCACGCCAAATTTCATCGTGACTCCGTTTTTTTACAGCCCGTACAGTTCGCCGAACTTGCCTTGCAGGTAGCGCAGGTACGGCTGCGGGTCAATCTTTGAGCCGGTCACTTTCTGAATCAATTCCTGCGGCTCAAACATGGCCCCATACTGGTGCACATGTTCGCGCAGCCAGCCCAAGAGGGCCGCAAACTCGCCGCGCATCATCTGCTCTTCCAGATCGGGGATGTCCTGCTGAATCTTTTCCCAAATCTGCACCGAAACCAGGTTGCCCAGGGCATAGGTGGGGAAATAGCCCATCATTCCGCCGGACCAATGCACGTCCTGCAGCACGCCCAGGCTGTCGTTGGGCGGGGTGATCCCCAAATAATCGCGCATGCGCTGGTTCCAGGCCTCCGGCAAATCTTTCACCGCCAGCGAGCCTTCCAGCATGGCGATTTCCAGCTCCAGGCGCAGCATAATGTGCAGGTTGTAGGTGGCTTCGTCCGCCTCCACACGAATGAGCGAAGGGGCCACTTTGTTGATGGCGCGGTAGAAGGTATCCAGGCTCACATCCCCAAACTGCGCCGGGAAAGCGCGCTGCAGGCGGGGGTAGAAGAACACCCAAAACGCCTTCGATCGCCCCACCAGATTTTCCCACATGCGCGACTGCGACTCATGCACCGCCATCGAAGCCCCATCCGCTAACGGCGTGCGCCGCAGCGAGTGGGAAATGCCCAACTCATACAGCGCGTGCCCGCACTCGTGCATGGTTCCGAACAGCGCCGGGTTCAAGAATTTGGGGTCAAAGCGCGTGGTGATGCGCACATCGTCCAGCCCAAAGCTGGTGGTAAAAGGATGCACCGAACGGTCTTGGCGGCCGCGCTCGAAGTCATACCCAAAGCGCTGAATCACCTCCACCCCAAAATCCCACTGGGCCTGCTCGTCAAAAGCCTGGAACAGCAGACGGTCGTCCACCTCAGGCTTCTCGCGGATGGCCTGAATCAGCTTCACCTGCTGCGTGCGCAGGGTGGCGAAAATGGCTTGAACCTCCGCAGTCTTCAGTCCCGGCTCATAAATATCCAGCAGGGGGTCATACACATGCGTGTAGGGTGCAAAGAAGCCGGCATACTGGCGGTTCAGTTCCAGAATTTTCTCCAGGTGCGGGCGAAACACGCCAAATTCGTTGTTGGCCTTGGCTTTTTCCCAGGCGCTCTGCGCCACGGTGGTGGCCCGTGCAAATTCCGAAACCCAGGCCGCCGAAACCCGTGTGTGCTTCTCATAATCGCGCCGGGCCACCTTCACCAGGCGCGCCTCCAACGAATCTGGGGCCGCGTCCAACCCGCGCAGTTCATCCAATAATCGCCCCAGTTCCTCCGAGGTCGCCCGCTGGTGGGCCAGCCGCGCCAGCGTGGCCAGTTGATCCCCGCGGTCTTCGGCCCCTTTCACCGGCATGTTCACCTGCTGATCCCAGCCCAGAACCGCCTGTGCGCGATTCAGGTCGTAGATTTCTCCCAAAAGGTCTTTTAATTGTTCCAGCTTTGCGTTCATACGTCGCCCTCATCGTTTCAAAGAGTTGTCCATTGGATAGAGATGATTGTACCCTAAAACCATCCCGCCCGCACCTGGGCTTGATCCTCTGCATCATCTGCGGATAAAAGCAGCCCCCCTGGTTGTGCGCCAGGGGGGGGCCGGCTATTTGCCGTCTTTGCCTTTCAGGTAGCGGTCAAACCACCCGCTGATGCTCTTCAGGCGCACAATTTTTCGGTCGGTACGCCCTGTGCGTGACAGGCCGTGCGGCTCCTCCGGAAAGAGTACCAGTTCCGTATCCACGCCCAGCTTCTTCAAAGCCACATACACCTGCTCGCCCTGTTCCGGATCGCAGCGCATGTCCATTTCATTATGAATCACCAGAGTCGGCGTGCGCGCGCTGCCCAAATATTTCACCGGTGAGCGGTCCCAGGCCACCTCAATGCTTTCGTAGGGCGCGCGGCCGTCCAACTCCGTTTGGAACCACCAGTTAAAGTCGCTGGAGCCCCACATCGAAACGAAATTGCTCACCGAACGCATGCTCACCGCGGCGGCGAAACGTTGGGTGTGGCCGATGATCCAGTTGGTCATGTAGCCCCCGTAGCTGCCGCCCAACACGCCCATGCGCTGGCTGTCCACATAGACTTTTTGCGCCAGCAAATCGCTGAACGCCATCACATCCGTGTAATCCGCCGTGCCCCAGCGGCCGTTGCTGATGGCTTCGGCGTGCTTTACGCCGTATCCGCTGCCGCCGCGCGGATTGCTGAACGCGACCACATAGCCCTGTGCCGCCAGATAGTAGAACTCATGCATAAAGAAATAGCCGTACTGTGTCACCGGCCCGCCGTGAATTTCCACCAGGCAGGGGTATTTACGCCCGGCTTCCATCCCTGGCGGCTGCACAATCCAGCCCTGCAAATCGTTGCCGTCCGGCCCCTGAAACCACACATCTTCCACCGTGCCCAGGTCAATTTCCTTTAACCAGTCCTGGTTCAGATGGGTCAGCGCGCGCTCTGGGCGGCTGCCGTCCATCTCGCGCACCCACACCTGACACGGATCCTTCAGCGTCCCCAGGGTGTAGGCCAGCCGCCGGTGGCGCTCATCCAGGCTGAATTCCACCACCACCCCCGGCACATCCACCACCGCTTCCTTGGCCCCGTCCGCTGTGTTAAAGGCCCACAGCGCCGTGCGCCCGTGATAGGCTGCCTGCACGTACAGCCGGCTGCTGTCCGGTGACCACACCGGCGGCTTCTGGCGTGCCCCACCCACGTCGTTGATGGTGGAGGCGGAAATAAACACGTCCTGTGCCGCACTCACACAGCGCGCCGGGCCGCTGCCGTCCGCCGGAACCACCCACAAGCCGTCCGGCTTCCAGGATTCGTTCAGCCCTTCGCGGCCAATATAGGCGATCCATTTTCCGTCCGGCGACCAGCTGGCCTGTGCTTTGGGGCCGGTGGGCGTCTCCACCTTGCGGACGGCGCCGCTGCGCACCTCCAACACCCATAGCTCCACACGGTCGGGATCAAAATCGGGGTCGGGCTGGCGGTTGGAGAAAAAAGCCAACTCTTTCCCATCCGGCGACCACACCGGCCCGGTTTCATCATAAACGGCTCCGTCAGTCAGTTGGCGAACCCGCCCCGTGCGCGCATCGATCAGCCACAGGTGCATGCGCTCCTGCGGCAAATAGCCGTAGTTATCCAGCTTGTAAAACACGCGCGTGTAGCGCCGCGAAACTACCCCCAGCTTTTTCTTTTGCTCGTCCTGATCGCGCTCCACCGCCTCGGCATCTTTTTTGCGGAACTCGCACACGATCTGCGTCCCCTTGGGCGACCAGGCAAATTCGCCAAACTCGCCCTGCATCTGCGTCAGCGGCCGGGCTTCGCCGCCGTCGGCGGGCATCACAAACAACTGGGCTTGCTTCTCGTCCAGACGGTTGGAGGTGAAGGCCAGCTGCCCCCCATCCGGCGACCAGTGCGCCTTGCCGTCCACATGCTCCCCCACCGTAAAGGGGACCGCCGCGCCAGTTTCCAGGCGCAGCATCCACAAATTGGTGAATTTCTTCTCCGTTTTGCGCTCCACCCGCTGCACGCCAAAAACCACCCGTTCCCCATCCGGAGAAATTTCGCTGCTGGTGATCACCTGCAAACGGTACAGGTCCTCAGCGGTTATCAAACGACGATTGGTCATGCGTTTCATCCCTCCCAAAACCCCGCCCCGCCCAGGGCGAAGCACGGTTTTAGCCGGTGTGCCCGGAATAACATTTCTTTCGCTGTCCGCGGTTGACAGACAGCCCCGATAAGAATATTATAGATCAAGTCAGCACTCTCCTGGGAGGATACCCATGCAACTTGCGGTTGGCCAAAAAGCGCCCGATTTCAGCCTCCCCAGCCATCTGGGGAAAGACATCAGCCTGTGTGAGCTGCGCGGGAAAAACGTCGTCCTGGCGTTCTTCCCCCTGGCCTGGACACCCATATGAACGAGCCAGATCCCGTCCTACGAGGCCAATCTGGCCAAGTTCGCGGGATTAAATGTCCAGGTTCTGGGCATCAGCGTAGATCACGTCCCCTGTTTACAGGCCTGGGCCAACAGCCTGGGCGGCATCTCCTACCCCCTGCTCAGCGATTTTTGGCCGCACGGTACCGTTGCCGAAAAATACGGCGTTCTGCGCCCCGACGGGTTCTCGGAACGCGCCATCTTCATCATTGATGCGCAGGGCATCCTGCGCTACATTGACGTGCATGATATCGGCGAACAGCCCAGCAACCAGGTGCTCTTCGAAGAACTGGCCAAATGCGACCCGGCCATCGCCGCTGCCCTGCGGGCTGAACCCAGCCAGGATGAGCCCCTGCCCCACGGCGGCGTGGTCATGTACTGCACCGCCTGGTGCCCCGACTGCAAACGCGCCCGCGCCTGGCTGCGCTCGCACAACATCCCCTACACCGAAGTGGATATTGACGCCAACCCCAAAGCCGCGGCACAGGTGCGGCAGTGGGCCAACGGCAACCAGACCACCCCCACCTTTGATATTGACGGCCGCATTGTCGTAGATTTCAACGAAGACCAACTGCGCGAGCTGCTCAAGATCCGCTGATCACCGCCTGCCGCTTCCAGCCAGGTCCAACCGCATCCCGCAGCCCCCCAGACCTGCTGCCTTGCATTTACCGCCCGTGCAAAGGAACCCTGCCCTATGCCCACTCCCATCGTGGAAACCCGCAGCCTGACGTACCGCTACGGCGACTTTTTAGCCGTGAAAGACCTCAGCTTCCACATTGAACCCGGTGAGGTGTTTGGTCTGCTCGGCCCCAACGGCGCGGGCAAATCCACCACCATCTCCATGCTCACCTGTCTGCTGCCGCCTACCTCCGGTTCTGCCGTCATCGCCGGGTTGGATGTCGCCCGTTCCGCCGCCGAAGTCAAGCAGCTCATCGGCGTTGTTCCTCAGGATCTAGCCCTCTACCCCACCCTCTCGGCCCGCGAAAATCTGCGCTTTTTCGGCGAATTATTCGGCCTGCGAGGCAAACCGCTGCGCGACCGGGTGGAAAGCGTGCTGGAATATGTGGGCATGACGGAGCGCGCCAACGACCCCATCAAATCCTACTCCGGCGGCATGAAGCGCCGCATCAACCTGGCCGTCGGGTTGATCCATTCCCCGCGCGTCCTCTTTCTCGATGAACCCACCGTGGGGGTAGACCCGCAGAGCCGCAATCACATCTTTGAGAGTGTGGAACGCCTCAACCGTGAAGAAGGCATGACCATCCTCTACACCACGCATTACATGGAAGAAGCTGAGCGCCTCTGCCGGCGCGTGGCCATCATGGACCGCGGCGAAATCATCGCCCTCAACACCCCCCGCGAGCTGATCGCCATGCTGGGCGGCGGTATCCTGCGCATCGGCCTCCCACAGGCCGACCCCGCCGTTGCCCAGGCCGTCCAGGCCTTGCCGCAGGTGCGCTCCGCCGCTTTTGAACCCGACGGAGTTTCTCACAAGGCCGTCCTCAAGGTGGAGACGCGCAGCGCCAACCCGGCCCTGCTGGAGATTATCCAATTGTTTAACCAGCAGGGGCTGGAAATCCTTTCCATGGAAACCCTGGAACCCAACCTGGAAAGCGTTTTCCTGCACCTCACCGGCAAATCGCTTCGCGCTTAGGAATGCGGCATGAACCTCCTGGCTATCCTCAAAAACGATTTGCGCCAGCTCACCCGCGACATCCCCCAGCTGGCCGTCCTCTTCCTCATGCCCCTGGCCTTCATCCTGCCCATCGGCTTTGCCCTGGGGGGCGGTGACGGCTATGGGCTGCGGTCGGATAACCGCCGCATCTCGCTGCCGGTGGTCAGTTACGACAGCGGCGCATCCGCCGAAGAACTGCGCGCGTCGCTGGAAGAAAGCTTCATGGTTGAGAACTGGTTCACTGCCCAGCAGATTGAAGCCGCCGGGTTGGCCGCCGACCCCGACTGCCAGACCCCCGGCCCGGCCTGCTTTGAGCGCACCGCCCGCCGCATGGTGGGCCAGCAGCAGCGCTCCGCCCTGATCATCATCCCCGCTGATTTTTCGCAGCGCATCGCCGACGGCCAAAAAACCGAAATTACCCTCGTCTACGACCCCGGCGGCGATTCCACCCGCCTGATGCAAATAGAGGGTGTGCTCAAAGGCGCGGCGGTCAAGCTTTCCGTCACCCATTCGGTCAACGCCGGCTTCGACCAGCTGCAAAGCCTGTCCGCTGTGGCCCCTGAAGAGATGCAGACCGAGCTGGAAGACGGCCTCAACACCCAGCCCGCCGCCGATCAGCAGCCCGCCATCCGCCTGGAAACCGTGCAGCCCGCCAACTACACCCTCAAAAAACTGCCCGACACCTTCCAGCAAACCATCCCCGGCTACACGGTGATGTACGTCTTTTTCCTGGTGGACTACCTCTCCGGCGCGGTCCGCGATGAAAAGCGCAACGGCACCTTCAAACGCCTGCTCTCCATGCCCGTTCGTCCGGCTTCTCTGCTGGGCGGCAAGCTCCTGGCGGCCTTTGTCATCGGCATGCTGCAAGTGCTGGTCATGTTCGCCATCGGCGCGGCGGTGTTTGGCATGAACCTGGGCACGCAGTACTTTGCCCTCTTCCTGCTCACCGCCGCCCTGGTGTGCGCCGCCACCGCCATCGGCCTGGCCGCCGCCACGGTTCCCGGGCTGTCGTCGGGTCTGGTGCCCATGCTTATCATCGCCGCCCTGCTGGGCGGGTGCATGTTCCCCATTGACCTCATGCCGCCCTTCCTGCGCACCCTCAGCCATCTGGTTCCCCACAGCTGGGCGCTGGAGGGTTTCCTCGCGCTCATCGTGCGCGGCCAGGGGCTGTCCGCGGTTCTGCCGCAAATCGGCGTGCTGCTGGCCTTCGCCGCCGGGTTCTTTTTCCTGGCTGTGCGCCGCTTCGATTTCGAAGACTGAGGATTGATGCCTATGCTCACGCAAATCTGGGTCATCGCCCGCAAAGAGCTTCGCCTGTGGCTTCAGCAGCCCGCCAATCTGGTGGTCATCCTGCTGGTTCCCTTTCTGTTCATCTGGATCATGGGGGCCGTCTTCGGTTCGTCGGGCATGCCCACCGTGGCGGTCTTCGCCGTCAATCTCGACTCTGGCACCAACGCGGCCCGCGTCCTCAGCGCCCTTCAGGATTCCCCCAATCTGGAAGTGCAGTTGGTCAGCGACCGTGCCGAGGCCGACCGGCGCGTGGGTCAGGGGGAGCGCATGGCCGCCGTGGTCATTCCAGCGGGCTTTTCCGAAGCCGTGCTCACCGATTCCGGCGCGGCCTTGGAGCTGATTGTAGATCCCGCGCGCAATGAGCGCGCCTCCATCGTCACCGGCTTGGTCAACGCCGCCCTGGCCCCCCAACTGGTGGATGCCGAAGTGGCCCGCGGCGTGAACCGCGGCATCGCCTCGCTGCTCACCTCGCAGGATAACCTGGCGGGTATGGAAACCGGCGTATTGCAGGAGTTCCTCACCGCCGCCTTCCAGGGCGTGGTGGCCTCGCAAGTGCAGTCAGCCGTCGAAGACCCGCTGGTCTCGTTGAATTTACAGCCCGTGGGGGAAGGCCCGTCTACCGAGAGCCTGCCCTCCCTGATGGAATTCCTGGTACCGGGCTACACCCTGATGTTCGCCTTCTTTCTGGTCAGCCAGTTGGCCACCACCATCGTGGAAGAGCGCGCCGAAGGTACTCTGCGCCGCCTGCTGTCCACCCCGGCCAGCAAGGCCGCCATCCTGGCGGGGAAATTCCTGCCCTACGCGGTCATCGCCAGCCTGCAAATTCTGTTTGTGTTTTTCGTCAGCAGCCTGTTCTTTGATTTCTCCCTGGGGTCTTCGCCCCTGGCCCTGGCCGCCGTCATCCTGCCCATCGCCGCCGTCATCGCCGCCCTGGGCATCCTCATCGCCGCCCTGGCCCGCACCACCGGCCAATCCAGCGGCCTGACCATTCTGATTGTCCTCATCCTGGCCATCGCATCCGGGGCCATGTCTCCCAATATTGCCGTCCCTGGCCTGCAATGGCTGACCCCGCATTTCTGGGCCATTCGCGGCTTCCAAAACATCATCACCCGCGAGATGGGTCTGTCGGGCGCGCTGCAGCCCGCGGCGGTGCTCACCGGCATGGCCCTTTTGTTCTTTGGGCTGGCCGTGTGGCGCTTCCGCTTCGAAGACTAGCCGCCCTGGCAGGAACCCTATGGTTGATTCCATCCTCATCCGCGGCGCACGGCTTCACAACCTGAAGAACCTGTCCGTGGCTATCCCCAAAAACCAGTTGGTGGTGCTCACCGGCCTGTCTGGCTCCGGAAAATCTACCCTGGGGTTAGACCTCCTGCTGAAAGAAGGTCAGCGCCAATATCTGGAATCCCTGGGGATCTTGCCCTACGGTTATTCAACCCCGCCGGTCGAATCCATCACCGGCCTGTCGCCCGCCGTCAGCCTGGATCAATATCTCACCCACCAAAGCCCGCGTTCCACGGTGGGAACCGTCACGCGGGTGTACACCTACCTGCGCGTGCTGTACGCCCGCCTGGGGCGCCGCCCCTGCCCGGCCTGCGGCGCGCTGTCTGCCCCGCCTCTCGACCCCTCCTCGTTCTGCCCCGACACCGAAGAACCCGACGGCGAGCCTGCCGAGACCCAGCCCACACAAAGCTTTCCCTGTCCGGCCTGCGGCGCGCCGGTTCCTGAGCTGAGCATGGCGGCTTTTTCATTTAATAAACCCGAGGGCGCCTGCCCCGCCTGCACCGGTCTGGGAACCCTGCTGCTGCCCAACCTGGAGCGTCTGGCCGACCCCCGGCGCAGCCTATTGGATGGGGCGGTCGAGGATTGGGACGCTTTCCACACCCAATATCACCTGTCCATCCTGCGCGCCGCCGCGGCTCATTACGCCGTCCCGCTGGACCTTGCGCTGCCCATTCAGGATTTCTCCCCTGCTCTGCACGACCTGTTTTTCTTCGGTGTCGAAAGTCCCCAGTTCAGCCGTCATTTCCCCCAAACGCCGCCCCCGCGCACAGTGCGTCAGGGGCGCTTTGAGGGCCTGGCCACCGCGCTGCTGCGCCGCTATGCCCAGCACATTCACGACCCCCGCTATCTGCAAAAGCTCTCCGGCCTGCTCACCATTCAAACCTGCCCGGAGTGTGAGGGCAGCCGTCTGCGGCCTGAAAGCCGTGCCGTGGTGCTGCACAACGAAACCATCATCTCCCTGTCGCGCCTGCCCCTCAGCCAGTTGGCCGTCTGGCTGCGCCAGCTCAGCGTGCATCTCTCCCCCACCGAAAGCCAGGTCGTCGCTCCCCTTCTGGCCGATCTGCAAGCCCGTCTGGAACACCTGCTGGAAGTGGGCGTATCCTACCTGACCCTTGAACGCACCTCACCTTCCCTCTCCGCGGGCGAAGCCCAGCGGCTGCGGCTGGCCTCTCTGCTGGGGTCGCCGCTCACCGGTGTGCTCTACGTCTTTGATGAACCCACCCTGGGCCTGCATCCGCGCGACACCCTGCCCCTGCTCTCCTTGCTGCGCCGCCTGCGCGATTTAGGCAACACCGTGCTGGTGATCGAGCACGACCCCCAGTTCATCGCCGCGGCGGATCATATCATTGACCTCGGCCCTGGGGCGGGCAAACACGGCGGGCAGGTGGTGGTTTCCGGGCCGCCCTCCAAAGTGCTTTCACACCCTACCTCGCTCACCGCCGCCTACCTTTCGCACCGTACCGCCATCCCTGTGCCCGCCCACCGGCGCGAGACCACCGCCGCCGTCCTCACCGTGCGCGGCGCGCGCGCCAACAACCTCAAAAACCTCACAGTCTCCTTCCCCCTGGGTCTCTTCATCGCCGTCACAGGCGTTTCCGGTTCCGGAAAGTCCACCCTGGTGATGGACATCCTCGACCGGGCCTTGCGCCCCTCGGCATCGCCCACCGCCCCGCCCCCCGGCGCGCACCTATCCATTGAGGGCGCGGAGCAGATTCAAAAAGTCATCACCCTCGATTCCTCCCCCCTCAGCCGCGACCCGCGTTCCAGCCCGGCCACCTACACCGACCTGCTCTCCCCCCTGCGGGTGGCCTTTGCCTCTACCCCCCAGGCGCGCCGTTTGGGCCTCACCCCGCGCCATTTCTCCTTCAACCTCCCCGGCGGGCGCTGTGAACACTGTCAGGGAGCGGGTTTCCTGCCCGTTTCCATGCATTTCCTGCCCGACGTCAACGTGCTCTGCCCGGCCTGCCGCGGACGGCGCTTCACCCGCCAGGTGCTCTCGGTGGAATACAACCAGCTGAACATCGCCCAGGTTCTGGAGATGACCGTGGACGAGGCCCTGCCCCTCTTCCAAAACCTGCCCACCGTGCACAGCCGCCTGCAGGCCCTGGCGGATATCGGCCTGGGTTATTTGCAGCTGGCCCAGCCGGCCCCCACCCTCTCCGGCGGAGAGGCTCAACGCCTGAAACTGGCTAAGGAACTCAAGCGCCGCCCTTCCGCCCACACCCTCTATTTGCTGGATGAACCCACCACCGGCCTGCATCTGGCCGATACCCACCGCCTGCTGCGCATCCTCCACCGTCTGGTGGACGCGGGCAGCACAGTTATCGTCATCGAGCATAATCTGGATTTGATCAAAACCGCCGACTGGGTGATTGACCTCGGCCCCGAAGGCGGTGCGGCGGGCGGGCAACTCGTGGCCCAGGGCACGCCCGAACAGGTGGCCCAGACCCCCGGCTCCTACACCGGCCAGGCCCTGCGCCTGCTGCTCGACAAAATTTCTTAAACCCCCTATCCCCCCAATTGGCTGTATACTGGATCACATGGACACAACCACCGCATCCACCTGGGTAGAAGTTGATTTAGCCGCGATTCGCAGCAATGTGCGCGCCCTCACCCGCCTCACCAGCGCCAAAGTGATGGCCATCGTCAAAGGCAACGCCTACGGGCACGGCCTGGTTCCGGTTGGACAGGCCGCCCTGGAAGGCGGGGCCGCCTGGTTGGGCGTGGCCCGCCTGGAAGAAGCCCAGCAGCTTCGCGCCGGCGGCGTCCGCGGCCCCATCATGGCCATGACCTACACCCACCCCTCCCGCGCCGGGGCGGCCGCCGCCGACCAGATCACCCTGGCCGCCTACGACCCCGATCTGGCCCGTCAGCTTTCAGCCCAGGCCCACGCCCTGGGCGTAACCGTGTCCGTGCACGCCAAAGTGGACACCGGCATGAGCCGCCTGGGCGTCATGGCGGAAGACGGGGTAGAGTTCCTCCGCCTGCTGCGTTCCCTCCCCGGGCTGGAGGTCACCGGCCTCTTCACCCATTTTGCCCGCGGGGACGACAAAGATCATCCCGCCAATTTTAAGCAGTTGGAACGTTTCCAGGCCCTGATCAGCGCCCTGGAGGCGGCCAATCTGCGCCCGCCCACGGTGCACTGCTGCGCCACGGCGGCGACTTTCTTCATGCCCCAGGCGCATTTTGACATGGTGCGTCCCGGCATCGCCATCTACGGCTTGCAGTGTTCCGACGATGCCCGCCTGCCGGGTGATTTCCGCCCGGCCCTCACCTGGAAAGCCCGTCTGGTGTCGGTCAAGACCCTGCCCGCCGGTCAGGGGGTGGGCTACAACTACCGCTACACCACCCAAAGCGAAGAGCGCGTAGGCGTCATCGCGGCCGGCTACGGCGACGGTTTCCGCCGCCGCACAGGCAATTTTGCCCTGCTGGGCGGCAAGCGCGTCAACGTGTTGGGCGGCATGTGCGCGGATCAGTGCATCATCAGCCTGCAGGAGCTGCCCGAGGCGCGCGTGGGCGACGAAGCCGTGCTTATCGGCCGCCAGGGGCAGGCCGAAATCCCCGCCGAAGAGGTCGCCAA
Source organism: Levilinea saccharolytica (assembly GCF_001306035.1). Taxonomy (GTDB): domain Bacteria; phylum Chloroflexota; class Anaerolineae; order Anaerolineales; family Anaerolineaceae; genus Levilinea; species Levilinea saccharolytica. Next base: position 85,636 of record NZ_LGCM01000060.1, read on the forward strand.
AGCCTGGAATACCACCAATTACGAGGTGGTGTGCGGCATCACCGCGCGCGTCCCGCGCTTTTACCGCTAGAATCCCCTCTGCGCGGCCTCCCAAGCGGGTCAATCCCATTTTGGGGGCCGTGTTTTATCGGCTGTAGGAACGTTTGCGGCAGTCTGCGCGTCTTATAGGGTAGAACTCATCGAAAGCGCTGCCCTCCGCACCCGCGGCGCGTTGTGTGAATCCTGTTCAGGCTGTGTAGGAAAGGTGGTTCCCCATGCACTCAACCCCCCGCCGCTTTTTAAGCCAGAATATCTTCCCCGCGGTAAAAGCTCTTCTCTTCGCCGCCGTGGGGGTCTCCATGCTGGTCAGCTGCGCCATGCCGGCTGTCCCTGCCGCCCCCCAACCCGTCCCCATTGAATCAAACGCGTCTCAACCCTCTGGAGGTGAAGCGTTGACCACTCAGTCCCCCAGCCCGGAGCCATTTCAGGTGAGCGAAGGGCAGCCCCAACCCCAACCCACGCCCACAGCTGCGCCGGTGGAAAGCCAACCCTTGGAAGCAGCGGATGTGCAGGCGCTCTTAGGGCGTCTGCCGGCTCTTGTTTCGGAGTCGGGAGACACCCAGGATTTCCGTCTGGCCCAGGGGCCGCTGCCGCCGCCCCGCAGCGGTGAGACCACCGCCCAACCCTTCCCCCCCAGCGATTCCCCCCAGACCGCTCCCACCGTGGAAGCTGGCCCGCTGGAGGTGCTGCGCTATTCTCCCGAAGGGGAGATTTCTGTCGCCCCCTTCCTCAGCATCACCTTTAACCAGCCGATGGTGGCCCTCAGCACCCTGCAACAGCTCTCTGAGAAAGAGGTTCCCGTCCAATTGGAGCCGCCCCTGCCCGGCATCTGGCGTTGGGTCGGCACCAAGACCCTCACCTTTGAATACGAATCAGATCAGATTGACCGCCTTCCGAAAGCCACCCAATACCGCGCCACCGTCCCCGCAGGAACGCGCTCGGCGCAGGGGGGGCAGCTGGCCCAGGCCGTCACCTGGACCTTTTCCACGCCCCCGCCCAAGCTGATCACCAGCTACCCCTCCGGCGTCCCCCAACCCGCCGATCCGCTCTTCTTCATCGCCTTTGACCAGCGCATCGACCCCCAGCAGGTGCTGGCCGTGCTCAAAGTACAGGCTGGCGGCCGCAATGTGGGGATTAAGCTGGCCGGTGAAGAGGCGGTGCGCGCCAACCCCCAAACCGCGTCCCTCCTGAAAAACACCCCCGAAGGCCGCTGGCTGGCTTTTCAGGCCCAGGAACCCCTGCCCCTCGACAGCACCGTCAGCGTCACCATCCCCGCGGGCACACCCTCTGCCGAAGGCCCCCTGCGCACCGCCCAGGATCAGTCGTACCAATTCAGCACCTACGCCCCGCTGAAAATTCTGGAGCATGGGTGCAGCTCCTACGAAGAAGAATGCCGCCCGCTGACCCCATTCTTTGTGCGCTTCAACAACCCGCTGGACAGCAGTGCCTTTCAGGACGGCTTTCTCAGTATTTCCCCCGAACTTGCCGGGGTCTCGGCCAACATCTACGGCGACACCCTGCAAATTCAGGGCGACACCCGCGGCCAGACCACCTACACCCTCACCCTCTCCGGCCAGATCCAGGATGTGTTTGGGCAGACCCTGGGGAAAGACGCCGTCTTGAAAATCAAAGTTGGCAAGGCTTCACCCATCCTGGTCGGCTCGCAGCAAAATTTCATCACCCTCGACCCCGCCGCCAGCAAGCCGGTCTTCACCGTGTACACCATCAACATGCGCCAGCTGGACGTGCAGATCTACGCCGTGCGCCCCAACGATTGGCCTGCCTACCTGGCCTACCAGCGCGAATACAGCCGCAATGAAGGCAAAGCCGTTCCCCCCGGCCGGCGCGTGTTTGATAAAGCTGTCAATGTGGAAGCCGCCGCGGATGCGCTCACCCAGGTGGATATTGACCTGAAGCCCTACATGGACGGCGAATTCGGCCATTTTATTGTCATCGTCCAGCCCCATAAAACCCTCTTCAGCCCCCGCAACTATTGGGAAACGGTGCAGTCCTGGGTGCAGATCACCCAGATCGGCCTGGACGCGGTGGTGGATCACTCCCAGATGGTCGCCTGGGCCACTGCGCTGAAAGACGGCTCCCCCCTGGCTGAGGTTAAGATCAGCGCGGGGTCCGGAGCGGCCGTGGCCGCCACCGGCAGTGACGGCGTGGCCTCCTTCCCCATCCCCGACGGGGCCGCCTACCTGGTGGCCAGCCAGGGCAGCGATCAGGCCATCCTGACCCGCTCCGGCTATTACTGGGATGACAGCACCTGGGCCACCCGGCCGGTGTTGGACGAGCTGCGCTGGTACGTGTTTGACGACCGCCAGATGTACCGCCCCGGCGAGGAAGTCCATATCAAAGGCTGGCTGCGCCGCATCGGCGGCAAACAGAACGGAGATGTCAGCCTGCCGGGTGAGGCGGTCAGCGCCGTCACCTTCACCATCACCGAGCCGCAGGGCAACCAGATTGGCACGGGTCAGGCCAATGTCAACCCGCTGGGCGGCTTTGATTTCACCTTCACCATCCCCCAGGCCGTCAATTTGGGTCAGGCCTACATCAATCTGCAGGCTCAGGGCGGCCTGGGCAACCTCAGCAATACCGCTTTCGGGCACGGCTTCCAGATTCAAGAATTCCGCCGCCCCGAATTTGAAGTCACCGCCCGCAACGAAAGCTCGGCCCCTTACTTCGCCGGAGAGAGCGCCGTGGTCGCCGTGGAAGCCAAATACTACGCCGGAGGCGCTTTGCCCAACGCGGAGGTCGTCTGGCAAGTCAGCAGTGCCCCCGGCAGTTACAGCCCACCCAACTGGCCCGATTTCACCTTCGGCAGCTGGACGCCCTGGTGGTATTACGGCAAGGGCGGCCCCTACGGCTACGACGGCCCCAATTTTGACCAGTCCCAAACCTTCACCGGCCAAACCGACGCCTCCGGCACCCATTTCCTCAAGCTGGATTTCGGCTTTGACACCCAGCCCCGCCCGCGCACTTTCACCGCCCAGGCCACGGTCATGGATGTCAACCGCCAGGCCTGGACCAGCCAGACCTCCCTGCTGGTACACCCGGCCAACCTCTACGTTGGGCTGCGCACCCCCAGCTACTTTGTCAAGCGCGGCATCCCCCTGGATGTGGATATCATCGTCACCGATCTGGACGGCAAACCGGTGGTGGACCGCCCCGTGGAAGTGCGCGCCGCCCGCCTGGAATGGAAATTCAGCGGCGGCAGCTGGCGCCAGCAGGAAACGGATGTGCAGACCTGCCGGGTCGGCTCCGCCAGCGAAGCGGTGCGCTGCACCTTTGAGACCCCGCTGGGCGGATCCTACCAAATCACCGCGCAGATCAGCGACGAGGCCGGCCGCCTGAACCAGACGCAGATCACCCGCTGGGTCAGCGGTGAAAAACGCCCGGCCGCCAACCGCGTGGAGCAGGAGAGCGTCAGCCTCATCCCCAACCAAAACACCTACCAGCCCGGCGACACCGCCGAAGTGCTGGTGCAGTCGCCCTTCAGCCCCGCCCAGGGCCTGCTCACCGTCAGCCGCTCCGGCATCCTCTACACCGAATCGTTTGCCATCACCGATGGAACCGCCGTCCTGCGCATCCCCATCCGCGATGAGCACATCCCCAATTTGAATTTGCAGGTGGACCTGACCGGCTCCGCCCCGCGCACGGATGAGCGCGGCGAACCCATTTCCGATATCCCCGCCCGCCCGGCCTACGCCCGCGGCGAATTAACCCTGGACATCCCCCCCGTCCAGCGCACCCTGACGGTGGAAGCCCAACCCGAACAGGCTGAGATCGAACCCGGCGCACAGACCGCCGTGTCGGTGACCGTGCGCAGCGCGCAGGGACAGCCGGTGAAGGGCGCGGAAGTGGCTGTGTTTGTGGTGGACGAGGCCGTTTTGGCCCTCAGCCAATACACCCTTCAGGACCCCCTCAGCCTGTTCTACAGCCACCGCTCCAGCGATACCGAAAGCTACTACACCCGCGCCAGCGTGCTGCTGATTGACCCCCGCGCCCTGGCCCAGCAAGCCCAGGCCGAACGGGAGATGAAAGCCGGCGCAGGGGTTCCCATGCCCGCGGCGGCCCCCATGGCCACTATGGTGGCTGAAGCTGCCCCGCAGGATATGGCTTTCGATGGAGCAAACGCCGCCCAGCCCGTGCGCATCCGCGTGGATTTCAACCCCCTGGCGGTCTTTGCCCCCACCGTGCAGACCGACGCCAACGGGCAGGCGCGTGTGCCCTTCACCCTGCCCGACAACCTCACCCGCTACCGCATCATGGCCGTGGCGGTGGAGGACGGGCGCAATTTTGGCACGGGCGAAGCCAACCTCACCGCCCGCCTGCCGCTGATGGTGCGTCCCTCGGCCCCGCGCTTCCTCAACTTCGGCGACCGCTTTGAGCTGCCCGTGGTGCTGCAAAACCAGACCGACAGCGACCTGAGCGTGGATGTGGCCCTGCGCGCCGCCAACCTGACCCTCACCGGCAGCGCCGGATACCGTCTGACCGTCCCCGCCCGCGACCGGGTGGAGGTGCGCTTCCCCGCCGCCGCCGTGCAGGCGGGCACAGCCCGCTTCCAGGTGGTGGTCGCCGCCGGAAGCTACAGCGACGCCGCCGAAGGCCAGTTCCCCATCTACACCCCCGCCACCACCGAAGCCTTTGCCACCTACGGCGTGGTGGATCAGGGGGCCGTCTACCAGCCGCTGGAAACCCCGCGCAGCGTCTTCCCCCAGTTCGGCGGCCTGGAAATTAACACCTCTTCCACCGCCCTGCAGGCCCTCACCGACGCCGTCCTCTACCTGTCCTCCTATCCCTTCGAGTGCAGCGAACAGCTCGCCTCACGCGTCCTCGGCATTGCCGCCCTGCGCGATGTGCTCACCGCCTTCAAAGCCGAAGGGCTGCCTGCCCCAGCCGATTTGGAAGCAGCTGTGCAGCGCGATATTGACCGCCTGAAAGGCATGCAGAACGGCGACGGCGGCTTCCCCTACTGGCGCCGCGGGCAGGAATCCATCCCCTTCAACACCATCCACGCCGCCCATGCCCTGCAGCGCGCCCAAGACAAGGGCTTCACCGTCCCGCCCGAAATGCAGGCCGCAGCCCTGATGTATTTGCAGCAGATTGAGAACTATTACCCGTACTGGTACGGCGAGCAGACCCGCCAGACCCTATCGGCCTACGCCATGTACGTGCGCGCGCTGATGGGCGACCGAGACACCCCCAAGGCCCTCAAGCTGCTCGACCAGACCGCCGCCGAGAAAATGAACCTGGACACCCTGGGCTGGATCTGGGGAACCCTGGCGGGCGACCCTCAGGCGGCCAGCCAATTGGAGAAAATCCGCCGCGAGGTCAATAACCGCGTGGTCGAAACCGCCGGGGCGGCCAACTTCACCACCGCCTACGATGACCAGACCTACCTGCTGCTGGCCTCCGACCGGCGCACGGACGCCATCCTGCTGGACGCCCTCATCCGCGACACGCCCCAATCCGACCTGATCCCCAAGGTGGTCAACGGGCTGCTCAGTCACCGCACCGCCGGACGGTGGGGCAGCACCCAGGAAAATGTCTTTGTGCTGCTGGCCCTCGACCGTTACTTTAACACCTACGAAGCCCAAACCCCCGATTTCGTGGCGCGCATCTGGCTAGGCGAAGGCTACGCCGGCAGCCACGAATACCGCGGGCGCACCACCGAACGCCAGGAGACCACCATCCCCATGCAGTACCTGACGGATGCCGCCGCGGGCAGCCTGCAGAACCTGGTATTGAGCAAGGAAGGCGCCGGACGTTTGTATTACCGCCTGGGGCTGCGCTACGCCCCCACCGACCTCAACCTGCCCGCCGCGGATCAGGGCTTTGTGGTGCAGCGGGTGTATGAGGCCGTGGACGACCCCGCGGATGTGCGCCAGCAAACCGACGGCTCCTGGGTCATCCGCGCCGGAGCCAAAGTGCGCGTGCGCATCACCCTGGTGGCCGATAACCGCCGCTACCACGTGGCCCTGGTGGATCCCCTGCCGGCGGGGCTGGAGATTTTGAACCCAGCCCTGGCAGTCACCGCCGACAGCGCCGTAGACCCCATCAGCCAGGAATCCCAACGGCGCAGCTGGTGGTGGGGCCCCTGGTACGAGCACCAGAACCTGCGCGATGAACGCGCGGAAGCCTTCACCAGCTTGTTATGGGACGGTGTCTATACCTACAGCTACATCGCCCGCGCCACCACCCCCGGCCAGTTCGTGGTTCCCCCCGCCAAGGCCGAAGAAATGTACTCCCCTGAGGTCTTCGGGCGCAGCGCCAGCGACCGCGTCACCGTGCAGTAAACCTGGTTCCCTCTTAAACGCACAGGGGCTGCCCAACACAACGGGCAGCCCCTGATTTTTATCGCACAGCCTGAAAACCTCAGCGGTTTAGGTGCCTTCCTGCCAGGAATTCAGATAACGCACCTGCTCATCGGTCAGGGTGTCAATGGCCACACCCATCGCCAGCAGCTTAATGCGGGCGATCTCGCGGTCAATTTCTTCCGGCACGGAGTAGACCTTGCGCTCCAGCTTCTTGCCGTTCTTCACCATGTATTCCAGACCCAGGGCCTGGTTGGCAAAGGACATATCCATCACGCTGGCCGGGTGGCCTTCGGCCGAAGCCAGGTTGATCAGGCGGCCTTCGCCCAAAATGTGAATGCGGCGGCCGTCTTTCAGGTCGTAGGCTTCCACGAAGGGGCGCACCAGCGATTTGGAGACCGCCATCGCATCCAGCGCCGGGATGTTGATCTCGACGTTGAAATGGCCGGAGTTGGACACAATCGCGCCGTCTTTCATCACCTCAAAATGGTGCTTGTCAATCACGTTCAGGTCGCCGGTCACCGTGCAGAAGATGTCGCCAATGCGGGCGGCTTCTTCCATCGGCATGACGCGGAAACCGTCCATGACCGCTTCCAAAGCCGGCATGGGGTCCACTTCGGTGACGATCACGTTGGCGCCCAAACCGCGCGCGCGGCTGGCCAGCCCGCGGCCGCACCAACCGTAGCCTGCCACCACGAACACCTTGCCCGCCAGGAGCATATTGGTGGCGCGGATGATGCCGTCCAGGGTGGACTGGCCGGTGCCGTAGCGGTTATCAAAGAAGTGCTTGGTCATGGCGTCGTTGACCGCGATCACCGGGAATTCCAAAGCCCCGTCCGCCGCCATCGCGCGCAGGCGGATCACGCCGGTGGTGGTCTCTTCCGTGCCGCCGATCACCTGGGGCAGCAAATCACGGCGGTCTTTGTGCAGGGTGCTGACCAGGTCGGCGCCGTCGTCCATGGTGACATGCGGCTTGTGATCCAGGGCAGCGTTCAGGTGCTTGTAATAGGTGACGTTGTCTTCGCCCTTGATGGCAAACACGGGAATTTCGTTGTGCGACACCAGCGAAGCAGCCACATCATCCTGGGTGGAAAGCGGGTTCGAGGCGGTCAGCACCACATCGGCGCCGCCGTCGGCCAGGGTTTTGATCAAATTGGCGGTTTCAGCCGTGACGTGCAGACAGCCCGAAACACGCACACCCGCCAGCGGGCGTTCTCGCAAAAAGCGCTCCCGAATCTGGCGCAGCACGGGCATCTCACGCTCAGCCCACTCGATCCGGCGGCGGCCGCCTTCGGCGAGCTTGCTATCTTTAATATCGTAGTTCGACATTCAGGTTCCTCCAGGGCCGCAGCCCAAAACTAAGTAGATCTTATAACAAGACGTCTAAGGCGCCTTGATCATCAAAATAGGTGCGAAACCGCGTCACAAATTCGGTGCGGGTGTAGCGGTGATTTTGGGTTCCGGCCTGCTCCAGGCAGTACGTGGCCGCCAACGCGCCCACTTTACCAGCCAGTTCCCAACCCAACCCCAGCCGCAGCCCGCGCAGGAAACCGCCGCGGAAGGCATCCCCCACGCCGGTGGGGTCCGCCGTGGTCACGGGCGCCACCGCAGGGACATCGTAGGTCTGCCCCTCGGTATGAATGCGCGCGCCGCGTTCCCCCAAGGTCACCACCAAAAGCTGCACCTGCTTGCGGATGTCTGCCGCGCTCATGCCGGTATGCTTTTGGATCAGCTCAAATTCATACTCGTTGACAAACACGGAATAGGCCCCTTCCACACCCTTGCGCAGCGTCTCGCCGCTCACGCGCACGATCTGCTGGCTGGGGTCATACAGGTAGGGGATGCCCAGGGACACGCATTCATCCACCAGCACTTCCATCGCCCGCGGGTCGTTGGGCGAAATCACCACCAGTTCGGGCTTGTTGGGCACATCCCGCAGCGACAGTTCGCTGGCGTTGGCCATGGCGCCGGTGTAAAAGCTGGCGATCTGGTTGTTGACCTTATCGGTGTTGGCGAAGAAAGAGGCGGTGTATTTATCGGGGATGATCTTGATCAGGCTGGTGTCAATGTTCTGCGCCTCCAGCCAGGCGCGGTATTCTTCAAAGTCAATCCCGGCCGTCGCCATGATCTGCGGCCGCTCGCCCAACAGGGCCAGGGTGTAGGCAATGTTAGGGGCCACGCCGCCGCGCTGCCGCACCATCGAATCCACCAGGAAAGACAGGCTGATGGTGTCTAAGCGGTCGGGTAAGATATGTTCCCGAAAATAGCCGGGGAACGTCATCAAATAATCATAGGCGATGGAGCCGGTACATAAAATGCTCATAGGACTGTTCCGTTTTTCATCCAAAAGTTATGCGGCAGGCCGCACAAACCGCGGCAGGTGCTCCACAAACGGTGGGTAGACCACACCGTTTTCGGTCACCAAACCGGTCAGCAAATGGTTGGGGGTCACATCAAAAGCAGGGTTGCGCGCCTGCGCATCCGCCGGTGTCACCCGCTGGCCCTCAAATTCCAGACCCAAAACTTCCATCGGGTCGCGTTCTTCAATGGGGATCAAATCTCCGTGCGCCAGACTCAAATCCACGGTGGAAGTGGGGAAAACCGAATACACCGGCACATGGTTGCTGTGGGCCGCCAGCGCCAGCATGTAGCTGCCGATCTTGTTGGCCACGTCGCCGTTGGCCGTCACCCGGTCTGCGCCGAAGAACACCTTCTGCACCTGACCGCTGCGCAGGAAATGGCCTGCCATATTGTCGCTGATGATCTCGTAGGGAATGCGGTACTGGCTCAGCTCCCAGGCGGTCAGCCGTGCACCTTGCAGGCGCGGACGGGTCTCGTCCACCAGCACATGCACGCGCTTGCCCTGCTCGTGGGCCATGCGGATCACCCCCAGGGCTGTGCCCCAATCCACCGTCGCCAGCGCGCCGGTGTTGCAGTGATGAATGATCGTGTCGCCGTCTTGAATCAGCTCCGCCCCAAAGGTAGAAATGCGCCGGTTGACTTCCACATCCTCATCCGCCATGCGCTCCGCCACGGCCACCACCTGCTCGCGCAGTGCAGCCGCCGAGCCGCGCGCCGGCTGACATTCAGCCAGCACACGCTGCACCGCCCAGGCCAGATTCACAGCCGTGGGGCGGGCGGCGGTCAAAAGTGCCCCGGCCCGTTCCAACTCCGCCCACAGCGCGTCCGCGCTGTCGGTGCGCGCCCGCAGCAGGGCCAGCGCCATGCCGTAAGCCGCCGAAACGCCAATCGCCGGAGCGCCGCGCACGGTCATATTGCGGATGGCCTCGGCGGTGTCTTCAGCGGTGCGGCAAATGACCCGCTCGAAGCGGGCCGGTAAAATGCGCTGATCAATCATGATCATTTCGCCAGATTCAGCATTCCACTCTAAGGTTCGCATGTTTCATACCTTACACTAAAAAACGCCCTCGGCTGAGAGCGTCGAAGATCGCCTCTGTTAGTTTAACATGCAATTCCTGGTTTGTCAAAGCCTACTCCCCGCCGGTCGCCGCTGCAAATCCGCAATCGGGTGCAATTTTTAAGGATTCCGTATTGGAATTCTGGACGGAAACGCGCTATACTAAAGAAAATTATTCTTTTTGGATAATCATTCTCTAAACATGACCGATTCTGAAATCCGTTACCAATCCCTCCTCCACAAATTGCAGCAGCGCGGCTGCCGCCTCACCTCGCACCGTCTGGCTTTGGCGCGCCTGCTCTCCATTTCCGAAGGCCACCCCAATGCGTCTCAACTGTACGAAACCCTGCGCACTCAGTTCCCCACCATCAGCCTGGCGACCATCTACAAGACTCTGACCCTCTTAAAAGAAGAGGGCGAGGTGCTGGAAATTGATCTGCACAGCGACAGTCACTACGACGGCAACAAGCCCTACCCCCATCCCCACCTGATTTGCAGCCGCTGCGGGGCCATCCTCGACGGCGACTCTGTGCGCAGCCTGACAGCCCTCAACCAGGAGATCGAACAAACCTACGGCTTCCATATCTCCCGCTACCAGCTGGTTTTCTACGGCGTGTGCCAGAGCTGCCTGCAGGCCGAACGCAGTGCATAGTTATTTTTTTAACATAATTGGAAAATGATTTTCTAATAAGAATTAATCTCAATTCAAACCGGCTGATGCGTCTTTACCCCTCTGCCGGACCACCTCTTCAAATCACATATAAAAGGAAAGGATAAGCCATGACGGAAAAAAAGAAACGCCTAACCACGGCCGCTGGAGCGCCAGTTCCAGATAATCAGAACGCCATGACAGCCGGTCCGCGCGGCCCTATGCTGCTGCAAGATGTGTGGTATCTCGAAAAACTGGCTCATTTTGACCGGGAGGTCATTCCCGAACGCCGTATGCACGCCAAAGGCTCCGGCGCGTTTGGCAAGTTCACCGTTACCCACGACATCACCCGCTACACCAAGGCCAAAATTTTCTCCGCCGTCGGCAAAGAAACCGAGGCCTTCGTGCGCTTTTCCACCGTGGCCGGCGAGCGCGGCGCTGCAGATGCGGAACGCGACATCCGCGGTTTTGCCATGAAGTTCTACACCGAAGAGGGCAATTGGGATCTGGTGGGCAACAATACCCCCGTCTTCTTCCTGCGCGACCCGCACAAATTCCCCGATCTTAACCGCGCCGTCAAACGCGACCCGCAGACCAACCTGCGCTCGGCCACCAACAACTGGGACTTCTGGACCAATCTGCCCGAAGCCCTGCATCAGGTGACCATCACCATGAGTGAGCGCGGCATCCCCCGCTCCTACCGCCACATGCACGGGTTCGGCAGCCACACCTTCAGCATGATCAACGCCAACAATGAGCGCGTGTGGGTCAAGTTCCACCTGCACACCCAACAGGGCATTCAGAACCTCACCGATGCGGAGGCCGAAGCCATCGTCGCCAAAGACCGTGAAAGCCATCAGCGCGACCTGTTCGACAGCATCGCCCGCGGCGAGTTCCCCCGCTGGACGATGTACATTCAGGTGATGACCGAAGAGCAGGCCCGCAACATGCCCTACAACCCCTTCGACCTCACCAAAGTGTGGTACAAGAAGGACTTCCCTCTCATCGAGGTGGGCGTTCTGGAGCTGAACCGCAACCCCGAAAACTACTTCCAGGATGTGGAACAGGCCGCCTTCAACCCCGCAGCGGTCGTCCCCGGCATCAGCTTCTCGCCGGATAAAATGCTGCAGGGCCGCCTGTTCTCTTACGGCGACGCCCAGCGCTACCGCCTGGGGGTCAACCACCATCAGATTCCGGTCAACCATCCCCACAACGCCCCCGCCAATCCTTCACACCGCGACGGTTTGATGCGCGTGGATGGCAATGCCGGGGCGCGCGTTGGCTACGAGCCGAACAGCTTTGGCGAATGGCAGGAGCAGCCCGAATACCGCGACCCCGCCCTGGACCTGTTCGGAGCGGCCGACCACTGGAATTTCCGCGAGGACGATTCCGATTACTACACCCAACCGGGCAAGCTCTTCCGCCTGATGAGTAAGGCCCAGCAGCAGGTGCTGTTTGAAAACACCGCCCGCGCCATGGGCGATGCGCCGCGCTTCATTAAAATCCGCCACATCGGCAACTGCCTCAAGGCCGACCCGGCCTACGGCAAGGGCGTGGCCGACGCGCTCGGCATCCCACTCAGCGAAGTCCCCGCCTGATCCCCCCTTTTCCGTGCTTTCCCCCCTGGTGCCCACCAGGGGGGATTTTTGTTCCCATGCGCAGAAAAATGACTTTGCTGTGATCCTGCTCTCCCCATTGATTTTTTGTAAAAGTCCGCTATAATTAATTTGTTGCGACGATCAATTAATTGGATTCGCCCATGACCCCTCCGCGTTCCGCCGACCAGGATCTGGTTCGAAAAGTCAATAAATCTCTTGTGCTCAACACCCTGCGCCTGCACGCGCCCATTTCGCGCGCGGCCATCGCCAAGCTGACCGGCCTGAACCGCAGCACCGTCACCCATATTGTCAACGCCCTGCTGGATGAAAATCTGGTGCTGGAACAGCCTGTACCTAGCTTTGCTGTCGGCCGGCCGTCGATTGCCCTGGTGCTCAACCCCCTGGGCGGGGCCATCATCGGCGTAGAAATTGGGGTAGATTTCGTCTCTGTGGTGGCCGCCGACTTTGTGGCTCAGCCCATCTGGCAGTCCACCCAGGTGATTTCGCCGCTCTCCCCCCAGGCCGACATTCTGGCCCAGGCTGAGGCGGTCATTGATCAAGCCATCTGCGCTGCGCAGGATCGCGGTCAGCACGTCATCGGCATCGGAGTCGGTCTCCCCGGTCTGGTCAATGTCAACCTGGGTGAATTGGTCTACGCCCCCAACCTGGGTTGGCGCAGCCTGCCCCTGGAACAGCGCTGGAGCCAGCGTTTTCAGCTGCCCATTTACATGGATAATGAAGCCAATCTGGCTGCCCTGGGCGAATATTATTTCGGCCAGGCCCACAAAGTGGAGAATTTTATCTACCTTAATTCCGGCATCGGTCTGGGCGGCGGTGTCGTCATCGCCGGAAAGCTCTTCCGCGGCGGACACGGCTTTGCCGGAGAAATTGGCCACGTCCAGCGCGACCCACAAGGGGAATGGTGCGGATGCGGGCGGCGTGGATGTTGGGAAACCCAGGTCGGCCCGCGCGCCATGCTCCGGCGCCTGCAAAAAAGTCTGGCCGACACCCCCACAGACCTGCTTCCTCCGGGCTTCCCTGCCGATTTAAGCCAGCTGACCTTTGAGATGATCGTCAACGCCGCCGATACTGGAGACCCGGCCTGTCTGGCGGCCCTGCAGGAAGTGGCCTACCACCTCGGCGCAGGCATCGCTGATCTGGTCAACGTCTTCAACCCCGATATGGTCATCATCGGCGGCCTGCTCAGTCTGGCCCGCCACCTGATGCTGCCCGAAATTGAAAAAACCGTCCGAGAGCAGTCCCTGGCTCCGTCTGTCTCTCAAACCAAAATCACCTTCTCAGAACGCGGTAAAGACGCCTGCATTTTTGGGGCGGTCGCCATCGTGTTGGATGACATTTTGCGCGAAGCCGCCATCAGCTAGCCTGCTTTTCTCATCAGCCGCCCGCTTGAGCGAATCTATCAAAAGGAAAAGGATACCCATGTCAAACTATCTGCCCAAACCCGAAGACAAATTTACATTTGGCCTGTGGACCGTCGGCTCCACCGGGCGCGACCCCTTTGGCTCCCCCGTCCGCGACGCTCTCTCCCCCGTCGAGCTGGTACACCTGCTGGCCGAGGTGGGCGCCTACGGTGTCAACTTCCACGATAACGATCTGGTTCCGATTGACGCCACCCCCGCCGAGCGCGATCAGATCGTGAAGTCCTTCAAGCAGGCCCTGGCCGAAACCGGCCTGGTCGTGCCGATGGCCACCACCAACCTGTTCGGCGATCCCATTTTCAAAGACGGCGCTTTCACCGCCAACGACCCCAAGGTGCGCGCCTACGCCCTGCAGAAGACCATGCGCGCCATGGATTTGGGCGCGGAATTTGGCGCTCAGATTTACGTGTTCTGGGGCGGGCGCGAAGGCGTAGAGATTGACGCCTGCCGCCAGCCCACCGACGGCTACAAGCGCTTCCGCGAAGCCCTCAATTATCTGTGCGAATACAACATGGCGCAAAATTACGGCTTTAAGTTCGCCCTGGAAGCCAAACCCAACGAACCCCGCGGCGACATCTACCTGCCCACCACCGGCGCCATGCTGGGCTTCATCGCCACCCTGGATCACCCCGAAATGGTCGGCGTGAACCCGGAAATGGCCCACGAACACATGGCCGGGCTGAATTTTGTCCACGCCGTGGCTCAGGCCTGGGACGCTGGCAAGCTCTTCCACATTGATCTCAACGACCAGAACTACGCCCGCTTCGATCAGGATTGGCGCTTCGGCATGCAGAGCATCAAGCAGTCCTTCTTCCTGGTCAAGTTCCTCGAAGATGTGCGCTACAGCGGCAGCCGTCACTTTGACGCGCACGCCTTCCGCACCGAAGATTACCAGGGCGTCCGCGACTTCGCCCGCGGCTGCATGCGCACCTACGGCATCCTCAAAGAAAAAGCCCAGCGCTTCAACCAGGATCCCGAAATTCAGGCGCTGCTGGCCGAAATCAACGCCGAAGATCCCCAGATGAACGCCTTCCTGGGCAAGTTCAGCCCCGAAAAAGCCGCCGCGCTCAAGGCCCACACCTTCGACCGCCCCGCTATCAGCAGCCGTGGCCTGCATTACGAAGCCCTCGACCAGTTGGTGGTGGATCTGCTCCTCGGTGTACGCTAACCCCATTAGATGAGGACGCCCATGACTGAATCCTATTTGCTGGGCATTGATCTATCCACCACCACCGCCAAAGCCCTGCTGACGGACACCGCCGGACGCGTTTTGGGGGTAGGCTCCACCCGCCTCAACCTCTCCACCCCCCGCCCCTTATGGTCGGAGCAGGATCCCCAGGAGTGGTGGCAGGCAGCCGCCGCCAGCATCCGTCAGGTGCTGGAAGAAACCGGCGCGGATCCCGCGCATATCGCCGCGGTCGGCCTGACCGGCCAGATGCACGGACTGGTGCTCCTGGGTGCCGAAGGCCAGGTGCTGCGCCCGGCCATCCTGTGGAACGATCAGCGCACCGCCGCCGAATGCAACCAGATTCGCGAGCGCATCGGGAAAGAGCGCCTCATCCAAATCACCGGAAACGACGCCCTCACTGGCTTCACCGCGCCCAAGATCCTGTGGGTGCAGAATAACGAGCCGCAGGTCTTTGCTCAGGCCCGCCACGTGCTGCTCCCCAAAGATTACATCCGCTACCGGCTGACCGGCGAGTTCGCCATGGACAAAGCCGACGGCAGCGGCACCATTTTGTTTGATCTCCAAGCCCGCCAATGGTCGTCTGAGGTTCTGACGGCTCTGGGGCTGCCCGCCGAATGGTTCCCGCCCACTTTTGAAGGCCCCGAATTCACGGGGCGCATCACCACCGAAGCCGCTGCCCTCACCGGCCTGCGTGCCGGAACGCCGGTGGCTGCCGGCGGTGGGGATCAGGCCGCCCAAGCGGTGGGCGTCGGCGCGGTGCAGCCGGGGGTCATCGCCCTCACTGTCGGCACCTCCGGCGTGGTGTTTGCCGCCACGCCCCAGGCCTGGGTTGAGCCGCAGGGCCGTCTGCACGCATTCTGCCACGCGGCCCCCGGCCTGTGGCATCTCATGGGCGTCATGCTCAGCGCCGCTGGTTCTTTGCAGTGGTATCACGACACCCTGGCCCCCGACATGAGCTTCGAAGCTCTGTTGGAAGAGGCCGCCGCCGTTCCCGCGGGCAGCGAAGGGCTGCAATTCCTGCCCTACCTCAGCGGCGAGCGCACCCCCCACCCCGATCCCCTGGCGCGAGGCGCCTTCATCGGCATGACCCTGCGCCACACCCGCGGCCATCTGACCCGCGCCGTGCTGGAAGGTGTGGCCTTTGGGCTGAAAGACAGCTTCGAGCTGATTCGCGCCGCGGGCCTGGGCCAGATTCACCAGGTGCGCGCCTCTGGCGGCGGAACCAAGGGCGCCCTCTGGCGTCAGATCTTAGCCGATGTGCTGGAAACCGAGCTGGTGGAAATCAACACCAGTGAGGGCGGTGCCTTTGGCGCGGCCCTGCTGGCCGGGGTGGGCGCGGGCTTCTGGCCGGATGTGCAGGCCGCCTGCGACGCTACCATCCAGCTCACCCGCCGCACGCCCCCCAACCCGGTGAATTTTGACGCCTACCGCGAATCGTACGCGGTGTTTAAATCGCTGTATCCCAGTTTAAAATCCGCTTTTGCGCGCATGAGTTCCCGATAAACTCCTTGCCGCAAAGAAGTACCCCCCTGAGGGTTTCGAACACCTCAGGGGGGCTTTGTTTATCTGCGTTCGCGGCGGCCGCTAGCTTACCTGCACCTCACAGCCGAACAGCCGCTGCGCGATGGGGGTCTTGGCTGCGCCGCTGATCTCCAGGCTGCCCGTATAGCGGATATCTTCGGAAGAGCTGCCCAGCATCACTTCCACCGGGCCGGCTTCCACCACCAGATCCAGATTCTCATCATAGAACGCCAGCAGGTTCACCGGCAGTTGGAAGCTCACCTGACGGCTCTCCCCTGGCTGCAGGGACACGCGCGCAAAGCCTTTCAGCTCTTTCACCGGGCGCGGGGTGCTGCCGTAAAGGTCATGGCAGTACAGCTGCACCACCTCATCCCCTGCCGCGGAACCGGTGTTCTTCACCGTGCAGCGCACTTCCACCATCTCACCCGCCTGCGCCTGCGCCGGATAAACCGAGGCGTCGGAGTATTCAAACGTGGTGTAGCTCAGCCCGTGGCCAAAGGGGAACAGCGGGCGGATGCTTTCGGTCACGTAATTCACATACCAGTTGGATTTCAGCCCCGCGGGTTTGTTGTTATAGAACACCGGAAGCTGCCCCACCGAGCGCGGGAAGGTCATGGTCAGTTTGCCGCCGGGGTTGATATCGCCTACCAGGGCCTCCGCCACAGCCGTACCGCCCTCTTCGCCGGGGATCCAGGCTTCCAGCACCGCCCCAGCCGAGTCCACCAGTTCTGGAATGGCCAGCGGGCGGCCGTTGATCAGCACCACAACCACCGGCTTTCCAACGGCCAAAACCGCACGGGCAAGCTCTTCCTGCACACCCGGCAGCCGCAGATCGGCGCTGTCGCGCGTTTCGCCGCAGGTGCTGTCCAGGGTCAGGCCGGGCTTGTCGCCCAATACCAGCACCACCGCCTCGGCCTGCTCCGCGGCGCGCACCGCCGCCTCAAAACCGGTGCGGTCTTCAGAGAACACATCGCAGCCCTTGGCGTACAGGATTTGGGTCTTCGGCAGCTGGCGCTCCAGGGCCGAGCGCACCGTCACCACACGCACCTCGTGGGGCTTCAGCGCGGCGCGGTCCAGCTTTTCAAAGGCCGAATCGGCGGGTTTTTGGAAGTCCAGCAGGTCCACCACCGCCGCGTAGGAATAATCGCCCAGCAGGTTGCGGGGGTCATCCGCGTTCGGGCCGATCACCGCCAGGGATTTCACCGTCTTGGCCAGCGGCAGCATGCCGTGATTGCTGAGCAGCACCAGGCTCTTGCGGGCGATCTCCAGTGCCAGGGCGCGCTGTTCTGCCGTCTCAAACACATCCAGAACACCTTCTTCGGGCACATAGGGGTTTTCAAACAGCCCCAATTCAAATTTCATCTGCAAGTGCCGCTGCACGGCCAGATCCACCCACTCCAACGGAATTTTGCCGGATTCCACCAGACCCACAAGGGAGTCGTTGTAGCACTGCGCCGTGGGCAGTTCCACGTCAATCCCCGCGCGCAGTCCCAACGCCGCAGCGCTTTGCAGGTCGGGCGCCATGTGGTGATAGGTGTGGATCATCATCACCGCTTCGTAATCCGAGACCACCACGCCGTCAAAGCCCAGCTTGCCGCGCAGCAGGTCGGTTAAAATGCGGCGCGAAGCCGCCACCACCTCACCGTCCAGTTCTGGATAGGCGTTCATCATCGAAGCCAGACCCGCCTCGCGGATGGCCGCCTGGAAAGGCATCAAATACACCTCCCACAGCGTGCGCCAGCCCAACTGCACCGGCGCGCAGTTCAGCCCGCCCTGCGAAAGGCTGTGGCCCACAAAGTGCTTGCCGGTGGCCATGACCCCCTGGCGCAGGTCGTCGCTTTGCAGGCCGCGAATGTAATGCACCCCAAACTGGCTCACCAGCAGCGGATCTTCACCAAAGGTCTCTTCCACTCGCCCCCAGCGCGGGTCGCGGGCCACATCCAGCACCGGCGCGAGGCCCTGGTGTGCGCCCAAAGCGCGCAGCTGTTTGCGGATCTCGGCGGTCATGCGCTCGGCCAACTGCGGCTCAAAGCTGGAGGCCAGCCCCAGCATCTGCGGGTAGGCCGTGGCCCCCAAGGTCATGCTCCCCGCGCAGCATTCTTCGTGGAAGATGGCGGGGATGCCCAGGCGGGTGTGCTCCACCAGTTGGTGCTGGATGGTGTTGGCCATCTTGGCCGCGGCCTGCGGATCGAGGGTCGTGCCGCCCGACAGGCGGGTGATCTGCCCGATGCCCTGCCCCAGCCGCGCCCGGATTTTTTGCGGATGAAAATGGCCGTCGGTCTGCAATTCCTGAATCCAGCAGGAATTTAATTGGGTAATTTTTTCGATCAGGGTCATGCGCCCCAAAAGTTCAGCCGCTTGGCTGGCCGCGATGGAAGATTGACTGCGTGGGTTCATCTGTTTCACTCCGATTAAAAAGTAGGTTTCAAGAGATCGCCTGGCACGTTCTCCGCCCGAATCCTCAGGACGGCTGGGCCTTGGGGGGCGCGGTTGAATCGCGCAGGATCAATTCCGTGGGAAGTTCGATCCGCCGGGGGGAAACCGCCGGGTCACCAAAAATTTCCATCAGCATCTGCACCGCCATGCGCCCCATCTGCTCCAGAGGCTGGCGCACGGTGGTTAAAGCGGGCCGCACCAGGGCCGCCTGGGGGATATCGTCAAAGCCCATCACCGAGATATCCTCCGGCACGCGCAGCCCGCGCTCGCGCACAGCGTCCATCGCTGCCATCGCCATAACATCGTTGGAGGCGAAAATCAAGGTGGGCGGTTGCGGCAGGTCCAGAAAATGACAGGCGGCGGTGTAGCCGTCCGTCTGGTGAAAGGTTCCCTGGTAAATCAGCTCCGCCTCATCAGGAATATGGTGGGCGCGCAGCGCGGTTTGAAAACCGTCCAGACGGTCCACGGCCGCACCCAAATCCAGCGCTCCGGTGATGAAGCCGATGCGCCGGTGGCCCATGCGGATCAGCGCGTCCGCGGCGTTATACGCCCCCTGCCAGTTGGCCGCCGCCACCGCCGCGCAGTCAGCCCCCGTGCCCTGATGGTCAATCAGCACAAAGGGAAAGCCGCGCTGCGCCAGGGTAGAAAGATAATCCGTGGGATTGCGCGGCAGCACCAGCAGCAGCCCATCCACCATATCCTGCACTAAATTGGCCACGTATTCTGCTTCTTTGGCCGGGGCGCGGTGGGTGGTGTACAGAATCAGGTCGTACCCGCTCAGGCTCAGCTCGGCGTCAATGCCGCGCACGATCTCGCCGATGTAGCCGGTACCCAGATCGGGAACCAGCACGCCCACGCTGTTAGAGCGCCCCCCCGCCAGACGGCGTGCCTGACGGTTGGCGGTGAAATGCAGGGCGCGCATGGCTTCCAAAACGCGCTGGCGGGTTTCGGGGCGCACATGCGCATCACCGTTGATCACGCGCGACACGGTGCCAAAAGACACCCCTGCCGCCGCCGCGACCTCCACAATGGTGACCTTCCGGTTAGCTGCGCTCATTTGGAAGCGTTTACATCCCTGGCGATCAAAATCCAGTATTCACGGGTTTCGTTCACGTTTCTCCATTCAAAAAAAGCTGTCACAGAGGGTTTTCCGCCGCACAGGCGCACAACCAGCCCCAGAACTGGTCTTTTCCGTTTACGCGTTCATGTAAACGTTTACATAACTATAGCGGATTCCGTCCCCAGAGTCAAGCCGTCCGCCCAGAATCAGCCCTTCCCCCTGCGGGCGCACCGCCCCAAGATATGCTAGAATAAAAACAGAAAGCAACCTACCCCCAACGATAGGAGAAAAACATGGGAACCAAAGGTCGTCAGATTGTTGGCATGGACGTGGATGAACTGCTGCGCCTGCTCAACCAGGCATTTGCAGATGAGTGGCTGGCCTACTATCAATACTGGCTGGGCGCGAAAATCGTCAAAGGCCCCATGAAGGACGCCGTCGCTTCCGAGCTGCTGCTGCACGCCACGGAAGAACTGGCTCACGCCGATATGCTGGCGCTGCGCATCATTCAATTGGGCGGCACCCCCCTCATCAGCCCCGAAGAGTGGCTCAAGCACACCCACTGCGGCTACGAGGCCCCCACCGATGCCTTTGTAAAAGAGATCCTGGCCCAAAATATCAAAGGCGAACAGTGCGCCATTGACGTGTACCAGCGCCTCCTGGGTCTGGTCAAAGACAAAGACCCCGTCACCTACAACATCGTCCTCACCATCCTGCAGCAAGAGGTGGAACACGAGGAAGATTTGCAGTCGTTGGATGAAGACCTCGACTCGATGATGATGCGCAAGTAACCTGCTTAACGCAAAACTGCGCCCTCCCGGTCACCCGTGGAGGGCGCAGTCATTTAAGTCTGCTGTTTCGCTGTGCCGCCTAATCCGCCAGCAAATTGCCCAGATGCACACCCATCCAACCGGCGCCTGCGGTGCCGCGGGTGTTCGCCGCCCCATTCCCGGTTAAAAAGCACAAACGCGATACAATCAGAGTACATCCCTGTGGATAGGAGATTCCTCATTTCATGCGCTGGATCAAACCCCCGCTGAATCCCTGGGGCTGGGCCCGCCTGGCCGGTCTGGCTGCCCTGGCCGTCATCTTGCTGTGGACTCTGACCGCCGCCGGTCTGCGCCAACTGGGCACGGTGGACAGCCTGGCCTGGAGCGGTTACGCCACCTTCACCCTGCTCAAAGGGTTCGAATTCGCCGCGGCCGCCCTGTTTGCCGTGTGGGTTTCCGCCTGGTTGGAAGATCAAGACGACCTGGCCCAAAAGAACCGTCAGGAACATCTGGAAAGAGTACAGACCCTGGCCGCCCAACGCGAACAGGCCCTGAGGGCCGTGCGCCAATCCCTGCCATCGCCCCCCCACGACGCCCCCCAGGCGCTGCACATTCTGCGCGGCGCGCTGCAAAGCCTGGACCCCCGCGGCAAAGGCGGCCTGCTTGGCCTGCTGCACGAAATGGGGTGGCTGCCGCACCTTTCCCTTGAGAAAACTGACCTGGAATTCCAGGGCGCGTTTTTCGACCGCACCCACGCCGCGCACATTCACCTGGAAGGCCTCAACCTGACCCAGGCGCGCTTTCATCACGCCCACCTGCACGGCGCCCACCTGGCGAGGGCCAACCTCACCCAGGCCCGCTGCACCCACGCCGACCTGCGCGAGGCCGACCTGAGCGGCTGTGATTTCAAAAAAGCCCAATTAGAAGACACGCATCTGGAAGGCGCGGATCTGCGCGGCGCTTATTGGCGTGGGGCCGTGCTGCAGCATGTCAATTTCCGCCGCTGCCGCTGGGATGACCCCGCCCCCGCCAGCGAAAAAGGCCGCCCGGCGCCTTTGCCCGCCGCCCTGGAATCCGCCGTGGTGGTGGATTGTTGGCTGTGGGACGGCCGCAAGGTGAGCAACGAGAACGGCCGAAAATTCCAGCGCCAACAAGAAATCTCCGATTTGGCCAATAAGCTCTAAGACTCCCTCTACTCCCCCAAAACGCTGATCACCACTGTACGTCGGGCGGGGCCGTCAAATTCACAAAAATAAATCTCCTGCGCCTCTCCCATCACCATTTCCCCCTCGTGCAGTGGAAAGAGGCAGTGGTTACCCGTCAGCATCGATTTCAGGTGGCCGGTGGGGTTGCCCGCCGTGCTCCCGTAGGAGGGCAGAATCCGCGCGTGCATATAGGGGTGATCCTCCGGCACCAGCCGCTCCAGCGCTTCCTGAATATCCACCTCCAGACATTCCACACGCTCATTCACCAAAATACCGGTGGTGGTGTGCAGGGTCACCACCCCCACCCACCCGCTGCGAATTTGTGAGCGCGCCGCCACATCCCGCACAGCCTGGGTGATGGGGATCAGCTGATTGTACTGCTCGGTTAAAAAGGTGATTTTCTCCAGAGTGTACACGGGCTTCCCATCCTTTATCCCAAAAATTCCAAGGCGTTACCCCCCAGCACCAGTTCAAGGGTGCTCGCGCGCCACCCCAGGGTGTGCAGGGCTTCCACCATGCGGATCTGCTCAAAACGCGGGTTGTTGGAGCCAAACAAGACCTGATGCCGCAGACTGCGGTCCACCCAATGCTGCCCCAGGGTGCGCGTGAACACATGCTGATAGAACTCTCGGGCGCTGTCAAAATACAGCAGACCTGTGTCCGCATACACGTTGGGATATTTCAGCAGCAGCGCGGCTGTCTCTACCACCCACGGCCAGCCAAAGTGCCCCAGGCACATACGAAGCCGCGGGTACCGCAAGGCCACGGCCTCAAAATGTTCTGGGCGTGCATACTGCGAGGGAGCATCCGGCTGTAGGCTGATGCCCGCATGAAACAGTATGGGCTTGTTATGGCGCAGGCAGCAGGCATACACCGCGTCTAGCCCCTCATCCATCGGGTAAAACTTCTGCTTGGCGGGATGCAGCTTCAGCCCGCTCAACTTTAACTCCCCAAAGGCATATTCCAACACCTCCACCGCATCTTTGCGACGGGGATCCACGCTGGCAAAGCCGATGAATTTCTCCGGCGCAAGCGAAACCAGATGATGAATCTCGGCGTTGCTCACCAGTTCCACCCCGTGGGTGGTGGTCAGATCCAAGGGCAGCAGCCCCAGGCGGTCAATGCCGGCGTATTTCATCTGGTTGAAGATGTGCGCCAATGGAGCTGCACCGGTCTTGTACAGCCCCAGGCAGGTCTGGCGCAAATGAAGCCGCTCCTCATCGGCGTTGATGGCCTCGAAGAAAGCGGGGTGGGTGTGAATATCAATCACCAGGCTCATCGGCAGCGCCTTCCGGCTTAATCATCCAAAAGGTCGTTTACGCGCTCAATGGCCAGCGAACTGTACAAAGAAGGCTCATTCATGTAGGCCGCTACCAATTCAATCGTGCAGAAACCGCGGTAATTTACGGCTTCGATCTCGCGGAACAACTGGCGCAGCGGGATGCTGCCCTCCCCTGGCACCAGGTGCATATCCGAACGGCCGTCGCTGTCAATGATATGCAGATGGCGCAGACGGTCGCCCAGCTTGTGGAAATAGCTCATGATGGGTTCCTGATTGCAGAACGGCGGGCAAATGTCGCACATGCCCAACAGGCGCGGCGAATGAATCTCGTCCAAAGCCTCCACCAGATCGTTGCAGGTGACCACCACATTGCTTTCGTATTGGGTCAGCGGCTCCAACAGCAGATCCATCTCAATCGCCTCGGCATGCGCCGCCAACTCTTTCAAATTGCGGATCAGGCGCGCCCAGTATTCCTTGCGCGGGGTGTCGTAACCGGCGTGCGCGGCCGAGATCAGCGTAAAACCTGCATCCATTTTCTTGGCCATATCCATCGAAAGCTTGATGTAATCCAGGCTCTCGCGCCGCATGGCCTCTGTCCCGATCATCATATTGTACGGGTACATGTTCGTTTCAGGGGTGAAGCCGATGATGGGCACATCGTACTGCACCGAAAGACGCATCACATCTTCCAGCGCTCCCGCCGCCAGATCGGGTGGAAAAGCGTGCGGCCGTCCGCCCCACAGCTCAATGCCGTCGTAGCCAAAGCGCGCCGCGTCCATGAAAGCCCGCTCCAGCGGGTAGCGCATGTAACCCATGGTGAACATTCCAATTTTCATGATGTCCTCAAACTCCAGCCTAATACTCCACCAGCCCGCCGTAATAGCGGCGATCGTCGGGGTTATGATCCTTATAGATCGATAGGTAATAGCTGAACCATTCCATCGGCACAAACAAGATCATCGGAGCCAACATCGGGTGCAGCCCCTCACCTAATTCTGCATAATCAAAGGTGATCACATCCGAGGTATAGCGTTTCACAAAATTCAAGGTGCGTTCCGTGATCTCGCGGCTGGGATCGGTCCCCAGGAGGAAGATGAAGGGAACCCCCTCTTCCACAACTTCCAAAGGCCCGTGGCGAAACTCGGCGCTGTTCAGAACTGAGCCGTGGGTCCAGGTGAATTCCATCAAAGTCACAATCCCCTCTTTATACGCCAGGGGTTTCAAAATACCGCCCGCCACGGTGTAGATAAACGGCCATTTGGAAGCCCGCTCACCCAAAGCCCGCCCGGTTTCTTCGTACGAGGCAATCAGCCGTCCCAGGATGTCCGGCAGGCGTGGGATCTGCGCCAGGATGGCGTCCACTTCGGGGTGAGGCTCACAGCGCGAAATGATGTTGAGTGCAAAGGCATAGCTGATCAGCGTGTGCGCTTCCCAAATGCTCTCCGCGTGGTAATCAATCACATATTTACCCAACGCTGCCAGAGGGTTATCAGCCTTGTTGGTCACGCAGGCCACCACGGCCTGGCGCTGGGCGGCAATTTCCAGCGCGCGGATCACTTCTTCCGTTTTCCCGTAGTGGGAAATGCCAATCACCAGACAGCGCGAGTCCAGCTTCTTCGGAGTTGCATGACAAAAATCCCAGCCGCTGTAGGCCTCACATGGAATGGTGCTGTACTGGTCAAACAAGGCTTTGGCCGTTTCCGCCGCGCTCAGGGGCGAACCGCAGGCCACAAAATACACCTTATCCAGGCCACCGCTCAGAACCTCGTCCACAATGGCAGCAACTTTGGGAAAATCGCGATCCAAAATCTGCTGCACTTCCTCAACCATGTGGGCAGTCACCAAAAAATCTACTTTATTCTTATCAATGATTAACATAGACGCCTATCTTTTTGAACTTCCGGTGCGGCTGTTATTAAAGCAGCCGCACCGGCTGAAGAGGAGAATCGCCCTACTTTTGCGCAGCTTCGCGAGCCGCGTTTTTCTTATTCTGACTTTCCCAATAATAGTACACAGGCAGTCCGGTCACCACCACAATCCCCGCCGCGACCAGCCCCGGAACCGGCGCCCATTGGAAGGTGGACACCACCAGGATCAGGGAAGAGGCAATCGCCACAAAGGTGGTCAGCCACCACACCGGCATACGGTACACCGGGTTGTAGTCCGCGTTCTTGCGGTTCCAAATGACCGAGCCAAAGGTCAGGATGTTCTTGAGCAGCAGCACCAGGGTGAAATAGCCCAAAAGCTCCACGAAGTTGGACGCGAAGATGAGGATGATCCCCAGCGCGCATTGGATGATAATGGAGTAGTCGGGGGTCTCATACTTTTCGTTGGTGTGCCCGAACACTTTGAAGAACAGGCCGTCGCGCGCCATCGCCCACTCCAGGCGGGGCTGGTACATGATGCAGCTGGAGAGCGAGCCGATGATCACGATGATGCCCGTCACGGCCACAAAAATACCCGCGATGGGGCCGATCACCGGCAACTTAGCCACCGCATCGGCGATGGGCGTGCCCGAAGCCGCCAGCTCATTGAAGGGCAGCAGGCCGCTCACCACCAGTGCCAGCAGCGAATACAGCGCCAAAACGATCAAAGAGGCCCCAATCAGCGCGCGCGGCAGCACTTTGCCGGGATTCTTGAATTCGCCCGACATATAGGTCACTGCACCCATGCCAGTGTACGACCAGCTGGTGGCGGAAATGCCCGCCAGCAGGGCCATCAGCCCCATCGGGGCGTCGACCGCGGGCGCAGCGCTGACATACTCACCGCGCAGGAAGAAGATCCCCAGGCCAATCACCAGTACGAAGGGGATGATCTTGGCCGCGGTGATGATCGTCTGGAAGCCGCCGCCAATTTCCACCGAGCGCAAATGCAGATACATGAAGAACAACACCGCCACTACCGCGATGAGCTTGCCGCCCATGTCCGAAATTCCCGGCACCAAAAAGCCCAGAAAACGCACAATGGCCAGCGCCATGATCGAAATAGACACAGGGTCATTGGCCCAAAAAGTGGCCCAACCGCTCAAGAACGCCAGCGGGCGGCTTCCGGCTTTTTTCAAGTAGATATAGTCCGCGCCGTTCACCGGATAGGCCGTGGACAGCTCCGCATACACCATCATCTGCGGGATGATGATCAGGCCGCCAATCACAAAGGCCAGGATCGTCATCAGGGGCGAACCCGCCGCCGCGGCGACTTCACCCACCGACGCAAAAATCCCTGAGCCTACCGTCGTCCCCACGGCGATCGCCAGGGCTGCGCTGAGGCCCAGTTTCCGGCCAAGATCTTTGGATCCAGCTGTTGACATGTTTCACTCCTTCATCCGAACTTCTGTGACGGGAGCAAAATTCTATCAACCGTTGGGTCAAGCGTGATAGAATTAAACTCCCCAATGATCCGGGAGAGGCGGTCACTGGTCAGGTTATCCCTCTCCACGGGTGGTTGGCCAGGCACAGGCAGACTCGTTTTGTCTGTGCCTCCTTTTTTCATTTGTTGAGGTGTGCAGCATCCGTTTCCGATTATTTCTGAGCAGCCTCCTTATCGGTCAAAAAAAGATCCAGCCGTCCGGTTTACTTAAGAGTGCCTATGAATGCATTTGAATATATTCTGCCCTCCTATGCCGCCATCAATTTTGCTTCGGCTCGCGTTGGTAATGCACGGTAAAGCTGGCCTTATCGCTGCGCGCCCAAGAACGGCTGTATTCCACCACCCGTCCGGCTGCATCGCGGCTGATGCAGTCAAACATCAGCACCACAGTCCCCGGTTTGATCTGCAAGATGCGCGCGTCCTTGGCATCCAATTGGGTCACCGACAGCGTTTGCCACGCGCGGGTCACCTGAATCCCATTAAACTTGTAAATATCGAACAGGGAAAAAACGTTCAAATCCACCGATTCGAGGTCGTTCAACAAGGAACACGGAATAAAAATATCTTCGAACGAAGCCGGGTCATCATTTGCCAAACACAGCCGCCGGATATAATACACTTCCGCTTCGGGATCCATCTCTAAAATTTGACCGTACTTTAGCCCCGCCGGTCTGCGCGTCATGAACATCACCCGCGTGTCTGGAATCACATTCCGTTCACGCATCGTCTGGCGAAACCCGGTCAGGCGTTCCAAATCGCGCCCCAGCTTTTTTCCCATCACAAACACGCCCTTGCCCTGCACAGGCTTCAGCAAGCCTTCATGCACCAGGGCGGTGATGGCGCTGCGCACGGTCAGGCGGTGTACGCCAAATTCCTGGGCCAGCTCGCTCTCCGATGGGATGGCCGCCCCAGGAATATATTCGCCGTCATCCATGCGCGCGCGCAGGATTTCGCGCAGCTGCATGTAAATCGGGTTTTTATGGGGAGCGCTCAGCGTGTCTTTCGCCATGGTTCAAAAATTCCCAAAATTGAAGAGGCCGTTTTTGCGCCGGATTTCAAACAATCCTCCAGGGATTCGCCGCGCAGCACCCCGGCCATAAATCCGGCGATGAAGGCATCCCCGGCGCCCACCGTGTTCACCACCTCCACCGGATCAATCCCGAATGTGTAAAAATCCTTGCCATCAAAAGCCACGCTGCCCTGCTCGCCCAGGGTAGCCACCACCACCCCCGCCCCCAACCCGTGCAGCCGGCGCAAGGGGACCTGCGCCTCTTCTGGCGTGCAGCGCATGGAGAAGAAGGCATAATCCACCCAGGGCAAGGTTTGGGGCACCAGTGCATCGTCCATTTTGGTGGCGTAGTCAAAGCTGACCACCGCCCCGTGGGCGTGCAGGTCGGCCAGATGCTCATGCGCCTTGCCCCAAAAGGCGCTGTGCACCAGCGTATGGCGCGCGGCGAAGCCCAGATCCTCTTTGGAAAAAACCATCGTCTCCAACACTCCCTCGGCATACTCGCCGTGGATGCGCTCATTCCCATCCAGTTCCATATACGTCACCGCAGTGAGGCCGGGCGCTGTGTGAAAATGAGACAGGTCCAAATCCTCACCGCGCAGCGCATCCACCATCTGCCGGCCGTAGTCATCCTCCCCCGTGGTGCTGATCACCGACACCGGCACGCCCAGCTGGCGCAGGTGGATGGCAAAATCCACCACGTTTCCAGTCGGGTAGGCCGTCCCTAACGCAGGATAGACATCCATGCAGTTGTCGCCGATGGCCGCCGCATCCAGCACCTGCTTGGTGTTGGCTTCCAGCTCCCATGCGCCCATGTATTGCAAGGTCACGGCCGCGTTCTCCGCCCCAGCCTTCAGGCAGTCGCCCAGCTGCTCACCGTAGAGCGCCGCCCGAAGGAAGCCGGCGATGAAAGAATCCCCCGCCCCCATCGTGTCCACCACGTCCACCGGCACAATTCCATACCGCGTGAAGGTGTGCCCGTCATAAGCCAGGCTGCCGTTTTCGCCCAGCGTGGCCACAGCCACCCGCGGGCCAGCCTGCTGGGCCAGCTGCAGGTAGCTGCGGATAAATTCGTCCTCGTGAGTGTAGGAGAAAAAAGCATAATCCACATGCGGCAGGGCAATTCCCACCACCTCGTGATCCAACTTATCGGCGAAGTCAAAAGAGATCCGCATCCCCCGCTGCTGAAGCCTGCCCAAATCGCGCTCAATTTTTCCCCAAATGCCGGTGTGAATCAGGTCATGGCGGCACAGGAATTCGACATCCGCCTCGGTGAGCTTAAAATCGGCCATCACACCTTCGTCATAGTCGCCAAAAACCCGCTCTCCCTCCACCAGTTCCACCTGGGTCACGGCCGTGCGCCCGTGGCGGGTGTGCAGATGAGAGATATCCACACCCTTGGCGTACAGGGCGTTTTTCATTAAGTAACCGTAGGCGTCATTGCCAACCATACCCGTGTACGATGCGTCCATGCCCAGCCGGCGCAGATACACGGCCACATTCACCGGGTTGCCCCCCGGGTAGGATTTGCTCAAATGAGCATAGGCATCCACACAATTGTCGCCCACGGCTGCCACACGCATCGCCCACACTCCCATTTCGCTCATTGAAGGATCCCCGCAAAGCGAATTTGATCCACCCGCGAGACCGATTTGATCAATTCAATCGGGTTGTGCTGCTCATCCCAGGTGAGGCCTTTCAGGTAGAACAGGGCCTCGCCTTCCTGCACACCCAGGAGTTCCGCTTCGTTCGCATCGGCATAAGTGAGGCTGATCTCTTCCTCACCGCTGCAAAAAATCACCCCGTATTTGCGTTCCAACACCCCATACAGGCTGAGACGCTCGAAGTTATAGCGGTGAATGCCTGGGAACCGCTGGCAAGGCAGCATGACCGATTCCAAAGACACCGGCGTTTCATCTACAGCCCGCAAGCGTACCAACTGAAAGATGTCGCTGCTTTCTTTAACCTGTAATTTTTCCGCAATGCGCGCCGCCGCCGGCAGCAGCCCCTGGCTGACCAGCCGGTTTTCAATTTTGCGTCCTTGCAGCATCACAAAGTCGGAAAAAGAGGTCAGGTCTTGTAAATAGCGTTCCAGTCGGGCTGGGGCCACAAAATTGCCCACCGAAGGCATGTTCACCAGCCGGCCTTCCGCGATCAGCCGTTTCACCGCCGCCCGGAAGGTCATGCGGTTGCAGTTCCACGCCTCACACAGCTCCCGCTCCCCAGGCAAACGGTCGCCGGGTTTTAACTGCTGCTCAATCATCAAACACTCAATGCGTTCAACGATCTCGTCCCGCGGGCGGCTGTGGAAAATCTTTACCGGGGTCATGCGGCTTTCTCAACCGTTTCCGGCAGCCAGCGGCGTAAAAACTCTGCGCTGCGGGCAATCGAGGTGTGGGGGTCATCCCAATAGATTGAGTCGTTGATCTCCAGCGTCAAATAGCCGCTGTACTGGTTGGCTTCCAGGGTGGCCAGGTAACCGCGCAGGGGCAGGTTGCCGTCACCGCAGATAAAATGCCCCGAGGGGTTTCCATCCGCAAAGTGAATATGCCGCACTTTGCCGGGCAGGCGGTCAAAGAAATCCTGCAACTCATCCCCCACCACCGCCATCGCCACCAGGTCCACACAGCATTGGAGAGCTGGCGAAGACACTTCATTGAGCATCCGCACCATATCGTCGCAGGTGGTCAGCAAATTGGATTCATACGGTTGAAGCTGTTCAATCACCAGGGAAACGCCCATTTTCTCAGCCCGCGCGCACAATTCCCCCAACGAATCCACCGAACGCCGCCAGGCATCTTCGCGCGGCTCGTCCAACAGGCCCCAGCCTGAGGTGATGAACACCCGGTCGGCGCCGAACAAGAGTGCATCTTCCATCGCACGGGTAAAGTAATCCAGCGACTTTTTACGGTAGCCCGCCTCGCGCCCGGCGATATTGATGGGATAATTCAACTGCTCTGGCGTCAGCATCACCACCTGCATCCCGCGCGCCTCGATCTGGCGGCGCATGGCGCGGATGTGCGCCTCGGCTTCGGCTCTCGTCTCAAAACAGTCGTAGCTGTAATGCGGCGCGCCAGCCCAAAGCTCGATGTTCTTCAACTGACAGCGCTCCATCGAGGATAAAAAATACTCAAACGAGGTATGCCAGTATTGAACGCTCATCACCGAGATGTTATCCATCGAAAGGGGGATCATTTTCAGCCTCGCGCAGATCCATAGATAAGTCGTGATGTTTGTTGTAATCGAGATAATCCAAGTATAGCATGGTATAAAAATTAAGTCAACTCATCTATTAACCCTTTTCCTCAATTCAACATTACACTCAGGCAGGTTTGAACTGACATTCATCATCAATTGGTATAAATTAGTGGCATTTGCCCCAATCAATACTATAATATTGGTAAATCACTTCAAAGGAGCTTCGCAATGCCTAAAAAATTGGTCTCAGTAGACGCCGTACAGGTTGAAAATTATAAGATCGAAACCCGCGCTCGCCAACACGTCGCCATCGTGGATCAGCCCCCCGCGGGCGGCGGCAGCGACGCCGGCCCCACCCCCCTGGAATATCTGTTCATCTCCCTGGCGGGCTGCGTGGTCACCATCGGCACCATCATCGCCAGGCAGCGCCACCTGCCCGTGCGCAAGATTGAAGCGCATGTCGAAGGCGAGCTGGATACGGATGTGTTGATGGGCAAGAGTACCGAAGTCCGCGCCGGTTTTAGCGGTGTGCGCGTGGTCGCCAAAATTGACGCCGACATGACCCAGCAGGAAAAAGAAGCCTTCCTGCATGAAATTGACGCGCGCTGCCCGATTTCGGACAACGTTTTCAACACCACCCCCATCGAACTGATCGCGGAGTAAATGCATGTCCCCCGCTGCGGCTGACCGGCCCTCCCCCTCCTCCCTCACCCCGGCTGAATTCCTGGTCGGGAAGCGCCTTCGCGAACTGCGCACGCAGCGCGGTTATTCACTGCGCGCCCTGGCCGACCGCAGCGGGCTGAACATTAACACCCTCAGCCTGATCGAGAACGGCAAAACCTCCGCCTCGGTCAGCACCTTGCAGCAGCTTGCCCGCGCGCTGGCGGTGCCCATCACCGCCTTTTTTGAAGAGGAACCCACCGAAAAGCACGTGGTCTTTACCCCCGCCAGCCAGCGCCCCCAGGCCGAATTTGGCCGCACGCAGATGCAGAACCTGGGCAAAGATCTGGCGGGGCACGCCGTTCAGCCCTTCCTGGTCACGCTCTCAACCGGCACAGGCAGCGGCGACCGTATGATCGTCCACACCGGGCATGAATTTGTCTTCTGCCTGTCCGGCAGCATCCATTATCGCATTGACGGCGAGGACTACCTTTTGCACAGCGGCGACAGCCTGGTGTTTGAAGCCCATCTGCCCCACTGCTGGGAAAACACCGGCGGCGAAACCGCCCAGCTTCTGCTCATCCTCTACCCCGCCGATGAGCGCGAAGAAGTGGGCGGGCGGCATTTTTCACCCGAAACCATGAAGAAGGAGTTGTTCATGAAAATCGCTGTCATTACCGATGATGGCAAAACCATCAGCCAGCATTTTGGCCGCGCCCCCTACTACCTGGTGCTCACCATCGAAGGCGGGCAGATCGTATCGCGCGAAATGCGCAGCAAATTGGGCCACAACCAGTTCAGCGCCGAGGCTCACGTCGAAGATCACCAGCACGGCCCCGAACACGGCACGGACGCCGCCTCGCACAACAAACACGTCAGCATGGCTGAAGCCATCTCCGACTGCAAGGTGCTGCTGTGCGGCGGCATGGGCATGGGGGCCTATGAGAGCATGCGCCGCTTGAACATCCAGCCCCTGGTCACCGACCAGAGCGACATTGACGCCGCCGTTCAGGCCTTTATCGACGGCAAATTGATGGACCACACCGAACTGCTGCACTAGCAGCACCGCCCCACCCAGGCCCTGCGGAACCACCTGCGGGGCCTTTTTCTTTTCCCCCGCCTCGTCATCAGAAAACCGCTGCCTCCGCGCGGGAACCGCCGACCTCACGGACCCGAACCGTGCATACTACGCGGCTTTTCTCAGGGGGATTAGCAGAAAAGCCCCCCTCCCCCGCCCCGGCTAATGCTGGCAGTTCGGGCAGGTATACACACTGCCGCCCATGTAGGCCTCTTTGACAATCGCGCGGCCGCAGGCCGGGCAGGGCGCGCCCGCGTTTTTCGCCGACATCACCGTCAAGTAACCGCCGGGGATACCGTACAGGTCCTTTTCGGTGTCCCGCCCGCGCAGACGGCTCATCTCGGCCAGGGTGCTCATCAGGCTGACGTACAGCTTCTGGGCCTCCTCCTCCGTCAGGCTGCTGATCTTGCGCCGGGGCAAAAGGCGCGCCTTCCACAAAATGTCCTGCAGAACGCCGTTGCCCAGGCCGGGGATGCGCTGTTCGGTAGCCAAAGCAGCCTTGGCGCTCAGCTTCTGCACATCCGGGCCGGCCAGCAGCTGCATAAAATAGGCCTGCGTGAACTGTTCCGGCTCCAGCGGGGAGGGCTTTTCCAGCGCGATGCGGTAATAGGGGTTGTCAAAGGTCTCGCGGCGGTCCCAGGCGTACAGCCCGCCGTACATCTGCACCGAAGCCGAAAGCGCGCTGCCGTCATCGAAGGTGAGCAGCAGTTGGTGTTTACCGGGCACAGGGCCGGCCGCCGGATGCAGGCGCAGGTTCACGCCGTCATGAAACAGCAGCAGCGCGCGCTGGGTGTGCAATTCCAGCATGCCGCCGTGCGCCGCCGCCGAAACCAGTGTGTCGCCTTCCAGCAGGGGCGCGTATCCGGCCGGGTCGCCGTGATACCAGGCGAATTTGTGCGCCGCGGCGCCCGCAAGCACCGTCACCACCCGGCGCCCCGTCAGCTCTTCACGGATCTGATGCCCCAGCGTGGCTGCCTCAGGGATCTCAATCATAGGAAATCTCCTTCGCGCTGTGCATTTCAATAAAAACATCCACAACGCACGGGTCCAACCGTTTTCCAGCCTGCTCCCGGATATACGCCAGGGTTTTTGGAACAGACCAGGCCTCGCGGTAGGGCCGGTCGGAGGTCAGTGCGTCGAACACATCTACCACCGCGAATATGCGCGCCGCCAGAGGGATTTCTTCGCCCTTCAGCCCGCGCGGGTAACCCTCGCCGTCCCAATTCTCATGGTGACAGTAAGGGATGTCCAGGGATGGGCGCAGATATTCAATCGGGTAAAGCATCTCATGGGCCAGATCCGGGTGCCGGCGCATGATTTTCCATTCCTCCGGGGTCAGCGCGCCCGGTTTCAGCAAAATTTGATCGGGCACACCCAGCTTTCCAATATCGTGCAGCAGTGCGCCGCGGCGGATATGCACCAATTGATCCTCGTGGATGTCAAAGCGCTCCGCAAGGCGCAGCGTCATCTCTGTCACCCGCTGGGTATGGTTCTCTGTCTCCTTATCCCGCAAGTCCATCGCTTTTGACCAGCCTTCAATGGTCAGTTCATAGGCTTCCAGCAATTCCTGGTGAGAATCCTGGATGTTGTCGTACAGCTGAATGGTATGGATGGCGACGGCCGCCCGGGCGGCTACAATTTCCATAAAGCGCAGCCAATTGGCATTTGGAATCAGCCTGCTGCTGTGCATAATTTCCAGGACCCCAATTAACTGAGAATCGGCGATCAAAGGGATGCCGTAATAATCCAGAAAACTTTTCGGGATAAATTCCTCTTTCAAAAAAGGTGGAGTATCCCGATCATCCAGGTTCTTATGTAATAATTGCCGGTCCAGGGCCACTTTTCCGGCCAGACTCTCACCCAGCTCCAGCCGCATTTGTAAAATATCGGGGGACAGATAGCCCACCTCAGCCGCACACGCCAACATCTGGCTTTTGGGGTCAAATAAAAGCAGCACAGCAGCGTCCACTTTCAGGCTGAGGGTCACTTGTTCCAGAATAACGGCATAGGTTCTTTCGGGCTCAAGGTGGGAGATCACCGCCGAATCGATGATGGCCAGGGTAGACAGCTCATCCACTTTCTGTTGAATTTCTGCAAAATACATCGCGTTTTGGATGTTCAGCCCGATCTGGTTGGCGATGGTGCTCAGCCATTCCAGGTCTTCGGGCAGAAAAGCGTTTTCATTCGGGCTTTGCAGTTCGATCAGTCCAATCACCTGATCATTCGCCAGCATCGGCAGGCTGCAAGCCGAACGAATCTCCTGTGCGCCGGAAACACGCAGAGCAGCCAGGGTCTTGCGAGTCTTGGTTAAGTTGCCAGTGGTGATCGGCCTTCGCTCTTGAATGGCCTTTAAGGGAATCTCATTAATCGGTGTGTCTTTCAATTTCAGGATCTGGTGGGAGTTCAGGTCAAGCTCAACGTCATCCAGGTTGGCATAAACGGCCTTAAGCTCATGGGTCTCGGCATCCATCAAGGTCACAGCAAAAAAAACGAGATCCATCATCTGTTTCAAGGTGCGCTGTGAGATGCGAAAGATGGTAGGCAAATCGCGTGTATTCGCCAGCTCGCGCCCGAACGCGGCAATTTGTGTCTGGCGCTGGAGGAGGGTTAACACTCTGGCTTCGGTTTGTTTTCGCTGGGTGATATCTTGTTTAATACCGATAAATTTTAGAATTTTCCCATCCGAGTCGCGTACCGGCGAAATGGTCTGCTCTTCATGATACAGACTGCCGTCTTTGCGTTTGTTCACCAGCTCACCCCGCCAAACCCTTCCCGCCAGAATGGTTTCCCACAACTGCTGGTAGAATCGCGGGTCCTGGTTTCCAGATTTTAGAATTTGCGGAGTGCGGCCGACAGCTTCCTGAAGGGTATAGCCGGTCAAGGTAGTAAACGCCGGGTTCACCCATTCGATCTTGCCGCCAGGGTCTGTAATCATGATGGCGTTGGCGGTGGAGGCCAGCGCGGCCGCCTGCAGTTGAATCTGGGCCTGGGCCTGTTTGCGCTCGCTGATATCGCGCGCCACCCAGATCACATCCTCATCCGACATGGGGGAGACAGAGGTTTCAAACCAAACAGGCCGGTTCTCAATCTGCAATTCATATTCAATGTAGTGGGTTTTCTGCGTATCCAGCACCTTATGGATCACGCTGAGAAATTCCACAGCCTGATCGGTTGGGAATACATCCAGCAGCCGCCTCCCCAGCAGTTCCTCCGCCGGCCGCACCAACAGGTCTGGTTGGGTGGGTGCGATCTTACAATAAACCCCTTCGCGGTCAATCACGATCACCACATCGCGCATGGAAGCAAACAAAGCCCGCAGCTCAGCTTCGGAAGCAGCCAAAGCCGCCGCGGCTTTCTGATACTCCTCCTGCAGCCGTTTCTGCTCCAGCGCGTTTTTCACCGCCTGACCCAGGCGGTCCATACGGTCTTTTTTGAGATAATCAGCCGCGCCCTGCCGCATCACCGCCACAGCGGTTTCTTCACCAATCCCGCCCGACACCAAGATAAAGGGAACTTCTAGACCGCTTTCTTTTAGCAGCTGGAGTGCGCGCAGCCCGCTGAACTGCGGCAAATTCCAATCCGAAAGAATCAGGTCACACGGGGTTTCCAGCGCCTTCAGAAAATCCGTCTCGTTCTCCACCCGCCGCCAATCCACCGAAAAGCCCTCATGGCTGAGGTTCATGAGCATCAAATCGGCATCATCGGGGTTGTCTTCCACAATCACAACCCGCAGTTTGTCGGTGAGGGGGTTTGTTTTTCTGTTGGTGCGGGCCAAGTTCGAATCCACAGCGCTACCTCAATGGTGGTGTTTGATTGACAATCAGCCAGTAGAGACCCAATTGCTGAACAGCTTCAGCAAATCTTCGAAATTCAATCGGTTTGCGCACATAGCTGTTGGCGCCCAGGCGGTAGCTGGAGAGGATATCCTCCTCTTCGCTGGAAGAAGTCAGAATGACCACCGGCAGCATCTGTGTGCGCAGATCGGAGCGAATACGCCTTAACACATCCAGGCCGCCCAGTCTGGGCATTTTTAGATCCAGCAGGATCACCTGCGGCAGGTCATTCACCCCAAGGCCAGGCGATTTATTGCTGCCGAAGAGATACTCCACCGCCTCAACACCGTCGTGCACCACCACAACCTCATTGGCAATATTGCTTTGTCGCAAAGCCATCAAGGTCAGTTCTTCGTCATCAGAGTTGTCTTCCACCAACAAGATGTATCGTTTTTTCATGCTTTTTCTCCCCCTAGCGTAAAGTAAAATGTCGTCTCATGGTTCACTTCCGACTCACACCAGATTCGACCGCCGTGGCGGTTGATAACCCTGCTGACGGTGGCCAACCCAATGCCAGTTCCAGGAAATTCCTGCTCGCTGTGCAGCCGCTGAAACGGCACAAAGAGTTTATCTGCATAAGCCATATCAAAGCCCGCCCCGTCATCGCGAATGAAATACACGGTTTCATCCGCATGACCGTCCACCCCAAATTGGATGTGGGCCTGTTCACACCGGCTGGTAAATTTAAACGCATTCCCCAGCAAGTTTTCCAGCGCTATCGTCATCAGGCTCGCGTCCGCCCGAACCAGCAGATCGGGCGCAATCTCAAACGCCACCTGCCGCTGCGGGTTTTGCTCGGCCAAATTCTCCGCGATCTGCCTGGCAATCTGGCTGAGGTCTATCACTTCGCGTTTCATTTCTCGGCGGGAGACGCGCGAGAGGTGCAGCAAATCCTCGATCAACTGCCCCATGCGGCGCGTGGCTCCCTGAATGCGCGTCAGGTAATGCTGGCCTTGCGCATCCAGCTGATCCTGATAATCCCGCAGCAAACCGCTGCTGAAGCCGTCCAGCGCGCGCAAGGGGGCGCGCAGGTCGTGTGAAACCGAGTAGGCAAACGCCTCTAATTCTTTGTTGGCGGCTTCCAACTGCGCGGTGCGATCCCGCACGCGCTGCTCCAATTCACGATTCAACCGCTGCACCTTCTCTTGCGCCAGCCGCTGGTCTTCCACCACGCTGAGCAGCGCCAGACGCAGTTGATTCGATTCTTCAAAAAGCCGCTGCAGTTCAGCATTGGCTGCCTGAAACTGCTGCGTGGTTTGAATGTTTTCTGTAATGTTCAGCGAGAAGGTTAAGATCTGGGTAATATTGCCGCGCTCATCCCGCAGCGGCGCGGCATGGATCAGGTAATCCTGACCCTGAAAGCTGCCCTCAAAATGGATCGTCTTGCCATCCAGCACCTGCCGGTATTCTCCGGCGAGGGATTCACCCAGCTCTGGCCCCAGCACCTCAAAGATGGTTTTGCCCACCAGCATCTCATTCGTCAGGCCCGCCTTTTGCAGCCCTTCACCAAAATTGGACACGTAGCGAAACTCGCGGTCGATGATATGGATGATGGCAGACGGAAGATTCTCCATGATGGCATTTTTCTGCTCTTCGCTGGTGCGCAGAGCTTCTTCGGCCCGTTTGTTTTGGATCACCTTCCAAACCCCATCCATCAGCAGGGTCAGCTGCAGGACGTCGGCTTCATCGTAATCCTCTTCTTTGTTGGCCACCCCCACCACCGCCACAATTCGCTCTGCGCTGAAAACCGGCAGAGTCATAAACTTGAGCAGCCTCACATGCCCGGCTGGAACCCCCTTTTTGAGGGGATGGGCAGCCTGAAAATCGTTGAGAACAATCGCCCTGCGCTGACGAACCGCCTCGCCCCAAATGCCGGTTTTATCCAGTTCGTAGCAGGTTTGCGGTTCAATCACCTCACATGCGTCCATGACCTCTTTGGACCAGGTGTTTAGCACAAATTCTTTCCGTTCTTCTGAATAATGATAGATGTATCCAATTTTGCTCTCGGTCAGCCGCATCGCCTGCTCCAGGGCAAAATCCAAAAATTCCTGCACCGATTCAACCGGCTTTTGCAGAATTTCTACCAGAGATCGCAGGCGAACTTCTGAGCGCTGCAAATCGTGTGCAAGCCGCTGACGGCGCAGACGGTTGACCATCAGCAGCCCCAATGCCATGGTGCCAACTGGATAGATGAGCAGAACCGGCAGGGTGATGGCGGCTAAGGTGGAGAGCGCGGTTTGCAGCGGAAGGGCAAACGTGCACAGCAGCATGGCGATATGAACTGCCCAGCCAAAAAGATATAACTCACGCCAGGTCAGTGTATCCAGCGGTTTATGCCGCCAGCGCCGCCAAAGAATGCCCATCGTGCCGGTAACCAGGATCACACTGACCCCCATCGGCACTCCCACCCCCCCTTGCAGAATGCGAAAAACAGCCAGCATGCCCATCGTGACCAGGGTGGGAAGTGTGCCGAAGAACAGCCCGGCAATCCCCAGCAGCACCGAACGGGTGTCAAAGAAAAGACCAGGTGCCAGCACCCAGGGGGGCAGCATTAAAACAATACCTAATCCTCCCAACAACAGGCCAATTAATACTTGCCAGATCTTTCGCTGGCTGAGTTGCCTGCGCTCCAGGCCCAAATCAAACAAAAAAGCCGTCGCCAGCAGCAGCGCCCCGTTCTGAATGAGGTCAAGATAGGAGGTTGTCATGTTGGCTCTCTCCCGAGTCTGGGCTGTGGTAGCGCGGCGGCTGTCCCATTTGAGTCAGCAGCTCGTTGACCTCACGTTTCAACTCCAGGACGCGGCCCTCGCGCCCCAGGGTGGCCTTTTGCCAGCGTTTCAATTCATTCAGCTGCTCATTGATTCTCATTTCTGCCTGCTTGCGAACGGTGATATCCTGGGCATGGACAGCAATATCTTCACCCATCGAGACGATGACCAGGCGCAGCCATTTCGGCCTTGAGAAATTGTCTCCCACATAGACATCTTCAATGATTTCAGGATTCCCAGTAAGGGCCGTATGAATATACGCCTGAAAAAAGGAGGTGCCCCGATACGTTGGAAAAAGATCCAGAACCCGTTTGCCGATGACTTCCTGCGGATCCCTTCCGTTGATCCGTGCGATGACCTGGTTTTCATAAATCCATGTGAAGTCAATAATCTCGCCTTTGTCGTTTTTCAGAGGATGAAGGATGGTAAACCCATCCGGAGACATTTCCTGCGCAACGCGGAAGCGTTCCTCACTGGCCTGCAGCGCTTCTTCAGCCTGATAACGCTCGGTGACATCCTGGTTGACGACAAAGGCTGCTTCTACCTGCCCGCTGCTGTCCAAAATGGGGGCGGAATAATTCAGAATGATCTTGGTTTTGCCGTCAAAGGCGTCAATTTCCAGAAGTTCATCCACAACGGTCACGCCCTCGTTCACGGTGTGCGCCAGAGCCCAATCATCCGGCGCGATTTCTGCTCCGGAAGGCAGCCGCCTGGCCTTGAAAACGCCGTAGTCGCTCTGAGAAACTTTGGGTTCCATCCCCCAAATTTTCACACCGGCCGGGTTACCCTGAATAAGCGTTCCGTCCTTATCCGCCAGCCACAAGCCGATGGGCAGGATTTCAAAGATTTTCTTGAATATGCTTTCGCTTTTCCGCAGGGCTTCTTCCGCCTGCCTGCGCTCAGTGATATCGTTGATGACCGCCAGAAAAACCTGCTCCCCTTCATATTCAAACAACTGCAAGTGCACATCCACCGGGTAACGGCTGCCATCTGCCCGCTGGTGGAAGGTTTCAAAAACCAGGTTTGCAGTGTCGTGGCTCAACAGCGGTTCCAGCTTTTGTCGAAAGGTTTCAGCGGTGAACTCGGGTTTGAGACTCAACGGGGTCATTCCGTGCAGTTGGTCCATGCTGTAACCCAGGTTTTTGATCGCACCGTCATTCGCAAAGCGGAAACGCAGGGTTTGGGCATCAAACAGATAAATTTCGTTGAGACTGGTGGAAATCGTAAAGTTGAGCAGCGCCCGCTCTCGCTGCGCGGCACGTTCTTCTGTTTGGTCGCGAAAAACCAGCACAACACCGGTGATCTTTCCCTCCGCGCTGCGGATGGGCGCGCTGCTGTCGACGATGGGGCGTTCGCCGCCGTCCCGGTGAATCAGGAGCGTGCGATTGGCCAATCCAACAATGCTGCCCTCGCGCAATACGCGTTCCACCGGGTTCTCGACCCGCAAACGCGTTTCCTCGCTAATAATGTGAAAGATCTGCGCCAGCGGTTTACCCTTCGCCTCCGCCTCGCTCCAGCCGGTAAGAGCTTCGGCGATGGGATTCAGCAGGGTAACCAGCCCTGCGCCGTCTGTGCAAATGACCCCATCGCCAATGCTGTAAAGGGTTGTGCGGGTTTCTTCCTGAGCCTGACGCCGCTGCTGTTCTTCCATCAGCAAGTTCTGAAGCAGAACCCGATGGCGGTGATTAAAAGTGTACACTGCCAGAACCGCGGTCATCAGCACAGAAAGCAGCACCACCAACAGCACAGTCAGCCCGAGCGAACGAACGCCAGTCAGGATTTCAGCTTGATCCACCTTGGCCACCATGAACCAGGGGGTATCGGGTATGGGAAGAAGATGCGACAGCACCTGCACACCGCGGTAGTCTAAGCCTTCAAATTCGCCGGTACGCCCCAATGCCGCTCGAACGGCCGGAACCTGGGTTTCGGTCAGTGGAATTCGGATGGTCAAAGGTGGATCTGAACGGAAGCGCAGTGTATTGAGGAATAAGACGTCCGTGCCTTGTTTTTGAACTAATAAAGTTTCTGCGCTTTGGCTGGGAACCGGCCAGGATTGGATCAAAGGATAAAGGTATTCCTCAGGGTCAATCTGAAACACAATCACGGCTGCCGGCGGTTGCTGCCCATCGGAAAACGGCGCAGCGATGGCCAGGGTAACTTTTCCGCTCACAGCGCTGCGCGCAAAATCTGCCATCCGTATTTCGCCGCTGGCCGCTGCCTGAGCCGCCAATTTTTGCGTGTCTGCCTCCAGCGAAGTCACCTGTGGATCTGCGGAAAGCAGCAGATTGCCTTGCGGGTCTGTGAGAATTACATTTTGGTATTCTTCCTGGACGGTGATCATCTGAAGGCGTTCCAGCAGCTCAGCCGTCAGCCTGTCATCCGTCGGGTCAGCCAGCCACTTTTGCAGGGCCTGATTGAAGAAGGGGCTGGTGGAATTCATGCGCGCGTCTGTCAGCCGTTCCATCCGCCACCGAATAATTTGCTGTACCTTTAAAGCCGCGATGGATTGCAGTTCATTGGTCTTCTGCGCGTGCAGCGACTGGGCCTGTTGGGTATAAAACCAGTACCCCGCGCTCACAAACAGCAGCGCCAGGGCAGTGAAGAGAAACACGAGCAGCGGGCCGGAAACGCGGCGGGAGTTAGGCAGATTAGATTGAAAACGCTGGGAAAATTTTGGAAATGTCATCGGCTCAACCGCCTTTCCTGCCGCATCAGCCAACAGGCCGAACCAATCGCAGTTATCTTGTCGGCAAGGTTTCGCAGTTGGCTAGCACATTACATTAAAACCTTCGAAAATCTTGTATACATATTATAGGGTGTTTGTCTTCTAATGCTGCTGTTTTTTCGTGGCAAATCAAAGCAAAATTCCCTACAATCTACAAACAATCGATGGAAACCTCACCATTCTTTGCCCAGGCTGCCGTTGCCTGTGAGTATGAGGCAGCTTTTATCCGCCTTCCCCGTTATCCACAAAGATACAGTTGCGGCCCGCATCTTTCGCCGCGTATAAAGCCCGATCTGCATGCTGCAGAAGGGTCTCAAGATCGCCGTTTTTCAGATCAAGCTCTGCAATTCCAATACTGATCGTGACCGTTAACGTCTGATCCGCGATCTGCATAGGCTGGGAGACCGCCTGGCGCATCCGCTCGGCAACCACGCAGGCACCCGCAGAAGACGTTTCCGGTAACAGGATGGCAAATTCATCACCGCCGTAACGGCCCAGAATATCCACCTTTCTTAACACAGAATGGCACCGCGCCGCTAACTCGGCTAATGCTTTATCGCCAACCGAATGACCGTAGGTGTCATTGATGGTTTTAAATTTGTCCACATCAAACATCATGGCGGACAAAGGATGGTGATAGCGCATGGCCTGAGCGACTTGCTGCTCTCCCTTATCAAAAAAGCCCATGCGGTTATTTTGGCCCGTGAGCATATCCGTGGACGCCAGCATTTGGATCGTGCGGTTGAGACTTTCAAGTTCGGCGTTTTTCTTCATCAGATCGCGCTGCAAATTAATTAATTCATTGTTCAGACGGCTGATTTGATCGTAAATGGATAATTGTTCCAGAGACTCGCTTTCATGGGATTCAAGGTGACTTTGGATCGCGGCACGCAGAAGGGCTGCTGGTTCTGGATCGATTTGGATCAATTCGTCACACATGCGCAGCGAATCGATCACATCCCGTGACCCCAAGATCATCAAACAGCCTTTATGACTGACCCCTGAGAATGGGATCGTTTCGGTACGCTCATCCACCAGGATGTTGACTTCCCATTGGACCGCGGCACCTTTTGCGCGCAAGTCCGCGATGAAATTTAAAACTTTGATGCGGCTTCCAGGATCCGCAATTCTTCCAATGAACTGGCCGACCGCCAAGGAACGCACGCCGATCTCGTCCATGAGTATGGTTTTGATAATCCCATGGGGATCGCAGATAAATGCCAAGCCAGCGGGTCGGTCATTCATGGTTAGTGTGTCTCCTTGGAGGGCGCTTGATGTTTGGGCACAGGTTTCACGTTAACGAAGCATGCCAGATCATAGGGGCTACAGCACCATTATACAAGGAGAACACAAGGTATCAGATGTGCAGACAGCGCCAGCTTTCTCCACCGCAGAGCCTCACTGTGCCTGCCAGCGCGCCGCCTAACGGAATAGTCGCAGCCCCAGCCAGGCCCCCAGGGTGCTGCCCAGCAGATCCAGGTCCAGGTCAGCCAGCTGAAACGCGCGCCCCGGCACGAAGTGCTGGTGAATTTCATCCAGCAGGGCGTACCCCAGGCACAGCAGAACCGCCCGCAGCGGCACCCGCCCGCCGTACGGCCGCCAGGCGCGCACGGCCAGCAGGAGTAAGTTCTCGCCCACAACAGCCAGACGATGCCAGCGATTTTGGTGATGGATGCGCTCTGATCCATTTGCCCTGCCCAAAGTGAGGTGTTGCGTTATTACATCCGTTCCAGCGGCTTCGTGTTTAAACCAAAAACGACCAGAAATGGTCGTTTGCAGCGGCGTTCTCTCACTGGATCGGCACAGGGCTAAATGCTGCGCTGCCTATCCCTTAACCCGCCCAAGATCAACGGCGCATGTGTGCCACCAAAACCCACTGGCCGTTGGCAAAAATTTCATTCTCTGCCAGGTGATTATAGCGCGCCATGAGCGCAGCATCCACATTCAATTGCTGCGCCAAGGCAGCCACCGATAGGTCATCCGCCGTCACCTGGTACACCTCAAAAAGAGGCAGTCCTGCCACGTCCTCAAATTGATAAGGCACGACCACCAGCCAGTTCTCCCAAAGGGGCACCGGCAGCATCAAGTTGATCGCACGGATGGCCGTCTCCGTGGTGCCGTAGCGCCGTGAGATGATCGTCAGGCTTTCCCCGGCCGTCACACGGTGAATCACAAAAGCCGGGTCACTGCCGATGGGGGTTCCCAGCCCCGGCAGAGGGGTAACGGAAGATGTTTCCTGCGGCGGCAGCGGCGTATGGGTAGGGGTTGGTGAAGGCAGAGCGGTTGCCGCAAAGCCTGCGACGGTCGGCGTGACCGCCGCCGAAAGCAGGCCCAGCGTGGGCGTGCTGATCCACTCCGGTGAGACAGGCAGTGAGCCTGCGAATCTGGCGTTGATGAGCACATCCCGATAGATCCAGGCGGCAAAGGCCAAAACTAGAAGAGCCAGGGCAGCCAGCACAAGAAGAATCAGGCGGCGGCTTCGCTGGCGGCGCCCCTGAGCATACAGCACCTCGCGGGCCAGGGCATCTTCTGGGTTCAGAAAAATTGGGCAGCTCTGGTGCGAACCCGACAGGCAGTACTGCTCCTGGTGACGGTTGATCACCGTTCGCAGCGGAATCACCTGATAGCAGCAATTCCGGTCGGTTGGGAACAGCGCCGGCGTTTTGGGGTCGTGCGTCAAGCCAAGGAAGGGGCAGATTTTCACAGCAGCGAACTCACCACAAAGGAAACAGCGGACTATTCTTGCCCAGATTCAGCGGTTTTTTCTTCTTGCGTCTGGTTCTTACGGGTTCGCCAGCGGAATGTTGAGTGCTTTTTGCCGTTGCCTCGCGCCTCATCGTCATAATAGCTGTATTCGCCCTTGTAATACCCGGAGTAATAGCGGTAGC
This sequence comes from Levilinea saccharolytica, assembly GCF_001306035.1. GTDB lineage: Bacteria > Chloroflexota > Anaerolineae > Anaerolineales > Anaerolineaceae > Levilinea > Levilinea saccharolytica. Next base: position 130,087 of record NZ_LGCM01000060.1, read on the forward strand.
CGCCGTAGTAATTGGGGCGGTTGCGCGGAATGCGGTTGAGCACCAGCCCCAGCACATTGGCCCCCACCCGGCGCATCTGTTCCAGGGTGGCTTGGGCAGCGTCCACCGGCGTGCGGCCCGGGTGGATCACAAACAGCACACCGTCTACCCGCGAAGCCAAAATGGAAGCGTCTGCCACCAGGAACGGTGGAGCGTCCACTACCACCACGTCCGCTTCTTCCAGGGCCGATTGGAGAACAGCCGCCATGCGGTCAGACGCCAGCAGATCAGTGGGGTTAGGGGGCAGCCCGCCGCTGGTGATCACCTGAAGGGTGGTTTCCTTCCACTGGCCCATCACCTCATGCAGCGATTTCGCGTCGCGGAACAGGTTGCTCAGGCCAACCCGGTTGGGCAGATTGAGGTATTGGTGCACGCGCGGACGGCGCAGATCCGCGTCAATCAGCAGGGTTTTCTTACCGCCCTGGGCCATGGTGATCGCCAGATTGGTCGCCACCGTAGATTTGCCTTCGCCAGGGTGCGCACTGACCACCAGGATGCTGCGGATAGGGCGGTCTACCCCCGCGAATTCCAGGTTGGTGCGCAGGGTGCGAAAGGCCTCAGAGACCGGCGAGCGCGGGTTCTCGGCCACATAGGCTTTATCCTGATCATGCTCCAGCTCGGCGATGAAGCCAATCACCGGCACGCCCAGTGCCGCCTCTGCCTGCTCCGCCGATTTGACCGTGTCATCCAAATACTCAATCAGGAAAACGATGCCAGCCGCCAACAGCAGGCCGACCGTCCCCCCCAGCAAACCCGTGCGCACGGGTTTCGGGCTGAGCGGCTCTTCCGGCGGGATCGCCGGTTCGATTGAAACGATATTAGACGTGCTGCTGAGGCGCGCCAGGCGGATGTTTTCATAGCTGGAGAGCAGGTTAGCGTGGATCTGGCGGTAAAGCGCCAGGGTGGACTGCATTTGCTCCTGCTCCACATTGGCCGAATTTTCATTGCGGCTCTCGCCCAAAACCACCAGGTTAGTATAGATTTGCTGGTACAGATCGTAGGTGGTCTCCAGCTCTTTAAGCTCCAGTTCTTTTTGGTTAATCTCCGCGCGGATCTCTGGAGAAGGGGTGGGTGTGGAATACCAGCCTGCCTCCGCTTTGGGGGAGCGCAGCGTATCCAGAGCGGTGCGAATGGCCAGGATTTCCGTTTGCAGGCGGTCCAGTTCCGATTTGGCTTTTTCAATCTGCTGTTCAGACTGTTCGGTGGTCGCGGCTGTGGAACGGGACTGCAGGGCTTCAATCTGCGCGTCAATCTGCGCAATCTGCGCCTCCAGGCTGCGTTCCGATTCGTTGAAGCGCTCCGCCTGCATGCGGCTGTTGCGTTCGATAAAGACTTCCACCAGGGTGTTGGCGATCGAAGCCGCGCGCTGCGGGTCGGTATCGGTGACAAAAATGTCAATTAATTGGGTGTTTTGAACAATTTGCGCGCGGATCTGCTCTGGGGTGATGGCAGTGTTGATTCGCTCCGCCACGGCATCCAACACAGGGCGGCTACGCAGCGTCTGCACATAGGTTTGGGCCAATTGGTTTTGCTCGACATACGAGTTGTAATCCATGTTGGGAACCGTTTTCACCGCGCTGACAATCTGCACACGGATGGAGCTTTCATAGATCCGGGTCTGGCTATTCGCAAAGAAGAAAGCGCTGACTGCCCCCAGGAGCAATCCCAAGATCAGCAGCCAGGCCCACCGCCGCGCAATTTGAAGATATTCTTTAATTTCCATTTACAGTGTCCTTATGATGGAGAACTTCACCACAAAATTATCAATAGTGGTTCTATGAAATGCCCCCTAGCTTATGATTATGAAAACCCTCTGACATTAAATATCTGGGAATGATCAAGGCTCCTGCAAACAAAAAGCGTCCAATCGATTCATTTCATGATCATATGAGGCAGGCTATCTTATTTTCGCACTCAAGGAGTGAGAAATAGGGAGAGGAACCAATGTTTTAATTGGAAATATTAACCATTCTAGTGATGTGATCAATAACAAATTATTGTGGTTTTCTCGCAATGCCTATCAGAGTCGGAGATTCTTCTAGTGCTAGTAACCGCTGAAATATGGTCTTAGATTCGCGAAAGGAAAGTTTCGTTGGAAAGTACAATCGCCTTTTATATACATTCACTTTTTCAAAACCGCTTTCTGTCAAAATACTTTCTAATGCTTTTTTTGTAAAGAAATTGATATGAACTGGTGGAGAGCCCAAAATTCCGAAATCACTTTTTTGGTATGCTGTACGGTAATAGTTGGGGGTACTTAAAAGATACATTCCGCCCGGTTTTAGTGTCCGATAAATTTCATCAAGGTAACCTTTTACGTCATAAACATGCTCAATAACTTCCCACATCACGACCAAATCATACTCAGCAGAGGGTAAGGAAGGAGGGTTTGCCGACGAAAAACAGTTGCTTTTAATCCCCAGATCATGCGCAAAATTTACAGCGGCCTCAGACACGTCAAAATCCGTGTAGTCCCATCCTCGCGATTCTGCATAGACTCCAAAGGATCCAATTCCGCCTCCAATTTCGAGCATTTTTCTCCCTTTAAGGCGGGTTTCAATAAATTTTAGTAAAAGATGTCGATATGGGCTGCGTGGAACTTTTCCTTGCTTTATTAGTCTAAATTCTTCACGATGCTGATCATACCCACCAACACTAAAAAGTTCATCGTATATTTTTTTTACCTGGTCAGGCGTTGGTTCACTCAAAACACCAATTGATTCACACTTTGGGCATGAAAACAGCTCGTAGCCATTTACGATGCGCCCAATTGAGGTGGGTTGTAAACTCTCCCCACAAAATCTGCAGTTCAGTTCAATCATAAAGACCTCAACCACGAAATGATTTTAATTACCGAAACTAAAATACCCCAATCTTTTGTAACCATTCTACTTGATCGTCAATAATTTTATTGATTTCAAACCTTCTTAAGAAATCTTCTTTAGCATTCTTACTCATTTCATATTGAAGGTTAGAATCCAATAAAATTTTGGTTATTGCAGATGCAAATCCGGCTTCATCCTCAGGTTCCACAAGATAGCCTGTTACTCCATCAATCACAATCTCGGGGATTCCACCCACTTTAGAAGCGACAACAGGAACGCATTCACTTAAAGATTCAATAAGAGCCAAAGGACAATTATCCATCCGGCTCGGTAATACCGACAGTTTTGACGATCTTAGTTGACTAATCACCTCATCTGGAGATACTCGGCCAAGAAATTTAATGGAATTATTCAATTCCAATTCAAGGACTAAATTCTCATATTGCTCCCGCAATTTTCCATCACCTAAAAGAATCAATTTCGCGCCAGGTACATCAACAATCACCTTCCTAAATGCCCGAATAAGAACATCATGTCCTTTTGTGTGATCAAACCTGGCAACGCAAATCAACTGATTTTCTTTACTTGCTAGACATAGTGATTCATACAATCGGTTCATTAATCCATTAAGAAAAACTTTGCTTTTATTATAAATCCTGTAGGTATGTTCAAAATCTTTCTTGGCAGCGTTTGATACTGGAACAATGCAAGTCGCTAATCTATATATGAATCTTTTTCTTTCTCGTAAATATAAGAATTTTAACTGAGAGTCAGACCAATCCAATCTCAATTGAGTATTTAATGTGTGATACCAGACGATTCGAAAAGGTATCCTCATTAGCCATCCGATTAAGACCATAATATTCGTTGCAGCAAATTGGGTGATCAAACAATTAGGATGGTATTTGTTGATCAGTTTGATTAGAAATAGAGCATCCTGTATTTTTGTCGGGCGCTTGGAGGGCCAGTTGTAAATATGCGGATAAACAGATTTCTCCTCATCCATTTTTCCCTGAACTAGAAGCACAACTTGCACTCCTTTCTCAACTAATCGATCCGCAAGGGCCTTAAATTGAGAGGGAACGCTTGAATTATTAAGCCAAGATCCGCCGACTGCTATAAACACACATGAGTTGTTCATAATTCCTCCTAATCACACTAAGTGGAGTATGTGAGGTCTTGTTATTATGAAATAATGGAATGACTACCTTCGGTCGTACTTCAAACTAAGTGCTTCTTTATAATTAGGCTGAATGAGCGCCAAATAATGGGTGTTGAAAACCTTCAAAGATTCAAGTAACGCTGCAGCCGTCCATGAGACAGGCACAATTTTCCGTGCAAGCGGGGGAGGTCAACTGTATCAGTCATTAAAACTAATTGCGGGCACCTTTCCCTGTTTGTCCCCCCAACGGTTCCAAAATTTGAACAGGCCGAGCAGAAAACCCAGGCCGTAACTCAGATGCAGGATGGCAAACGCGATAGGTAAGAGGAAATAGTGAGCCGAAAGCGGGGAGCGATTGGATTTTTTCGCGCGAAGGGCGGTGAGTACAGAAGCGCCCAGGTTGGCCGCAAGATAGGCTGTGGGAACAGCCAGAGAAAGCCAGCGCACCGCGGGGATGGCCGCCAGCAGCGCCGACGCCAGCAGCGCCAAAACAAAGGCTGGCGGCACAAATTGACGCAGACTCATTTGGCGCGGGTGCTTTTGCAGGACCCGTACTTTGTATAAGCCGTATTGGAAATATTGACGCCAAAGCTTATGCAAAGATCCGCGACTATAATATTTAGATCTCACATCAGCAGCCAGCAGAAGCTTCCCCCCGAACTCGCGAAGGCGGTAATTATACTCGTCGTCCTGGTTCCGAACAAGCTCCTCATCATAAAGACCAACTTTCTCAATGATCTTGCGCGTGTAGGCAGGGAATGGTACGGAATCCGCCAACATTGTCTTTGCACTGATGGTTCGAAAAGCGGAATTACCAACGCCAAAGGGCGAACTCATAGAAGTGGCAATCACTTCCGCTAACGGGGTTTCGCCTATTGTCACCATGGGGCCACCAACCCCATCCACGTTGTCTGTTTGAAGGTGAGCTACGCACTTACTGACATAATCCGCAGCAATCTCACAATGCCCATCCACGCGGATGATGATATCCCCTTTGGCAAGCGGGATCAGGCGGTTCAGTCCGGTAGGCACGATCTTGCCGGGGTTATCAATGATGTGGAAATTAGGATATCTTTGTCGATATGCCTCAACGATCTGCCGGGTGGCGTCGGTTGACATGCCGTCTGCCACCAGGCATTCCATCTCCCCGGAATAATCTTGATGGAGAACGGCATCCAGGCAGCGTTCAATGTACGCAGCTTCATTGCGGATGGGGATGAGGATGGAAACGTAAGGTTTTCTATTCATTGAGTTTCGAAACCACAGCCTTCATTTTTCCAGATTTTGTGCGAGGAATATGCTCCACCTGTTCCACCGTCACATCCACCGCTTTCCCCAACCGCTGCTGCACACGCGCAATAATATCTGCTTCATCTGCCGGATTATAACCCTCGGTGGGTACGATTTTGACCCGAATCTGGGTCAGCGCCTCCTGGATGATCTGCCCTTCCCGTACATGCGGTTGACCTGCAAAAATGCCGTGAAACCGCACCATCTGCCGGCCGTCTGGACCGATTACCACATCTTCAATGCGTCCCACGACCTCTTGAATGATCGGCATCTGTCTTCCACAAGGGCAATTTTCATCTGACAAGGCCGCCAGATCCCCCAACCGGTAGCGGATGAGCGGCTGGTAATCCCTGATCAAACAGGTGGCAACGACTTCACCCACCTCACCTGGGGCGCAAGAGGATCCGTCCGGTCTCAGGACCTCAACAATTCCAGCATCTGGGCTGATATGCAGGCGGCCGTGTTCGCATTCACTTGCGAACAGCGCATTTTCAACCGTGCTGTATTCTTCAAACACCCGACAGCCGTATGCCTTTTCCATCACCACACGCATTTCAGGCGTCAATTTTTCACTGGTGGTGATGATCGCTTTTAAGGGTGGAACGTCAATTCCTTGCTCCAGGATGAAATTTGCCAAAAGATAATAAGAAACCGCATACCCGGTCATCCACACGATATGGTGCTTCCATAAAGCATCTACGTAACGGCGGGCCGTATCTGGTTTCAGGTGAAACGCCGAAAAATACACCTGCCGTTCGATTGCATTAAAGCGATAGAACGGGCCCGGGCTTTCAGGATCTGGCTCCACCATGCGGCCAGAAAAGGTGGCACGCGGCATGGAAAATGACACACCGGCCCAATTGGCTGACCGGACTTCTCGCAACGCCAGTGATTTTCGGTTTTCCTGGCGCGTCCAAATGCTGGCAATCGGCGTTCCAGTTGTGCCGCTGGTAAGAAAAGTGTACTCCCTGGCAGAGATATCCCGGCGCACCAGTGCGCGCGGATCTTTTCTGATTACATCTTTTTCCAGAAGCGGTAATGAACTCAAATCGCCGTTACGCGCCGCTCGTTTTTGCGCATCTGTGTAGGTCTCAGCATAATAGGGAACGTTTTCCACCGCATGGGTCAGCAGCTTCGTCAGGCAGTTTTTGGTCCACACCCGCCATTCATCGGCTGAATAATGCTCGCGATCACGAAAATCCTGTACATACGCTGGATAGCCAGGCCCAAAACGCAGCCAATACCAGTATGCGCCGTAGCCAGAAACTCCGATATTTTGCGCCCAAACCGGCAGCTTGCCATAGAGCGAATCCAATTTACCCACGATCTGCTCCGCTTAAACATTTCTCAAAGAGGCTCTCCAACTGCGGTAAAATCACAGCCCAACTAAGCTCAATAATTTGCATTCTATCTTATTCATAAAGTCCGAGGTTAACCGTAAACCTCTTACTTTACTGTCTGTTGAAGAATTTGAGACAACCTTTTGCCAGTCTTCTCCAAATCGAACATCTGGCATGCCCATTCCCTCCCAGTATGAGCATATTCAAGCCGCAGAGATTCATCTGTCATTAATTTGAGTATGGCCTTCGATAAAGCATTTACATCACCACTTGGAACTAACACCCCACACTCGCCGTGGTTCAATAACTCAGGTATCCCTGCAACATCCGATGCAATTACAGGTAATCCTAAAGCTAAGGATTCTTTAATCACTGTTGGGACCGCATCTCCTAATCCCAGCGACGGATGCACAAGAATTGTGCTGTTTCTCATATAACCGATTACTTGATCAAAAGGGAGATGTCCCAATAAAATGACTTTTTCCTTTACCCCTAATTTGCAAATCAAGTGATCAATTCTCTTCCGCTCGGGTCCCTCGCCAATCAAGATTAAAACCAAATTAGGAAGTCGTTCAACAACCTGTGCAAAAGCCTTTATTAAGAGATGAAAACCTTTTGCTGGGAATAAGCTGCCAACCGCCAATATTGTAGTCTCTTGCCTTCCATCTGGGCAGAAAGAAAGGTCTTTTAGATTCACTCCTAAATGGTGTATTAAAACCCTTTCTTCAAAGAAGGGGTAACTTTGTGGGTACAATGTTTGAAGAAATTTCTTATTAAATTCACAAACGCTCAGAACCACTGACGCTGCAAGAATTTTTTGTTCTAAGAATATTTGATCCCGATATAAATCTGTACCCGCATGAAGGTAAAAAGAAAAAGGGGCTTGGCTCCGAGAAGCTTTCTTTGCCAAATAAGCGTAAGTGGCAGCGTAATTTCCCCAAAACGATAGGAATATTTGATATTTGTTTTCAACGCACTTTGCCCAATTAAGCGCCTGTTGAATCACATAATATGATTTACCCCACTGAGAAAGCCCAAAACGGCTTGAGTCTCTCAGAATTTGGGAAACATCCTTTCGTAAATAAGTGGGAATCCCCCTAATAGGATAAGGTGGCTGGTAGACTAATCCAGCGCTTTCTTTAAGAATATCTTGATATTTTTGCGGAACAAATTCCCAATACTCTTTTTTTATCGGATACACGGGAAAAATATCAACATCGAAACCGCCCTGCATTAGAGCAACAATATCACGAGCAAAAAAAGTATTCACTTTTCCCGGAAATTGATTGGTAAAAACTGCAATTTTTATTTTACTGGATGAGTTTTCAACCATAATTTGCTGGATTCTTTATTCGTATGGGCATTCAATGTATTTTGCGTAAAGAAACACGCAATTCAGATCAAATTTCCGTATAAAGCCTGATTACTTTGTAATACACTGTAGAATAGCTACCTATCAGCTCCGTATTAACTTAAGTTACCCTACCGTTAGAAAAGCTTATAGTCGAAGATAATTTCATAATCCATTCAAAGTAAACTAATCAAAATAAATACTAATTTGCAAAACCGATCCAATATTTTAGGGCTAGAAATAGCCTTATTATGTCCTCTCTAACCAAGATATGATCTTCTTAATCATCTCTTTTGCGCGAGCATCCAGCGTATTTTCCTGCGCCAATTGTCGCCCATTGTGAATTAACCGCTTACGTAAATCCGAATCAGAAAAGATGCGCATAAGGGATTCTGCCAGCTCAGCTGGACAATTTGGTGTAGCAAGAAGAGCATCCTGCCCGTTTTTTAAAAATATGGGAATTGAACCCACCGAAGTCGCAATGACCGGCGTACTCTGAGAAAATGCCTCCCAGATTGTTCTTGGAAATCCTTCACTGCTTTGGGATGCGATAATAAACACATCTGCCTGGCGATAATAAGAAAATAATTCCTCTCCAACAGATTTGAATCCGTGATACCGAATCCGGTCTCGAATTCCTGATTTCTCAGCATGTGACCATAGTTCTGGCATGAACTCTATGTTTTCCGGCATGCCGACCAGATCCAGAATAAAATCCACTTTTTGCTTACTTAATAAAGATAAAGCTTCTAAAATATCATATATTCCCTTCTCAGACGTTATTCTGCCTGAGAATAAAATGTGATAGGGAGGCCTTTGACAGGTATCTTCGCGAACAACGATATCCTTTTCGGAAATTGTTGTCGTCCTGGTCTGAATCAATTTTGGGACAGAACCGTGCAGGTTATTGTAAAGCCTGGCAGAATTTACGAAAGTCAGGCTTTGTTTTGCAATCTTCAACTGCTGCGATTCATTCCAAAAGGACCATAAACGGATCAATTCCTTGCGCCAGCGCGGTTGTGGAAGGGAATCCACTCCATCCATATAGCTGGCCACCAGCAGCAAGGCTTTCGGAAGTTCCGGCACGCGACGAGCCATGGCAGGAAGCAGCGGTGAAGGGCCGCGGATCAGCAACGCATCCAGTTCATCTTTCCTTTCAAACAATGGGGCGGTATGGCTTCTGGAATACAGCATACGCTGCGGTACAGAACCATGCAGTCCAATATTGACGAGTTCAACATTTTTAGACTGAATTTTACTGCTGCATTGATAGGCCTCTTCTGCGTGTGGAGAATGCAAGAAACAGATGATTTTTTCACAGTATGGAGCCAGACTGTCAATGAATACTGCCTGATATCCAGGAGTATAAATTTCATCCTCTTTTAATAATGCGGGAACGTGGTAATGAAACCCCAGCCTTAACCCCATGCTCACCTCCTGGAAAGCTATGCGTTCTTTCGATCATAGCAACATTCAGCGCATAGATAAACCAGTTTGCCGTATTGGTCAGCGAAGAGATGCTCCACATATGCACACTCATGCTGATAAAACATAGGTAAACCCCCAAGGCCCAATATTCACCCGCCCGCAGCAGCCGAATGCAGCCAATGCCCCCTGATACAGCAAGGGAGATCACCAGCATAGCGAAAGGAATGCTGGCGATGAGCCCACCTTCTGCCAAAAAACCAATATAGGAGTTGTGGGCGGATAGCCTATTAAAGTGTTCCTGGCTGCCGTAAGACAAATAATCTGGCAGGTCAAGCTCGACAAACTCCCATCGAAACCTGCCTGGACCAACCCCCACCAAAGGGGATTCCGAGAATAAACGCAGCCCTTTTTGAGTTTGCAGCAAACGGATCCCATAGGATTTATCCGTATCCAGGGTGTCGAAGGTGCCAAAACGAGAGTCAAAGGCCGCCACCACATTGTACGGCATCAAGTTTCGAAAGCTGAGGTACCCCACGGATATCACCAGCAGCACCAGCAAAAATGTTCCCAATGGTTTGACGGAGCGCATGGAAATCACAGCCAGAATGAGAAAGGCCGCCAAAGAGATCCCCAAGGCGATCCAGGAACCGCGTGAACCGTTGACCAGCACCGCCAGTAAAATTACCAAAAGTCGAATCACCGCAAACCACTTTTCCCTGCCGCGCTTTTCCAAGATTAGATAGTAGTTGGTTGGCACAAACATGGAAAACAAAAAGCCATAGGTATTCTGAGGGAAAAATCTCGTCCCCGTCCAGGCGCCAATTTTCCCTAAAAAGGCCAGCTCAAAAACACGCAGCAGCGCCAGGATAAAGACTGACATTCCAAGGATTTCAACAACCTTTTGAATCGAAACTACTCCTTCAGACAGCAGGTACAGCACCACCACAAACAGGAACAGCCAGTACAGGTAATGCACGGCGATACTTGCGCCTTCAATGTCGGTTCCCCCGCTCAGGAAGCCGTTCAGGAAGAAAGAAAGCAGAACGCCAAACGCAATCCACACCGCCAGCAAAAGCCAGCCCTGATATTTTGAGAAAGAGTATCGTTTACTTCGGATGGATAACAGGAATATCAACGCAAACAGCACGGCTGAAAGCGAAAAGCCAAACACCGGAACATCCACCAACGGCAGCACCAGATAAATCGAAAAAAGCGCGAAGAGAACGCGCATAGTTTTACCTGCATCGCGTGGCGTGCTGCGGCTTTTGATGTACGATGTTGAAGAATCTCTACTCATTCAAATTTCCTAGATATAGCTGCTCTCAGCGGTCGACATGCTGCTGCCAGGAAAAACTCTCCACGATGCGCTGAAGCGGCTTGCGCCTCCATCGTTTCGCGCAGGATATCTTTATGTCTTCTTGGCAAAAAGAGAGAACTCATTGGTTTCTGCTTACTTTTTCTCATAAATTGAAATCTCTTGCCTGAAATGATTAGCGATTGTTTTTCCATCAAAATACCTTAAGGCAGCAATTGTATTTTTTGAAAGATTTTCTCTTAAATGACTGTTGTCTTGCAATCGAAGAAGAGCAGATCTTATTTCACCAGCTCCACCATTTACACAATACCCACAATGATATTCTTCAAAAAACCTTGAAACAAAATAATGCTTTTCACTATGCACCAGAATGGGTTTTTGACACACCAAATACTCAAGTGTTTTCGTTGGAAAACCAGTAACACCTTGTAATTCTCTTTCCTTATGCTTGGTGGAAATCATTACTGGTAAGAATAAAATATCACATTTTGACAGCTCTTCCATAAGTTTTTCATTACTCGGTATAAACCGACATTTTGAATTGGGTACCAACAATCCCTCATTCTTTAAAAGTTCAGTTGGTGAAGGTGTGAAATAATCAATTTCAAATTGATCATCACCACCAATTGCCTCACACAATACTTTCAATGATGGGAGCCGATCAATGTTCACAATACCCAAATACCCAATTTTCAATGGGGGCGACGCCATCGAAAAATTTTGAGTAGTAATATTGGCATCATTAATACAGTGAGGAAGAACGACCGGCCTTAAACCATATTGATTTTCAAAATACTCTTTCATTGCCTCTGTCAATACAAAAACCCGGCTGGCATTCTTGAAAATCCTGGGTTGGAGCCACTTTGCCAAACTATTATCAAAACCTTTGGGATAATTTTCCAAATAAATATCACAAAAATAGGCATGTAAAGGTAGTTTAGTAAGTTTATGTAAGATATATCCCGTAAAAAGTGAACTTTGATCCCGATAAAATACCAGCAAAGCTTTTATGTTATGAACTCTTACTGCATATAAACCAGTAAAAACACCCATGATAACCGAAAGAAAACGCCATAATCTTTCTCCCCGAAAGCCAACGGGGGGAACTGGAATCTTGTATATCGGATACTGGAATTGAATATTGTTAACTCTCTCTGTTTTTAAAACTGGGCGTCCCATTAGAACGACTTCATCGCATTCGAAATTTTCCAAAAAATTTCGAATAACAACAGGTGTGCCAGATGCTCGATTCGGGATCGAATACGAGACTACAAGAAAAGGTTTTTTGGCCATTTGATTTTTTAAGAGTAATTTTTCTTACATTACACTTCTTAACAGTTGATCAAATTTCTTCGACAATGTTTCCCATGAATATTTTTCTTTATTAATAACCTTTATTTCATGTCCATTCATACACTCGACAATAAAATTAGCAATTTTTTCTACTTCATCATGGGAAAAAGATTTCACTCCAACCTCAGTTAAAACGGATTCAACTGCGCTTCCCTTTGGAACGATGGACAGTATGGATGCTTCCATTCCAATCAATTCAAAGATTTTTCCTGGTATTACTCCTTTGTCTTCAATAGTTGGCACACCCGCATCAGAAGAAAGCACTACATTAAGTGAAGCCCCCTTTGCGTATGACAATACTTCTTTTCTTGGACAATTTCCATGGATAACAGAATCTTTTTGCAGTCCCCATTCTGCGATCTCATTCTTAACGACATCGGTATTTACTCCAAAATAATGAAATTTCCACTTGGGAGTCCTTTCTTTTTGTTTAATTGTTCGTAGGACTCTAAAAATTGTTGCAAGGGTCATTTTTGCAGATATCAAACTTCCTGAAAAAATGATAGAAAAGTGATCAAACGATTTAGCCTGAATATTTTGAATATCATTAATATCATATCCATTTGTAATAGTGAAAACTTTTCCAGTTATCCCATATTTATTTTCCAAAACGGTTCCAGAGATGGGGGAAACAATTGTAACGGCTGCGCTTTTTTTCAGTAACTTTCTTTCTTGTTTCATTACCCACTTTCTATTGATCGGGCTCCAGGGATTATTCGTCCATAAATCTCGATAGTCCATAATGTACGGCTTATTCAGTCGTTTGGATAATCGGTATGCTACTTCAAAGCCCCAAAATGGTGCACCCGTCGCAAGTATTACATCCACATCCGCAGGTTTTAATTTCCGGCATGCATGCAACGCACTTGGCACCCACCCTATCCAGTTTTGAATTCCCAATGATCGCGTTACGACTCTTAAAACTCCACCAAAGAACCAAAATAGTTTACCTTGAGGGAGTTTGTACCTCCACGGAGCCAAACATTTAAGAAGATGATCTGTATAGATCATCCTAATTCCCATCTTTTCGATATCATTTTTTATGCATTCAACATTGTCCAGGTTGCTCAGATCCCAAATAGAGATTTTTGGCGTTACCACGGTTACATCCCAACCTAAATCAATCAGGCAACGAGCCAGATTCCAGGGACGGATGCTTCCGGAAGAGATACGAACAGGAGGAAAATATCCTGCAAGCAGTAAAAGTTTTGGCCGACGAGTCATCAATTTTCCTGTTTCAGGCAATTACTGTTTTCAAAATATGCAATCAAAGTTTGTTGGGCAAATCGTTCGGGAGTGAATTGGGATAGTTTATTAAAAGCTTGCTGTCCTACTCCCTCCACATCCTGCGACGCTGCTTTCTCCATAACTTCAGCCAGGCAGTCTGGATTATCTGGCTGAAACAACCATCCAAAGTCAGGAGTTACTAATTCAGGTAGGCACCCCATTCTGGGAACAATCACCGGGCGGGCAAAAGACATCGCAAGATTTGCAGTTCCAGAAGTTAAGATCTTTGCAAAAGGCAAAACGATAATATCCGATGCATTGATATAAACCTGAATTTCATCATCAGGAATTGGCTTTAAATAGAGTTTAATCCGTTCATCTCCTGCTGCCATATCTTGAAGCGATTGAGCATACGCTTCAGGCGGAAATATATCTCCGGCTATTACCAAACGATAATTATCATTCTTAAGCTTGAGGAAAGCCTGAATCAAAATATCAACCCCTTTGTTTGGGCGTACTCCCCCAAAAAATGCAAAAGTTAAAGAAGTATCAGGAAGATGAAGTCTTTTCCGTGCTGCCTCTTTTGAAATTCTATTAGGATAATGATTGATTAAATTTGGATGATCAACATAATAGATACCTTTACGCCGGCCGTACCTTTGTGCCAATAATTTTCGAGCCTCATTGCAATAAACAATGACTCGGTCTGAAAGATTCGCTGCAATCCAATGACCCAAATAGTCCATCCAGGCTGGTTGAACCACATAAGTTCCTTCAAGATTATGGAGTGTGAATACTGTGCGATAGCCTAACACACGAGCAGCAATCATATACCATGCAAATAAGAATAATTTGATCAACTTCTTAATATTTGTCGATGATTTATAAAATTGTTGAACAAAATGAAGATTGAGTATCTTAACATTATGGCGGTTATCTATCAACCATTTCAAGTTAAATGAATCTGGAGTATGGGAACAGAAAATTACGCCTGTCTTCTCCAACTCTCTTGCAAGCATCGGCCAATAAGGGTTTCCCGATAACTTTTCAACGTTTGGAAAAAACGCTACCCCTTTTTCTCTCAAAGACATTTTTTTAACCATTCACCCTCGCATTTAATGATGGGCTTTCTGTGCATAAACTTTATCTGCTTGCAGGCTTTCGACTAAATATTCCTCAATTGAATCTATATACCGGTCGAATTCATGCTCCTGCTCGATTTGACGTCGTGCGCTCATCACAATTTTTTTATATTTTTCTGCATCGGTTATCAAATTCACTATCACATCTGCTGCTTCAACGAAATTACCCTCTGAAATCACAAAACCTGTTTCATGATCGTGAATAATCTCTTTCGAACCTTCATTGCCATAGGTTATGAGCGCACATCCACTTGCCATTGCTTCAAGCGAAATGCGTGAAAACCCTGTCTGAAAGTAACTGGGAAAAAAACAAATATCTGAATTACGATAAAATTCTGCCAGCTGCAATTGAGGTACCATTGGCAAATATTCGATGACATCATCAAGACCATCTTTCTTGATCATGGTTTTGATTTCAGTAAAATATTCTTCTGATTGAATTTTGCCAACAATCCTGAGCTTTACCTTTATTCCCCTCTTCAAGAGTTCTTTTACCAAATCCAATGAATCTTTTGTGCCTTTGATTGGCTTGATCCTACCGGGAAGGAGAATGTGTACAGGTGAACCCACTCCCTCCCGCAATTGAAAAGGGAATTTTTGCACATCAATACCCGAATAAATAACCCTTGCATTTTCAACCGGAACACCGCCTTCTTGAGAATATTTCAATGCAGAATTACAGTTAAAATAAATCCGCATACTTTGAGGCCAGGTCCAATGTGGTACGATTAGGTTAGCAGTAACGAGGCTGACAAGCAGGTAAATAAACTCTTTCAACGTATTCTTAATGAAGGAATCCTTCTCGTTCTTATAGAAATACAATCCTCTGTTGTGGATTTTAGTTAAATAAAGAAGTCCCCCGCCACCCTCATCGTAAACAATTTGAATATTCTGACGTGAAAAATAGGGCAATATTGCATTTGAGAGGGGTTGAATTCCCCATAAATAAATGATATCAGGTTTATACTCTTTTACTTTTCGATCTATGAATTTCAGGTCATTCGCATCCTTGTAAATTTGACTTAAGATATTCCGGGATTTAGATTTTAGGTGCAATTTCCTTTCAATCAATAACTCTTCTTCGTGAGTCTCACAACTCTTCTCTGAAACTCGGGAAGTAAGTATTAAAATTTCATGTCCTCGTTTTGAAAGGCTATCAACTACATCTTTACACCGAATTTCATACCCTCCCACTTGATATGGAGGGTAGGATGCAGTTATTACCAATAGCCTCATTTTCGCCCTGCCGCGCTATTTTTCTCTACCTGTGCTTTGATCCAGGGATAGGTTTCAGCAATACCATCTTTAAGAGAGTATTTCGCTTTCCAGCCAATGGAATAGATCCTTGCATTGCTGAAATTTCGAGAATGCACACCGACAGGTCCATCAATACTTTTCGTATGCACGTTTTTTCCAGCAATTTCACAAACCGTTTCAACTAATTCATTAACACTAACATATTGTGGACAGCCAATGTTCACCGGCCCTTCCAGGTCAGAATGCATCAGCAAATAGATTCCCTCTATCATATCAGCGACATACGTATAAGAGCGAATCGCTGAGCCATCACCCCACACCTCAATTTCCCCACCATCATTCGCTTCTGCAATCTTCCTGCAGATTGCAGCAGGAGCCTTTTCTCTTCCGCCATGCCATTCCCCTTCGGGGCCGTAGCAATTTTGAAACCTGGCGATCCTGACCTTCATATCACTTTTTTTACTGTACGCTATTGCCATGAGTTCAGAATATAGTTTCTCCCATCCATATTCATTATTAGGTTTGGCAGGAATCGCTTCAAACTCGTGCATTTCCGGCTCGCCCGGCTGCATATCCCTGTAAACACAAACCGAAGAGGAAAAGAAGTACCTGGGAACACCAAATGTTGCGGCGTTGTGGGTCATGTGAGTATTGATCAATATATTGTTATGCATGATCTGTGTTTCGGCTGAGTGAATAAAACCCAATCCACCCATATCTGCAGCCAATTGATAAACTTCGTCAAAGGTACCGTGATCAACAGATAATGCTTTTTTGCAGTTCTCCTCTTCGCGAAGATCAAGAAGAAGAAATTCATCTGCTTCAGAGGTAGAAAATTGGTGCTGATTAATATCAACTCCACGTACCCAGTAACCCTCTTTTTTTAACTTTTTAACCAAATGACCACCGATGAAACCTCCAGCGCCATTAACTAATGCTCTTTTCATAAAACCTCGCTCAACGAAAAAATATGCGATTTTGATAACTAATTAGTTAATCATCCATTTACTTTCAGCAAAAAACCTACCCCTTGTGGTTAATAATTCTCGGTTCAATTCTTTTTGCTTTAGAACTCTAAAATTGAAGCATCTCTCCACTTTGTCCACCCTGGTGTGATGAAGTCCTACCCAAAGATTGATCACATAATTATCTGGGAATAAATGGAGGGGTGGAATTATCGCTGTTACAATCGGATTTTCGTTCGAGATCTTATTTGCCATCTCAATTTGGGGTTCATATTCACTCTCAAAATGATAAAGGGGGTAATCGTTTTCATCTAATATTTCGATTGCATAGTTTAAGTTAAGTCGTAAAGGATTGCTAACTCTAAATTCAATTTTGATTTCTTTATCCATTTCAAAACTGAGAGATGGGTTATTTTCAGAGTTTATCATTCGCGCCCAGGTTATTCTTGCTTCTCCACTACCAGAATGAGGCAAATCACTACAATCGATCTCGCCAGGGGTGCTATTTCCAATACCTTCTTTTGTTGATTCGAGGTATTTGTTTATTACCTCCGTTGAATCACCAGTATATTGGATCACTCCTCTTTTTATTATTAAGGATTTCGGGCACAAATTTCTCACCGCACCCATATTGTGGCTCACGAAGAGTACTGTTCTCCCCTCTTTGGATGCCAAGTCGCCCATCTTGCCCAGGCACTTTTTCTGGAACTCGGCGTCGCCCACGGCCAATACTTCATCAATCAGTAGGATTTCAGACTCTAGGAATGCGGCGACTGCGAATGCAAGCCTTACGAACATACCGGTGGAATAACGCTTGACGGGTGTCCCTATGAACTGTTCGATCCCTGCAAAAGCCACAATCTCATCAAATTTGCGGCGCACCTCCTGGCGGGTCATGCCCAAAATGGCCCCGTTCAGGTAAATGTTCTCGCGGCCGGTCAGCTCGGGGTGAAAGCCGGTGCCCACCTCCAGCAGGCTGGCGATGCGCCCGCGCACCTTCACCTGGCCGCTGGTGGGCGCCGTCACCCGCGAGAGAATTTTGAGCAAAGTGCTCTTACCCGCCCCGTTGCGGCCAATGACCCCCAATACCTCACCCTGATCCACCGTGAAGGAAACGTCCCGCAGCGCCCACATTTCCTCACCCATGCGGTTGCCGTGGTCGGTTTCGCCGATGCGCAGCAGCGGGTTGGGCTTGCCGCGTACCCTGGCCCACCACACCGACAGGTCGCGCGCAAAGGTGCCCGTGCCGATCTGGCCCAGGCGGTAGGATTTGGATAAATGTTCAACGGAGATGACAGGGGGCATAAGTGAGAGAAACCTCAACAACTTTCATTGGAAAAATCATTTTCGAACCGCTAAGCAACAAAGCACGCCAGGAATGAATGGTTTAATGCTGATGGACCATTCGCTTGATGCCCTGTTTGATTAAGAGCACATTCCAATTGATCAGAAATCCTAGAGAGCAAGCCTGCAATTTCATGTAGGTCAGCAGTTGAGCTTCATGGATGGGCAAAATAGCGGCGGATGTTTTGTTTTCAACGATTACACATTCCTCGACCAGCATGTCGATCCGGTAGCCTGCATCGATGAGAATTCCATCATAAGCCACTGGCAAGGATACTTCGCATTCTACTTTCAGGCCGCGTTTACGCAGCTCGTGAGCCAGACAAATTTGGTAGGCAGATTCAAGCAGGCCAGGGCCTAATGCCTGATGGACTTTTAGCGCCGCATCCACAATTTGCTTGCCAATTTCGTCTTTTTCTTCTCTTGTTTTCATATTCACTGCCGCAAGCTTTTTCTTTTTCGCCGCCAAGAAGCCAAGGACGCCAAGGTTTTTTACCCGATCTTTCTTTGGACCCTTCGCGCCTTCGCGATTCTCCAATACGAAGGCACTCTTTTTACCGCCAAGACGCCAAGAACGCTAAGGTTTCTACTTCATCTTTCTTTGCGTCCTTTGCGCCTTCGCGGTTCTCCAATACAAAGACGCTTTTTTTACCGCCAAGACGCCAAGAACGCTAAGGTTTCTACTTCATCTTTCTTCGCGCCCTTTGCACCTTAGCGGTTCTCCAATACAAAGACGCTTTTTTTACCGCCAAGACGCCAAGAACGCTAAGGTTTTTTATCAGATCTTTCGTTGCGCTCTTCGCACCTTCGCAGTTCACTACTCACCGCGAAAATATCCGGCCTACACCGTGTCCATAAACGTGGCCTCGACTCGGTTAAAAATCACCGCGCCCAGCAGCACCACCACCAGCATAAAGCCAAAGCTATACAGCAAATGCCACAGATCCACCGTGCCCGCCCCCAGGAACGCATAGCGGAAAGTCTCCACAATCGGCGTCATAGGGTTGATCTGAATCACCCACTGCCAGCCCTGGGGGATCGAAGAGACCGGATAAATCACCGGCGTGGCGTACATCAGCAGCTGCACCCCAAACTGCACCAGAAAGCGCAGGTCGCGGTATTTGGTGGTCAGCGACGAAATGATCACGCCAAACCCCAGGCCCAATCCAGCCATCATCATAATCAGCAGCGGCGAAAACGCCACCCACAGCCAGTTTGGCGAAATCTGCGACCCTTGCACAGCGAAGAACAGGGCAAAGATCAGGAACATGCCAAACTGGATGACGAAAGTGATCAAATTGGAAATCAGAATAGAGACAGGCACCGCCAGGCGCGGGAAATACACCTTGCCGAACAGGTTAGCGTTCTGCACAAAAGTGTTGGAGGTTTTATTCAGGCAGTCGGCAAAGTAAGACCAGACCACCGTGCCGGACATGTAAAAGAGAAACTGCGGCAGGCCGTCGGTGGGCAATTGGGCAATGTTGCCGAAAATCACCGTGAAAGTGATGGTGGTCAGCAGCGGCTGGATCAAATACCACAGCGGGCCAAGAATGGTCTGCTTGTACACAGCCACAAAATCGCGCCGAACAAAAAGCATCACCAGATCGCGGTATTTCCACAATTCACCCAAGCGCAAATCGAACAGCCCGCGCTGCGGTTCGATAATTAAATCCCAAGAAGCATCTTCAGGAGGGGTTTGCATCAACGTTTCTGTCATTCGGAAGGATCGTTCGCCTTTTTCCATGCATCCGCCCCGCCGACATCCGCTTCGGATCTCAGCCAGGGTAGAAATGTAGATAACCGCGCCGCGCCTGCTGCCCTTGCCGGGGCCTTCAGGCAATTTGCTTTTTCTTCTGCACAAAACCGGTGGGCAGTTCCACCGGGATTTGCCGTCCGCGCAAAAACTGGATCAAAACGCGCACCCGCTCCTTATCGGAGAGGCTGGCGTCAAAAATGGCCTCATAGCCGGCAAACGGCCCACCATCAATGCACACCCGGTCCCCAGCCTTCAGCTCGTGCAGCTGCTCGCCGCCCGAATCCTGAATGGCAGACACCCGCTGGCGGATCGCGCCGATCAACCCCTCCGGCACGCTGGCCGGCTCAGCGCCAAAACACACCAACCCGGCCGAACCCGGCATCCAATGGAAAGTGGAGGAACTGACCTGGTCCAGATCGACATGTACAAAAAGGTAACCCGGAAAATACGGCTTCACCTTTCGCGCGCGGGGGTTAACCGTGCGCACCGGGATGCGCGGCAGAAAGGCTTCCAATTGGTGAGCCGCCAGTTGACTGAAAAAGAAACTTTCTTTATTCGGTTTACTGCGCAGCACATACCATGATAGGGCCATTGAGGCTTCCTCACAGAGGGTCACTCAAAATCAACAGCGAAAACCAACAGCTATGCACAATTATAGGATGATTCTACACGATTCGAGTCAAGCAGTCTTTTCCCCCACAGAATGTCATCTTACCGTTACCGCCAGAGGGTGACTCCTCATCAGCGTTATTATACTATCATGTTATGATTTTAAAGAAGTAATATTCGACCGAAATTAATCGTGACAGTTGTTAAAAGGCAACCTTCCCGGTGCAAGCTTCCCCTCCTCCCCCACCTTCGACACGCTCTTTCTATTCCGTCCTGAATCCCATAAAATAAACACATCAAAAAAAGCGAAACGGACAGGCACACCCATGACATTCCCCACCGTGAGCGGCTCCAATTTACTCCGCGAAAAGAAAACCCTCCCCCAGGATTTTCTGGGCGAGCTCAACCTGCTGTTCATCCCCTTCCAACAGTGGCAGCAGCGGGAAGTGGATTCCTGGTTAGGCCTGGCCAGCCAGTTGGAGCAGCAGCACAGCAGCCTGGCCGCCTACGAGCTGCCCACCATTGAAGACCGCAATGCGTTTTCCAAACTGTTCATCAACGAAGGCATGCGCGCCGGCATTCCCAACCCGAAAACCCGCCAGCGCACCATCACCCTCTATCTGGATAAGGCCGATTTCCGCGCCGCGCTGAACATGCCGGATGAGGAGCATATTTACGTCCTGCTGGTGGACCGCCAGGGCAAAGAGCTGTTTCGCGCCCGCGGCCCCTACAGCCCCGAGGCCGAAACCGCCTTGCGCCAAATCCTTGCGCAGGGATAACCCCAGAAAGGTCGCCGTGTCCATTCATTCCACCCTTAACCCCGGCATCTATCACGGTTTCAAACGAAAGCCGCCCTTTTTTGAAGGCTGGTATTACAAGCTGGTCAGCGCAGATGAGCGCCATAAGGTGGCCGTCATCCCTGGGGTGATTTTGGGGCGGGATGAGCATGCCTTTGTGCAGGTGCTGGACAGCGCCCAGGATACGGCCGGCTATCTCAAGTTCCCCGCTGCGGATTTCCGAGCAGACGACCAGCGCTTCGCGATCGAGATCGGCGAAAACCGCTTCGACGACCGCCACCTGCACCTCGCGCTGGATCATCCCCACTGGCAGCTCACCGGTGACGTTCACCTGGGCCCCCTCGACCCTTGGCCGGTGACCTGGTCTTCGCCCGGCATCATGGGCTGGTATGCCTGGGTGCCGCGCATGGAATGTTATCACGGGGTGCTCAGCTTTTCCCATTCTCTGCAGGGCACGCTGACCCTCAACGGCAAAGTCATGGATTTCAGCGGCGGCCGCGGCTACATCGAGAAGGACTGGGGACAGTCCTTCCCCGCCGCCTGGATCTGGTGTCAGAGCAACCATTTCGCCAACCCCTCCGCCTGCCTCACCGCCTCCGTGGCCGTTATCCCCTGGGTGGGCAGAGCCTTCCGGGGGTTCATCGTCGGCCTGATGCTCGACGGCCAACTGCACCGTTTTGCCACCTACAGCGGCGCGCGCATCGAATCTCTGGCCATTTTCGACGAGCATGTGGATTGGGTGCTGCGAAACCGCCAATCCCGCCTGATCCTCAAAGCCTGCCGCGTTCAGGGCGGCTTGCTGCGCGGACCCACCCGCCTGGATATGGGCCAGCGCGTGCTGGAAACCCTGAACGCCACCGTCCACGTGCGCCTGGAAACCCTGCAAGGTCAGGTGCTGTTTGATGAAGTCGGCGCCCACACCGGCCTGGAAGTGATGGGCGACCTGCCGCGCCTGCTGCGGGGCTGAGCGATACGGTCAACACCGCGTCTTGTCATCGGCGCCCAGCCACCCATAAATTCTCCTTCGGTTTTCCATATCCCGCTGCAAATCGGCGCGATGTATAATCAAGCTCAGAATGTCCGCGCCCATTTTGGCCACAAAACTCTATATCCCCCCACCTCGCGTGGGAATGGTCGCACGCCTGCGCCTGATCGAGCGCCTAACGGCCGTCCTGACGCCCGGCTGTAAATTAGCCCTCATCTCGGCCCCCGCCGGCTTCGGGAAATCCACCCTGGTCAGCGAATGGCTGGCTGCGGTGAAAATTCCCATCGCCTGGCTGTCATTGGACGAAAGGGATGGGGACCCGGCGCAGTTCATCACCTATCTCGTCGAGGCCTTACAGAAGGTCACCCCAGGTATCGGCGGCAGCCTGCAGGCAGCGCTCCAATCCCCGCAGCCCCTGCCCATCGAAAACATTCTGACCCTGCTGATCAATGAAATCTCGCTGATCGAAGGTGATTTCCTGATCGTCCTGGACGATTACCACTGGGTCGATTCGCCGCCGGTGGATCAGGCCCTGGCTTTCCTGATCGACCATCAGCCGCCGCAAATGCACCTGGTTATCACCACTCGCGAAGATCCCAACCTGCCCCTGGCCCGTCTCCGCGCCAGAAGGCACTGCATCGAGCTGCGCGCCGCCGATCTGCGCTTTTCTGCCAGCGAAACTGCGGAATTTCTGAATCGCATCATGAAATTGAGCCTTTCTGAACGGGAAATCAACGCGCTGGAAACCCGCACCGAAGGCTGGATCGCCGGGCTGCAAATGGCCGCGCTCTCCATGCAGGGGCAGGCAGACACCGCCAGTTTCATCAAATCCTTCACCGGCAGCCACCGCTTTGTCCTGGATTACCTCATGGAAGAGGTGCTCAACCGTCAGCCTCCCGCGGTTCAGTCCTTCCTGCTGCGCACTTCCATTCTGGATCGTTTATGCGGCCCCCTCTGCGGTGCGGTGCTGGGCGCCTCCCCCGCCCTGGGTCAGGAAACGCTGGAGTATCTCGAACGCGCCAACCTGTTCATTGTCTCCCTTGATCAGGAACGGCGCTGGTATCGCTACCATCACCTCTTTAGCGACCTGCTGCGCCAACGGTTGGGTCAGCCCCAAGAGCTTGCCGAGGATCATCTGCGTGCCAGCGTCTGGTATGAAGCCAACCATGATCTGGCCGAAGCCTTTCAGCATGCTCTGGCCGCGGGTGATTTCGTCCGCGCCGCCCACCTGACAGAAGCGGCTTGGCAGGGCATGGAACGTAATTTCCAGACCACCGCCTGGTTGGGCTGGGTGAAAAAGCTGCCCCCGGAGGCCGTGCGTTCCCATCCCTGGTTGTGCGTCCATATTGGATGGGCCTATTCGGACATCGGCGAGTTGGAACCCAGCGAAACCCATCTGCAATACGCCGAGCGCGCCCTGGCAGAAGCCGCAGAGTCTCAAGATTTCCAGGCCATCCCCACCAACATCGCCCTGATCCGCGCGGGGAACGCCCAGATCGAAGGCAACCTGCCCGAAACGGTGCGCTATGCCAAATTGGCCCTTCAGCTCATTCCCAAAGGTGAACTGTTGATCCGTTCGCAGGCGGCCATCACCTTGGGCTTCACCCAGTGGGCCGTCGGTGAGGTAGAAGCCTCGCTGCAGGCCATGTTGACCTGGATGGATGAAATGCAGCAGCTGGGCAATCAAATGTATGTGATCGCCAGCGCTTTTGTGGTGGCAGACATGCAGGGGATCTTGGGACATCTGGGCGAAGCGGAAAAAGCGCTTCAGCAAACCCTACAAAAAGCTGCGGCGCTGGGGCCTGAGGCCGAAGTGGTGACTGCCCATCATCACCTGGGGCTGGCCATGCTTGCCCATGAACGCGGCGACGATGCCGAAAGGGATCTGCGCCTGCAAAAAGCCGCCGAGCTGGGGCCGCACACCACCCTGATTGACTGGCAGTACCGCTGGGGGTTGGCTCGGGCTCGGCTCAAAGAATCCGCCGGGGAATGGGATGCCGCGCTCCAGGCGCTGGACGAAGCCAGGCAGGGGTACATTAAAAATCCTATCCCCATCCTGCAGCCCATCGAGTCTCGCAAAGCGCGCATCCATCTCAAACAGGGGCGCGTGGATCAGGCCCAGGCATGGGCGCGCGAACGCGGCCTATCCGTAACAGATCCGGTGAATTATCTCTGTGAATATGAAGTTCTCACCCTGGTGCGAGTTCGCCTGGCAGAAGGCTCTCTGCAAGGGGTCGGCGGATTGCTGGAACGCCTGCTTGCCCTGGCTGAAACGCAGAAACGCACAGGCAGCCTGATTGAGATTCTGCTGACTCAAGCCCTCGTGTACCAGGCGCAGGGCAGCCCTCCCCAAGCCAGTCTCGCCCTGGAGCGTGCCCTGACCCTGGCGGAGCCAGAGAGCTACTTGCGCATCTTTATAGATGAAGGCCAGGCCCTGCGCGCATTGATCGAAAAACTGCCGCGCAGCCGAGACTATCCGCTGAAAAGCTATGCGGATTGGCTTTTGGTTGCCTTTGCCTCATCAGCGGCCGCGCCAAAATCAACAGCCGCGCGTCAAAAATACAATACCGCCGAGCCTTTGAGTGAGCGGGAGTTAGAAGTGCTCAAGCTGCTCCGCAGCGAACTGAGCGGCCCAGAGATGGCCGCACACCTGGTGGTGTCGCTGAACACCCTGCGCACCCACACAAAGAACATTTTCAACAAATTGGGGGTCACCAACCGACGCGCGGCAGTGCGCCGCGCCGAGGAACTTGAACTGTTCTAGCTGATTCAGCATCGTTTCCGCAGCCCTGGCCGGTGGCTTCTGCCGCCCGCCGGGGCTTTTTTGATTCAACAATCACCACATGCCTCACAACATATGGTGATGACGCCTCACCACATCCGGCAGTATCCTATCGGCAGGTCAAAAACGATTGAAAGCAGGCCGCTTGATACCTGGATTTTATCCAGCAAAGCAAGGATAGGAAATGGACACCAGCACCACCCCTGCAAATATCTCTGCAATGAACGGCCCACAGCCTTCTTTCCGATCAATCCTCTATCGGACGGTGGTTACGCATACGGTCACGTATTTTGCGGTCGGGGTGGCCGCCTCGCTTCTCTTTGGATATGCCGATCGGATGATCCGGCCCGATGTAGCCCCGATCGTCCGAAAAATGACGGATCCAATCCTCATCGCCAGCCCATTGTTCCAGCCCTTGCGGGCGGCATTATTCGCGGTTGTGTTTTACCTGCTGCGAGATGTCTTATTCAATAACCGAAAAGGCTGGCTGATCCTGTGGTGTATGCTCGTCGTTTTTGGCGTCCTTGCACCGTTTTCAGCCAGCTGGGGAGGCATGGAGGGGATGATCTTTTTCAATCTGCCTTTAGGCGATCATCTCGCCGGTTGGCCGGAGGTGTTTACACAGACCTTGCTTTTATCCGTGCTTCTCACCTATTGGGCAGATCATCCCCAGAGCAAGCGTCTTCAGGTCATTTTGCTGGTGGGTTTCGTTCTGACCGTGCTGCTGCCGGTATTGGCGTTGTTAACGGCCGGATAAGCAGCTTCTGCGGCCGTCATCCCATGCTGCGCTTTTTCAGCGAACTGCCTGGGAAAGTCCTCGCTCTACAGATGACCGCCGGCAATGGATTCAAAAACAGGTTCTGACCTCAACCAGCAGTTCGATTCACATCAAGTCATGTAAATTGCTTCACAAAAGGAGAAAAAATGAACACAAGCACAACCCCCGCTAAAAAACTGGATACCAAAGTCCTGCTTTCCACCCTGTGGATCGTGGTGATGATCAACATGCTGAAAGCGGATATCCTCGGCGGGTTCATCCCTGGTGCTCTTGAAGAGGTGGAGAAAACCGCCGTCAGTGTGGGCGCATCCGTTCCTCAGCTGATGCTGGGCGGAGCCGTCATGGGTCAGCTCGGCATCGCCATGATCCTCCTGTCCCGCGTGCTGGACCAGCGCGTCAACCGCTGGGCCAATATCATCGTGAGCATTATCACCATCGCTTATATCTGGGGCGGCATGTCGACCTATCCCCACTACCTGTTCATCGCCAGCGTCGAGACCCTCTGCCTGCTTTTCATCCTCTGGACCGCCTGGAAATGGCGCGGCGCCGAAATCGAATCCCAATCAACCAAATAAGGAGAAGAACATGAAAACCTTACAAAAATCGGGCGGTATCGCCGCCCTGTACATGGCCGTCAGCCATCTGATCGGAATCGTCATCTTTCTCGTCCTCCTGGACTACCTCAGCCTCACCGACCCGGCCCAAAAGGTGGCTTTGAACGTTGAAAAGCAGGGGATTGTCTTCTCGACCAACCTGCTCATGTACGTGTTCTTTGGCTTTGCGCTCATCGTCCTGTCGCTGGCGCTGTACGACCGGCTGAAATCGGGCGCGCCGGCCCTCATGCAGGCGGCGGCCGCGGTGGGGATCGTCTGGGCCGGGTCGCTGATTGCCAGCGGTATGGTGGCTAATGCCGGTCTGTCCGCCGTCGCCGCGCTCTACGCCCAAGATCCTGCCCAGGCGGTTTTGACCTTTCAGGGGGTTGAAGCGGTCACCAACGGGTTGGGCAACGCCAATGGTGAAATCCTGGGCGGCGCCTGGACCCTGCTGGTCAGCCTGGCCGCCCTGCGCAGCGGGGGGCTTCCCAGAGCCTTGAGTATCTTCGGCCTGGTGGTCGGCGCAGTGGGTGTCGCCACGATCCTGCCTGCGCTGAATGCTGTGACTGGCGTCTTTGGCCTGGGTCAGATTCTCTGGTTCGTCGGTCTGGACATTCTGCTGCTGCGCAGCCCTTCGCGCGCGGCAGCGTAGATGAATGGGGAGCCTCTAATGACAACCTACCGAAAGACAGCCGTGCTGATCGGTTCCGCGTTCCTGTTTTCCAACATCACCTTCATCCTGGGCACCATTGGGATGGTGGAACCGGCCCTCGGCTCACCCAACGACCTCAGCCTGATTTCCGCGAGCCGGGCGCCGGTGGTGTTGGGCGTGCTTCTCAGCTTTGCCAATGGGCTGGCGTATGTGGGCATCGCCGCCCTCCTCTTCCCAATCCTCCGGCAGCGGTTTGAAAGCCTGGCTGTGGCCTATGTCGGCTTCAGATGCATGGAGCTGATCACCCAAATTCTAGCGGACATCAGCCCGCTGGCGCTGCTCACCCTGGCCGAGAAGGCCGGTGCGGCGGTCACGGCGCAAGGGTTGGGTGCAGTCCTGCTCGCGGAGCGTTTCTGGGCGTTTCAAATGCTCAACCTCATCTTCAGCCTAAGCGCCCTGCTGCTGAACCTCATGCTTTTCCGTTCTCGACTGATCCCTGGGTTCATTTCCATCTGGGGGTTCACCGCCGCGGCGTTGGTGCTGCTCAGCACCGTGCTGGGTTGGTTCAGCCCCGCCCTGGGCGAATCGTTGGGCATGGTCACTGGGCTGCCCATGCTTTTGAACGAGGTCTTCTTGGGAATCTGGCTGATCCTCCGGGGTTTCAGCCCATCTGCTATACTCAAACCAGCCTTGCAATCATGAATGGAGCGTTGAGATGAAAGCTGTCGTTTACACGGAATACGGCCCGCCGGAAGTGCTGCGGTTTCAGGAAATAGAAAAACCCACCCCGCGAGACCGTGAGGTGTTGGTGCGGGTGCAGGCCACCACTGTTACCATCGGCGATACCATCATGCGCAGCCTCAATCTGCCCGTCTCGGGCTGGCAGAAAATCATGGGCCGTCTGATCCTCGGGTGGCGCCGGCCTCGGCGGCCCATCCTTGGCATGGAACTGGCCGGAGAAATTGAGGCCGTCGGGCGGAAAGTGACCCGCTTCCAGCCCGGTGACGCCGTGTTTGCCTCAACCTTCGCCGTCCATTTCGGCGGCTATGCCGAATACAAATGCCTGCCAGAAAATGGCATGCTGGTCCTCAAACCCGCAAACCTCACCGCCGAACAGGCGGCTGGCGTACCCGGTGCAGGCATGACGGCCTGGCATTGTCTCCAGAAGGCAAAGATCCAGCCTGGGCAGAAAGTGTTGATTTACGGTGCATCCGGCGCGGTGGGAACCTATGCGGTGCAAATTGCCGGCCGCCACTTTTGTGCGGATGTGACCGGGGTGTGCAGCGGTGCCAATGCGGGCCTGGTCCAATCCATCGGGGCCAGTCAGGTGCTGGATTACACCCGGCAGGATTTTGCACTGCCCGATCAAACCTACGACGTCATCTTTGATGCGGTCGGAAAACTTTCCCCTGCGCGGGGCAAAGCGGCGCTCAAACCTGGCGGGGTCTATCTCAATGTCCATGCCGATTCAGACGGCGGCGAAAAGCGCGAATATCTGCTGCTGCTCAAGGAGCTGATCGAGGCGGGCAAAATCAGGCCTGTCATCGATCGGGTCTATCCCTTCAGCCAGATCGTGGAAGCCCACCGCTACGTGGACACGGGCCGCAAAAAAGGCTGCGTCGTTATCCAAATCGCCCAGCCTCCTGCCAAGCCGTGTCAACAGGAGAGTTGACCCTCCAGAAATGGGCCGTTGAATTCGGCGTTTTGTGCGTGTGATCTCTGATCACGGCGGCCAAGGCGGCCTTTCGATAAATTGTCATCGGGCGCCGCACATTCTCATATGGCGGCAGCATGAACCGGCTGAAAGGCTCACATGAAAGCAAAGTCAAGCGAACCCGAACCCCAATCCACTCCAGATCAACCCGCGGTCTATGAAATCCGAATCATGGGGCATCTGGACAGTCAATGGGCAGACTGGTTAGGCGGCCTGACCCTCACGCTGGATCAGGATGATACCCTCATCACCGCTGTGGTGGCAGATCAAGCTGCGTTGTTTGGGCTGCTCCGAAAAGTGCGCGATTCTGGCTTACCGCTCCGATCTGTAAACCGGATGGCCGCCCCAGCGGACCGCCCCGAGGATCCAATTGAGTAAAGGATAGAAAGCCCACAGCCCTCACGATCTGCGCATGGCCCGATCCGCCAATCCCGCCAGATCCTCAAAGCCTGCCGTGTTCAGGGCGATTTGCTGCGTGGCCCCACTCACCTGGATATGGGCCAGCGCGTGCTGGAAGCCCTCAACGCCACCGTACACGTGTGGCTGGAAACCCTGCAAGGTCAGGTGGTCTTTAATGAGGTCGGCGCCCACACCGGCCTGGAAGTGATGGGTGACCTGCCGCGCCTGCTGCGGGGCTGACCGAGCAGACTTTTTCCATGCGTGCATGTCCAGAACAGTTGATTTGGCGGCATGAGAACCATCTCATGTCCGCCTCTTTTGCTTTTTCCCCATGACGACTTGGATCCCAAATGCTTTTGCTACAGGGAACGGGTTGCTCTCTTGACAGATCCCGCGAAAACGGTATAATCCACACAACTTACCGACCGGTCGGTAACTCAATCAATCATAATGGTTTTTCAGGAGACTGAAATGGAGCCGCGTCAACGCAATTTAATCCTTACCGTTTTGTTTATCGGCGTTTTGATGGGCGCACTGGACATCGCCATTGTCGGCCCAGCCTTGCCCGCCATCCGCGCTCAGTACCAACTGAACGAGCGCTCTCTTTCTTGGATCTTCAGCTTATACGTGCTGTTCAACTTGATCGGCACCCCGCTGATGGCCAAATTCTCGGATCAGTTTGGGCGGCGCAGCATCTACGTTCTGGATGTGGCCCTCTTTGCTGTTGGTTCGCTGGTGGTGGCCCTGGCCCCCAGCTTTCCTTTCGTCCTCATTGGGCGCGCCGTGCAGGGTTTTGGCGCAGGGGGCATTTTCCCGGTCGCCAGCGCGGTGATTGGCGATACCTTCCCGGCCGAAAAGCGTGGCGGCGCCCTGGGCCTCATCGGCGCAGTTTTCGGCCTGGCCTTTCTGATTGGTCCCATTTTAGGTGGCGTCATCCTCTCGCTGGCCTCCTGGCAATGGCTGTTCTTAATCAACCTGCCCATCGCAGCGGTGGTGATGATCTTGAGTCTCAAATATCTCCCCGCAACCCGCCCCGCCGAAAGCAAGCGTTTTGATTGGGCAGGCGCCCTCACCCTGACCTTGATGCTGGCCAGCCTGGCGCTGGCTGTCAACCAGTTGGATGTGCAGCGCTTCTTCGCCAGTCTGATTTCCATCACGACCCTGCCCTTCCTCGCGGCCTTTGTAGTCTTGTTTGTCATTTTGACTCGTTTTGAAAAAACAGCCGAAAACCCAATCGTTCCGCCCAGCCTTTTCGACCGCCCACAACTGCGCCTGACCTATGCCTTATCCGCGGGCGCAGGCTTTGCCGAGGCCGGGCTGGTCTTCCTCCCCTTGCTGGCGGTGATCTCATTGGCAGGGTCGGGCATTCAGGAAAAAAACGCCTCCTGGATGCTGATGCCCGTAGTTTTGGCCATGGTGGTAGGCTCGCCCACCAGCGGGCGCATGCTCGACCGCTTCGGCTCCCGCGCCGTCATCTTGGCCGGCACCAGCCTGTTGACGGTTGGCATGGTGTTGGTGGGTCTTTTCTCCAGCAGCCTGGCCATGTTCATCTTCTCCGGCGTGCTGATTGGTCTGGGTCTTTCGGCCTTGCTGGGCGCGCCGCTGCGCTATATCATGTTAAATGAATCCCGTCTGGAGGAACGTTCCGTAGCCCAAGGGGTGGTGGCCATTTTCTCCAGCGCCGGGCAGCTTTTGGGCGGCGCGCTCACCGGTGCGATTGCCTCCTCGCGCACCAGCGCTGGCGGAGCAGGCGCGGGCTACAGCCTGGCCTTTCTGGTCATTGGCGGGATCAGCCTGTTTTTGGCGGTGACTGCGCTGCAATTAAAGAGTCGTAAGGCAGAACAGGCCGCCGTTCAAGCGCCTCAGACAGCCGGGTAGACAGCCCCACGGAGGAAACCGCATGGAATCAACAAACGATGCCGGAATGCGCCATAAGATCTTACAAACAGCGGCCGCCTTGTTCACCGCGCATGGGTACGACGGTGTTTCGATGCGCGAATTGAGCGAGGCCTGCGGTCTCTCAAAACCGGGGCTGTACTACTATTACACCGATAAGGAAGCCCTCTTCCTGGCTGTGTTGGAAGACCATCTCAGTGAGCTTTCTGCGCTGCTGGACCGGCTGGAAGCTCAGGCGGGGAGCGCGCGCGAAAAAATTGCCGCCTTCATTCATGCTGTGCTGGTGGAATTCCCAGCGGAACAGCGCGCCGTCACCCGGCTGGCTTCTCAGGAGCTTGGCAAATTGAGCGAAGCCAACCGCCTGTCCTTCAATCACCAGTACGAGGCGCACTTCACGGGGCGTCTGGCCGGGCTGATCGCCGCCGGGAAATCCTCCGGCGAGTTCCGTCCGCTGGATGCGCAGATGAGCGTGTGGGCCTTGCTGGGGTTGATGTACCCATTCTTCAATGTGCGTTTTCCCATGAAAGGCATGGACTCCGCCGCGGCAGCGCAGCTGGTTGAGACCGTCTTTTTCAACGGCATTTCCGCTGGGGATGGGGCGGTTGGATAAACGATCTTGGATTGCGCCCAGGTGCGCCCTCTGCCCCGGCAGCGCACCAGGAGATGGAAACCGGCAATCGGATGGATGCCATATGGAACATAGGAGTGACAGGGATGCCAGAAAATGTACGTGTTTGGGTTGAGGTTGTGTTCAATGTGAGCTATCTTGTGGTCATCTGGGGGTTGGTGCTCAGGATGACGCAGCGGCGCGGCGAGGTGGCCGAAGCAGACCGCGCGGTTGCTAACCGCCTGCGGTGGGCCTTTGCCCTTTTGGCCCTGGGGGATACCGGGCACGTGGGCTTTCGCGTGGTAGCCTACGCGCTGGGTGGGTTGGAAGCCAACCCCGCGTTGGTGGGCCTGGGGGCGCTTTCCACCGCCTACACAGTCACCCTGTTCTACATGCTTCTGGTGGATGTCTGGCGGCTGCGCTTCCAACACAGTTTGGGCTGGTTTGGCTGGCTGCTGCTGGCCGCCGGCACTGTGCGCATGCTGGTGATGGCCTTCCCACAGAACCAATGGCAGCTGATTGTGCCGCCCTACGACTGGAGCCTGCTGCGCAACGCCTTCCTCGTTCTGCAAGGCCTGGGGGTCATGGCGCTCTTCTTCCGCGACTCAGCCCGGGCGGGCGACCGCACCTTCACCGCGGTGGCCTGGATGATCGCCCTGTCTTTCGCTTTTTACACACCGGTCATCCTGTGGGTGGGGCAGCTTCCACTGCTGGGCATGCTCATGATCCCCAAGACCTGCGCCTACATCGCCGTCGCGGTGATTGCCTACCGCGCGCTTTATCCGCGCCGCCCAACGCTGGCAACAAAACCCGCCTGAGAACACCCTGATCTGCAAAATTTAAAGCTAGCCGCCGCCCCCGCCAGCACATTGGCGGGGGCGGGGCGATTAATGAAATTGGCAGAGGGCGAATACCGACAAGCTGGGAGTGGAGCAGGCGCATTGAGGCGGCTTGGGTTCGCCGAAATCCACTGAATCCATTGGAGCCTGCGGTAAAGAAACGGTGTGAAATCATGGATAAGGCCATCTTCTCGGAGTGAGGATTGGGAATTTTCGGCTGACCTTATGCATCGCCGCTAATCCGCCTATCTGCAGAAGTTGCCTCAGCGTATGTTCTATGCTATCCTCTCAGTAGAAAGAAAAGTGCTTGATGTTCAGTTCAGATCAATCACAGGGCTCATCATGCGTCTTTCGAAAGCTCCCCGCCCAACAATTGGCATACTAGCAGGCTGGCAGTTCTACCGCACGGCTACAAATTTGAGCTATCTCATGCCCATATTTCGAGGGATGAGCCGGGCGGCCCAAATTTTAGATTGCAATGTATTATTCGGCTGCGGAATTGGCCCTTCTGCGAGCCCCAGTGACCCCTACCGTCCGGCGTGGCCAGAAGCTGCGGATGAACAGGATTTTGTGCCGATCGGCCCGTGGAATGTACACGCTCTCATCGTTGCCGCTCCCTTACATTCCCCGGCCCGAGCGAAATACCTTCAACAGCTTCGTTCCGCCGGACTGCCTGTTTTATTTATCGGTTCTGGCGAGCCAGGGCCAACCATTCAGGCGAACAATACGGCCGGAATTTTTGCGGCCGTAAAGCATCTTGTAGATCATGGGCGCCGGCGAATAGCCTTTCTGGCGGGCTCATCGGATGATCTGCTAGGGGATTCGGGACAGCGGTTGAATACGTTTCGGCAAGTCAGTGCAGATTTTGGCCTGCCGCAAGATAACCGCCTGATCGTGTATGGCCGGCATGTTTATGATGGGGGTTTTGCCAGCGCCCAGCAAATCCTGGCCAGCGGGGCAGATTTTGAGGCGTTAATTGCCAGTAATGATGAATCGGCGATTGGCGCAATGGATGCATTAAGTCAGGCTGGCCGGCGCATTCCAGAAGATGTGGCTGTGATTGGTTTTGATAACCGCCTGGAAGGAGCGGTACACCAACCTGCTTTAACCAGCGTCCATGTCCCGCTGTTCAATATGGGATATCAGGCGGTAGATCAAATGTACCGGCACCTTACCTTGGAGCAGCCTTTAGCGGAAT
Organism: Levilinea saccharolytica; assembly: GCF_001306035.1. Lineage (GTDB taxonomy): Bacteria > Chloroflexota > Anaerolineae > Anaerolineales > Anaerolineaceae > Levilinea > Levilinea saccharolytica. Next base: position 163,730 of record NZ_LGCM01000060.1, read on the forward strand.
CTACCGAGGTAGATTCCTATCTGGTCATTCGATCGTCTTGCGGTTGTGGAGGGGGCACCTCCACGCAAATGTCCATCACCACACAGCAGCCCTTATTCCAGCAAATCGCCTCAAAAATCCAAAAGCAAGCTTTTGACCTTTCAGAAAACGAAACGTTGACCTTATGCCAAAACCTAACCGAAGCGTTTGAAATCAGCTGCAATTCAGACAGCAGGGGTGCATTTTTTGCGACATTGGACGATGTGTTAGAGCGCACTGTCAAAAGCCAGGACGGGGCTCACATCTGGCAGGATGCGATTTCGATGCTGGGAATGAGTCTCAAGGAATCTGATTCCGCGCCGCTCGGCCGCGATATGCTGGATGAAGCCCGCGTAGCCATCAGCGCGCAAATGCAGCAGCAATACCGACAGCATGTACTGAATGAACGCTGGAATTCGAGCCGATTAAGCTTGCTCACGGCCCGTTTGTTAACTGCGCTGGAAGAAAAGCAAATTTATGAGATTCTTGCGCGCTATTTGCCAGATTTAGGCATTGAGCTGGCAAATGTAATTATTTTTGAAGGCGAAGGGGATGACCCGTTTGCCTGGAGCGTTCTGCGCAACGCACTCAACGCCGAAGAACCCATGAGACGTTTCCGAAGTCAGGATTACCCGCCTGAAGGACAATTCTCTGAGGATTGCTCCTACCAGCTCACGCTTGTACCGCTGACAGATCAAACCGGCCAAATTGGTTTTATGGTATTCGATACAGGGCAGTTGAATTTGTTTGGCGCAATTGTCCAACAATTAGGAAGCGCCCTGAATACCGCCCGTTTATATCGGCAGGCCACTGAAGCGCGTCAAGCCGCCGAAGAAGCCAATCGCCTTAAAAGCCGCTTTCTTTCTACAATCAGCCATGAATTGCGCACGCCGTTAAATCTGGTTGTTGGTCTCAGCGGGTTATTGCTAGAAGAAGGTGACGAGGAATTTTCCTCCCTGCCAGAGCGCACGCGCCGTGATATTGAGCGAATTTTTGCCTATGCCCAATATCTCGGCGGACTGATTAATGACGTCATTGATCTGGCATCCAGCGGGGCGGGTCGGCTTCGCCTGCAATGGGAAGCCGTGGATCTCAATGAAACCCTACGCATCATTTCAGATAGCGGCGCCCAGCTGGCGCAGGATAAGGGGTTGAAATGGCGCACCGAATTTCCTGACGAACCAATTTGGGTGTGGGGTGACCGTACGCGCCTGCGTCAGGTGACTCTCAATCTGGTCAGCAATGCAGTCAAATTCACCGCGCATGGTGAGGTTTGCCTAAAACTGACGCGCGCAAATGGTCAGGCTCGAATATCCGTACGCGATACCGGCTTAGGCATCCCTGAGGAAGAGCGGGATCGCATCTTTGAGGCTTTTCACCGCTCAGAGCGCAGTCTGGCAGGCGGTTACCCTGGCTTGGGGCTGGGTCTTTCGATCTGCAAGACCATCATCGAAATGCATGGGGGTCAGGTCGGCGTTCAATCAAGCGGCGTAGAAGACCAGGGCGCAGAATTTTGGGCTGAGCTGCCTGAATTCACAGCACACGAAACCCAACAGCCCAAAGTGATCGCGGCAGAGGAAGAAAAAACCATTCTGCTGCTGTTCCAATCCCCGGCAGACCACCAATATTTACGAGAGCGTTTGCATCAGGAGCAAGTAAAACTGCAAGAAGCTCCTCTGGATCAACCCCAGGAATGGCAAACGCTTTTAGCAATTTCCCCGCCGCAAGCCATTGTGTTAGAAATTGATGACAATTCCAATCTTGCCTGGCGTGCCATGAAGATGATCAAAGGCCTGCCCTCTGTACAGGACATACCTGTCATGTTTTACAACACTTCGGCCCAGGGCGAATCCTTACTCAAACTCGATTATTTAACCAAACCCATAGAGCCAGAAGTTCTTCTACGCGCACTTGATCAAAATCTGACCCTGGCCGAACCTGAAGCCCAAACGGTGCGCACCTTCTTGGTGGTGGACGACGATATCAACACTTTGGAAATGCATGCTCGCCTGTTGCGTTTACATTCGGACGCAAACCGTGTGCTGGCAGCGCAGAACGGGCGCGAAGCCCTTAACCTCTTGCTTAAAGAAAAGGTGGACCTGGTGCTTTTGGATTTGCAGATGCCAGATATGGACGGTTTTGCTGTCCTGCAAGCCATGCATGAAGCCCCCTGGACGCGCAACATCCCGGTCATTGTTATTTCAGGTAAAGATTTGACCGAAGAAGATCTGGCTCGCCTAAACGAAGGTGTTGCGGTGGTGCTGCGAAAGGGAATATTTGCCGCCAATGAAACCATTTCGCATATCAATGCAGTGCTGGAGCGAAAACGCCGCCTGAGCATGGATGCACAGCGCCTTGTACGAATGGCCATGTTGTTCATTCATGAAAATTATACTCAACCGATCACACGCAGTGACATCGCTCGACACATCAACATTGCCGAAGATTACCTCACCTTCTGTTTCCGACAAGAATTAGGTACCACCCCGATCAAATATTTACAACGCTATCGGATCCATCAAGCTAAAAAGATGTTAAAAGAAACCACGCTCAGCGTGACAGAGATCGCTTTGGCTGTTGGGTTCAGCGACAGCGGATACTTCAGCCGCGTTTTTCACCGTGAAACCGGCTCACCCCCCGAAACCTTTCGACGTATTTAAATCCTTAGCCCTGATCCATTCTTCGCGACTGCCCCAGATTGTGCGATCTTATGATCTTCACAATCTGTAAGGCTTTCTATTCATTCAACCGAAATTTAGCGTAAGTTTCTGGGGGCTATCTTTCCGATCCACTGGATTCTATGTTTTATCCATTCATTTCTCGCTTTTCTCCAAGACCCCGCCGCGCCCTTTACCGTATTGTTAACCATGTGCGTCTCAGTGCGTCAGGACACAATTCACTTAAATTCTTAAAAGGAGAAATACTGATGTCCAAAAAAATGTTTTCATTCTTAAGTCTGTTGGTGGCGTTTGCCATCCTTCTGGCTGCCTGCAGTTCCCCCGCAGCTACTGGATCTCAGACGGAGCCGGCCGCCGCTGCGGGTGGCGATAAGGTGACTTTGCGCGTGCTGGTTCACCAGAATCCGCCGATGGTCGCTTTCATGGAAACCTTCAACCAGAAATTCCAGGAAAAGCACCCCAACATCACTGTAGATATGTCCGTTGTGAACGCCAACGACCTCAGCACTGTTTCGCAAACCCGCCTATCGGCCAATGATATCGATGTGCTGGATATTTTTGGCTTCGCCAACGGCGCCCAGCCCTACATGAAGATGGTTGATTCCCCCAACTGGCAGCAATTGATCGAAGCCGGTCTGCTGATGGACCTGACCGGTCAGGATTTCCTCAAGAATTACGATGAAAACGCCATTAAGGATGCAGGGTCCTACAATGGCAAAGTCTATTCCATCAATCTGGGGCGCGTGATCTACAGCGGTATTTATTACAATAAGCAGCTCTTTGAAGAAAACAAAATCGCTGTCCCCACCACCTGGCCTGAGCTTGCGGCCGCCTGTGAAACCTTCAAAGCGAACAATATTCCCTGCATGACCGCCGGCGGTAAAGATGGCTGGCCGATTTTCGTGGGCGCCTATGGGCTGATCGGAGCCATGTACCCCGATCAAGCTGCGCTGGTTGAGGGATTGTGGAACGGCACCATCAAATGGAACGATGCGAAATCCCTGGAAATGTGGACCAAGATGCAGGTTTACGCTCGCGACATGATGGAAGAAGGCGCCAGCGGTATTGCGGGCGATGCCGCCCCCGGCCGTTTTGCCTCCGGTGCGGTAGCGATGTTCCCCGGCGGCAGTTGGTATGCTCCTGCCATTGAAGCTGCGCAGCCCGCGTTCGATTGGGGTTACATCCCCTTCCCCGGCTCCGATACTGCTGCGGATAACCAGTACTGGTTCGGCAAATATGACCAGGGTTGGGCGATTGCTTCCAATACCCCCAACAAAGACGCTTCCGTGCTGTATCTGAAGGAGTTCTCTGACCCCGCTAACTATCAGGCATTTGTGGATGCCGTTGGCTTCATCCCGACCCAGCCCACTGCAAAACTCAACACCAAGATTGGGGCGGATATTGCCCCCTTCCTCGGAAATTTCCGCGTGGGTTATGAACAGTACTGGATTGCGCCCAAAGGTGCTGGCCAGTTCGCGAACCCTTGGGCGTCTTATTTCAAGCCGTTCGGCACGGATGACGACCCCAAAGTTTTGGCAGATAAAGTGCAAGCCGATCTGCAGGCTGGATTGGACGCTGTAAAGTAACAGGCTTCTCTCCCATTGGGCTTCCTGCTTCGGCAGGAAGCCCAATCCTTAGTTTAGAAAGGAACAGGTGCTGTTATGTCCTATCATTTTGGCCGCGGAAAGTCGAAGTGGATCCCTTACCTAATGCTTTTGCCGGGGCTTCTATTCTACTTCTTAATTGCGCTTGGTCCTTCCATGGCAACAGCTGTCTATTCTTTTACGGATGCCACTGGAATTAAGGGCGCTCCGATTCGGTGGATTGGCCTGGATAACTACCGTGAGTTTCTCTTCATGGGGCGCGCCTCGGTGGACAACCTGGCGGCTCTTCAAAGAACTTTGATCTTCTGCGCTGCCGTCACCTTGATCCAATTCACGATGGGTCTGATCGTGGCGCTTCTTGTGAATCAAAAACTCAGAGGGACGAATATCTTCCGAACCCTCTATTTCATGCCAGTCATTCTGGGCGTGGTGATTCAAGGTTTGATGTGGTCGCTCTTTCTTTACCCGCTGGGCGGCCCTGCTGCCAAGCTGCTTTCACTGCTCGGAATGCGTTCAGAATTTCTGGGGGGGCAGCCTGCCGAAGCATTTGCATGGGTCATCTTCATTCAGATTTGGGCTAACATGGGCACAACCATGATGATCTTTATTGCGGGCCTGCAAACCATCCCTAGCGAGATGTATGAGGCTGCTCGCATTGACGGTGCAAACTCCTGGCAGGTTTTCCGCAATGTCACCTGGCCCCTGCTCACCCCAAGTGTGAATACCAACCTGCTGCTGAACATCATCGGCAGTTTACAGGCATGGCAGCTCTTTTTGGTGCTGGTTGGCTATCGAAATGGAACGCAGGTGCTTGGGTATCTCATCTACGCTACTGGCTTCGGGCAGACTTCCGGCAGCGTCAGCAGCAGTTTCCGTCAGGGTTACGCTGCGGCTGCTTCCATCATTCTGTTCCTGCTGGTTCTCGTCATCGGCATGTCGGTGCAATATATTCTGCAGCGCAGGGAAGCGAGGATTTTAGGATGACCTCCCAAACGAAAGGGTTTCGAAAAATAAACTGGAGTAAGGTGGGCTCGTATGCCATCTTGATTTTGCTTGCGGTACTCTACGTGGGGCCGCTCTTCATGCTGGTCAATACCTCGCTAAAAACCATGCCGTCGTTCATGAAAGATGCCACCAGTTTGACGACATCTCTTAATTTTGAAAATTTCAGCGAAGCCTGGACCAAGGCCAACTTTCCCAAGTATCTGCTGAATTCCGTTCTCTACACAGTCGCAGCGACAACCATCTACATCATCACGGCTGTTTTTGTGGCTTTCCCCATTGCGCGCAAGTACATCAAGTTCTCTGGAGCGGTTTTGACCCTGTTTGTCATTGCCCTCTTTTTGCCGCCTGCGCTCATCCCGCAGTTCCAGCTCATCCTTAATTTGGGCTTATATAACAACCCCATTGGATACATCATGCTTTTCATTGTCAATCCAATTGGAATTGTGATTTTGGTTAACTACATCAAAACTGTTCCCAAAGAGTTGGATGAAGCGGCTGCCTTGGATGGCTGTGGCTACTTCCGTTTTGTCTGGTCGATTGTGCTTCCATTGATCCGTCCGGCCATCGCCACCGTTGTGGTGATGCATTCCATCGGGATTTGGAACGAGATCATTGCCCCGACCATTTACCTGACCAATAAAGATTATTATCCCATCACACGCGGGTTAATCGTCTTTCAGGGTGTGTACGGCAGCAACTGGCCCACTTTAGCCGCCGCCGTTCTTCTGCTGACCCTGCCCATGCTGGTTTTGTTCCTCGTTCTGCAGCGCTACATTGTCTCGGGGCTGACAGCCGGTGCGGTCAAGGGTTAGACTTTTTTCCAGGAAATTTGCATGAAACGCATTTCCGTCTTCACATTAGCCCTCATCTGCATCAGCCTGGTTGTGAGCACTTCTGGCTGTGCGCAGGCTTTGCTTGCACCCACCCCTACCCCGGCTCCAACGGCCACGCCCATCCCCCCGCTGGAGGGGTGGACCCTCGTCTGGCACGATGAGTTTGACGATGCGCAAATTAACCGTCAAAACTGGACTTTTGACCTGGGCGGAAACGGTTGGGGCAACGGAGAAATGCAATACTATACCGACCGGCCCGATAATGCCCGGGTCGAAAACGGCCTTTTGGTGATTGAAGCCCGTCAGGAAAAATATGAAGGCTCTTATTACACCTCGGCCCGCTTAAAAAGCCAGGGACTGCAGGAGTTTCAATACGGACGGCTGGAGGCCCGCCTGAAAGTGCCGGAGGGAAAAGGATTTTGGCCGGCGTTCTGGATGCTTGGCTCCAACTTTCCTCAAGCGGGTTGGCCCGATTGCGGTGAAATTGACATTATGGAATATGTCGGCAAAGATCCAGACTTGATTATGGGCACGCTGCACGGCCCAGGGTATTCGGGCGCTCTGGGCCTTAGCAAGTGGAATCGTCAGACGTATAACATTGCCGATGACTTCCATACTTATGCGATCGAATGGGACAAGGATCAGATTACCTGGTTTTATGACGGCAGCGCATTTCACACGGTAACCCGCGAGGATGTGGGCGACCGCCCGTGGGCATTTGATCAGCCGTTTTTCTTCATCCTGAACCTGGCGGTTGGCGGCACATTGGGCGGTATGGTCAGCCCACAGACCGTATTTCCGTCTCAATATCTGGTAGATTATGTTCGCGTTTATGAAAAGCTGCCCTGAAACGATCTTCTTTGACGATTTCACTGCGCCGTATCTCAATCGAGATCGTTGGAATATCGAAATTTCAGGGAATATCCACAACCAGGAGCAGCAAGCCTATGTGGATTCAATCGAAACGGTATATGTTTCGCAAAATGAGGTGGATTGTGAAGGCGCTCTGGTGATCCAGGCGCGCTGCCAACCAGGCTTCTGTACACAGCAAGGCGACGTATTCGACTTTATCTCTGGGCGGATTCATACTCGCGGGAAGGTTGCTTTCCGGTATGGGTGTGTTTCCGCCCGGTTGAAGATGCCAGCCATTGAAGGGCTGTGGCCTGCCTTTTGGGCGCTGGGCACTTCGCGCGCATGGCCTGCCTGCGGTGAAATTGACATCATGGAGACGGTCGGTGAACCCGACTGGATCAGTGCGGCTGTACATGGAACGAATTTTTCTGGGGAAGCCGCTCTGGTAAATAAGAAGTATTTCTGCCCGCCCCACAATATCGCTGAATGGCATGTGTATGCCGTCGAGTGTTCACCTACCGGCCTGTCCTTCTTTGTGGATGAAGAACTGATCTATCGAATTACCCGCCCAATGGTAGATTTTTTTGGTCCTTGGGCCTTTGATGTGGATAAATTTATCATTCTCAACCTTGCGCTGGGCGGCACGTATCCGTTTAAAACCAACGGGGTACTCCAACCCTATTACGGCCTTCCTGCTCATTCTGTGCAGGCAATTCAGGCCAATAAGGCTCGCTATGTGGTAGATTGGGTTAAAATAACCACGCTGAAGCGCGATGGAGAATAAATCACATGCCCTCAAAATACGCACCGACTTATCTTGGCGAAAGCTTGCTTACCCCCCCACCCGTTGAACCCACCGGGGGCTACGTTAACGTCCTTGGCGAACCATTTTACAGAATCCAGCATTACGATGCCATGCCGCCCTTCTTCATGAGCATCGTCAGCGGTGCGGATCATTGGCTGTTCATTGCTTCAACCGGCGGGCTGAGCGCTGGGCGGGTGAATGCTGAGCATGCGTTGTTCCCCTATTACACCGAGGATAAGCTCACCGAGAACAGCGAAACCACGGGGGTGAAAACCATCTTACGGGTGACGCGCGGTGGCCAAACCTGGCTTTGGGAGCCGTTTTCCATTCGGCAGCACGGACAATATCAAGTTGAACGCAATCTCTACAAGAATATCCCCGGAACTGCTCTGATCTTCGAAGAAATCAATCATTCTCTGGAGCTGGTGCTGCGCTATGCCTGGCGTACCAGCGACCGCTTTGGTTTTATTCGCACCGTCTGGCTGCGGAATATCAGTCCCTTAAAAACCCCCTGTGATGTCGAATTGCTGGACGGCTTCCAAAATATTCTCCCGGCAAACATCAGCTCGGCCACCCAAAACATCTTCAGCTGCCTGCTGGATGCTTACAAGCGCAGCGAGCTGGACGAAGAAACCCACCTGGGGTTGTATGCGTTGAACTCTCGCCTGACAGACCTGGCGGAACCCAGCGAATCCTTGGCCGCCAATGCGGTGTTCCAGGTCGGTCTAAAACCCCTGCATGTGCTGCTTTCTTCCAAACAGTTAGATCATTTCCGTTTCGGGGGAAGCCTGGAAACCGAGACGGAAGTTCGAGGTGTGCGCGGCGCATACTTCGTTCACGCTAAGCTGCATTTGGAAGCCGCCCAAGAGGTCAGCTGGTACCTGGCAGGGGATGTTCACCAGGATCACGCCGCTTTGGCGCGGCTGCGAGATTTTCTGAAGACATCCCCGGAGGCCCAGCAGCAGGCCATTGAGCAGGATATTGACTTCAGCATGTTTAACTTGCAAAAAATTGTGGCGAACGCTGACGGTATTCAGGTTTCTGATAAACTGCTTGCCAGCACCCACCATTTTGCCAATGTGCTGTTTAACGTCATGCGCGGCGGCATTTTCGCCCAATCCTACTGGATCGAAAAATCTGACCTGCTGGAATATGTTGCCGTCCACCAGCACAGCCTGCCAGCGGATCACGCTGAGTTCTTTGAAAGCCTGCCCAAGCGCTTCACCCTCGCGGAGCTGCGCGCCCGCGCCGCTGAATTGGACGCCCCCAACCTGCGCCGCTTGCTGAACACCTATTTACCCCTCACCTTCAGCCGCCGGCACGGCGACCCCAGCCGCCCGTGGAACCGGTTTTCCATCAACCTCAAAAAAGCTGACGGCTCTCAGCGCCTGGATTATGAGGGCAACTGGCGCGATATTTTTCAAAATTGGGAAGCGCTGGTCTATTCCTACCCACAATTTGTTGAATCTACATTGGATACTTTCTTATGCGCCACCACCGCGGACGGCTATAACCCCTACCGCATCAGCCGCGCCGGGTTAGATTGGGAAGTCCCCGAAGAGGGCAATCCCTGGGCCAATATTGGCTACTGGAGCGATCATCAAATTATCTACCTGCAAAAATTGATGGAAGCCAGCGACCATTTTCACCCCGGAGCGCTGCGCCAGCGGTTGAACTTGCCCGTGCTGAGTTATGCGAATGTTCCTTACCGCATTAAGCCCTACGAAGAATTGCAGAAAGACCCTTACAACACCATTTCCTTTGACCACGCCCTGCACGAACGCATTGAGAAGCTGACCCATCAGCACGGCAGCGATGCGCGTCTGCTGACCGCCCCGGACGGCAGCGTGATGCATGCTTCGCTCACCGAAAAGCTGCTCACGCTCGTGCTGGCCAAGCTGGTCAACTTCGTCCCCGAAGGCGGGATATGGATGAACACCCAACGGCCGGAATGGAACGATGCCAACAACGCCCTGGTGGGGTACGGCCTTTCGGTGGTCACTCTGGGCTACCTGCGGCGTTTCCTGGCCTTTTTCCGTCGCCTGATGGCAGAAGAAAAGGGCGAATTTGCCCTGCACCGTGAAGTGGCGGATTTGCTCCAGTCCATCGCCGAGGTTCTTGAGGCCTTCAGCCCCGCCTTGGGCGGCGAATTCACCCCGGAGCAGCGCCGTGGGATGATGGACGCGCTGGGCCAGGCGGGCAGCAGCTACCGGCTGCACATCTACGATCACGGCCTGAGCGGAGAGCTGCGCCAGGTGCCGGCGGGCGAAATAAACGCCTTTCTGGCCGCCGCGCAAGACTACGTGGAACACAGCCTGCGCGCCAACCGGCGCACAGATGCGCTCTATCATTCTTATAATTTGCTGCGCCTCGAGCCGGGCTGCGCCCACGTGGACCGCCTGTATGAGATGTTGGAAGGGCAGGTTTCCATCCTATCTTCTGGCCTGCTGAACGGCGAGGAATCCCTGGCGCTTTTGGAAAGTCTGCGCCGCAGCGCGCTTTACCGCGCGGACCAGCACACCTACATCCTCTATCCCGATCGGGTTCTGCCCGCTTTCCTCAAAAAGAACACGCTGCTGCCCGAACAGCTCAGCCATTTACAGCTGCCGGCCCGATTGATCGAAGCTCAGGACACCCGCCTCTTTACCCAGGATCATCACGGCCTGTATCACTTTGGCAGCGGCCTGCGCAACCTTAAGGACGTCCGCACAGCGTTGGAGGCCCTCAAACGCCAGCCCGAATTTGCGGCGCTGGTGGATGCGGAGAGCGGCGCGGTGGAGCACGTATTTGAATCCACCTTCCGCCACGCCGAATTTACCGGGCGCTCCGGCACCTTCTTCGCTTATGAGGGTCTGGGGAGCATTTACTGGCACATGGTGTCGAAACTGCTTCTAGCCGTACAGGAAACCTGCCTGCGCTTTAGAGATGAACCAGAAGCGGAAAAGCTGTGCGCCTTCTACCGTGAGGTGCGCGCCGGGCTGGGCTATCAGAAATCGCCCGCCGAATACGGCGCCTTCCCCTCGGATCCCTATTCGCACACCCCCAAAGGGCGCGGCGCGCGCCAGCCGGGGATGACCGGCATGGTCAAAGAGGAAATCCTCACCCGCCAGTTGGAAGTGGGTGTGCGCTTTGAAGAAGGCCGCCTGGTCTTTGATCCCTTCCTGCTGGACCCCGCGGAACTGCTCTCTTCGCCCCGCGCCTTTAACTATATGGATGTTTTCGGTGAACAGCAGACCCTGCACCTGCCGGCCGGCACGCTGACCGCTTTTGTCTGTCAGACCCCCGTAACGGTTCAATTTGGCCGCCGCGATGAAATCGAAATTCACTTTGCGGACGAAACCTCGCGCAAGCTCACCGGCCTGCGGCTAGATGCCGAGGCCAGCCAGCACATTTTCTGGCGCGACGGCCAAATCAGCCGCCTGGTGGTCACCTTTGCCCGCCCGGAGAAATGAGGAAGCCGTAGAAAATCAAAAAGAACCCGCCCTGGATCTGCAAAGGCCCAGGGCGGGTTCTTTTGAGGCTGGCAAAACCCGGCCGGCTGCTCTGCGCGTGAATTCTAGGGTAACACTCGCGGCTCTGCGGGACGGTGGGTATTTGGAAAATTTGGGTTCAGACGGCCGCTTTCCGATAGTACGTCACCCAGGCCGGGGAAGGGTGGTTGGCGCCGTTGCCGTAGACAATGTGAACCTCGGGGCTGCGCAGTTTCAGCTCGAACTGCTGGAAAAGCAGCGCGGTGATCACCGCCATCTCGTTCTTGGCAAAATTCATGCCGGTGCACTTGTGCACGCCGCCGCCAAAGCCCACAATCGAAAATGGATTCTTTCCTTCGCCGCGCTCGGGCGACCAGCGCAGCGGATCGAAGCGCTGCGGGTCGGTGAAGACATCGGGCAGGAAATGCGAGTTGGCCGCGTTGACGATCACCCGCCAGCCGCGCGGCAACTGGTAGCTGCCCATGCTCAGCGGCTCTTCCACCGTGCGCATCTGCAAATCAGCCGAAGGACGGATGCGAGTGGTCTCGTCGATCGCCCAGGAAATATAGACCAGCTGGTTGATTTTCTCCTGATCCAGCGCCTCACCCGCCTTCAGCGCGGCATCAAGCTCCGCCTGAACCCGGCTCAAAGTTTCGGGGTGCTGCAGCAGCAAAGTGACCAGCCAGGCAGCCTGCCCGGCGGTGGTTTCGTGCCCGGCGAAGAGCAGCCCGGTGAAGATGCTGACGATGGTCGAGTCGTCCATGAAGCTGCCGTCCTTGAGAGGCGTCTGCAGCAGAGTGGTGATCAGGTCATCGTAGCGCTCGGGGTGTTGGCGGCGCGCATCAATCAACCCCTGGAAAACTTTACGGATGGCGGCTTTCGCCCGGTCGCGGCGCTTGAACTTGGGCAGCGGCCAGTGCGGCGGCAGGAGCGGATCCAGGGAGCGGCTGATATCGCCGTACAGCGCCCAGAACTCAGCGCCTAACTCACGCTCGTAATCGGGGCCAATCAAAGCCCGCCCGGCCACAAACTGCGTCAGGCGCAGCATCTCGGCGGTCACGTCCATTTCACCGCTTTGGCCCAGGCCGTCCAGCCAGCGCTGCACTTCGATGTTCATCGCCTGAACGTATTGGGTCATGCGTTCGCGCCGGAAGACTTCCTGCAGCACCGGGCGCTGGTTGTAGTAGGTCTCTTTATTGGCCGTAAACAGCACCTCACCAATCGAGGCCTTGAGAAAGGTGTAAGCCTCCTGCATGTTAAGGCTGCGGTCGGTCTGCGTATAAACGATCTTATTGTATTCAGCTCCGCTGACCACGGCGGCGTACTGCGGGCCAAGTTTGATGCTGAAAATGTCACCGTGTTCGGCATGTCCGCGCCGGAACAGATCCTCGCGGCTGCGCATCATTTCCAGGGCGTGGCCCAGAACGGGTAAACCGCCGGATACCAGCGGGGGGGTGGTTGGGTTCATATCAAGCTCCTTATATTACCCATTATAGTCAGATCAAGTGCAGCTTCAAAGCTTCTAGTAATATGTTTGATTACGTCAGCTGCTGCCCAACCTGAGAGAGCAGCACCCTCAACGCGCCGTCCGCCAAAGGCGTCTCCGGCGAGAATCAATGGTGAAAATCGGCTCAGGATCATGCAGGGGCTCTCATGGATACGAATAGGTTGAAGGGAACGCCAGCCGTGAACCTTTAACCCAATCCCATCGGATCCCAGCCACGGCGCCGCGTCTAGAAGCAATTCAAGGCCGCTTTCTTTGATCGGCACAGCCACGCTGCGCAGCTGATTTGATCTTCGGGTTGGCTGACCGCCGCTTCTACCTGAAATGACTGATCATCCCAATCAGCCGCTGCACCCAATGCAAGTGTACCTGGGGGTAATTGCTTTTCTTTTAAGGAGAAAAAATACCGCTTCGCTTCCTGGATCGGCAAAACCGGCTCAATCAGGCCGCCTACCGCTACCGTGCCTGCCTGGACTTAAAAAGTGAGAAAGTCATTCATGCGGTTCAGCCAAAATGCTTCGGCTTCGTTTCTGAGGCTGCCGCTATTTGCGGGTTTCAAACCCTGTTTCCGGCGCCCATTCGCAGGCCCCAGGGGCTTGATACCAGCAGTCGCAGCAGGCATTGCCGTCCGCCAATGTCCCGCTGCGCCGAAAAGACTGATGGAAGTAATGGGAGAATAGATAATCCATGCGGCACACGTGGGGGAAGAGTTCACGGTAGCCAAAACGATCTGCAAGTTTCAGCATACCGCATTCATAGATATTGATGCCAAACGTATTTCGGTCGATGTCAATATACTCAATACGCCAGTCAAAAGAATGCAGTTGGTTGGCCTTGCCAAGTTTCTCGGCAAGTTTGGCTTTATTCCGGAAGGTTCCCAGGTACATCGTTTTGCCAAACCAACGCAGCAGCGGTTCAGGAAATCTGCTGACGAAATTCTCATTAATCTGCCAAATGAGATTCAGAGCATCTGGCTTTTCAACTCCCAGGTCTGTCAACGCCTGGTACCAGGCAAAGTAGCACGGGCCAAAAAGGTAGTTAAAGGCAAAAATACTGCTGCCGATGTTTGGAACCTGAGGCAGCATGTTTTCCAGATGGAATCTGGATCGGGCGGCGAATTGTTTGAAAAAATCGGCGCCGTAAGAAGCCTGGATGCCTTTTTTGGCAGTATGAGTCATAATTGTAAAAATGAAGCGAATTTTAAGAGCCATTATGGATTTCCTTCTTTGATTGCACTGCCTGAAAAATAGAACCCGGAGATCGGGAAACCATACTGCTGCTGTTGGAATGATTGAAGGGTCAAGCCGCTCTCGGCAATCAGCTTCAATACATCGCGGTTAACGTTGCAGCCGCAAGCCAAAAGGTTGTAAAGGGGGTTGAGCAGTTTTTGCAGCATGGCGATGATCTGGCTTTGGCTTTTTCCGTGTTCCAAGAAGAAAAGCGTGCCCTGCGGCTTTAAAACCCTGGCGATTTCCTTGAGAGCGGCTCCAACATTTGGAATACTGCACAGGGTAAACGTGCTGACGACGCTGTCAAAACTGGCGTCTGGAAAGTTCAGGTTTTCGGCCGACATGATTTGATAGCAGACGCGTATTTTGGGAGCGGCAGAAAATAGGCGCAGAGGAAGAACATCAACGGCGTTAATGGAACATACCTGGGCAGGGTAGCAATCCAAATTGAGCCCCGAGCCGAATCCAATTTCAAGAATTTCGCCATATACACCAGAAAGTGTCTTGCGGCGAAGGTGCTGTACCGCGCTGCTGCCCAGCCGCCGGTTCATAAGCGGTATAAAAATCTTATTGGCGTAAAAATTTGACATCCTGTGAGTCCGAATTGAGAAATTAGGCGATGATTGTGTTGATAAAAGTATCAACAAAGGCATCGATTATCAGGCTGGCTTCAGCCCCCAGCTCATCCCTGGCGGCATCGAGAACAAACAAGGCCTGCAGAAAAGAAAGAATTAAATTTACGTTTCCGGTCACCTGCACTCCGCGAAGTTTTAATCTTTCGATCACACTGTTCAGAAAAGCGAGGTCTTTTTGCAGGTGGGCTTCGACGACCGCAGGGTCAACCCCCCTGATCAAATACATCCTTTCTTCTTTTTGCATCAACCGCAAGAAGGATTGCATCTTCTCGGAAAGGAGCAGTTGTTTCAGCACATCTCGGATGACATTTTTCGAGACTTCGGGAGAAGTATCAAGCCGCGTCACAAATTCTTTTTTCAGGCTTTCTTCCGTGCGCTCGTAGACAGCAAAGAAGAGGGCTTCCTTGGATGGAAAGAATTTATAAAATGCGCCTGTAGAAATACCCGCCGACTTTGCCAAATCCCCCACAGGCGTTTTGCGCACACCGCTGCTGGATAGGGCATCAAAGGCTGCGGATATAAGTTTCTCCTGCAGAAGGTACATCTGGTTTTCTGAGAATCCGCGGGGCATAGGGTTTCCTCCAAGAATTATAAATATATGAATACATGAACAATTTATTCATATATTATAGAACTTTACTTCCTTTGCGTCAAGGCTTTTGGCCTGCAATAGGCAAAGTCGCCCTGGCATCACCCCATCAAAATTGGGGTCAAATTCTGCTCGGGCGACTAAAACTCCTCGAGCTATTTGGAGAATAGCAGCCAGGGGTAGATAGAGAACCTCACCCAGCCAGATCTCAAGGATCACCCGCCAACCGGGGATGATATCCCAACGCCCCCGAATCAACGTCGAACCCCGCGCCAGACTGCCATCCTCGGCGCGGAATCAGTGAGATTCAAAATTCACCCCTTAAAACATATTGACTTTGCCGCCGGAATATGCTAATTTATTCATGATATTTGATATTAGATATAATATCAAATATCAAATTCAATCCCCTCTCCTCACCTTCATCCACGCTGTCTCAATCGTTGCATCACTGCGGACAGCTTCCATCTGAACCAAGAAACCTGCCAGGTTAAAAATGGACAATTCCTCCGCTCCTACCATCAGCCATAAACAGCTCGGTTTTTCCGTTGCTGAACGTCTGCGCACCGACATCCTCGAAGGAAAATATCCGCCTGGTGATTGGCTTCGGCAGGAAAAACTAGCGCAGGAATATGGAGTCAGCCAGATGCCCATTCGCGAGGCCTTCAAGATCCTTGAAGCCGAAGGCCTTTTGGAACATGTCCCCTATCACGGCGTGCAGGTGATTGATTTCGTGATCGATGACATCGCCGATCTGTACGACGCCCGCGCCTATTTTGAAAGTAAAGCCGCCCGGGCGGCTGCCGCCATCATCACCCGGTCCGAGCTGGATGAACTCCATCAGCTCTACCAAAACATGCGCCAGGCGCTAGCGCCGGAGGATTTGCCCCTCTACCGCCAGCTCAATAAGACCTTCCACTTGAATATCGCGGCCGCTTCCAAACACAAATATCTGATCCGCACGATCACCCAAATGTGGAAATCTTTCCCAAGCATGCTGTGGAGCAATTTTCTTCGTACTGCCACCAGCCCCCTGCCTGAGCGCGATATGCACGACACGGATGAGCATCTGGCATTACTTCAAGCGTTGGAAAATCATGATCCCGATCAAGCTGAAACGGTTGCCCGTCGTCATATCGAAGCCGCCGGAAACGATCTCATTCGTGTTTTACGAAGCAGCCAAAAATGACGACATTGATGGCCATCGGCGGCGGTTTGGATCTGAACGGCCCCATTTTGGAGGCGTTCCACGCACATTCCGGCGGAACGCTTGGGAAATACGTCATCATCCCCACCGCCTCCACGGATCCAGAATCTGCCAGCCGGGTAGCCAACCGTCTGATGGAACTGGGCTGCCAGGCACAGCCGGTCATTTTGCCCATCCATCAGCGTTTGGATACAGCCAAAGCAGACTACCTCCCCATGCTTCAGCAAGCCACAGGCATCTTCTTTACAGGGGGAAACCAAATGCGATTGAGCGCAGTTCTGGGAGGCAGCCCTTACCATGCAGAACTTCAGACAGCCTGCCGGCGCGGTTGTGTGATCGCGGGCACGTCGGCTGGTGCGGCCGCCCTTTCAGCAGCGATGATTGCCTCCGGGCGCAGCGGGCAGCTGCCGCGGGCTGACAGCCTGCACATGGCTCCTGGTCTGGGATTCATCGACACGATGATATTTGACCAGCATTTTTCGCAGCGCATCCGGTTGGGCCGCCTGATTTACGCGATCAACGCCAACCCGGCCCTGCTTGGCGTGGGCATTGACGAAAACACCTGCGCAGTCATCCACAGCGGCCAATTAAACGTCATCGGCGCTGGTTCGGTCACCATCGTGGATGGCACGCGCATGACTGCCACAGACGTTGCAGAACGAACCTCCCGTCAGATTGTCGCTTTTGCCGGGATGAGCCTCTCGATACTCACCGCTGGCTGCAGCTATGATATATCGCAGCGCACCGCTGAAATAAAAACCCCTATGTCCGAATCCGCTTAGCCCATTCATCCGCATGGGAGCCGCTTTCGTTCCCATAATCAAACCCTTGTACCCACCAAACTTGTAGGAGGATAAATGAAAACCCTGAAACACATCTTGGCTCTGGTCGTCCTGGCCTCTGTGCTGCTGGCGGCTTGCCAACCCGCCGCACCGGCTGCCCCAGCAGCCCCTGCGGAGCAGCCCAGTGCTGCACCGGCTGAAAAGCCTACGGATATCCCTGCGCCAACAGCTGCGCCAACCACCGATCCCAACGCGGTCGTCCCCGGCGGTAAAATCGTCATTGGCACGCCGCAGGAGCCCGGCGTTCTCAACCCACTGCTTCAGGCCTCATCGGTTGAAGATTGGGTTAGCGCCATGATCATTGAAGGCCTTGTGCTGGTCGACCCCGCGGGCAAGTACCAGCCCGTGTTAGCCAAAGAGCTGCCCACCGCAACCGCCGATGGCCTCACCATCACCTGGAAATTAAAAGAGGGCGTCAAGTTCAGCGACGGCTCTGATTTCAACTGTGATGATGTCAAATTTACCCTGGACGCCGTTCTATCGGACGCTTCGCAGGCCAGCACTTCGGGTTATAAAGATATTGAAACCCTGACCTGTGTCGATCCGTTCACGGTCGAGGCGAAATTCACAAAAGTCTATGCGCCGTACATGCGTCTGTTCAACTTCATTTTGCCTGATAATGCCGGCAAATTGGAAGATCTGGATAACTGGGCTTTCAACCGTGCCCCCATCGGCACCGGCCCCTGGGTGCTGAAAGAATGGAAGGCTGGCGATCAAATCATCCTTGAGAAAAATGCCTCCTTCCGCGAAGAAGGCAAACCCTATCTCGATTCAGTGATCATTAAGATCCTGCCTTCTCGCGAGACCGGAATGCAGCTGCTGGGCACGAGTGAAATCAACGTTCTGTGGGATCTGGTCGAATCCGATTTCCCGGCCCTGGAAAAATTGGCCGACAAGAATGTGGGTTACGCCGGCGCCGTCACGGGTGAAAACGAACTGCTCCTGCTCAATTTCGGCGTTACTGACGGCAGTGCGCCAGCCGACGCCACAAACGCCCCCCACCCGATCCTCTCCGACTTAAAAGTGCGCGAAGCCTTGCAAATGGCCACCGATAAGCAAGCCATTGTCGATGCCCTGTTGTCTGGCAATGTCAAGATCGGCTCCACCGTTCTGCCCGCCGGCGACTTTGCCTGCCCGCAAGAACCCAGCGTTTACGACATGGAAAAAGCCGCTGCACTGTTGGATGAGGCCGGTTGGAAGATGGGCAGCGACAATGTGCGCGAAAAAGATGGCGTCAAGATGGAGCTGAAAATCACATCCAGCTCGGGCAACCAGCTCCGCGAACAGACCGAACAAGTGCTGCAGAAAATGTGGGAACCCTTGGGCGTCAAATTGGTCATCGAAAACGTCCCAAGTGACACGCTGTTCGCTGGCTGGTCCTCCGGCGGCCTGCGCAAGGTGGGTAAATTTGACATCCTGCTCTACACCACCGGGCCTTTTGGCGGCGACCCCGACAGCCATTTGTTCTCCAACTACCACTCGCTCAGCATCCCCTCCAAGGATAATGAAGGCTCGGGCAGCAACTACTCGCGCTACAGCAACCCGGATGTGGATGCCTGGTTAGATGAGGCCTCCGCTACCACCGATATGGCCAAACGCGCCGAACTGTACTGCAATGTAGCCGGCCAGATCAACAAAGATCTCCCTCGAATTTTCCTGTACGAGCGCTTGCTGCTTTCCGGTTACAACAAGTCCCTGCAAAACTTCCAGATCTCTCCCAGTTTCGTGGACCTTTCCTGGGAGACTCAAAACTGGTGGTTGAAGAAATAGCATCCTGATCCATTAAGGTACCGGCCGGAGTTCCGGCCGGTACCATTACCATCTCATTATGGGAGCAACGCCCCATGGCTGAATATCTTCTGCGCCGCTTCTTACAGGCAGTTTTCACCCTGTTGATCATCAGCATGATCATCTTCGGGCTTATCAGTGCGGTACCAGGCGGCATCATGAACGCCTATGAAGATAATCCAGACATCACCAAAGAAGATTATGCCCGCCTGCGGGCAAAGTATGGCCTGGATGATCCGGTTCCAGTCCGTTACGTGAAGTGGCTGGGGAACCTTGCGCAGGGGGATTGGGGCAATTCCTTTGTGTCCAAACGCCCAGCCATTGAAGAAATTGGCGACCGGCTGCCCAACACGCTGCTGCTGATGGGTGTATCGCTGTTTTTTACCCTCGCCATTGCCATACCACTCGGCATTTACTCTGCACTAAAACAATATTCCGTGATTGACCTCGTGCTGACCACCCTGGCCCTGGCGGGTCAGTCACTGCCTGTGTTTTGGTTTGGGCTGCTGTTAATCATCGTCTTTTCGGTCAGTCTTCAGGCCCCAGGGGGTGGGCCGCTGCTTCCGGGATCTGGCATGCGAACTCCTGGTGAAGCTTTCAACCTTTGGGACTTAATTCGCCATATGATCCTGCCGGTAACCATGCTGTCGCTTGTTTCGGCAGCCGGGTACATGCGCTATATGCGCGCTTCCATGCTGGAAGTCATCCACAAAGATTATGTGCGCACCGCCCGCGGCAAAGGGCTGCCTGAAAATCTGGTCATGACCCGCCACGCCCTGCGCAATGCCCTGATTCCCATCATCACCCTCGTCGGTCTGGATCTGCCCTATCTATTTGGCGGGGCCATTTTCACCGAGACCATTTTTGCCTGGCCCGGCATTGGCCGTCTCTTCTTCGATGCCGCCCTTAAAACAGATTACCCCGTACTGATGGCCGTCTTGATGATCTTCAGTGCGTTGATCATTGTTTCCAGTGTACTGGTGGACCTGATTTACACTGCGATTGATCCCAGAATCACGCTTTCATAAACCAGGGAATAAAATGACCGAAAAATCTTCACCCCAAAGCTCGTCTGCGCCGGCCTCGTCCAAAAATTCTGCTCCCAGCAAGTTGGAGCAAAAACCCCGCTCCTTTGGCCAGTTAGCGCTGCGCCAGTTTTTACAGCACCGCATGGCGGTTGTGGGTTTGGCCATTTTGCTGGTCATTTTGATTTTGGTCATCTTCGCTCCCCTTTTTACCCAATACTCGCCCACCGACATGGTATTAAGAGATCGGTTTCAGCCGCCGTCCGCCAGCCACTGGTTTGGCACTGATGATCTGGGGCGCGATATGTGGACACGCGTTTGGTATGGCGGGCGCATCTCCCTTTCGGTAGGCTTACTATCCATGGCAACGGCCATAGCCATCGGCACCCTCATTGGCCTGATCTCCGGCTTCTTTGGCGGTTGGTCCGATGCCATCCTGATGCGCATCACGGAAATTTTCCTCTCCATCCCGCGGCTGTTTGTATTGATCGTCCTGACCACCTTTTTGCGCAAACTCGATCTGCCCTGGGCCAGAGCGGGCTCTTTTTGGCCCATTGCGCTTGTCATTGGCGTTCTGGCATGGATGACGGTGGCGCGTCTGGTGCGCGGTGATACCATGTCCCTGCGTCAGCAGGAGTTTGTTCAGGCCGCGGTCATGATCGGCGCCTCCAACCGCCGGATCTTATTCCGCCACATCTTGCCCAACGTCACCTCGTCCATCATCGTCGCTGCCACCCTGGGCCTTGCCGGCGCCATCATCACCGAATCGGGGTTATCCTACCTGGGATTCGGAGTGCAGCTGCCCACCCCCACCTGGGGCAACATGCTCAGCAACACCCAGAATCAGATGACCACAGCCCCCTGGACAGCCATCTTCCCCGGCATGATGATTTTTATTACCGTCATCGCCATCAACTTCATCGGCGACGGTCTGCGCGACGCTCTGGATCCGTATCGCGTGGAACGCGGGTAAGACCCATTTGGAAAATCACCGCAGATCTTACGGATAAACCCACTCATCACAAAGGGCTGTCGGGAAAAATCACCCGACAGCCCTGATGTTGTAAATCAATGGCCAATGGCAGAGGATGCGAAAACCCGGGCGGCCGCGCCGGATTAACGCAGGGTGCTGGTACGTTTCCCCTGCGTTTCCTCCTGCAAGACGATCTGCCGCCCGGCAAAAGCAAAGGCCAGCAGCACCCCCCCGGTCAGCCAGCCGCCCAGGCTGAAGATAGGCGGCCCGTACAGCGCCAGCCCGGCCCCGGCGATCACCAGGATTCCAGCCAGGAGGCCAAACAGCTTCATGCCGTATAACGTCAGAAAGGGCAGATAGTGAGAGCCCACCACGATCATCGCCGCGGGGTAAAACCAATCCGGTTTATACAGCACAGCCGCGCCCACCAGCAGAAAGTTGATGGGAACGATAAAGGCAGTTTGACTGCCCAGCGGCCACAGCCCGTTTTCGGGGCCGACCCTGCCAGGCCGGCCCAGCAGGCGCAGAAAGGCCTGTGTCAGGGGGAAAATGCCCATGCTGCCAAAGAACAGCACCGCCATGCCAACCGTGTGCGAAAAAATGGAGCTGGCCAGCGAAGAGACCAGCCAGATCAAACCGGAAACAAGCTGCCCCGCAAAGCCGCCCAGGAATGCAGAGCGCATCTCCCGCTGGCATTCTTTGATTTCCATTCCCTAACCTCCTGTGGATTGCGATTTGATACCCAAGATAATTAGGCCTGACCTCTGCAGCCGGAAATCGCAGCGGCCCAGCGAATCTTCCTACTCCGTTATTTTCCACACCGGGTCGCGCAGGAGCAGCAGAACCACGACAGCGCCCAGCGCCAACCCCGGGAACCCCGCACCAAAAGAGAGCAAATTGTCATACGGGGTCACCACAGCCATGAAGAAGAAGCTCAGCGCCTGGTTGTTCAGCGCGTGCAGGTAGGCCGCCGTCCACACACCCTGTGACTTGAAGACGCTGTGCGCGAAGAAATAGGCGAGAAGCACACCCAGCCCCACCATCGCCAGCGACCCCAGCACCGGCTGGCCGGGGAAGTTGTACCCCATCCAGATCACCGGCCAATGCCACGCGCCCCAGATCACCCCCAGCAATAAGACGCCGCGGACGCGGCCGAGCTTGATCAATTCCGGCTGCAGGTAACCGCGCCAGCCGTACTCTTCGCCAAAGGCGATGATTAATCCCAGGAACGGTCCGATCACCACGGTGTTGAGCGCCATAATGGGCAGCAATGCCCCGGCCGGCAGGTTCGCCGCAGCCATTTGCGGGAAAGCAGCCGCCAGGTCTACCACCTTTCCCAACCCAAGCAGGTAGTTGAGCAGGGTCTGGAAACCGTAATAGGCAACCAGCCCCAGTCCGTACAATGCCCAGATGCGGGCCTTGCCGCCCGCCATGCCTGCGCTGGCGAAGGTGTCTTTCCCGCCCACCAAACGCAGAACAATTAGCAGAACCAGTCCGAGCACACTGGGAATAAGCAGCAGCGAACTGATGGTCGTCGTCCTGTCAGGCTGGGCTAATGACACAATAGCGCCCAGCAGATAGAGAAAGGTGAGTAGAAAATAGTAATAGACAAACCAGCGGGAGGCACTGCGGTGGGTACGGTAATAAATGGGGCTTTCTTTGAAGAAAAATGCACCCAGGAGCATCGCCGAGAAGGCCGGCAGCAGCATCTGGAATTGCAGCATCAGCATGGTAGCCGGGTTGCTCAAACCGCCGTTCAAATATAAAACCAGATCCACCAGCCAGGATAATCCAAAAGCCAGGCCTAAGAACCAGGTGACGTGCGGCCAGTTGGGTTTCAAATCAGAAATAACGGGTGATTGTATTTGTGTTTGCATTTTTCCCTCAATCTTATGATCATCTTGTTCGAAGTATCCGCTTTTTTTTCCATATCCCCTATCGTTTTAAAATTCAATTCAAGCCGAATTCTCCTTTTTATTTTGTCTGGCTTTTTCTGAAAACATAGACATCAGTTTGCCCATAGGCACCCGCAGGTGGTAACTCATCTGGAGTTGGATGTTATGAACAAAGCCAGCTGCTAACATGGGGTTCGTTTTCCCGACCAGTTTGGCTAGCTTGCGCCCCACGGCTTCAGGATCAGCCATCATTTCGAATGGAATGCCGAAACCCGCGGCGGAATGGGTACGCGTCAGCGGCGGGTGCATAACATTGAAGGTGATGTTGCTCGGGCCATATTCCAACGCAAGAGTGCGAGTCAAGGCTTCAATAGCCCCTTTAGTGGAGGTGTACCCGGTCATTCCTGGCATACCCGTGAAACCAACCCCCGAACTAAGATTGTGAATTACCCCATAACTCTGTTTTTTCATAATCGGCAGCACTGCACGAATCAGGTTGAGATAACCAAAATAATTCACTTCGAACTCGCTGCGGATGTCATCTATTGTGCGATCTTCAAAGGGAGTAAAAAAAGCCAAACAAGCGTTGTTAACAAGAATATCCACGCTCCCCCACCGATCTACGATTTCGTCCACAGCTTTCTGGATCTGTGGCGGTTTGGTCACATCACAAACAAATGGGAGCAAGTTTGAGTTTTGAGGCAAATTCTCCAAGGCAAGATCCAAGACGGCAACACGATCATCCATTGCCAACAAAGACTGCGTCATTGCCAGACCAATACCGTTGTTTCCACCCGTGATGAGAATAACTCGTTTCATGTCATCCAGCCGATCGTGCCGGGTCAATTTTTCGAGACCAGAATTTCCGAGCGGCCAAGATCCCAGCGGCCAGCAAAGCCAGGAATGTCGTCATGAATGCAAACGTTTGGACAGAGTACGGAACAAGCAGGCTGAGGGTGACGTTGTATGAAAAATGGATCAAAATGGCCGCTAAAACACTGCTCCGGTTCGCGTTGTGAGCCAGGGTCATCAAGATGCTCAGCAGGAAAACGTTCATCGTAAACATCCAGAACATACTGCCAAAAAGTCCCCACTCAAATTGGGTGGTGCCTGGCAAGAAGAATAATGGGAGGTGCCAGAGCCACCAGATGAGGAACAAGACCAAAGTTGAGATTGCCGCAGACCACTTTTTCTGAAATGTCTCAAGCAAAATTCCGCGCCAACCCAGTTCCTCTGCTAACGGTCCGCCGATCATCATCATGATAATGAAAACTGGAATCTCAGCCGGTTGAATTTTCAAGAGATTGAAATAATCCATGCGGGGTGAACTTCCGCCCAGCAGTGCATTGACCCAGACACCCAACAACATGGCAGCTGGGATCACGATCAGCGTGATGATCCACCACATAGGTTTGACTCGTCGCGGGCTGAAAACACGAGACCAAAACTCACGCCGCTGCTCCGTGTCGAAATTGCGCCATACGAAGAAGACCGCCACCAAAGAAGGTCCGCAGCCACCTAGAATATAGAAGAGGATGGCTGGGAAGTCTTTACTGGATTGCCCACTCAAGATAGCGATACCCTGCAAAATCCAGGTGAATAAAAAGGTTGCAAGAATGAATTTGCCCGAAGATATTTTTTTCAAATCTCACCATCTTTCTTTATTGCTGTTCTGTGCCGAGGCTCATTGATGCGATACCCCATCGATTTCAATTGTAGCGGATACAGAACCCGACCCACCCAATCCAGGAATCATATAATTCAGTGGCCTGCGCTACAGCGTGAATACCGATGCAACTGCCCTAAGAATGGATCATCGGGTTTATTTTCAACCGCTAGAATCCTTACGACGATCATGGGGCGCTTCCAGCGTGTCGACAGTACAGTGCTCCATCATTATGTTCTATGATGGTGATCACATTCAGAAAGTTCAGGATCTGAATCAATCCGACGGCGAAAAGCAATACTCCACCCTGAAGAGACATCACTCGCACGGACCCAATCAAAATTGAATCCTTCGTGAGTTTACCAAGGTTGGCTGCCGGCTGTTTTTCGCCGTAAATAATGTGCAAAATGCTAATAACCACGATCAAAAACCCTGCAGCGAGTTCCATCAGATGATCCTTTTTGAAAGTTTCCAGAAACACGTATAGATATGCAATCAGGATTATTTCATCACCATTAGGAACATGACCGCCACGGACAGATCCATCAGTACATGGATGACAGCTATATACGGCATCAGCCGTGGGCGAGAGCGCATGACAAGGGCAATCAGGATGGCAAAAGGTAAAAACATCACCAGGCGATAAGTGATGAAACGTCCATCAAACAGAAGAGGCGCAAAAACATGCTGAAATGAAAGGAAAAAACTTGCCAGCGCAACTGCCAGCCACGGCCGCATCTTCTGTTCGAGGCGCGGCATTGAAAAAAGCATGTAAGTGGGGATTTCCACCAGCCCTTGTAGGATGGGAAAAAGTGCTGCGCTTGTGATGGCCGCCCAGGCAGGTAGTGGACGCACCAGCAAATCGAGTGCAATTTGAGGATCACCAAAAAGCCACTTTGCGGTCAGAACATTGGGTAAATAACCGATCGGTCCACTGATGACTAAAAAACCCAACATAAACTGCAGATCCGATTTGATGAATCGTTTTTCGATTCGAAAGACGTCCCAAAAATTTTTGCCTTCCTGGCGATAAAAACGAATCAGTAACGCCAGACAGGCCAGGTCGGTGAAAATGATTGCAAAAGGCCACCAGGCTGCAGAGGCGTTCCACGAGTCGGGTTCGCTGCTAAGGAGAAATGTTAATGCGATTAAAAGCTGAAAAATCAAGAAGAGCAACGACCGGACTACCAACATGAAGAAGGGTTTTTGAAGATTATTGAATTTCATTAGGGTCCTCAGGGACTTCCTGATATGAAACCGACACTAGATCCATTGCAGTTAATGATCAAACGGAATAATAAACAGATTCGCGCGCTCCAAACCTGCAATCATGGACTGCCCCTCTGCCACGCTGGCCTCTTCAGCACAAAGAACCGAGCATAGATCAGCGTTGAAATGCGCCACCATGCAGGTTCGAAGGAGAAACCCGCGGACGTGCAATTTCCGATGGTTGAGCACTTCTTCCAGCAGGTAGTCCCGAATATAGCGGCCGAGGGCGGCAAGCTTGTAAATCGCCCCCCAAAAAAACTACCCGCATCATCCGCATTGAAGCACGGATCTGCTGTGCAAATCTGGATTATTTGTCCCACGTGCGTAAACGCGCCAGCGGCAGCGATGGATCAACTCTCCTGGCGAGCATTAACCGCCGATTGGGATGTAAATGATGAACAGTGGCCATTGAGTCAATGCAGTTATTTTGCCGAACCCGGAAGGTACAGAATGAGCGCCACCTGGCAACCCGGCTGCAGAATGGCGTCCAAATGACAGGTTAGGAGCGTGGGTTTTGGCGATGAAAAAGAACATCCGGTTAAAATTTTACATGATATTTTGAAATACGGGCAGCGGAAAAGGTGTGGTATATTACCCTATCACAGGACAGCATTGGAGAGGTTATGGAACTTGTTAGTGCTCGTCTTCGCCTCAGAGAATTTCGTCCCGCCGACCTGGACGCCTTGGCTGCGTACGCCAATCCCCCAGAAATGCGCCTCTACGAGCAGGGCATGCCCGATCGCGAAGCCGCATACAATTTTTTAGAGCGGGTTATTCGCACAGCAGGCGAAACACCTCGTATGCATGTGTATTTAGCGGTCACAGTTCCGCCTGAGGATACGGTGATTGGGCATGTCTCGCTGAACAGTCAAAATCCTGACATCCGCGAGTGGGAAATCGGCTGGGCAATACGACATGAGGATTGGGGCAAAGGATACGCATCCGAGGCTGCACGCCGGATGCTGGCATACGCTTTCCATGATCTACAGGCCCATCGTGTGGTGGCATTTTGTCACGCGGAAAACACCGCTTCGGCCAGAGTGATGGAAAACATCGGCATGAAGCAAGAGGGGTACCTGCGCCAGACGCGCTGGTTCAACGATGGTTGGGCTGACGAACGGGTGTACGCAATCCTTGAATCGGATTTTTTCAGCAAATAGATAGCGGTTCAATCGCTATTCGTTTCAGAGAATCGATCCAAAAAATCCGCAGCAGCCGCCAGCCGGGTACGCAGGGGGTGATTGGTGCAGAAATTTCTGCCTGCTGTTGATTCTTGATAAGGGATCTGCCCGTAAGGTTATGTAGATCCATCACGGAAGAACTGTTGGGCGTTGGCGTAGAACTGATCAAACACCGCATTGACTGTATCCACATCTGCCTGACTGACATCCCGGCTGACAATCGCGATCCAGGCGCGCATGGCCTCTTCCACCTTCTCAACGGCGGCCTGGCCTTGGGGAGTTAATGAAACAGCGATGCTGCGCCGATCCGTCACATCAGGGACGATTGCCACGTACCCGGACTGCTTTAAGGATTGGAGAGCCCGGGTAATATGTGCCTTGTCGACGCCAATGGCGGCAGAGAGGGCAGCCGGGCTGCGCCCCTCGCCGCCGCGCAATTCAAGCAGCAGTGGCGCCGTTCCGCTGGTGATGCCGCTGCCCGCCAGTCTGCGGTTCAAAAAGCGCTCACCCATGCGAAACAAAAGACTGACGTGCCGATTAATCGACCGCATGTTGCTTATGCTGCCTTTGCCCGAGCCAAACGCCCGCGCGTCTTATTCGCCAGCACCGCGGTGATTGCCACGCCCACTACGGCCGAAAGCACCCAATCCAGCGGGGTGAAAAAGCCCGCTGCGGTCAGCAAAGTCCAGGTGCCGTACGGAAGCAGCAGGAAGGAGTTGGTGATCAGGCCGGGGTTGTAGGCTGGCTTGGCGCCTTGAAAAAGAATGGTGTGCATGACATTGTTGAGGATCAGCTCAAACCAGATCATCGAAAATCCCAGCCAGGGGGCCACGGGTGCCAGTACGGCGCCCAGGATCACCATCGGCCAGGCGATCACCAGATTCACCTGAAAGACATACCCTTCGTCCAATGGATAATCCTGATCGGTCTGGGTGCCCATGGGCGATTTCAGGTTGAAAAATTCCTTAAAACTGGTGGGCGCCAGCACGTACTCTTCCGCCTCATGCAGCATCAGCAAGGGCAGGTGCAGCCAGAGCAGCCACTGGTAAGGGTCCATAGATGGGCGGAACCAGATCAACACAACAATCAATGGCGGCGCCAGGAAGAGTGTGGCAGACTGCCAAAAACGGTTGATTTTTCGATAATTCATTGGACGCCCCTCCTGCAAATCTAAATACACCTGTTGATATCGTTGACTTATCAATGATTATAGATCCATAAAGATAAGACGTCAATCCGAAAGGCAGCCTTGATCAGGATAATTTTAGCAAGCCAGTCTTTGAAGGGCTATCCTCCGTCTAATAGGAATTTGGGTGAGTTTGTGCTTTGTAGAAAAGCCTATCGGACGACCTCTGGTTTACGCTTCCCTGAGGGGATGCTGCGTTCTGCCGGGCGCGTTGGGGCCACTAATAGATTTCCGTAGCGTATCTTTTGGGTAGGGTCCTCTAGCCATCTTTTAATTTACACGTTTTGTTGCGCTCGAAGGACTGGAAGACACCATCGTGGTTAAGACTCAAGCCCACCTTAATGAACTTTTTGGAATAAATATCCACTCGCGGTCTTTTTATAACCAATGCCTTTTTGTAGGTTTTCGAGATATTCCCTCGTTATCGCAATCTGTGCCTTTGGAATAAAAAACTCATCGAGATTATTTAGGCTGATCCTGTGTTTCGCATTTTTTACAGAGAAAACTGCTATTAACTGATAATCATCATCCAGGTGTGCCATACCTGCGTCACCATGACTATCATTTGCCAAAAGCAAGCCGCCTGTTTTTAGATATTGTTTACACTGTTGCCCCACAAAACCAGCATATTGGGAAATGAGTAAATCAAAACTGCCGGCCATTTCATTAAAGCCAACTCTGTAATCGGCGAAATGAAAAGATACCTTTGCTTCTTGCGGGTAAATCTTTCTTTCGGCAATAAATTGAAATATTTCGGGCTCACCAAAGAATTGCTTTGCCTGTTTGTCATTGTCCACGTAGACAACATTGGGGAAAACAAACGACGGTGTGATGTGGACAAAACTTCCTGGATACAAGGCTCGTTCAACAT
Source organism: Levilinea saccharolytica (assembly GCF_001306035.1). Lineage (GTDB taxonomy): Bacteria > Chloroflexota > Anaerolineae > Anaerolineales > Anaerolineaceae > Levilinea > Levilinea saccharolytica. The sequence goes on from NZ_LGCM01000060.1 coordinate 192,855, forward strand.
TGAATTTTTCGGCGATAATTTGAAACAAATCCAGGCGTTCAAATTGCCGTTCTTGAAAATATTTCTTATATAAATTGAGAGTGGATTTTGTCATTCGTTGACCTGTGTGTTTTCAGCCTAACAGCTAACAGTAGCTGCAAGTGAGCAAAACAAAAATTTGACTTGAGGGCAGTAAAACCCAAAGCCAGAAGAACGATTCTAAATCACGCAGAATCCTGCCCATCCACCGCGCGCTTTGTTGGCCTGTTTGATTATCCAGGCTCAGAATTTCCGGGAAATTGTACAATTGAGATTGTTTGAGAAGCAATCGTAATTTTTTCTGCTTCAAACTCAGTTAATAATCGCTGACTAATCTCACTTCGAAAGGAGCGTCTTAAATCTGTGTCAACAGGATACACCAATCCTAACTCAATCCAATTGTCTGTAATTTTCAAATAAGTGCGAGGCTCTAGCGGCGTCATTTTTATTGCTAATTTACGGCGCACTTCTCGTCGTTGATTTTCTGCTTTCGGCAGCAGTTCCTGGTAAGCTGGGTGTTCATGCACAGCAGTGGACATGATTTCAATTGCTCTTTTCCAATTTGATTCATAGGTAATCGGTATTTTAATTTCATCCCACACAAAGCGCAGGTGTACTGAGTAGTTATACAGCGGCTCTTTGAATAAGAATGCGTTGGATACCGTCACAATTCTTCCCGTGTTATGGTCACCATTCAACCAATTACCTATTTCCATCAGCGTTGTTCGTAATATGCCAATATCTACTACATCGCCTCGAATTCCGCCCGTTTCCACGCGGTGGCCAATGGTAAACGGTTTTCCTGCGATAATTGTGATCCAACCAGCAATGCTCCCAATGACTTCCTGCAAGGCAAATGCTAAACCTGCCGCAAGAATTCCTAACGCTACGGATAAATCACCCAAGCGTTGTATCCAAACTCCAAAGATCAATAAACCAGCAAGGGCAGAAATGACATAATTTGATACTTTGCGAATAGTGTATAAATGAGGATTTTCATCAGGAATTCGGTTGATTACGTAACCCAGCAAAAAGTACCGAATTGCGGCTTGAATCAGCAAAATCAAAACCGAAAGGATGATCTTTTGGTAGAATTCATTCGACCAAATTGCATTCAAAGTATCCATGTGTCCTCTCAGGCAATTTTCTCAACATCAGAAGACAGAAACAACTCAATGGTATCGTTTTGGCTTCAGCAACTTGACTTGATCTGAGTTGGTATGGACTTCCTTTCTCTCACCTCTCCAGGTAGCAAATTCAGTTAATCGTTGAAGAATAGAGGATTAATGCCTTGGCAATGAAATTGTAAAAACGGTTCCCGTGCGGCGATCACTCTGAACCGTGATATCACCGTGATGGGCTTCGACCACCCCCTTGGTAATCGCCAAACCCAGTCCCGAGCCGCCGCTGATGCGGCTGCGAGATTTATCACCCCGGTAGAAACGCTCAAAAACGTGCGGTATATCTTCAGGCGAAATCCCTTCTCCAGAATCACTGATATTGACAAAGATATGATTTCCATCATACGTGGCTGTCAGGTTAATTTCGCCATCTTTTGGTGTGTATCTGATTGCATTACTGACAAGGTTATTAAACGCACGCCCCATCCAGAGCACATCCATAGTTACAGGATCGACGCCATCCTCAGCAAAACCACATAATTTCACTCCCTTTTGTGCGGCCAGGCTGGAAAAGCTTTCTAAAGTGTCAGATATGAGATCGCTGAGTGAGGCGAGTTCTAAATTCAGAGGCATACCCCCTGAATCCAATTGAGATATTTGAAAAAGGTTATCCACCAGAAGCGAAAGGGTGTCGATATGTTTCTTGGCTTGTAAAAGATACTTCTGAATCTCGTTTGGATCTGTAACCACACCATCGGAAATGGCTTCAATCAGTAACCGAACCGATGAAAGAGGCGTGCGCAGATCATGGCCGGCCCAGGCAACCAGATCACGCCGCAGTCTTTCAAGCTCTTTCTGCTTTTGATCCACAGCTTGTAATTGTTGGGCCATTTTGTTAAATGATTCGGCAAGTGATGAAATTTCATCTCTCCCGGGGATATCCGCCCTGGCAGCCAGATCCCCATTTTCAATTAACCGTGTTGCAGATTCAAGCCGTGAGATACGATCGATGAGGGCACTGGTAAAAAAGCTGCCTAAAGCGACGGCAATTCCACCAGCAAACAGAAGCAAGACGGTTGCCAGTAAAAGATCATGTTCACTGGCAAACATCAAACGGGCAGTCAGCCAAACATTTAAAAAAGTTAACAGGCTGGCGATCACATAAGACCCAAGCAGAACCCAGCGGAGCGAAGGCGCAAATCTCAACCAGTTAAAACGATAGGCGCTGTAACCAATGATGATCGAGACGGCGGCAGTAATGGACAGGAATTGCGCCATATGCTGAAGATCGCCAAGCGTGGGGCGCATTAAAAAATAGAAAATTACCAAAGAAATCAGCAAGACAATTGCAACGGCACTTGCAAAGAATAACGCGCGGTTTTTGTTCATGATATCATGGCTCAAATTTATAACCAACACCCCAGGAAGTCACAAGGTGTGTAGGAGCCGTGGGGTCTTTTTCTATTTTTTCCCGTAGGCGTCTGATATGAACGGTCACCGTGCTTGGATCGATAAAATCGCGCAGTCCCCATATACTTTCGAGCAATTGATCGCGTGAGAAAACCTGCCTGGGGTGAATGGCTAAATGATAAAGTAAATCAAATTCCTTGGCGGTTAAGGTGACGTTGTTGCCGTCAATGGATACTTCTCTGGTTTGCGGGTTGATATTAATATTGTCAATTTGAATAGTTCCTTGAACCGGTGCATCTGATTTGGATTGAGCCCGGCGTAGAACCGCCCTGACGCGGCTGACCAATTCTTGCGGGCTAAAAGGCTTTACCACATAATCATCTGCCCCCAGTTCAAGACCAGCGATACGGTCGCTCTCTTCCCGACGGGAGGTAAGCATAATCACGGGCACGTCCGAGCGGTCGCGAATGCTTCTTATTAACGAAAAACCATCCATCCCGGGCAGCATGACGTCTAAAATGACCAGGTCTGGTAATTTCTTGGCGAATTGTTCATAGGCAGACAAACCATCCGAGAAAGTGGTTACATCAAATCCGGCGCGATTTAAATAAAGGCCGACCACTTCGCTGATACTGGGTTCATCTTCGACAATCACAATTTGAGTCATATTTTTCTCACCAGATTTTATTGTATACCGAAAGTATTACACAATTCTTAAGAATTGTTCATCATTACGCAATTCTTTCTTCCTTTTTATTTAACCTCTGATAGGTATATTAAACACAACTATAAAAATGGAGGTTCAGATGCAAAAGAAAAGTTAGTGTATTCTTGTTTCTGTAGGATTTGAACCTTAACAAAAGTTGTAGGTCAGGTGTATCCTATGGGTTACCACACCGACACAGGAAAAGCCACATGACCTACACCAACGATTGTACTCTACCTG
>NZ_LGCM01000006.1 GCF_001306035.1 Levilinea saccharolytica
GCGGGCGGCCTCTTTATAGGCGTCAATGGCCTTGTTCAGGTTGCCGGCGGCGAAGTGGGTTTGGCCTTCCAGCGCATAAGAATTTGCGGTGCGGGTGGGGTAGGGGGTGGGCAGGAAGGGCGAGCGGCTGGACTGGGGGCGCTGGCGGGGTGCATGCACCTGGCGCGTGCGGATGGGGTCTTGTGGCTGGTAGGCTGTCTGGCATGGATCGCATGGGAGGGGTGGCGCGCGCGTCAGCGGGGATGGAAAATCGCGGGGCAGGTGCTGCTGGCGGCCGCTTTGTACGGTGCGGTGATGGGGGTGTGGTTTGGACGGAATCTGAGCGTGTTTGGACAGTGGATGCCGCCGGGGGGCTCACGGGCGCTGTGGATTACCACGTATGACGAGACTTATTCGTATCCGGCAGACAAGCTGACGCCGGAGCGTTGGCTTTTGCAGGGATGGGAAAATTTGGTGGGGGCGCGGTGGGACGCACTAAAGATGAATTTGCAGACGGTCCTGGGGGTGCAGTTTCAAATTGTCCTGCTGCCGTTGGCAATTTGGGGATTCTTGCGCGTGCGGCAAAGGCGCGAAGCGCAGGTGGGCGGACTGATGTGGTTGACGACCCTGGGGGTGATGACAGTGGTGTTTCCCTTTGCGGGCAGCCGAGGGGGGTTCTTTCACTCTGGCGCTGCGCTTCAGCCGTTGATCTGGGGCTTGAGCGCGGTGGGGTTGGACGCCGCGGTGGGGTGGGCGGCAAGGAAACGGCGTTGGAACCCGCGGCAAGCGTTGAGGGTTTTGGGCAGCGGGCTGGTGATGATTAACCTGGCGGTCAGCGCAAGCCTGTATGCGGCCAATGTGATTGGGGAAGACGCAAGTCAGCCAAAGTGGAACCGCGGTTGGGAAGACGCCCAGCGTACGGCTGCATGGATTCAAATTCAGGGGGGCAGTCCTCAGGACGTGGTGATGGTCAACAACCCGCCGGGGTATGCGGCAGCCAACCGGCAGGCAGCCATTTCTGTGCCAAATGAACCTGCGGCGGCCATGTTGGAGGCAGCGCGGCGCTATCAGGCACGCTGGCTGGTGCTGGATAAGAATGTGCCGGAACCGCTGGATGAATTATTCCGACAGCCGGAGAATCGGGATGGGCTGCGGCTGGGTTATGACTCTGAGGAGGTGGTGATTTATGAAATCCTCCCGGAGTGAAGCTCAGACGGCGGCTGTGTGGGGAAGGAAAGGGGGGCGGTGGGGGCTGCTGCTGCTGGGTGCGGCGGTGGTTCAGGGGATTTACCTGGCAGCGAGCGCGGCCACCCATGCGGTGGGATACCCGTTGGATGATGCCTGGATCCACCAGACGTTTGCCAGAAGCCTGGCACAGCGAGGTGAATGGGCATTTTTGCCAGGTACAGTCAGCGGCGGCTCTACCAGCCCTTTATGGACACTGCTGCTGGTTCCGGGACAATTTGTGCCCGGGGCGGCGTGGGCGTGGACGCAGATCTTGGGCGGATTATGCCTTTTCTTAACGGCATGGATGGGGCAGCTCTGGTACGACCGGCTGGCGCAAATTGAAGGAGAAAGCAGGAGGGGCGTTCCGTGGGTGGGCTTGTTCTTGATTTTGGAATGGCACCTCAGCTGGGCGGCCGCGTCTGGCATGGAAACTCTGCTGTACGCGGGGCTGATTCTGGCCTTATTTGCGAGCCTGACTCGGGCGGAACCCAATTGGATCTGGCTCGGCGCGGCCGTGGGGGTGGGGGTTTGGATTCGCCCGGATGCGCTGACGCTGCTGGGGCCAGTGGGGTTGGTTTTGCTGGGGATGGGAGGGCAGCGCAGGGCGTTACTCAAACGGATGTTGGCTGTGGGGATAGGGTTTGGGGCGGTATTTGCCCTGTATTTAGGGTTTAACCTGCTGACAGCGGGGAGCATTTGGCCGAATACGTTTTATGCCAAACAGGCGGAATATGCCAGCCTTTTAGCGCAGCCTTACGCTGGGCGGCTGCTGCAAATGGCAGCCATGCCGTGGGTGGGGGCGGGTCTGCTGCTCCTGGCAGGAGCGGCCTACGCGCTGGTGCGATGGAAACAGCGGCAGTGGGTGGTTCTGGCAGGGATGATTTGGTGGCTGGGCTACACGGGGTTGTATGCCTGGCGTTTGCCGGTGGTGTACCAACATGCGCGCTACCTGATTCCGGCCATGCCGGTGATCTGGACGGTGGGTTTTTGGGGGATGCGCGCGTTGGGAAGGCGAATAGAAACAAACGTTGCCAAATTCTCGCTGGCGCGGTTTGCCTGGGGGGCGCTGACGGCGGGCGTTCTGTTGGGATTTGTGGTTCTGGGGGCGCGCAGCTACGCCGAGGATGTGGCGATTATTGAGACGGAAATGGTGGACACCGCTTTATGGCTGCGAGCCAGCACCGATGCGGATGCATTGATTGCAGTGCATGACATTGGCGCGGTGGGTTATTTCAGCGAGCGGCGCATTCTTGACCTGGCGGGGCTGGTGACGCCGGAACTGATTCCGTTTTTGCGGGACGAAGAACGGCTGCGCACCTATCTGGACGATCAGCAGGTGGATTATCTGGTGGTGTTTCCGGATTGGTACGAGAGCCTGGAAAATGGGAAAGAGGTTGTGTACCGCAGCCAGGGAATTTACGCGCCAAAGGCTGGCGGCGAAAATATGGCGGTTTACCGCTGGCGATAAATCGGAAATTCGGAAAACTTCACTGCCTGTGTGGACAAGTCTATGCTATACTTAATGGTTGGAAGGCTCCCGCAGACATTGCTAACCATACCCACAAGGTGTGTTTTTGAACAGGAGGAGGAAATATGGTGATCCCGGGCGACCCATCGGAAAATCAATGGAAAGAGTTCCCAGATGAAATCCAAAGTGAAGTAGAACAAACCCGCCGGTCGCTGAAGGAAGTGACCCTCCTGTTAGAGCAAAGCCAGGCAGAACTGGCCAAGCTGACTCAGCGCAACGCGGCGATCAACGGGCATTTACAGCAGGTGCAGACCCAGTTTGACAGCGTTCCGCGAGCGGATATCCGCAGCGCCTACGCGGCTGCCCTGGATGTGCAGCAGCGGCTGCTGGTGATGCGGGGGCAGCTGGAAAAACTGCAAAGCGATCAAACCAATTACAAGCGGGCCCTGCAAATTTTGGAGCGGGTGCACGCTTTTTTGGAAGATGAATTTGGGCAGATTGGACAGGGAAGAGCCAGAGGGAGCGCGGCCGCCACTTTGGAAATGGTGATCAATGCGCAAGAAGCGGTGCGGCAGCGGCTTTCGACCCAGATTCACAACGGCCCTGCGCAGGCGCTGACCAATTTTATCTTGCAGCTGGATATCGCCACGCGCTCTTTTGAAATGGACCCGAACCGGGCCAGAGAAGAACTGACCAATTTGCGCTCGTCGGCTATGTCCACCTTCCAGCAAGTGAAGGGGTTTATTTCGGAGCTGCGCCCGATGATGCTGGATGACCTGGGGTTGATGCCGACTCTGGACAAATATGTGAAGGATTTCAAAGACTCCAATAACTGCGACGTCAATCTGACCCTGAAGGGCCAGCAGCGCCGATTGGAATCTTACCTGGAAGTGATGATCTTCCGCGCAGTGCAGGAACTGATCACCAATGCTACCAAGCACAACGCAGATCACCCCGTGCGGGTGCAGGTGAACGTGATGGTCATTCTTGACGATACCATGGTGAAGGTGGTTGTTTCGGATAACGGCAAGGGTTTTGACCCGCAGACTGCTTTGCGGCCTGATTCGATTGGACTGAAACTGATTCGCGAACGGGTTGAGATTTTAGGTGGGATTTTTGAAATCGATTCTGCCATCGGGAAGGGCGCAAAAGTTTCCTTCCAGGTTCCTGCGATTGAACCTGAGGTGGCCTGAGCGCTGTATCCATACGCTATTTTAATTTTTTGAGGAGCTTTCTATGCCAAAGAAGACAATCGGTTTGCTGACAGGTGGTGGGGATGTTCCAGGCTTGAACCCGTGCATGAAAGCACTGGTTTTGAGCGCGCTGGAGAACGATTACCGGGTGATCGGTATTCGGCGTGGGTGGGCAGGACTGTTGAATTACAACCTGGATGAACCTTCTACGTACGACTACAATGTGCGGGAACTGACGCGGGATGATGTGCGCACCATTGACCGCACTGGCGGCACCTTCCTGCACACGTCACGCACCAACCCCCAGCGAGTTAAACCCAAGGCGATCCCGGCGTTTTTACAGAATTCACCGCTGGGAAAACAAATTGACGATGAAGGCACGATGGATTACACCGAGCATGTTCTGAAGGTACTGGAACATCTGGGGATTGATGTGATGGCGACGATCGGAGGTGACGACACCCTCAGCTATACCGTGCGGCTGGACAAAGAGGGCATGCCGGTAGTGGCTATCCCCAAAACGATGGATAATGATGTGTTTGGGACGGATTACTGCATAGGTTTTTCCACCGCGGTGACCCGCAGCGTGGATTTCATCACCAATATGCGCACCTCGGTAGGTTCGCATGAACGCATTGGGATTGTTGAATTGTTCGGGCGTAACTCCGGCGAAACCAGCTTAATCACGGCGTATCTGGCTTATGTGGACCGGGCGATTATCACCGAAGTGCCTTTTGAGATTGACCGGCTGTGCGGAATGCTGCTGGAAGACAAGCGCAACAACCCCTCGAACTACACCATGATGACGATTTCCGAAGGTGCGATCATGGAGGGCGGGGATGTGGTTGAGACGGGTGAGGCAGACGCTTACGGCCACCGCAAGCTGGGCGGTGTGGGCGAGATGGTGGCTTATGAAGTCAAAAAGCGCACCGGTCAGGATGTGATGTACCAACAATTGGCGTATTTGATGCGCTCGGGCGCGCCCGATTCGTTGGACCGGATGGTGGCGATGTCCTTTGGACACCTGGCGGTGCAGTTGATCCAGCGGCGCGAGACGGGCAAGATGGTGGCATTGCACGGGGGAAAATACACAACCGTTCCGGTGGGGATGGTTTTGGCTGGCAAGAAGCGTGTGGATGTACCCGCTTTCTATGATATTGATACGTACCGCCCGAAGATTAAAGACTTCATGGGCGTACCGATGTTCCTGAGCTGATCTTGGGATCTGTTGCGAGGTTGGACTAACTGAGGAGTTTACCATGATCGTTACCACCAAAAAGTTGTTTGAGGCCGCCTACGGCAAGTATGCCATCGGCGCCTACAACATCAACAACCTGGAACAAACGATGGGCCTTTTCCAGGGATGTCTGATGAGCCGGTCTCCTTTTATTATCCAGATTTCGAAGGGCGCCCGCACGTACACGCACAAGAAAATGCTGGAAGCGATGATCCGCACGGCGGATGAGATTTTCCCTGAGGCGGTGTTTGCGGTGCATCTGGATCACGGCGATGAGCAAACCTGCATGGAATGCATTGAGAGCGGGTTCTACAGCTCCGTGATGATTGACGCCAGCCACGAAGATTTCGAAACCAATATCGCGATCACGAAGAAAATCGTGGACGCAGCCCATGCGCGCGGGATTGTGGTCGAATCGGAACTGGGGCAGCTGGGCGGGGTGGAAGAGCACGTCAGCGTGAGCGAAGCAGATGCGAAGCTGACTGACCCCGACACCGCCAAAGAATTTGTGGAACGCAGCGGCTGCGACTCGCTGGCGGTTGCGATTGGGACCAGCCACGGCGCGTTCAAATTCTCCGGTAATCAGGCACTGCGCTTTGATGTGCTGTCTGAAATTCAACGCCGTTTGCCGGGCTTCCCCCTGGTGATGCACGGCAGCAGCAGCGTCCCGCAGGAAGAAGTGGCGCGGATCAACGCTGCGGGCGGCGCGCTGAAGGGCGCGAAGGGCGTGGACGCCGACCAGTTCCTGCGCGCAGCAGAACTGGGCGTGACTAAGATCAATATTGACACGGACGGCCGCCTGGTGTGGACGCGCGTACATCGGGAGTATTTCCAGGAGCATCCTGAAAACTTTGACCTGCGGCCGCCAGGAAAGGTGTTCATGGCCGAATATGCCAAGTTCATCGCTGCCAAAAACGACAAGCTGGGCAGCAGCGGGCAGCTCGACGCCGTGCGCAGGATGTTAGGGCTTTAGCCCCTGGTTGTTTACATTACAGCTCTGCCCGTGATTTCGAACCGCACGGGCAGAGTTTTTATTGGAGGGAGATATGCCAAAGAGCGATCAGGGTGTGAACGTAAGCCGCTATACGATGATCCCGCGCACGCTCATTTTTGTTGTGGACGGCGAGCAGGTGCTGCTTTTGAAAGGTGCACCCAGCAAACGACTGTGGGCCAACCGGTACAACGGCATCGGCGGGCATGTGGAGCGGGGCGAAGACCTGTACGCAGCCGCGCGGCGGGAATTGATGGAGGAGGCAGGCTTAGAGGTCAGGAATCTGCGCTTGTGCGGGACGGTGATGGTGGACGCGGATGATCACATCGGTGTGGGGGTTTTTATTTTTCGAGGGGAATACGCGGGGGGAGAGGTGCGAGCTTCAAGCGAGGGAGAGCTGACTTGGATGGAGGAGGGCAAACTGGATCAATACGCGTTGGTGGATGATCTGCGCGTGCTGGTTCCGGTGGTGGTGCGGCACCAGCCGACCGAAGCACCGTTCCATGCACGGTCGTATTATGATGACCAGGATCAATTGGTGGTGGCTATCTCCGATCCGTCAGCGGCGAGGTAGGCGAGTCAGTTAGGGCGAGGTCTGCGGTGGGGATTGGATGGTTTCGTAGAAGACGAGCAGGGTGCTGCCGTAACGGCGCTGGTCAATTTCCACAAAATGAGCAGATTCGACCGCCTGGTATTCCACCGGATCAATCTGGACGATGATCCAGCCCTGGGGATGAAGCCAGGCAGGTTGGCTTTCCAGGGCTTGCATGGCCTGGACCCACAGGCCTTTGTATTGGGGGGGAGCGATGAAGATAAAGTCGAAGGCGCGGTCAGGACGCTGCCGCAGGTGGGCAAAGGCATCGGTCTGAAGCACCTCAGCGCCCTGGTTCAGACGTGTGCGTTCGATATTGGTGCGGATGGTCTGGATGGCGGCGCGGTGCAAGTCAATAAAGCGCACGTAACTGGCGCCGCGGCTGAGCGCCTCCAGCCCCACGCTGCCTGTGCCGCCGAATAGATCCAGCAAGGAAGCTTCTTGAATGTCAACACCCAGGATGTTAAACAGAGCTTCTTTCACCCGGTCGGTGATGGGGCGGGTGATATCGCCAGGAACATCCTGAAGGCGGATGCCGCGGGCTTTGCCAGCGATGATGCGAGGTGCGCTCAAACCTGTGCTCCCAGAGAACCAGTGGAATTTTTCAGCACGCTGCGGCGTGCAGCCAGGATGTTACCATGAGGGGCGGTAATGGGCAAGACACAGCCTGTACCGAGGATGAAGCGTTGTCCTTGGGTTTCGGAGATGGCCATACGGGCTTCTTCAAGCACTTGGCGAGGCGTTCCCAAAACCATGCTGTCCCATTGACGCAGGCCGCCGCAGACCACGCCGGGAAATTTGTTCTTGGCAATTGCCAGTGTGGGCGGGGTGGATCGGTCGTGCCAGTTGATGATTTGGAGGGGGTAATCCTGAACGGCGTCGAACATCACATGCTCGCCGTGCAGGTGGAGCATGTTCGCCCATAGGCTGCGGACGGCTTCGAGCACTTGCAGATCATAGAATTTCCCAAAAGTTCTGAATTCTTCTTCGGATAAAAGACCGTACTGGGCGTACTGGACGGCGTAGAAAATGCCGTCTATGCCGGTTTTGGCAGCCTCTTCGATGAACTGAAGGGTGGTTTGGGTAATAACTTCCAGGCCAGCGTGCAGGGCCTGGGGGAACTCGCGTAAAAAGGCCACCAGATTCTGTTTCCCAAGTAAATTCTTGGCCTGAGAAAGCGGGCTGAAAACGGTTTGCAGGATGGGGGTGGCGTGATGATATTCGGCGACAAGCAGACGCAGACAGGTGATTTGATCGTTGAGACTGCCCTTTCGGGGATCTAGAGGGCGAATTTTGGCCCAATCCTCGGGGAAACGGATGGGCTGCCGGGTGTATTCACGCGTGCCTTCGGGATTGCCGCGCCATTCATCGCGAGCACCCCAATCGGTGACACAGAATGAGGAAGCAGGGGTCACTTTGATCAAGTCGAAATCGTAGGTGTTTTGAAATTGAATCACTGCGGCGGCCAAGCCTTCAGGGGTCTGGTCATCCACGGGGAAATGCCGCCAAAGGGCTACGGGGACTTGATCAGGGGTTTGACCATTGAGACAGGTCTCTATGCGGTCGCGATGGGTGGCTGCTGGGGTAGGCATGGGTTTCCCTCCTGGTGATGCGCAAGGCAGCTATTCTGAATTGGTGCGAGGATCCAGCGTGTGCAGGAATTTGTAGAGCTGAGCATCTTCGCGTTTGCGTTCGGCGAAATAATCTTCCATGAAAGGCGAGCGGCGCAGACGTAGAGCCATTGGACTGACCGTGCGGAGGTCATCGAGGGTGACGGTTGTGCGCGAATCAGCGGCGGCCAGGGCGCGCGCGGCCTCAAATAAGGTGATCTCTGCGCGAAGGGAATCAATGCGCAGTTTTTGAATGAGGCGGATGCCGGCCTCGGCGACCGGCGGGGGAATTTCAACCTGGGGGAGCATGCCGCGGGCGTAGGTGACTTCATCGCGGGCGATGAGGGTTTCCTGATTGTACTGTTGGATAAACTGGCGCGGCTGAATGCGGTAGGCGCGCGTGCGGCGGTAGGCCTCCAGCCGTTCCTGGGCTTCGGTGAGCCCGCGGACGATGACCCGCAGGCCAAACCGGTCTAAAATTTGGGGGCGCAGGCGGCCTTCTTCTGGATTCATCGAGCCGATGAGGGTGAAGCGCGCGTTGTAAGATGCGGTGATGGGGCCGCGGCGGACGGTGTAGGTTCCCAGGGCGGCTGCATCCAGGATGGCATCTACGATTTCGTCATCGAGCAGATTGACTTCGTCTACGTAGAGAATATTCTGGTCGGCATGGGCCAGAATGCCGCGCTTCAAGCGCATGCGGTCGTGGATGACGGCGCGTTCATCGAGCCCACCCACCACATCTTCGATGCGGGAATTGAGGGGCAGCTCCACCAGGCGAACCGGTTCCTTGACAACCAGAGACCGGCCTTCGGCGTACTTGCGGGAGCAGTCGGGGCACACGGCGTCAATGCCGCCCGCTTCCACATCTTCGGGAAGGCAGCCGTAGAAGCAGGAGCTGCGTTCGATGTCGGGGAGAAGGTTGAGCAGGCTGCGAACGGCGGTGGTTTTGCCGGTGCCGCGCGGGCCGACCAACAAGACGCCGCCGACCAGTGGGTTGATGACCGAGAGGAGTAAGGCCAGCTTCATCTCGGTCTGCCCAACCAGGCCCAGAAAGGGGAAGGGCAAGGCTTCTGCCAGACCTGATTCCTGCTGCGGCTGCTCGGTGGCCACAGATTTGCCCGAAACCAGATCCATCAGCTCCTTCAGGGAGCGCACGGAAGGGGTGGGCTGCGGCTGTTCAGGCGGGTAGGTTTGGGGCCGGTCAGACGGGTTCAGATCTGGCATTTTTCACCTCAACTGGGTCAGACTGCGGACGTTTTTCTGACCTCATTGTAGCAAAGAAACGAATCTGAAAGGTCGAAAAAGCCGGTTGGGTTCTAGGTGGTGATGTCTGAATAGGTCCAATAGCGGTTTGCCAGGAAGTTCCAGAACATGACCACCAGAATGGCCAGGGCCAGAGTGACATTGTGGCCGATGGTGGTGGCGCTGAGGAAGAAATCCGGCGGGAAGAACTGTGCGCTAAGCTGGATAAGGGGAATCTCCAGTAGGGCAAACATGATTACGCGTATGCCCAGGCCAAAAATAGAAACGATGACAAATTGGGTGAGCTGCTTGGCGATGGGTTTGCTGCGCGAATCTGGATAGGTCCAGTAGCGGTTCCAGACAAAATTGCTGACGACTGCTGCGGTGAAGGAGGCAGCAGAAGCCCAGATGGCGGCGATAGGGGTGAAGCCAACCAGGAGGTTGAAAAAGCCAAAATCCACCACCGCGCCGATGGCACCGACGATGGCAAAGCGGATGAAGCGGCTACGCTCTTTTGGATTCTTGACGATCACGCCAAGCCCATTTTTCTTTGGAAGTACGGCACCGTCTTGCGAATGCCTTCGTCCAATGATACTTCTGGATTCCATTTTAGAATTTCCTTTGCACGGGTGATATCGGGCTGCCGCATTTCGGGATCGTGTTGGACGCGGAGGGTGGGCATGTGGGTGATACCGGCTTTATTGCCAATGATCTCGTTAATGGTGCGGGCAAACTCCAGGATGCTTAATTCGGATGGGTTGCCAATGTTGACGGGCATGTGCTCATCAGAAAGCAAGAGGCGGTAGATGCCTTCGATGAGGTCGCTGACGAAGCAGAACGAGCGGGTTTGTTTGCCTTCTCCATAGATCGTCAGAGGTTCGCCGCGCAAGGCCTGCTGGATGAAATTGGGAACAACGCGGCCGTCATCCTGGCGCATGCGCGGGCCGTAGGTGTTGAAAATGCGCACAATGCGGGTATCAATGCCGTGGTAGCGGTGGTAGGCTGTGGTGAGGGCTTCGGCAAAGCGTTTGGCCTCGTCATACACGGAGCGGATGCCGGTGGGGTCACAGTGGCCCCAGTAGGTCTCTTTTTGCGGGTGTTCTTCGGGGTCGCCGTAGATTTCACTGGTGGAAGCCAGCAGGTAACGGGCATTTTGGGCACGGGCGACGCCCAGGGTGTTGTGTGTGCCGAGGGCGCCGGCTTTCATGGTCTGGATGGGGAGATTGACGTAGCCAAAGGGGGATGCCGGGTTGGGGCTGGCGGGGGAAGCAAAATGCATGACCGCATCCACTTTTCCGGGGACAAAGATGAAATTTGAGACATCGTGGCGGATGAATTCAAAACGGGGGTTGTTCGTGAGGTGGGCGAGGTTATCGGGGCTGCCGGTGACAAAATTGTCCATACCGATCACGCTGTGACCTTCTTGCAGCAGACGCTCGCAAAGATGAGAACCGAGGAAGCCAGCCGCGCCAGTGATGAGAACTCGCATATCCTGCTCCTTTTATATAGGTTACTTCCAATCAATACGGCCGATGGATCCATCCCCGGTCACCTGTTGGCTCTGGCCGGTCAGTGGATTGACCAAATGTAAATTGCCTTGATAGTAGACTGCAACCCAGGGATCCGAGCCGCCTTGCGGCTGCGGTCCCCAAACGACTTTTTGGGGGTCGAGGCCGGGCGAGCCAGAATCTGGGAAGAGGGTGGTTTTATTGGAGCCGTCGCGATCCATGACCACCAGGCGGTAACGGCTGGAATCGCTTTGCTCCGAGAAAATGGCCTGCAAATAAGCAATTTGACCCTGGAGACGGGAGTTTTCACCGGTGTAGGGGGTGGGGTAGGCAAACATGCCGCTGGGAGACACCATTGGAATGGCCTGAGCCTGAGAGCGATTGACCACGAGGGCGGTGAGATCGAAAAGGGGCGAAGCTTCGTCGCTGGAAAGGCCGGGCAGGGGGGTGTGGACAACGGTGAACAGGACGCGGCTGTCGGAGGACCAACCCAGGCCGGGAACCCAGGCCCAATCGCCGCGGGTTTGGAAGGGGATGATATCCACCAGAGGGATTAACTGCTGGGTATCCACATCAACCAGGCCCACGCTGTCGGGGCGGGCATAGGCCAGCTCTTTGCCTTGCGGCGACCAGGCATAGGTGGTTCCCCACCAACCGTAGATGCCGCCGGAACTGGCGGGAAGGATCTCTTCCTGTTTGACCACCCGACCCGAATTATTGAAAGAGACGCGCTGTAAGTCGTTGTTGGCCTGCCAGCCGGGGGCGGTGGAACGGGGTTCTACCGTGGAATAGACCACGGACAGTTGGCTGTAGGGGACCCAATCGGCAAAATGGATGACATTTTTGGCTTTGAGGTCTACCGGTACGGGGTTCTCATCGGTGACACGCACCACCCACAGGCTGTTGATGTCCTGGGTTTCGGCGGCGGGATCTGGGGCGGTTTTACGAGTGTATAAAAGCCATTCACCGTTAGGTGAAAGTGCAAACACACGCCCATCCAAATCTCCGCTGGTAACAACGGGGCGGCGGGTGCCGGTGGTGCCTTCCATGACCCAGGCGTTACCGGCGGTGAGGTAAGCCAGGCGGCCGGAGATGGTGATGGGAATGAAAGGCGTTTGAACGCCGACCATGAGGATCTCGGGGCGAGCTTCTGAAAGGACCAGCGTTTTAAAGATCGTGCGGGAAATCTCCACATCGTTTTCAAACACGCGGCGGTAGGTAATTTGCTGGACGCCGTTTTGCCCAGGCTGGATTTGCATGGTCTGACCGTCTGGCAGGGATTCATTGTAGACCGTTTGGGTCTCAAAGGCGATAGTGGTCTCTTCCACCTCAAATTCTTCGCGCACACGGGTGACCTGAATGCTTGCGGCGCTGGTGAGGGCGGTGAAGGTGGGCGGTTCCACGCGGTCTAACGTGCCAAGGGTGACGCCGGCTTTTTCGAGGGCGGTCTGCACGGTGGCCCCAGCCGGGAGGCTGACCTGTTTTTGCTGGCCGTCAGCGATGACGGCGACTGAGATGGCAACAGGTTCCGCCGGCTGAGCGACAGGGGTGCAGCCCGTCAGAGATATGATGAAAATGAGGAGGCAGATCCAGAGCCACAGTGTGGAGATCGGTTTGAAGGTGTGCGTGTGGATGGTCTGCCCCATAGTTCGTTCCCGAAATTTCAAATCAAATCGAGTATAATCAGGTTTCGCCTATTGGCGGACACCCGTTAGCGTGAGGGTGCCGCTGCCGACAGCGACATCGGTGATACGCAGGCCGGTGGCAGAAGCGCCAAAGGAACCGGATAGGGCCTGGTTAACCACGGCTGAGATGGATTCTTTCATGCTGTCGGGGGCGTTGATGCTGCCCAGTTTTACGGTGGTTAGAGATGCCTGGATGTTGCCGTCTGCCGAAGTGCTGAGCGAGAGAGCCAGTTCCACTGGTGATTTAATTGGTCCCTGGATGTATTGGGCGTTGACCAGAACCTGACCGTCGCGTAAGAAGACCTGAGGAGCGGAAAGCCCCAGATCGGGGTTGGCGGCGAAAAAGACGGCCGTATACGAGGTGATCTGGGTTTCATCCAGCACCACGGTGACAGGCTCGCCGGACTGGGCCTGCTCAAAGGCGGCAATGACGGTGGCTTCGAGGCTGTCGGCGGCTTCTTGAGATACCGGTATGGGCTGTGGAGTGTGTGTGGACGACTGACGCGAGGGCAGGTTGCAGGCCAACGCAGCAAACACAAGGGCGGTGAGGCCCATGAGGATTCGTAAAGGTTTATTTTTCATCACAGTACCTTATAATGGTTAAGCAGATGCTGCTGTTTTTTTCCGGTTTTCAAGCGGTGCTGTACGAGATTGGAACCGGTTTACCAAAACTCGCGAGGACAACAGGCTCTATTATAGCATGAGTGACACCGTTGAAACTTCTCTGCCGTTAAATCTTGAAGCCTGCCTGGAAGGGATGTTATTTGTATCCCCAGGGTCGGTGACGGTTGTGCAATTGGGTGAGGCGTTGGGGCTGAAGCCGCAGGAGGTTGAGGAAGGGCTTCATCAGTTGGAGGTCTTGTTGGCAGCGCGCGGGCTGCGCTTGCAATGGCACGCTGGACGGGTGCAGTTGACCACGGCGCCGGAGCTGGCTCCTCTAATAGAGCGATATTTGGGCCTGGAAGCCACGGCGCGCTTGAGCCGGGCGGCTTTGGAGACGTTGGCGATCATCGCTTACCGCCAGCCGATCACCCGCCCAGGGGTGGACGCGATTCGCGGTGTGAACAGCGACGGTGTGATGAAGAGCTTATTAAGCAAGGGGCTGCTGCAGGAAGTGGGGCGTGCGGAAGGCCCTGGACGGCCGATTCTGTACAGCACGACCTCTGAATTTTTACAGCATTTTGGATTGTCATCGATCGCGGAACTGCCCCCATTTGAGTTGGAGACATTCACTGAGGGTGAGGCTGAAGGTAATCGGCTGCTGAAGGATTAGGATCGAAAGAGGATTTTATGGAAGAGCGGATACAGAAAATTTTGTCCCGGGCGGGTTTTGGCTCGCGCCGGTCATGCGAAGAGTTGATCACGGCAGACCGGGTGCGGGTGAATGGAAAATTGGCCGAATTGGGCATGAAAGCGGATGCCAGCAAAGACACCCTCACGGTGGACGGCAATTTGATCCCCAAGGAAGAGCCCAAGCGCTATATCGCTTTGCACAAACCGCGCGGGGTACTTTCGGATGTGGATCCGGCTGACCCGCGGCCCACGGTGCGCGATTTGGTGCCGGTGCACGGACATCTATATGCGGTTGGACGGCTGGATTTAGACAGCGAGGGCTTGATTTTGCTGACCAATGATGGGGAGCTGGCCAACCGGCTGACTCATCCTCGCTACGGACATGAAAAAGAATACCGGGTTCTGGTGGCAACCAAACCGGACGCGGAACAGTTGGAGACCTGGCGGCGGGGCGTGGTTTTGGAAGACGGCTATAAGACGGCTCCGGCGATTGTGCAGCTAGACGGCACGGCCACCAAAGGCACCTGGCTGCGGGTTATTCTGCGTGAAGGACGAAAACGCCAGATTCGCGAGGTCGGCTCACGCATTGGGCTGCCGGTACAGCGCATCATCCGCGTGCGGATTGGTTCGCTGCTGCTGGGTAATTTGCGCGAACGGGAATGGCGGGATTTGAACGCGGATGAGGTTCGGCAGCTTAAGAAAACTGGCGGGCAAGAAGCTGGTCCGCGGCGGAACGATCCGCGCAGGAATATGAAGCCCAGATGGGGCGGCGGGGGCGAATCTGAGAGTGCGGGAGGGCGGCGCGGTGCGCCTTCAGCGCAAAGGCCGCGCAGTGACCGCGGGCCGAGACCTGAAGCAGGCGCTGGACGCGGCGGACGGACTCGCACTAACGACCGTCCGGGTTCGGGTGAGCGCCCATTTGGGCGGGGAGACGGCAGCGCCCGGCCAACCACGCGCACGCCGCGCAATCCCCGTCCCAGCCGGCCCAAGCGCTGAAAGATAACCACAAATTACAGAAAAAAGGATCAGTTTTTGGCTGATCCTTTTTTTGATCGCAAAAAAGCCGATCGCTCAGGCTTCGACCGATTCGGTGGGCAGGGCTTGCTGAATGGCCAGGAAGCTTTCGTTGGGGAAGGCGTTATCTTTGGCCTGTTTGCGAATGAAATCCTTGAGTTTTTCTGCGGTGAGGGTGGGAATAGGGGCTTCGGCAGCTTCGATGGTGACTTTGGGATTGGTGAACACCAGGGCGGCTTTGACTTCCACCTGGACGCTTTGCCCCAATTTTTCGTTGAGGAATTTTTGTGCGTCGGCCAGACTGCCCTTAACATCTAAATCGGGGCGGCCGAGGCTGTCTTGCGCAAAGATTTTGAGATACAGATTGCCGCCTTTCTGCTGCCAGCGCTGTTTCTTTTCATCAAAGCGAATGGTGCCGCCCTGGCTGTAAGGCAGCAGCACCCATGCACCAGAAGGACCAACCAACAGATGGGAAACCGGGGTTGTGTAATGATAGAGGGTGTAGCGGTTTTCCAGGCCCTTGAGGGCGGCGGTCAAATGCTCATCGGGGCGGGGAGAACGGCCAAAGCGTGCTCCAAAAAAGAGGCCCACTTGAGAGACAATAAAACCCAGCAGAAGGGCGGCAAAAGCCCAGGTGAGCTGGTCGGGGTTGAAAGAAAGGACAAACCCCAGCACCAGAATGCCCAGGCTGGCCAGACTGCTGATGTTGCCAATTTTCTGATTACGCTTGATCAATTTATCGTTGGTGACGACTTTCATGAAGAACCTCTTTGGGGGGATCAGGATTCGGGGGTGGCAGCGGCTAACTGCGATTGGATCGCGGCGCGCAGCGCATCTAACATATTGGCCTTGGTTGCCTGTTGGGCCAGGCGCAGGGCGCTGACCAGGGCGCGGGCATCTGAACGGCCGTGGCCGATGAAGACGTAGCCGTTGATGCCCACCAGCAGGGCGGCGCCGACTTCAGAGGGATCCATCATTTTCTTCAAGCGGCGGAACGCGGGTTTGACGAGCAGATAGCCCAGTTTGCGAGCGAAGCTGGTAGAAATTTCTTCGCGGAGGACATCGGTGATCAGTTTGGCGACGGATTCGGAGGTCTTGATGAATATGTTGCCGGTGAAACCATCAGCCACGACCACATCGGCGTGGCCGTTGTAAACCTCTTTCGGCTCGACGTTGCCTACGAAATTCAGACCCGCGTTGGCTAGCAGGGGGTAGGCTTCTTTGACTAACTGATTGCCTTTACCAGCCTCTTCACCATTGGAGAGGATGCCGATGCGGGGGTTTTCCACCTGGAGGACGTGTTTGGCGTATAGGCTGCCCATGATGCCAAACTCGGTGAAGAATTCG
Source organism: Levilinea saccharolytica (assembly GCF_001306035.1). Lineage (GTDB taxonomy): Bacteria > Chloroflexota > Anaerolineae > Anaerolineales > Anaerolineaceae > Levilinea > Levilinea saccharolytica. Next base: position 16,387 of record NZ_LGCM01000006.1, read on the forward strand.
GGGCGGCAGTCGGCGTTGGCGCCGGTATCGAGAAAGGCGCAGCGCCCCGTACGGGTGGGGATGGGGGTGACGAGGGCGGGCCGCAAAACGCCCTGCATACGGCGCAGGATTTTGATGGCGTTGAACATGGCCGCCCCGGTGGAGCCAGCGGTGACGAAAGCCTGGGCTTCACCAGTGCGAACCAATTCCATGCCGACCGCCATTGAATTGTTGGGCTTTTTGCGGGTGGATTCTACGGCCTTGTCGCCCATCTCCAGAACGTCGGGGGCGTGCACAATGCGCACAGGCAGGCCGCGAGGGTTGGCAGCTTTGAGGCGAGGCTCAAGAAGTTCCTGCTGACCGACGAGGATGATCTCTTCGCCCAATTCTTCGGCGGCCAGCACGGCGGCCTCAACTTCAGGCGCAGGATAGGTATCGCTTCCCATTCCATCTAAAACAATCGCCATAATTTCTCCTTTTTTATTGACACAATTCTATAGGCCCGATTATAATAGGGTTACTCGCGCTGGTGCTGGAACTGGCAGACAGGCATGGTTGAGGGCCATGTGGGGAAACCCGTGGAGGTTCAAGTCCTCTCCAGCGCACTGATAAAAAAGCCGCAATTGCGGCTTTTTTTGTTTAAGGGCGAGCACGACCTAGAGCTTGCGGGCAACAATGTAATCCGCCAATTCTTCCAGGGCGCTGCGCTCGGGAGAAGGGGGAACGCTCCTAAGGCTTTCCAGACCGAGGTGAACAAAGCGCTCCGCTTCCTGGTAAGAGCGCTCAATGGCGTGCGATTCGCGGATGGAGGCAACCACGCGGCTTAACTGCTCATCACTGAGACAGCGGCCCTGAAAAAGAGGCTGCACGTCAGGATCGGCGGTGTGATCTTCTAGATAGTACAGGCAGGGAAGAGTGACCAAACCTTGACGCAGGTCGCTTCCGACGGGTTTGCCCATTTGCGCCGCATCGCTGGTGAAATCGAGGATGTCATCAATAATTTGGAAGGCCATGCCGACCTGATAGCCGTAATTTCGCATGGCTTCTACTGCCGGAGCCTCCGCACCGCCGATGACGGCCGCAGACCAGGTGGAAGTCTCGAACAGGGAGGCGGTTTTGGCGTAAATGCGTTCGTAGTAATCGTCACGGCTGGCTTTGCAACGGCTGGCGAATAATTGTGTGATTTCACCGTTAACGATGACGCCAAGCACATGAGCAAACTGGCGAATGACAGGGATGCTTTCGGTATCAGCGGCCAGGACGGCAGCACGGGCGAAGAGAAAGTCGCCGGTGAGAACGGTGGCGCCGGGGGACCATTGAGAATTGAGGGTGGGAAGACCGCGCCGCAGCAGGGAGCCGTCAATGAGGTCGTCATGCACCAGGGTAGCCGTGTGGAGCAGCTCAATGGCAGCAGCGAGGGTTTTTAAACGTTGGGGGTCGGCGCCAAAGGTGCGGCCTGAAAGTAGGGTCAGTGAGGTGCGAATACGCTTACCGCCGGATTTCAGGATCAAATCGAGGGCGTTGCGCAGATCGGCATGATGGCCCTCCATTTGGGCGAGCATCATGCCTTCGACGGCGCGAATATCGTCCTGCAGCGGGGCAAGAAATGAAAGGCTAGTGCTCAAGCGTGGTTCCCCAGGCAAATAAACGTTTGGCATTGTCTTGTGTAACTCCAACAATTTCAGCAGCGGGCCGCTGAAGAATTTCGGCCAGTTGATTGGCCACTACAGCAAGATAGGCAGGCTCGTTTCTCTGGCCGCGGTACGGGTGTGGGGGGAGAAACGGGGCGTCCGTTTCCAGCAGCAAAGAGGTGAGCGGCAGTTCGGTGAGGCTTGAAAAGCGCGGTCGCGCGCTTTTATAGGTGATGGGGCCGCCTACGCTCAGAAAAAAATTAGCTTTCACTGCTGCATGCCCCAGGTCTGCCTGACCGTCATAAGCATGAAGGACGCCGGGACGGGCAGCGAGGGCAGGATGGGTGCGGGTCAGGCGGGTCTGCCAGGCCTGGAGGATGGGCCACAGATCCTCCAGCGCCTGCCGGTTGTGAATGATGACCGGTAAGCTGCATTCTTCCGCCAGGGTTAGCTGCTGCTCCAGAATTCGGATTTGAAGCTCCTTTGGCGCACGATCCCGATAATAATCCAGACCAATTTCGCCGACGGCCACGACTTTAGGGTGCTGCGCCAGGGTTTTAAGGTGCTGGTAGGTCGAATCGTCCCATGTGAGGGCGTCATTGGGATGAACGCCGATACTGGCGTACAAACGAGGATCCGATTCGGCCAGTTCAAGCGCTGCGCGGCTGCTTTTCAGGTCGATACCTGGGATCAGAATTTTTGTTAATCCCGACTCCCAGGCATGGGCCAGCACCGCGGGCAGATCGTCGTCGAAGTGCTCCAGATACAGGTGGCAGTGTGTATCTACCAGTCCCAAAGTTTATTTCAGCCCTGCGATTCGTAAGCCATCCTGGAGGATGTCCTGTACGCGTGATGCATCCGTGGTTTCGCAGTAAACGCGCATGATCGGCTCTGTGCCGGAGAAGCGGATGAGCAGCCAGCCGCCGTCCTCGAGCACGAATTTAAAGCCGTCGGTGGCGTTGAGTTCAACCACCTTGAACCCGCCAATGGTGGCAGGGTTGGCATTGAGGATAATCTGTTCGCGCTGCTTGCGGTCGCCCGAGAAGCGTGAATCGATGCGGTCGTAGTAGTGAGCGCCAACTTTGCTGTAGAGCAGATCAATGAGCTGCGAGGGGGTTTTTTGCAGCTTGACGAGCATGTCGAGGAAGTACAGACCCGCCAGAATACCGTCGCGTTCGGGTACGTTGCCGCGGAAGGCGTAGCCGCCGGATTCTTCACCGCCGATGAGGGCGTCCGTTTCCACCATCTTGGGGGCCACATATTTGAAGCCTACACCGGTTTCATATACGGGGACATTGTAGAGCTTACCCAGGGTTTCGAGCATGCTGGTGGTGGACAGGGTTTTCACGATGGCACCGCGCTGGCCTTTAACTTCTAACAGATAGAATGCTAACAAGGCATAGGCCTGCAGTTGATTGATGAAGTTGCCTTTCTCGTCGCCAAAGCCCACGCGGTCAGCATCGCCGTCGGTGATGAGGAGCACATCCGCACCCAATTCCACAGTGCGCTGAAGGCCGACATTGATGTTCGGGGGAATGGGTTCTGGACGAGACATTTCTGGAAACACAGGGTTGCGGGTGTTGTGGATTTCAAGGATTTGGGTTTTGCCGCCGCCGAGGAGACGGGTGAACCAACCAGCACCATTGCCCCACATGGCATCGAAGACGATTTTCAGCCCGGCGTCTTTAATGGGCTGTAAATCAATCAAATCTTTGAGGTGCTCAATGTAAGCGATGGAAGCGTCGAAGTGTACCAGGCGGCCCTGCGCTTCGGCTTCAGCCGCGGAAATACGCTTGACACTGGCGATGGAATCGGGGATGAGAGCTTCGATTTTTTTGAGACCATCGGGGGCAATGGCGCCGCCGTTTTGGTCGCGAACTTTGAAACCATTATCTGTGGGAGGGTTGTGGGAGGCAGTGATGTTGACTGCGCCGGCGGCTTTTTTGTCCACCACGGCGTAGGAGATGACTGGAGTGGGGGTCGGGCCGTCGGTTAAGTAGACGCGAAGCTGGTTGGCGGCGAGGACTTCAGCCACGGCAAGGGCAAAATCTTCGGAGAGGAAGCGTTTGTCGTGACCGACAACGATCCAGGCGTCCTTTTTGCCCTCCGATAAGCAATAGTCGGCAAAACCTTGTGCGCAGCGGCGGACGTTGTCAAAGGTGTAATCCTCTGCAATCGCTCCGCGCCATCCATCGGTTCCAAAGCGGATGTCTGAAGCCATCGAACCCTCCATGTGAAAAATTTAACCATTTTCGATATTATATCAGCCCTTTGCAGGCGCGAAAAGCCCAACGCATAAGGTAAATGCTTCAAATCGGAGTAAATTAGGGCGAAATAGATGATAGCTGAAGAAAAAGGAGAACGTGCTATAATCAACCATTGTGACGGATGGAGGTATCTCGTGGAACAGAACGGATCTATTTACCTGGATTATGCGGCGACCACGCCTTTAGACAGCGAAGTGTTGGATGCGATGCTGCCCTATTTTCGAGAAAATTTTGGGAATCCATCTTCCATTCACCGGTTTGGACAGCGGGCCGAGGCAGCTTTGGAGCAGGCACGCGAGACCGTGGCGACTGCGCTGAATGCGCGGGCGAGCGAGATTCTGTTTACGAGCGGGGGGACGGAGGGCGATAACCTTGCACTGCGGGGTGCGGCTCTGGCCATGCGCAAAAAGAATGGGGCACAGCGGATTCTGATCAGCCCGGTGGAGCATCACGCGGTGCTGCACACTGCCCAGCAGCTAGCCAGCGATTATGATTTTAAACTGGACTTTTTACCAGTGGACCGATATGGGCAGGTGGACCCGGAGGATGTGGAAGCCAGCCTGCGGGCGGATACGGCGGTGGTGTCGGTGGTGTATGCCAACAATGAAATTGGGACGATTAACCCGATCGCTGAGATTGGGAAGGTTTGCCGCCAGCGAAATGTTCCTTTTCACACGGACGCGGTGCAGGCTGCGGCGCATTTAAAAATGGACGTAGAGGCCGATCAGGTAAATTTCCTGGCTGTCGGTGCACATAAATTTTACGGGCCGAAGGGGGTGGGGGCGTTGTATGTGCGTAGGGGAATGAAGATTCTGCCCACGCAGACCGGCGGCGGGCAAGAGAACGGTTTCCGTGCGGGAACGCAGAATATCCCCTACATTATCGGCCTGGCAGAGTCGCTGCGTAAGGCGCAATTGGGTTTGGATGCAAGGCGTGAATATTTTACGCAGCTGCGCGACCGCATCATTGCAGGCGTGACGGCGAGTATCCCGCGCGCCAATCTGACTGGGCACCCCACTCAGCGCCTGCCGAATCATGCCAGCTTTGTGTTTGAAGGGGTGGATGGGAACGCGCTGCTGATGATGTTGGACTTGGAAGGCTTTGCCTGCTCGTCGGGATCGGCGTGTCGAGTGGGAACCCCGAAACCATCTGAGGTGCTGCTGGCAGCGGGGTATTCGAAAAATTGGGCTTTGGGCTCGCTGCGAATCACGGTGGGACACGACAGCACGCCAGAGCATGTGGAGCGGTTCTTAGACGTACTGCCGCGTTTGGTCGAAAAAGCGCGATCCTGAGACAGGAGAGGCTGCATGGGTGCGACGGTTGTTGTTGGAATGAGCGGCGGCGTTGACAGCTCGGTGGCGGCGGCTTTGCTGGTGGAGCAGGGCTACCGTGTCATCGGAATTATGCTGCGGTTGTGGAGCGAGGAGGGGCGAGAACAGGAGAACCGCTGCTGTACCCCGGATGATATGGCGCAGGCGCGGCGCGTGGCGGCTATTTTGGGCATCCCTTTTTATGCAGTGGATGTGCGGGAATTATTCCGCGACACCGTAGTTCAAAATTTTTTGGACGGCTACCGCGCTGGCATCACCCCGAACCCGTGCCTGGTGTGCAACCGCCAGATTCGCTGGGGGCATATGTTGGAACAGGCGCTGAAGCTGGGGGCAGATTACCTGGCGACAGGACATTACGCCTGCCTGGACCTGGCCAAAAATGGTAAAGTGCAGCTGCTGCGGGCCGTGGATGGAAAAAAAGACCAGTCCTATGTGCTGAGCATGTTAAATCAAAAACAGCTTTCGCGGACGTTATTCCCATTGGGCGGGTTGACTAAACAGGTGGTGCGGGAAATGGCGCTGAATTATCGATTGCCAACGGCGCGGCGCAGTGAAAGCCAGGATTTATGTTTTCTGGGCGGCGAAGATTACCGCACATTTTTGACGCGGTATGTGCCTGAGGCTGCCTCCCCTGGGCCGATTTACGATAGAGATGGCGCGCGCCTGGGGGAGCATGAGGGATTGGCGTTTTACACCATTGGGCAGCGCAAAGGACTGAAGATTTCAAACCCCGAGCCTCTGTTTGTGCTGGATAAGAAAATGAGTGAGAATGCTCTCATTGTTGGCCCGGCCGAGCAATTGGGGCAGCAGTGCCTGGAGACAGAAGGGTTTAATTGGATTGCCGAAGAAAGCCCAGCCGAGCCTTTCGCCGCTGAGGTGAAGATCCGTTACCGGGCGGCGCTGGCTCCGGCGGAGATTCAGCCGCTAGAAAACGGCAATGTGCGCATGGTATTTGAGCGCTGGCAGCGCGACATCACCCCCGGGCAGGTGGCGGCAGTATACCTGGGGCGGGTGGTATTGGGTGGGGGGCGAATTGCACGAGTGGACGGCAGGCGGACGACCGCTGCGCCAGCGGATGAGAGGGCGGCATGACCATTCCCGCCGTGCTGTTTGGTGTTTTGATCTCTACGCTGTATGGGGCGGCGTTTCATTTGTGGCGCGGAGGCAATCTGAGCAAGCTGAGTATGTACATCCTTGCGAGTTGGATCGGCTTCTGGATCGGACATGCGATGGGGGGATGGGTGGGAGTTTCATTTTTAGATCTAGGCCCGCTTCATTTGGGCACGGCGACGATGGGAAGCCTGCTGTTCATCTGGATGGCGTCTCTATTAGACCCGCACCGAGATGATGAGCGATCTTGATTGGTAAACGGATAGTTCATTAAGGAGAGTCACCTTGGGATGGAATTTGCACGGAACACACGCCCATGAGGGCGATTTAGCTGAATTGGTAGGCATGACCCATAAGCACTTTATTTTGGAACTCAAAGCCGGCGCAACCTTACAAACCCACCGCGGGGTGATCGCCCACGATGATTTGATCGGGCTGCCGTGGGGAAGTCAGGTGTTCAGCCATTTGGGAAATCCGTTCTTCTTACTTCAGCCGGCCTTGGGAGATTTGCTGAAAAACACACCGCGCAACACACAGATTTTGTACCCGAAGGAAATCGGCTTTATTCTGGTCAATATGGGGATTGGGCCTGGGCAGCATGTGTTGGAGGCCGGGACAGGATCGGGCTCTTTGACGCGGGCACTGGCGTTTGCGGTGGGCGACAGCGGGCATGTGACCACGGTGGAATGGCGCGAAGACATGCAGGCCCTGGCGAAGAAAAACATTGAACGCCTGGGGATGAGCGATCGGGTGACTTTTCGGCTGGGTGATATTGGGAATGGGTTTGGGGTGGAGAACGTGGATGCACTCTTCCTGGATGTAGCCAACCCATATGATTACATCGGGCAGGCGCGGGCGGCCTTGAAACCAGGGGGCTTCTTTGGCTCCTTGCTGCCGACTGTGAACCAGGTAAGCAAGCTGCTCAACGCACTGCGGCACCACCAGTTTGGGTTTATTGATGTGTGTGAAATTCTGCTGCGGTATTACAAGGCGGAACCCGAACGGCTGCGGCCCACCGACCGGATGGTGGCCCATACGGGATACCTGATCTTTGCACGACCTGTTATCTACGCTGAAGGGTATGGAACCGAGGCTGATTCAGCCGCTTCTGCGCCGGATGATGCAGAGGAGGCAGGGGACGAGGATTAATGACAATGCACCCCGGAGGAGCACCGCTGCGGGAAGAGGATATTTTTTCCCGGGTGCAGGCGGTGGAACGCGCACGGCAGGTTCTGCCCGCCAACAATGGGTTCCGGCGGGCGGCGGTGTTGATTCCGCTAGCGTGGAAAGATGAAGAATGGCAGGTGCTTTTTACGCGGCGAACGGAGACGGTGCAGAGCCACAAAGGACAGGTCTCATTTCCGGGCGGGGCTGTGGAGCCCGGGGACCGCACATTGGAAGATACAGCGCGCCGCGAGACGTTTGAAGAAATTGGCCTGGCGCCGGATCAAATTCGGATTGTGGGGCGGCTGCATGATTACCCCACGATCAGCGATTTCTTGATCACGCCGATTGTGGGCTTAATCCCCTGGCCGGCTGCGTTTCAGGTGTCCGCAGAGGAAGTGCAGCGGGTATTCTTTGTGCCGCTGCACTGGCTGGCCAAGCCGGCTCATTTTGAGGAAAGGCCGTATCTGCGCCAAAATGGGAAGGTGGAGCCGGTAATTTATTACCAGCTTTATGATGGCGAAATGGTTTGGGGTGTGACTGGCAGAATCACCGTTAACTTCTTGAAAATCTTAGGGATGCTATCTGAAGCCTAATAAAAACAGGGGCTGTCTGGAAAGAAGATCCAGGCAGCCCCAATATGGTTAAAAAGGGGGCAAAAAAGTCATTTTGGCTTGAGAAACAAAAAAAGCCGCCCTTTCAGGCGGCCAATTTTCTCAGATTATGGGCAA
>NZ_LGCM01000040.1 GCF_001306035.1 Levilinea saccharolytica
TTGCCCATAATCTGAGAAAATTGGCCGCCTGAAAGGGCGGCTTTTTTTGTTTCTCAAGCCAAAATGACTTTTTTGCCCCCTTTTTAACCATATTGGGGCTGCCTGGATCTTCTTTCCAGACAGCCCCGCTGTTATTGGGTGAAAACGGCGGGTTACACCGTGTGAAGATGTTTACGGTCGTTGGCGCGCAGGAAGAACTTGGTGATCTCTTCGGCGATGGCCGGCAGGATGCCCAGCCCTAACACCAAACCCCATTCCGCCGCAGACATCGAATGGGTGTTGAAGATGGGCTGCAGGAAGGGCACCGTGGTGACCAGGAGCAGCAGCACAATCGAGAGACCCACGGCGTACTGCATCCATTTGTTGGAAAACACACCGATGGTGAAGAGCGAAGCGCGTTCCGAGCGGACGGTGTAGGCGCGGAACAACTCGCACATTGACAGGGTGACGAAGGCCATCGTCTCGGCGGTCTGATAATCAATGCTCTTCCAGTCAAAGCTGAACAGGAAGCGCCAGAAGGAATCGCCGGTATCCAGGCCAGCCGCCTGGGCCGACCAGTATAACCCCACACCAAACGCGGTTAAGACCGCGCCGGTTTGGGCGATGGTCTGCACCAGGATGCCGAGCTGCATGGAACCATTGATGATCGATTCCTTCTTGGGGCGCGGAGGGCGCTGCATCACGTCCGGATCGCCCTTTTCCATGGCCAGGGCCAGGGCCGGGGCGCCGTCGGTGAGCAGGTTGAGCATCAGCAGCTGAATGGCTGTCAGGGGGGTGGGCAGGCCCGCCAGGGTCGAGAGGAAGATGATCATGATCTCGGCCACATTGGACGACAGCAGGAAGAACACGAACTTGCGGATATTGTTGTAGATAATGCGGCCTTGCTCGATGGCCGAAACGATGCTGGCGTAGTTGTCATCGGTCAGCACCATATCGGCGGTCTCTTTGGCCACATCCGTGCCGGTGATGCCCATCGCCACGCCGATATCCGCGAGCTTAATGGCCGGGGCGTCGTTCACGCCGTCGCCGGTCATGGCCACGATCTCATCGTTAGCGCGCAGCGCGTCCACAATGCGCATCTTGTGTTCCGGCGAAACGCGGGCGAAGGCGTCCGTCACTTTGACTTCCTGCCGCAGGCGTTCGTCATCCATCTCATTGAGCTGTGCGCCAGTCAGCACCTGATGGCCGGGGCGCAGCAGGCCGATGTCTTCGGCGACGGCGCGGGCGGTGTTGGGATAGTCGCCGGTGATCATGATGGTGCGAATACCGGCAGTGCGGGCTTTGGTCAGCGCGGGTTTCACTTCCACGCGCGCCGGGTCAATCATGCCCACCAGACCCACAAACACCAGGTCTTTTTCCAGGGCGTTGCTCTCCACTTCTGAAGGTATCACCGGAACCAACCGGTAGGCCAGACCCAAAACGCGCAGCGCGTCTTTGGTCATGAGGTCATTGGCGGCCAGCACCTTCCGCCGCTGGGCGTCATCCAGAGGGACAATCTGGTTCGCGCCGGTTTCCATCTGCGTGCACAGGTTCAAAACCACATCCGGCGCACCCTTGACCGCGATGGCGTACCAGGTGCGGTGTTGGTTGTCTGAAAGGACGATGTTATCCTCAGGCAGGGGGCGCTCGACGGCATGGATGGTGACCATGCGCTTGCGCACCGAATCAAAGGGGATTTCATTCTGGCGGGGGTAACTGTTGCGCAGATCCGCTGAGTAATAGCCCGCTTTGGCGGCGGCCACCAGGATACTGCCTTCGGTGGGGTCGCCCACCATGCGGTAGGTGGTGCTGCCGTTTTGCTCCAGAACTTCCAGCTCGGCGTCGTTGTTCAGCGCACCCACCCACAGCGTGTCCAGCAGGGCGGGGTAATCCTTGGCCGACACGGGTTTACCGTCCAGGCGGATTTCGCCTTTGGTGGAATAGCCGCTGCCGGTCACTTCGAAAATCTTATCTTCCGCCCAAATACGCGTGACGGTCATTTCGTTTTGGGTCAGCGTGCCGGTTTTATCCGAGCAGATGACCGTGGCCGAACCCAGGGTTTCCACCGAAGCCAGCTTGCGGATGAGCGCATGGCGGCGCACCATCTCGCGCATGCCCAACGCCAGGCTGATAGTCACCACGGCGGGCAGGCCTTCGGGAACCGCGGCGATGGCCAGGCTGACGGCGATCATGAACATTTCGGTGATGGCCGCGAAGGAAAAATCGGTGCGAATCAGACCGACGATGAACACCAAACCGCAGATGGCCAGAGACCCCCAGCCCAGAACCTTGCCCAGATCATCCAGACGGCGCTGCAAGGGGGTTTCTTCTTCTTCCACACTTTGCAGCATGTCGGCGATCAAGCCCAGTTGGGTGCGCATGCCGGTGGAGACCACCACGCCGCGCCCGCGGCCGTAGTTGACTGTGGTGCCCATGAAAGCGGTGTTCTTGCGGTCGCCCAGAGGGATGTCCTTATCCAGCACGGCAGCGGCGTTCTTCTGCACCGGAACGGATTCACCGGTGAGGGCGGCTTCTTCCACGCGCAAATTGACCGCTTCCAGCAGGCGCAGGTCGGCGGGGATGAAATTACCCGCTTCCAGGAATACAATATCTCCCGGAACCAGCTGGGGCGCCGGCACGCTGACGCGGTGGCCGTCGCGCAGCACCTGTGCATCGGGGGCGGCCAGCTTTTTCAGCGCAGCCAAAGCCTCTTCGGCGCGGCTTTCCTGCACCACGCCCAGCACGGCGTTGAGCACCACAATAGACATAATGGCGATGGCTTCCACGTAATCTCCGAGGATGGCGGAGATGACGGCGGCCACAATTAAAAGAATGACGAGGAAATTATTCAGTTGGTCAATGACCATCTTCAAGAAGGTCGGGCGAGGTTTTTCTTGAAGCTGGTTGGGGCCGAACTTTTCCAACCGGCGGGCGGCTTCTTCGCTGGTCAACCCGCTGTGTATCTCCGTCTCCAGGCTGGATAGGACCTCATCGGCGCTGATGTCGTGCCAGCTAATGGAGATATCTTGCGTCTTTGCCTTGTCGGCTTTCGGATCCAATGTCATACCTTCTCCTTAACAAAATAGTCTCTGGGCGCGATTCATCCGCTGCCCAGAGACTTTAGGATCAACCAATTTCCCCGGGGGCAATATGCGTTCCGGCGGGGATCACCGCGTTTTTGCGGATGACGACGATGCCGTCGCGCACCACCCAGCCGTCCCCATCCACATCCACCCCGGGCTGGAAGGGCTTGATGATCACGTGGCTGCCGATGCGCGCGTTCTTATCCACAATGGCGCCCTCGATCCAACTGTTATGGCCGATGCCGATGGGGATATCCACGCCGGCGGGCATACGGTCTTCGTAGTAGTCCGCGCCCATCATCACCGTGTCAATCAGGGTCACATTGGAAAAAATCTGACTGCGCAGGCCGATGATGGAGCGGCGCACCACAGAATCTTTGATGTAGCCGCCTTCGGCCAGGAGCACATTTTCCAACTGGCTGTTCTGCACCTTGGTGCCCGGCAAAAAGCGCGGGTGGGTGTAGATGGGTTTCTTGGGGTCATAGAAGTTAAACGGCGGGCTGGGCTGGGTGAGCATCAGGTTGGCATCGTAAAACGAGCGCATGGTCCCAATGTCTTCCCAAAAGCCGTCGTAATCAAAACCGTAAACTTCTTTGTTTTGAATAGCGCTGGGGATGATGTGTTGGCCAAAATCCTCCAGGCTGGGATCATTGAGCATCTCCAGGAGGACATCCGTGCGGAACATGTAAATACCCATCGAACCCAGGTAGGGGCGCTCGGGGTCGTCGCGGCTGACCATCTCTTGCAGCAGGGCGGGGTCTTTGGGCTTTTCGGCGAAGTTCAGAATGCGCCCGTCTTCGCCGCGCTTCAGCAGGCCAAAGCGCCCGGCTTCGGTTTTCGGAACCGGCTGGACGGCCACGGTGATATCGGCGCGGTTTTCCCAATGGAACTGGGCCATGGCGGCGTAATCCATGCGGTACAGGTGGTCGCCCGCCAGGATGAGGATGTCTTTGGCACGGGTGGATTGAATTTCAAAGCGCTGTTTGCGCACAGCGTCCGCGGTGCCCTGATACCAATCGGTGGATTCCACCGTCTGCTCCGCGGCCCAAATCTGCACCCAGCCCTGATGGAAGCTGTCGAACTGGTAGGTGTTGGCGATGTGGCGGTGGAGGGATACCGAGTTAAACTGGGTCAAAACCGCCACGCGGTACAGCCCCGAATTGATGCAGTTGCTGATGGGCACATCAATCAGACGGTATTTCCCGGCGATGGGAACGGCTGGTTTCGAGCGTTCCGCCGTCAGCGGGTACAGGCGGCTGCCGCGGCCTCCGCCCAGAATCACTGCAAGCACTTCATTTAGGGATGGCATAGTTCGTCTCCTCTTCAGGGTAGGGGTAAGACTGACACCATGAACACCAACGATTCTGGGCTTGAATGATCTTCAAAGTTCATCTTTCAGCATACTCCGGAGTGCACGACAAACAAAGTGAAGATATTCACCCAGTCGGGGGTGAGAAACTCCTACATTTAAGCATAGCAGTAAACTCGTAAACGTCCAGTTCGCAGAGGCGGCAAAAACGGCTTAAAAAGCGAACCCCAGCCGTTTGAGCCGGGGTTCATCTGTGGTTGATTCTTCGTGGGCGGGCTTAGGCGCGCGGCTTGCGCTCAAATTTCTTGCCGGTGGCCAGTTCCACCGATTTATACCCGCCGTCGTACACGCCAATGCTCTTGTTCTTCACGATGCAGTCGCAGAACATCTCCAGTAGGTCGTTGTGGTGAGTCAGCATGTCAATGGCCTGCAGGGTCTGGGGGATCGAGCGGGCTTCCACCGTGCCGTCGCCCAATTCTGCCCCGCGGATGGCTCCCCACATCTCATGCCCGCCCACGCGCTCGTTGAAAATCTTGGGCACGGGGTAAAAGGCCAGTTCGCTGGGTTTGGTGATCATCACGTCCACCACGCGCATCATGTAATTGGTGGCATACACAGCGTGGAAGGTGTTGTCAAACAAGAACACATGCAGCCCGCTGGCGGGCTCGGTGCGGATCTGGTCGGCGTAAGCCTGAGTGTCTTCCCAGGTGAAATGGGTGTGAAGCATGTCTTTTTTGTCGGCCAGCTCGGCTTGCAGCCAGTCCCAATTGGACTTGTGGTCGCCCAGGTTGACAAACAGGGCAATTTTTCCGGCCTGAATGAGAGGCAGGCAGTGTTCAATGATGGCTTTAAACAGCTCGCGCTGCGCCCCAGCGCCGCCCATGGTCAGCAAAAAGCGGCGCGGCTGGTTGTCGTTCATACGCTGCAGGCGCGCGGCGCAGTCTTCTTCGATATTTTCCACCAGTTCATGATCCACATGGTGGCCGGTGTAATACAGGGCGTCTTCGGGGACGGGGTTCAAAATACGGTTTTTGTCGTCGAAACCGCGCATGGTGCGGAAGCCGTAATAGCCCGACGGCGACTGGACGGCGTGCTTGGCGCCTTCGGTCAGTTGGAACGCCATCGGCCAGTTGTCAAACATCATATCCACCACATTGGTCATGCCGCCCGCCACCGCGCCCATGCAGTTCCACATGTGAGCGGTCAGGATGGGCATATCCGAGGGCAGAGCCTGATGCAGATTGCGGAACAGCTCGCTCATCTTGTAATCTTTAACGTTGGTTTTCAAGAAGCGCCACGGCCAGCCCACAATCCAGTTGTTGAGGAAGGCGTTCAGCCCCGGCAGGGTCGGCTCACCTGTGGTGACCGATTCCCACACGTACTTATTAAACAAGGCGCTTTTCTGCGACCAACGGGAAAAACGCGAGTAGTTGTCGTTGCACCAGCCGATCACATCTGTGGTGATGCCGGGGATGGCCAGCAAGTCCAGCCAGTAGGGCTGAAAACCCATCGCCCGCGCGCAGGACACGCCCGCCATAGCGATGCGGAAATGGCCGAAACCCATACGCAGCGTCGAGCAAATCACCGCGTTCTCGCGCACGATGGGCGCACCGTGATCCCCGCGCACGATGTTTTTGAGGCCGAAAATCGGCCCCAGGTAGGGATTTTCCTCTAAAGAGAGGGTATATTTCTCGTTGGGGTCGTAATGGAACTTCTTGATAAACATGTTCTGCCATTTGATCGTTTTTTGAGATTGCCTCGCGTCGAGAGCATTCCCATAAACCACAAAACGGCCGTTTTCTATTTTCATTGCGTCCACTCCTCAAAAAACAATATGTGCACAAAGGCCAAGCAGGTTTTCAGAACCTGTTTATTGCTGCTGTTTTTGCCTTGCGGCTCCCCATCACCGACCTGGCTCGTGTGAATTTATGTGAATAAAGCAGGGAAAAGCTTTACCCGGCAGCCCAGGGGTCGGTTCACTCCAAAAATGTTAAAGACGGGCCGGGGGAGACATCCGCCGCCGCGCTGGCACGATTGGGGTCTATTATAATCTGTGTCTGGCTTTTCTCCCACCATTTGTGCGCAGCAATTGCCGCCAGCCTATAGGCTGTCTGATTAATCATTTTTCCACATCGGCTGTATAATACTACCAAGCAGCCAAACCTTGCGCACATTTGCTGGGCCTCCCAGCAGGGGGTCAGGGTGCTGCGGCGCCCTCCCAACTGAATCCGCCGTTTTTCCAAGGGTATCCTCCATGAACAGCCAGGCTTCGACCGGTTTCAATTATGCAGGGCGGTACGGTCTTTATGGGTTCCTCAGCGGGCTCATTTTTCCGGCGGCGGGGCTGCTTGCGGATGCGTGGTCGCGGGGGCTGCCGCTTTTTTCGGGGAGCACATTGCGCACCCTGCTGGCAACCCAACCCATCCATTGGATCAGTCTGAGCATTCCCCTGTGGTTTGCGGTCATCGCCTATGCGATGGGCCGCCGCCTGGACGAGGTTTTGGATATTTCTCAGCGCCAGGAACGGCAGATTCTGGATCACACCGCCGACCTGCTGCGCGCCAACAACGACCTTCAGCAAGAAAACGAGCGCGCCCTGCGCCTGGAAGAGATTTTGACCCGCGGCAAGCAGGAATGGGAAGCCATCTTCGACGCCGTGCAGGATTCCATTGTGGTGGCCAACCGCGAGGGGCAAATCGTGCGCTGCAACAAAAGCGCGGTGGATTGGCTGGAAACCAGTTTTGACCGCCTGATCCGCACCCAGGTACAGACAGCCCTGTTCGGCCCGGCCAACACCGCCCCCGCGTTGGACCACCTGGGTGGGGAGATGCAGTTCCCCAACCGTCCCGGCTGGTTTGAGGTCACCAGTTACCCGCTGGTGCTGCAAGGCGAACCTTCCGGCCGGATTTTGATCATCCGCGACATCACCGCCCGGCGCGAGGCCGAAGCCACCATCCGCCGCCAAAAACAGTATCTGGAAACCCTGGTGAATATCAGCCCGGCGGCCATCGTCACGCTGGACCTGGAAAAGCACATCCTGTCGGTCAACCCCCAGTTTGAAAAACTGTTTGGCTTTTCGCACAGCGAGGTGATGGGCGCCGACCTGGATTCGCTGCTTTCTTCCGGCAGCGCCTATGTGGAAGCGGCCTCCTACACCCAGAAGGTGTTGGACGGCGAGATGATTCAGGTCACCGGACAGCGGCGGCGGCGCGATGGAACCCTGGTGGATGTGGAAGTCTCGGGCGTGCCCCTGGTGGTGGAAGGCCAGGCCATCGGCGTGCTGGGCCTGTATCACGATATCACCGAGTTGGTGGCAGCGCGCCGCCGGGCCGAGATGGCCGATCAGGCCAAGAGCGATTTCCTGGCCAACATGAGCCATGAAATCCGCACGCCCATGACCGGCCTGTTGGGTATGATCAACCTGACCTTGAATTCCGAGCTGAACGCCGAGCAAACCGATTACCTGCTGGCCGCCCGCGAAAGCGCCGAAACCCTCCTGACCATCCTCAACGATGTGCTGGACCTGTCGAAGATCGAGGCCGGGCAGCTGACCCTGGAAGATGTGGAATTTGACCTGGAACGGGTGGTGGAGGGGGTGGCGCAGTCCCTGGGGATGCGCGCCGATTCCAAGGGGGTCGAAATGGCCACCCTGGTGGCCCCCGAACTGCCCGCAGTGATGATTGGCGACCCAGACCGGCTGCGGCAGGTGCTGATTAACCTGGTGGGCAACGCGGTCAAGTTCACCGAAGACGGCTACGTGTTCGTGGAAGCCAACCTGGCGGCGGAGACCGATCAGGATCTGACCGTGCGCTTTGTGGTTTCGGATACGGGCGCGGGCATCCCCCCCGAACGGCTGGAGGCCATTTTTGAGCGCTTTTCTCAGGCCGATACCTCCACCTCCCGCCGCTACGGGGGCACCGGCCTGGGGCTTTCCATCTCCCGTCAATTGGTGGAAAGAATGGGCGGACGGATCAGCGTGGCCAGCGAGCCCGGAAAAGGCAGCACCTTTTGGTTCACGGCTGTCTTTCGCAAAACCAAAACCCCGGCTCCCCTGCCGCACCGCAGTCTGGAAGCCCTCCGAGGGTCGCGCGTATTGGTGGTGGACGACAGTTTGATCAGCCGCATGGTGTTAAGTAAGCATTTACAGCTCCTGGGTCTGCAAACCGCCTGCCTGGAAAACGGCAGCGAGGTGGTGCAAACCCTGTTGGAGGCGCGCGCCAAGGGAGATCCCTTCCGGCTGGTCTTTTTGGATCTGTGGATGCCGGAAATGGACGGGCAGGAGACCCTGCGCGCCGTTCGCGCCCACCCCGATATCAGCGAAACGCCGGTGGTGCTGCTTTCCAGCGTCAGTCAGCGCAGCGACATTCAGCACATCAGCGGGCTGGGCCAGCGCAGTTATTTGATGAAACCCATACGGCGCTCGCAGTTGGTGACGGTGTTGGCGGCGCAGTTTGGCCTGCGCCCCTCCACCGGCTCGCTGCCGCCCCTGCCGATGGCCCCGCTGGATGACGCCGCCGACAAGCCCAAAAGCCTCACCATCCTGCTAGCCGAAGATAATGAGATCAACCGACGGGTGGGCAAAGCCCTGCTGGAAAAAGCCGGGCACAAGGTGGTCGCCGCCGAAAACGGGCGGGTCGCTGTGGAGAAATACCAGCAGGGTCATTTCGATCTGGTGCTGATGGACGTACAGATGCCGGAGATGGACGGGTTCGACGCCACCCAACATATCCGCCACTTCGAAGGCCCCTACCGCCACACCCCTATCATCGCCATGACCGCCTACGCCATGAGCAGCGACCGCGAACGCTGTTTCACCGCGGGCATGGATGACTATCTGGCCAAGCCGCTGGACCCGGCGGAACTGTACTCCGTGCTGCGCCGCTGGGGTCAGCTTCCGGCGCCGGTCGGGGAAGAGACAGCAGGGTCGCCCTCCGCCGCCTTGTCCTACGCCGGCCCAACCGCGCCGGTAGATATCGCCGCCCTGCTGCCGCGCTTTGGCAACGACCGCGGATTCTTCTTAGAGATGTTCCAAACCCTGCTGGACACCCTGCCGGTGAAAATCACCGAGCTGCGCGAGCTGCTGGCGGCGCAGGATGCGCGCGGACTGGCCCTGCAGGCGCATAACCTGAAGGGCGTGGCCTCCAACTTTAACGCCGTGCAGTTGTTGGATCTGGTGCTGCGGCTGGAAGAAAGCTGCAAGCAGGAAGACATCGAAACCGCCAGCGTGCTGGTGGACGAGATCGAAAAGGCCTATAACCGCCTGGAAGCGTTTTTCGTGAGCTTAGAAAAGTAAGGAGCAGGTATGCCGCGCGTATTGGCGATTGATGACGAACCGATTTTTCATAAGATGATTGAGCACGCCCTCAGTCCGCTGGGGTACGAAGTGTACTTCGCCGCAGACGGCTTTCAGGGGCTGAATGCGGTCAACGCCCTCGACCCGGATATGGTCATCACCGATGTGATGATGCCCAACATCACCGGCTACGAACTGACCCGGCGCCTGCGCGAAAACCCGCGCTTTGCCGATATGCCCATCCTGATCCTCACCAGCCGCGACCAGTTGGGCGACAAGCTCAAGGCCTTTGAATCTGGGGCGGACGATTACCTCAGCAAGCCCTTCGCGCCCCCCGAATTGGTGGCGCGCGTGGGGGTGCTGCTGTCGCGCGGCGAAAAAATGCGCAACCTGCGCAGCATGTCCAAAGAAAAGCCGGTGGAAAACGCCACCATCATCGCCGTGC
Organism: Levilinea saccharolytica; assembly: GCF_001306035.1. Classification (GTDB taxonomy): domain Bacteria; phylum Chloroflexota; class Anaerolineae; order Anaerolineales; family Anaerolineaceae; genus Levilinea; species Levilinea saccharolytica. The sequence continues at coordinate 10,110 of NZ_LGCM01000040.1, forward strand.
ACAGCCTGCGGGGCGGGGTGGGCTGCTCCAGCATGGCGGTCAATTTGGGCGTAGCCCTGCGCGAGCTGTGGCAGCGCCCCACCCTGGTGGTGGACGCCGTGCTGACCGCCGGTCAGATCGCCCTGATGCTCAATGAACCCCTGCGGCGCACCTGGTCGGACCTGAGCGGCAGCAACGTGGCCGACCTGACCGAGGACGTGCTCAAAACCATCACCGGCACCTGGAAAAACGGCCTGCAGTACATCGCCGGGCCCACCACCCCCTCGGACGCCGAAATGGTGGCCCCCGATATGGTACGGGCAGCCATGAATATTCTGCGCAGCATGTACGACTACATCATCATCGACACCCCCCACGATTTCAGTGAAGTGTCCATTCACATGCTGGATTTCGCCAATGTGATCCTGCTGATGATCGCACCGGAAATGGCCTCGGTGCGGGCCGTGGCCGCCTCGATGGATGCCTATCAAAAGCTGGGCTACCCGCCGGAAAAAATCAAGCTGATATTAAACCAGAGCTTTGACGGCGAAGGGCTGAAACAAACTCAAATTGAAAAAGCCCTGGATACCACCATCAAACTGGTGCTGCCTTACGCCCCCAACGATTTCGTGCGCGCCATCAACATGGGCAAGCCCCTGCTGGTGAGCAGCCCCAATACGCCCGTGGCGGCCCTGTTTGAAAACGCCGCCTATACCCTGAGCAAAGACCAGCACAAGAACACGCCGCAAAGCGCGCCTTCGCCCACCCTGCAGGCGGTGCTCAAGCGCCTCAGCGCGCGCAGCGCCAATTAGGGCGCGCGCTCTGACTGCGCCCAGGCCCGCCCGCCCTGCGCGGTGATCTCCACCCAGCCGGAGGTGCGCGTGTTGACCCAGCGGTCTGCCGCCGCGGGTGCCTCCACCGGCGCCAACACCAGGCCCGGCCTCAGCCCCAGCCAGGCTTCCGGCGCGGTTCCCTCCCGCAAATCGGCTTCGCCCAAGATCAAAACCTGCGGCCCGCGGGCACGCGGCGGAATCTGTGCGGGGGAAGCCCCAGACGGCCACAGCACAGTCACCCCATCCTGCTGCATCCACAAAGCCGCGCCCGCGGGCGACAGCGCCACCACCTCCAGGCTGCCGTCCGGCGGCAAGGATAGGCGTTCTCCCACAGCCAGGTCGGTCAGCGGGCAGCGGCGACGCAGCAGCAGTTCGGCCAGGGCCAGCCCGCTGCGCGAATCCACCAGCCCTGGAACCGCCAGGGCCTGCTGTGGAGGAAAACGCTCGGCCAGCACGGTGAGGGCCTGAAGGCTGTCAGCCGAGGGCTGCACGATGAGCAGGGCATCCAGATGGGGATCCAGCGGGGAAAGCGTGCGGCCCAGGCGGTCTCCCGCCAGCAAAGCCGGTGCGCCGTTGATCAAAATGCGGCCGCCTGTGGGGGTTTGCACCAAGGTACCCGGAGTGCTGCCTTCCAGCACCAAAATGCGCAGCCGTCCATCCGGCGCAGCCCAGGCCGCCCGCAGCACCAAGGCCGCGGCCAAAGCCGCCAGCCCCAGGCGCAAAGTCATCGATCGGCGCAGAGGCAGGGCCGCCGGGCGCACCCATACCGCCCCCAGGGTAAAGATAAGTACATACAGCAGCAGCGCCTCCCACCAACCAAACACCCCCACCCCCGCCGAGGCCCAGGGCAGGCGGGCCATGCCCTCCACCACGCGCAGGGTGTAGGCCAGCACCGGCCAGGTCAGCCAGGCCAACAGCCGTCCCAGGGGGGCAAACACCACCCCCGCCAAGACCGCCGTCCCGCCCAAGATCATCACCAGCGGCTGGGGCGGCAGCACCAGGGGGTTGGCCAGCAAAGCTGCCAATGAAAACCGCTGAAAATGCACCAGCACCACCGGCAGGGTGGTCAGCTGAGCCGCCAGGGTGAAGAGGAAATATTCCCCCACCGGCCCCGAAAGCCGCTGCGCCCACCCGGCGGGCAGGCGTTTTTCGCCCCAGGCGGTGAAGCGTTCCTGCAGCGGCTGGGCGTAAAGAATGAGACCCAACGTGGCCGACACGGAGAGCTGAAACCCCGCGTCCCACACAATCCACGGCTGGGCCAGGGCCATGCAGGCGGCGCTGAAAGCCAGGCTGTTGACCCCCGCCGAACGGCGGCCCAGTTCGCGCCCCAGCAGCCACAAACTGCCCATGATGGCCGCGCGCATCACCGAGGCCTGCGCCCCCACCAGGAAGGTGTAGGCAAACACCGCCGCAATGGACGCCAGCACAGCCGGGTAGCGGCGCAAAAAGCGCCGGAACAGGCCAAAAAACAGGCCCGAAAGCAGGGCAATATTAAAGCCGGAAATAGCCACAATGTGCGCTGTGCCGGTGTCGCGAAAGGCGTTCTGCAAATCGGGGGGTAAATCTTTCTCCAGGCCCAAAACCACGCCCGCCAGCAAAGCGGCTTCGGGCTGGGGCAGAGCGCTGTTGATAAATTTATACCCCCGGCGGCGCAGGGCATATAGGCCCGCCAGGAAGGGGCTGCCGCCCCCGCTGCCCAGGCGCTGCGCCTGTGCGTAGCCCATATACCCCGCAACCCCCTGCCGCGAGAGGAATTGGCCGTAATCGGAACCGGCAAAATTGGGGGGCGGCTGCAATCGCCCGGTGAGCAGCACGCGGTCGCCGTAACGCCAGTCCTGCAAAGCCGGCAGCCCCGCCTGCAGCTGGCCCTCCACCGGCTGAAACTCCCCCTCGCCCAAGGCCAGGCGCTGCGCCCGCACCCGCACCCAAACCCGCTCGCCGCCCGCTTCTGGATCGGAAAGGATAACCCCTTCCAATCTCAGCGGGCCGCGGTCCACGTAAGCCCCCAGGTCCCCCGGCCCCGGCGCCGCGGGCAGGCTCAGCGTCAGGCGCGCCGCGCCCAGCACCCCCGCCAAGAGAAGCCAGCCCAACGCCAGGGGAGAGGCCCGCCGCCAGGCGCGCACCCAGACCCTCTGCGCCAGAAGCCGCTCGGCCAGAACCAGGATCAGCGCCCCCAGCGCGCCCGCTCCCCAGGCCCACAGCGGCCAGCCCAGCCCATCCCCCAACAGGATGCCCGCCAGGAAAGCCAGCGAGAGCCACAGCAGCGGCATACGGTTCACGCGTCAGCCCCGCCGCCGCCCCAGGCGCGGAATGAGCATGGGCACGCGCTTTTGATAGGCGGCGTAGGCCTCGCCAAATTCGGCGGCCAGCTTTTTTTCCTCAAACCAGGCCGCGCCCAGGGTCATATAGAGGGTGGCGCCCAGGTTAAAGGCCAGCAAATTGACGGTCAAAATGGGGGTCAGCCACAGAACGATCAGCCCGCAGGTGTAGATGGGGTGGCGCACATAGGCGTACAGCCCGCCGGTGGTCATGCTGTGCGGCTGGGCGGCACGCTGCGGCGAAAACCACTGCTCCAGGCCCAGGAAATTGGCTGCACCGGTCTGCTGCACCGCCAGGGCCATGCCCGCCAGCGCCGCCAACTGCACCGCCCCGGTGAGAATCCACAGCGGGAAGGGCAGGGTATACAGGGGACGGTCAGGCAGCCGCACCAGCAGGAACAGCACCGGCAGGAAGCTGAGCCCGGCAAAAACGTTGAAAAACAGGCGGTAACCGCGCTGGTAGCGGCGCGGGCCGAGCCAGCTTTCCATCCTGCGTTTAAAGCCGTGCGAGGCCAGCAGCGAATGCAGGCCGCCGTAGGCGGCCATCGCCGCCAAAATCCACAGCGCAGATGAGATCATGCCAGCCTCCTCGGGTTGCCGTACGGGTTTGATATACGTGTGCGTTGATTGTATACCGAAAGCCAAAAGGAAAAAACAAAAAACCGCCGGGCGGATGCCTGGCGGTTTTGGGTCTCTCTGTAAAATCGGTTCAGCCCAGGTTCAGTTCCTGGCGCAGTTCGGCAATGCGCGGGTGGCCCGCGTAAAAGCCGTGCATCTCCTCCGGCAGCAGCACCGCAATGCGGCACATGAGTTCATCCGTCAGGCGCTGCATCGAGGCCTCGCGGTCGTCGCGGTCAATGGGCGGCAGTTTGTAGGCCGGGCCAAAGCGCACGATCACCTTGGGGCGGCGCAGGCGTTTGAGTTGGGGCAAAATGTACTGCGAACCGATGACCGCCACCGGCACAATGGGCACATCCCCTTTGGTGGCCAGCAGCAGACTGCCCGATTTGCCTTCCAGCAGGCTGCCGGTGTGGCTGCGGGTGCCTTCGGGGGCAATCCCCAGGGCGCGCCCTTCCTTAAGCACCTTAAAGGCCGCTGCAAAGGCGCTGAAATCGGCTTTGGTACGGTCCAGCCAGATGCCTTCGGCAGTGTTGGTGAACCACTTGATCAGCGGGTAGGCCAGATATTTATCGGTGACCAGCGCGGTGATGTCGGGGCGCACAGCGTTGACGAACAGCAGGGGCGTATCCAGGCGGCTTACGTGATTGGTGGTGATGAGCACCCCGCCCGTGGGGGGCAAGTTTTCGAGGCCCTGATAGTCCACATGCGCCAGGTGCGTGAACAAGAATTTGAGGATCTTGCGCAGGGTTTCACGTTTCATCGTAGGTTACGGGCCTCCCAAAGGGTTGGACTGTGGGGCAGCTTACTCAGCCGCCTGGGCAGCGGCCGCTTTGGCTTCGCGGCGGCCTTTGAAATACTCATACACTGCGGGCAAAACCGAGATGAGGATGATAGCGATCACCACCAGGGAGAAGTTCTCTTCCACAAAAGGCAGGTTGCCAAAGAAGTAGCCGCCGAAGATGAACAGCGCCGTCCAAACGATGCCGCCCACCACGTTGTAGGTGATGAAATAACCGTAGCGCATTTTGCCGATGCCGGCCACAAAGGGGGCAAAGGTGCGGATGATGGGGATGAAGCGCGCCAGGAAGATGGTTTTGCCGCCGTGTTTGTCATAGAACGCCTGGGTGCGGTCCAGATATTCTTTTTTCAGCCAGCGGCTTTCAGTCTTAAACACCTTGGGGCCAATATAGTGGCCGATCCAGTAATTGGCCGTATCGCCCAGAACCGCTGCCACCGCCAGGGCAAAGAAAAGGATCTTCACATCCAGCACATGCGCCGCCGAGGCCGCCAAGGCCCCCGCCGCAAACAGCAGCGAATCGCCCGGCAGGAAGGGGGTCACCACCAAACCAGTCTCAATGAAGATGACCACAAACAGCACAATATAGGTCCAAACGCCCGTGGCTTCCACAATCATGTTCAAGTACTTGTCCATGTGCAGCAGAAAGTCTACGGCCAGTTTGATTAATTCCATAAAATCCATGATTGAAATCACTCCTTATGCAAACAAAATCTCAAGCCCAATTCTACCTGATATTTTCCGTAAAATCGGAAGCGGACGGCGGTGCTGACACCGCGGATTGCGCGCGCAGCTTCTGGTTCATGCCGCCCAAAATGGCAAAGAGCAGCAGCATCAATCCGGCCAACACATAGGGGGCCGCCCGCCCCAGCCACGCCGCCGTGCCAGCAGAAGCCGCCGCCGAAACGGGGTACAGCACGGGCGCAATTCCCATGACCAGCGCCGCCACGTTCCACAGGCTGTGCAGCAGGCTGGCGCAGAAGAAAGCCCCCACCAGGCGCAGATAGCGGCCCTGACCTAAGGCCGAGGCCAACCCCCAACCTACCAGACCGCTGGCGGTCATGTGCAGCAGCCCTGTGCCCGCGCGGGTGGCCACCAGCACCAGCCACAGTTCTTCGGCAGGCGCAGACAGATTGCCCAGGGTTTCCATCAGGGCAAACACCCCGCCGCACAGCAAACCGCCCACAAACCCCTGGGCAGGCGTCATCCGTTTACCAGCCAGAAGCCACAAAGCCGCCGGCTTTAAGATCTCTTCCACCACCGGCACGATACCGGCCATAAAGGCCAGCACCCCGGCGATCAACCCAGGCTGCATCAGCAGCGGGCGCACGCGCTGCAAGAGCATTTCCGGCGCGAGCTGCTGATTCAGGATCTGCTCAGAGAGCGGGGCCAGCTGGCTCATCAGGTCCGGCCGATTCATCAGGAACAGCACCAACAGCACAAAAGCGCCCGCCAACATCACCATTTCCAGGCCGATGATGAGGATGGGCGACAGCGACAGGCCGTAGGCCACCAGCCCCCAGCCCACCGGCGGGCGCAGCTTTTCTAATCCGCGGCTGCCCAAATGAAAGAACCACGCCAGGGGGATGCACACCGCCAGGATTTGCAGGGGGGGCAGCACCAGCCAGGCGGCTTTTTCCAGGCGAAAGGCCAGATGCCCCAGCAGCAGAATCGGCGGCCACAGCGCCCACAACCAGGGCAAAAACCGCTGCACCCCCGGCACACGGGGCAAAACCGGCCCCTCATGCCCAATCAGGCGCAGAAAGGCCCATCCCAGGGGCGGCAGCAGCAGCAAACCAAAGAACAGCGCCGTCGAGGACAGAGTCCACAGGCTAAAGGTCTGCGCACTCAGGCTGCCGTCCATCACCAGCATATACAGGCCGCCCGCCGCAAAAGCCGCTGCCGAGCCCCAGTACACCAAAAGGCCCAGCCCGCTGACGGCCAGCAGGGCAATGGAAGGCAGATGAGTGCCGCGAGAAGCGTTCACAGGTCGGCTTACTGCTCCGTAATCGAGATGGTGAGGATTTTATCCCCTGCGGGAAGCTCACCCCCCGCCGCGGGGTCGCGCGGGGTCAATTTTTCCACCACATCCATGCCCGAAATCACCTTGCCGAAGACGGTGTATTGTCCGTCCAGGGCCGGTTGGGGGGCCATGGTGATGAAGAACTGGCTGCCGTTGGAATCGGGGCCGGCGTTGGCCATGCCCAAAATTCCGGCCGTATCAAAACGCAGCTCCGGGGTAACTTCGTTGCTGAAGGCGTAGCCCGGGCCGCCGTAACCGCTGCCGCTGGGGTCGCCCGCCTGAGCCACAAAACCGGGCATCACGCGGTGCCAGATGATGTCATCAAACCAGCCGTTTTCCGCCAGGAAGACAAAGCTGTTGACGGCGAAGGGTGCCTGTTTGGCGAAAAGCTCCACCACAATGTCGCCCTGGGTGGTCTTGAACGTGGCGGTGTAGGTTTTAGCCGGGTCAATCGCCATTTCGGGACATTCTTTAAACTGACGGTCGCCCAGGCGGATGAGGCGGAGGATGGCTTCCAGGCTGTTGTAATCGCGCGGGCCTTGATAGGGGCGGCCGTTGATGATCAAGAAGGGCGTGCCGGGGATGCCGATTTTCATGGCTTCGTCCAGACCTTGCTGCACAGCCGCCTTGACGGCGTCCGATTCCAGGTCAGCGGCGAACTGATCCACATCCAGCTCCAGCGACTTGGCCTTCTCTTTGGCATATGCGCTGAATTCCTCAGCGCTCAGCGCGCCCCACTCGGCCTGCGCGGCAAACAAGGCATCTTTCATTTCAAAGAACTTACCCTGCACCGCCGCGGCTTCGGCAGCCTGACCCGCCAAAACGGATTTATCGTGGATGGAGAGCGGGAAATGGCGGAAGATCAGGCTGACATCTTCGGGGTAATCCTGGTAGAGCTGAGTCAACACCGGCTCCAACTGGGCGCAGTAGGGGCACTGAAGGTCGGAATATTCCATGAAGGTCACCAGAGCGCTGGCTTCACCCAGGCGGTGATCCTTTTCGGTGATGGCGGGAAACATGGCCTGTTGGGTGGGGTCCAGCTCTGGCAAAACGCTCTGCACCGTGCAGGTGGCGGGGCCGCTGGCGGTGAAGGGCACCAGGGTGGGCTCCCCTTCGACAGGAGCAGGGGTCTCGGTGGGAATCGGCTCTTTGGCAATCGATGCAGCGGGGGTAGCCGCTGCCCCCGAACAGGCGGAGAGAAGTAAAGACAAAACCAACCCGGCAAAAATCACAGCTTTGCGTGTGAACATGTAGAAACCTTTCCACCCATGTGCGGGTGAAGTTAAGAAAGAGCAGGCTCCAAGCGGCGCAAAATCACCTGGCGCAAAGCCTGTTGAACGGCATCCATCGGCTGCGAAGCATCCACCACAACCCAGCGCTCCGGCTGGCTGCGGGCCAAATCCAAATATCCCTGGCGCACGCGCTGGTGAAAACTCAGGGCGTAGTCATCCAGGCGGTTCCATTCTCCCCCGCTGGAACGGCGGCGTTCCAGCCCAGCGGCGGAATCCACATCCAGCAAGAGGGTTAGCTCCGGCCACAGGCCGCCCGTGGCGAAATGCAGCATCTGACGCAGCACCGCCAGGTCGTTGCCGTGGCCGTAGCCCTGGTAGGCCAGGGTAGAATCGGCGTAGCGGTCGCTGATGACCACCTCGCCGCGGGCCAAAGCCGGGCGGATGACCTGATCCACCAGTTGAGCGCGCGCCGCGCAAAACAACAGGGTTTCGGCGCGCGGCGACATGCCCTGATTTTCCATGCGGGTTAACACCTGCCGCACCTGATCGCCGATTGGCGTGCCCCCAGGCTCGCGCGTGGTTAACACCGTGTAGCCGCGGGAGCGGAGAAACTCAGCCAATGCGGGCAGCTGCGACGATTTTCCACTGCCTTCCGGCCCTTCCAGGGTGATGAACATGGGATGCTTGCCTCGTTGACTACGGACTCACTCGCGGAAGATGCGCACGCGGCGGTTCGGTTCTTTGCCGTAAGAATGGGACACCAGGTTGGCGGCGCGGGCCAGCTCATGCTGCATGCGGCGCACCGGGGCAGAAGCCGGGGGCATATCCACCCAGCGCGAGCCGTTCATCACCGCGTCAATGGCGGTTTGGGTTTGGGCGGCCACGTCATCCAGAGAATGCAGCGGGGCTTCGGCGGAAATGTTAAAAATTCCGGCCAGGCTCTGTTCAATCTGGCTGATGGTGTTGGCACGCAGCACGTGAATGGGCATGCCGCGGTTCTCAGCGTCAATCACAGACTGCTCGCGCCCACGGTAATGCGTGCGCAGGGTCATCATCACCTCAGCGTCGGCCATATCGCGCATGATCAGCACCGGCACGCCCAGGCGTTTGGCGGCCTGCAGCAGGCGGTTGCGCGCCACGCCGTAGGGGTACACCCGCACCGGAGTCAGGCGCGAAAGGCCCTGGGCAAAGCTCTGGGTGTCCTCGTCCGCGTCGTTCAGGGCAGAACCCGCCGGTCCGCGGGCAGGCGCGGGGGTAAAGGTGCTGCCGCCGGGGCGGCGCAAACCCGCCGACTGCGGGCGGGCGTTGGCCGTGGGCGCGGGCGGGCGCTGTTTTTCAATGCGGATTTCATCGCTCTCGTCGCGGTAGCGCAGCTCAAATTCCGGCTGAGCGCCCCGCACCAGCGAATCGACCGCCGCGGAGACATCGGGATGCACCGAAAGGTGATCGCGCTTTTGGATCTCAATCAGCACGTCAAAGGTGGGCGGCGAGCGGCGCTCCAGCACGGTCTTCTGTGTGCCGCGGCGGCGGGCCTCTTCATCCGAAAGGGTCACCGATTCAATCCCGCCCACCAGATCGGACAAGGTGGGGTTGATGAGCAGATTTTCCAGGGTGCGGCCGTGGGCAGTGCCAATCAACTGCACACCGCGCTCAGCGATGGTGCGGGCGGCGGCGGCTTCCAATTCGCGGCCAATTTCGTCAATGACAATCACTTCGGGGTTGTGGTTTTCCACCGCCTCAATCATGACCTCATGCTGCAAGGAGGGGGTGGCCACCTGCATGCGGCGGGCGCGGCCCACCGCGGGGTGGGGCACATCCCCATCACCGCCAATTTCATTGGAGGTATCCACGATGATGACGCGCTTGGTCTCGGCCAAAATGCGCGCTGCTTCGCGCAGCATGGTGGTTTTGCCAATGCCGGGCTGGCCCAAAATGAGGATGCTCTTGCCCGACTCGACCAGGTCCTGAATGATCTCGATGGTTCCGTACACCGCCCGCCCCACGCGGCAGGTCATGCCAACCACATGGCCGCGGCGGTTGCGGATGGCGGAGATGCGGTGCAGGGTGCGCTCCAAACCGGCGCGGTTGTCGGCGTCAAATTCGCCAATGCGCGACACGACCCAGTCCAGATCCGCAGGGGTGACTTCCTCTGAGCTGAGCTGCACTTCGCCCTGCACAAAGCGAGCTACGGGGACGCGGCCCAGGTCTAAGACAATTTCCAGTAAATTATCCGAATTGTTGGCCTGCTGCACCGCCCGCGCAACTTCCGGCGGCAGCACATCCAGCAGGGCTTGTAAGTCATCGGTTATGCGTCTCTGTGCCATAAATCTACAGTTTCCATTTTTTCAGACGAAGATCGTCTGGATTGTACTACGATTGGGTGAACAATAGGGGCGGTCGGTTTGGGACGCGCACTTTCCATGCCGGGCAGCAGGCTGCTCTGCGTCACGGGGACGCCCGCGCGCTGCATGTGAGCCAGGTGGCGCACCAAAAGCGCCTGGCGCGGGCCAACCCGCGCACTGAGGTTTTCCAGGTGCGGATCGAGCCAGGATTGGTACGAACGCACCACCAGATAGAGCGAGCGCCCCAACAAAGGCGGCAGGGCCAGGGGCAGCGCCCGCATAAGCGCCTCCACCCGATCGGTGGAGGGGTGAATCAGGGGCTGCAAAACCACGCCGCGCGGCCCAAAAACGGCTTCCATATAGCCCAAAAGCTCCCCATCCTGGCGGTACACCCAGCCAGATTGGCGCATATTGGGCAAGGTTTCGGCGCTCTGCACCAGCGGCGGCGCCAGACATTGGTACAGACTGCGGACGGCAGGTTCATCGGCAGCCCCGGCCGGCCGCCACAGCGCAGGCTGGCCGTCGGGCAGGGTTTCGGGGTTGAGCTGCCAGATGTGCTGCCAGGAATACACCACAAAACCCGCCCGCCGCAGTTTTTCAAACAAAGGGTTGCGCTCTTCCACCTCAGCATGCAGGTTAAACGCCCCCCATTCGCCCGCCTGCTGGGTCAAATAATCCAGCAGGGGCAGCAGCGCCGGAGAATCAGGCTGGTTTCCGGGGACCAGAAACGACAGATGGGCCGAACGCCCTCCCAGGCGGTAGAGCATTTGCCCAATCATGGGAGGGCCTTCGGCCGGGGTGACCACCGCGGTGGAACTGCCGCGCGCGGGGTCGAGACTGCTGAGCAGGGCGGTCAGCCCCACCGGATTGCCAAGCGTCAAGAGCTGCGCGCGATCTAACGACAGTAAATATCGCCGGTTGCGGTAGAGGGTAACCCAATCATGCCAGGCAAAAGAACGAACGTCTATCGTGCCAACTCCAAAAAGTAGCGGTGAAAGCGGCTGTCGGCGGTCAGCTCCGGATGAAACGAGGTCGCCAGCAAACGCCCCTGTTGGGCGGCGACGATGGTTCCATTGGGGAGCTGCGTCAACACGCGCGCCTGACCATACACCGAATCGATCAGCGGGGCGCGGATGAAGACCGCGTGAAAGGGCGCCGCGGCCTCGCTCGCGCCGTTTATGTTCAAATACGGCATGTCCAGATCCACTTCAAAGCTGTCCACCTGGCGGCCAAAGGCGTTGCGCTGCACGCTGATGTCCATCAGCTCCAGCAGCGGCTGGTCGCGGTGGGCGTCGCGCGCCAGGAAGATGGCCCCCGCGCAGGTGCCCCAAATGGCCCGCTGGCGGCCAAATTCGCGCAGCGGTTCCATCAGGCCAAAGGCGGTGGCCAGCTTGCCCATCGTGGTGGATTCCCCGCCGGGGATGATGAGGGCTTGCAGGCCTTCCAGATGCGCCGCCAGGCGCACCTGGGTCACCTGCGCACCCAGGCCCTCTAAAATGGCCTGATGTTCAATGAACGCGCCCTGCAGGGCGAGCACACCCACACGCATAGGCTTACCACCCGCGTCCGGCGATTTTGTCCGCTTCGGGGATGGCCGAAATCTGGCGTCCCACCATCGGCTCGCCCAAGTTGCGGCTGATTTCGGCCAGAATCTTGGGGTCGTTGTAGTGCGTCACGGCTTTGACGATGGCCGCGGCACGCTTGGCGGGGTCACCCGACTTGAAAATGCCGGAGCCGACGAACACGCCGTCCACACCCAACTGCATCATCAAGGCCGCGTCCGCGGGGGTGGCCACACCGCCCGCCGCAAAGTTCACCACAGGCAGCCGGCCCAGGCTGCGGGTTTCCATGAGCACTTCGTAGGGAGCGCCGAGTTGTTTGGCAAAGGCCATCACCTCTTCCTCCGGCATGGCCTGAAGGTGGCGGATCTGACCGAGGACGGTGCGGGCATGGCGCACGGCTTCGACCACGTCGCCGGTGCCGGCCTCGCCCTTGGTGCGGATCATGGCCGCGCCCTCGCCAATGCGGCGGGCAGCCTCGCCCAAATTGCGGCAGCCGCACACAAAAGGCACCTTGAAGGCGTGCTTTAAGATGTGGTTTTCTTCATCGGCCGGGGTCAGAACTTCGGACTCATCAATGTAATCCACGCCGAGGGCTTCCAAAATTTGCGCTTCGACAAAGTGACCGATGCGGCACTTCGCCATGACCGGAATTGAGACCGTTTCGATGATCTTGAGGATCAACTCTGGGTCGCTCATCCGCGCCACCCCACCTGCCGCACGGATATCGGCCGGAACGCGTTCCAGGGCCATCACAGCGCACGCACCCGCGTCTTCCGCGATGCGCGCATGTTCGGCGGTGACCACATCCATGATCACGCCGCCTTTCAGCATCTGTGCAAGGCCTTTCTTAACTGCAAACGTGGCTGTTTCCTGCTCCATTCAGTACAACTCCTCAGATAAGAGAATGAGTCATCGTCCGCGGCCGCAGTGAGGCGCGATGAGAACGATCTTCCATTTGATTCTATCACACCGTAAAAGGGATCCACACATAAGGTTTTACACGGGCCGTGTTCCCTTTGCCGGATAAAAAATGCGCCGCATGGAGCGGCGCAAAGCATTTGCAAGCAGTGGGCAGCGCGTTAAATCCGGCGCAGGCGCAGGACGTAATACACGCCCAGGGCCGCCCCGCCCAGCACCAGCACGCCGCCGATGATGGCCAACAGCGGGGAGCGGCCTTGCGGCTCTTCGGTTTCGGCGGGCAGCACCGCCGAACTGGGCTGCGCGCCAAAATCGAGGGTAGATTGATCCCCCGCGCGCAGATCGAGGGCGTAGTTCATTAACGTGGTGGCGTTATAGCCCTCAGGCGGGGCCACGCTGACGTTGTATTTGCCTTCGGCGATGTCTTCAAAGCACAGCGGATCTTCACCCACCGCGGTCACGCCCTCCAGGTTGGTCTCACCTTCCAGGTCGGTCACGCTGACCGCGCCGCCCGCGATTTGGGCTTCTGCCCCCGTGGGGATGCCGTCGCCGTTGGTATCTTCAAACAGCAGGATACAGTCAATGCGGTGTTTGATCAGTTCTACGCCAACGCCCAACAGTTCTTCCGTGATGGATCTACATAACCTTACGGGCAGATCCCTTATCAAGAATCAACAGCAGGCAGAAATTTCTGCACC
>NZ_LGCM01000059.1 GCF_001306035.1 Levilinea saccharolytica
ACCAGTTATGATAAAGGAGGTCGGTCGGCATTGGTTTACTCCGTTTCTAAAATGCTTCCGGAAAACCTATTTTAGTGGAGATCTGGTGCCGATCAACTATTCTTTTGTTAAAGTGTCAGGTGGCTAGAATTTAATCTTGACGCCAATTTCAGCCAGCTGGGCCTGAACGGCCTGGGCGATTTTGGTCGGCTGGGGGAAGTAGGGGCGAGTGCGCTCGGCGTAGGACAGCACGATTTCCTGATTGAAATCGAAGCCGGCTTCTTCCAAGAGGGCTTTGGCCTTCTCAGGATCATACGCAGGGGCGGCGTAGCCTTCGGTGTAACCAGGTTTCACACCCGGGGGAATGAACTGGGTGGCCGCGGAAGCGCCCTTGGGGTAGAAATCGCGCACGATGGCTTCTTTGTCAATCGCCATGGCGAAAGCCTGGCGGACTTTGACATCGGTGAAGGGGGCAATATCGCGATTCAAGCCCAGGTACAAGAAGTTGTTGAACTTGCGCGGGTAGAGCGCCAGGTTGGCATCGGCTTCCACGGTGGGGAAGTCATCGGTGCCGACGTTGTCCATACCGCTGATGTTGCCGGACTGGAGGTCGAGCAGGCGGGCAGCCGCTTCTTTGTTCCAGCGCAGGATGAACTCTTTGTTGGCGGGCGCCGGACCCCAGTAGTTGGGGTTGGGCACGAAGGTGATGTGATCGCCGCGGACCCATTCTTTGACCACGTAGGGGCCGGTGCCGACGGGGGCGTCGTTCAATTTGGCAGCGTCACCACCGATGGAATCGAGGTAGTCCTTGTCCAGGATCGAGAAGGCCGGAACCGCGACCTTGGCCAGGAAGGCCGGATCGGGGGCGCACAGGGTGAACTTGACGGTCATTTCATCCAGGGCTTCGATGGACTTGAGGTTGCCGCCATAATTGCAGTCGGGGGCTTCTTTCTTCATGGGCTCAAAGGCAGCCGCGGGTTCAGCGGGGGCCGCAGGTTCAGCGGGAGCCGCAGGTTCAGCGGGGGCAGCCGGTTCGGCAGGGGCCGCCGGTTCGGCGGGGGCCGGCGTGGCAGCGGGGGTGCAGGCAGCCAGGGCCATGCTGAGCAGGATCAAAACAGCTAGCATGGAATAGAGTTTGCGGTGTTTCACTTTTCTCCTCCTTAGGTACATTCCGAACGATTGCCTGGGGAATTGCCAGGCTCAAAGGGTACTACTCAGGTAGATCTGTGAAGTTAATTGGGGAAATTTCACCTCCTGCTGGAACGAGGTTGAAGAGGGCTGGCGCTTGTTCGGAGGTTTTGCAGTGCTGCCTACACTCAACAATGGCTAAGTGCGGCGTGGAGGGATGAACCGCCGCCAGCAGCTTAGATCATTATACGATTTTTATCTCACTTGTCAATTAATTTCTTGTGATTTCTAAAAATTGGTCAGAAGGCGGTAAAATGGTACCATCTCAGTGGTTGGGAGCCGAAAACGATGAAGCGAGCAGTCAGTATCAGCATTGGATCCTCGAAGCGCAACAAATCTGTGGTGGTGGACCTTCTGGGAGAAAAAGTGCAGTTGGAACGGATTGGCACGGACGGCGATATGGAAGCCGCCGCCCAGCTTTACCGGCAATTGGATGGGCAGGTGGATGCCTTTGGCGTGGGTGGGGCGGTCTTGGGCTTATTGGTGGAGGGGGAATGGCACCCGCTGCGCTCGGTGGCACCCATGGTGCGCTTTGTGCAAAAAACGCCTGTGGTGGATGGAACGGGTCTAAAAGAGACGCTGGAACGCCAGGCGGCGAATGTGGTGGATGCTCAGCTTAAGCCCGCTGGGGAGCAGAGACGCGCTTTCCTCATCAGCGGGGTAGACCGCTACGGCCTGACCTGCGGTTTTTTGGACGGTGGGTACGATTCGGTGATCGGTGATTTGATGTTCGTGCTGGGTGCGCCCATTCCGCTGCACAGCAAGCGCAGTCTGCAGCGGGTGCTGCGGCTGCTGCTGCCGGTGGTGGGGCGGCTGCCTTTTTCGTGGCTGTATCCCACGGGGGAAAAGCAGGAAGAGCGCCATCCGCGCTTTGAGAACTATTTCCAGTGGGCTCACGTGGTGGCGGGGGACTGCCACTACATCACCCATAACATGCCGGAGCGCATGGACGGCAAGGTGATTGTGACCAACACCACCACGCCGGAAGACCGCGCGATCTTTCGGGCGGCGGGGGTTCGGCACATGGTTACCACCACGCCCTCGTATGATGGGCGCACCTTTGGCACCAATTTATTGGAAGCGGGCATATTGGCGGCCGTTGGCTGGAAAAAGCCGGTGGATTACGGGCACATGGATGGGTATTTAGACTTGATGAAATCGCTGGTGGCTGATTTAGACCTTCAGCCGCAGCTTCAGGAGCTGTAAGGCGCATGGATGCGATTCTCTTAGCGGGTGGAACTTGCCGGACGGATGACCCTTTGTTCCCTTTGACGGTGGACGGGCATAAGTCCCTGATCTCCTTGGGCGGCAAACCGGTGGCGCAGTGGACGCTGGACGCCATGAACGCGTCGGACTGCGTGGAACGGGTGGTGATTGTGGGGCTGCCGGAGGGGGCGGCGGTGGACTGCCCAAAGTGCGCGGCGCGCCTGGCGGATCACGGCGGGGTGCTGGAAAACATGGTGGCGGGGGCCAAGGCATTGATGCAGTGGCGTTCACCGCAGGAAAACTGCATTTCCGTTTCAGCGGACATTCCAGGGATCCGACCAGAGATCATCGAATGGCTGGCAGAGCGCATGGGCGAGAGTGAGGAGGATTTATACTACACCGTGGTGCAGCGCCCTGTGATGGAGGCGCGTTACCCCGGCTCGCGGCGCACCTATCTGCGCTTAAAAGGGGCTGAGGTGTGCGGGGGAGATCTGAACGGCTTCCGGCTGGGGCTGGCGCTGGATGACCAGCCGATGGCGGCGCGCCTGATTGCCACGCGCAAGAACCCGCTGAAACAGGCGGCTTTGATTGGGCTGGACACGCTGGCGCTGGTGCTTTTGGGGCGCTTGGACCTGGAGGGGGCTGTGCGGCGCGTGGCGCAGCGCATGGGTATGCGCGGTCGGGCCATTGTCAGCCCGTATGCGGAGCTGGCGATGGATATTGACAAATATGGGCAGTATGAACTGATGCGCCAGGATTTACTGCGGCTGGAAACCGGGGAGATTTAGCCATGCTCAGAACGCTGATGGGGTGGGATGCGAAGCTGACGGACCAAATGCGGCTGCGCCCGGGGGTGCGCGGCTGGAAGGCGATGTCATTTCTGGCTCATTCGGGCGATTCCTGGTTTTGGCTGGCGGGTTTGGGGCTGGTGTGGCTGTTGGGTACGCCAGAATGGCGCCGCCTGGCGGCGATTTTGGCGGTGAGCCTGGTGTTTGAGGCCGTGCTGGTGCTCTCTATTAAATTGATGATCCGGCGGCGGCGCCCCGAAGGCGAATGGGGTGGAATTTACCGCTCAACTGACCCGCACTCTTTCCCCTCCGGCCACGCGGCGCGGGCGGCGCTTTTGGCGGTGATGTCTTTGGCGCTGGGGCCGGCCTGGTTTGGCTGGCTGGTGGTGCTGTGGTCGCCGGTGGTGGCCGCGGCGCGCGTGCTGATGGGGGTGCATTACGTTTCGGATGTGGTGGTGGGCTACCTGTTGGGGCTGCTGGTGGGCTGGGGGATGGTGCAGTTAGCCCCGTGGATGGTGGCGGCGGTTCCTTTCCTCTTCTGATCTGCGGCTGGAAAAAGTGAGCGCCTCAGGGTGAATGACCCTGGGGCGCTTTGTTATCTAAACTGGCAGACTGGCGCGGTTTAGAGCTTGGGCGCGGCCTGTTTTTGGCTGATGGGCAGGGTGACGGCGGCGCGGGGTTCACCGCGAGCCGGCAGCAGCCCAAAGCGTGAGGCCCCCAGGTAGAGGATCTCTAAAATGAGATCGTTGTACGAGATGCCTTCGGCGTTGGCGATGACGCAGATATCCGAGAAGCCGGGGGTCAGGCCGGGGAGGCTGTTGATCTCCAGCAGGCGCGGGTGCCCGGCGGCGTCCATGCGGAAGTCAATGCGCGAAACATCCAGCGCGCCGACGGCCTGGTGGGCGCGAATGGCCAGTTCACATAACTCAGAGGCCAGCTCGGCGGGGATGGGCGCGGGGCAGAGGAAGCCAGGCACGCCGGGGTCTTCGTTGGTGAGTGTTTTGGTGAAATGCCCGTACACGCCGGGGGTGGCCGAGCGGGTGTTGTCAATCTCCAGCACAGGGAAGCGGTGGAAGCCGTCTTCGGCATAGAGGTGCGGCAGGCGGCTGTACAGCTGGGCCTGGCGGCGGCCTAAGACGGCCACGGTGAATTCGCGCCCGGGCAGATATTCTTCCACCAGGGCGGGTTGGGCGTATTCTTTGATGACCCAGGCCACGCGGCGGCGCAGCTGAGCTTCGTCGTAGACGATAGATTCGGAGCCCATGCCCATGCCGGTGCCTTCGCGTGCGGGCTTGACGAACATGGGGAAGGTCATGTGCTCATCCAGCGGGTCATCGGCCTGGCTGAATTCCTGGAACAGAGCAGTGGGTAAACCCGCGACCGACCAGATGTGCTTGGTCATGGTTTTATCCAGGGCTAAGGCGTTGGCCAGCACGCGCGAGGCGGTGTAGGGGATGTGCAGCATTTCCAGCAAAGCCGGAACCTGGGCTTCGCGGGCGTCACCCCCCGCGCCTTCGGCGATGTTGAAGCAGATATCGGGGCAGGTTTCGCTGAGTTTAAACGGTAAACTGGCGTCTGCTTGTAAAAAGATGGTGGAATGGCCGTCGGATTCGATGGCCGCTTGAATGGCCTGAATGGTTTCTTTACGGTCAAATTCCGCGCCGGCATCCTGGGGTGAATGAATCGGCAGTGAGGTTTCCCCCTTTACGTTGGCAATCACCGCGACGCGCCAGGGACGAGCCGGACGCGGGCTGGGATCGGGAGGTTTTTCGCCTTCGGTGACTTCCTGGTCATCCGGCGAAGGGGAGGTGGAGTTCAGCAAAAAGTCGGACATGGGTTCTCCTTTGGCTTTACAAGCCCGTAGATCTGCAACGGAAAGTTGCATAGCGTCGAATTATAAGAGCTAGACGAAAAAATACAAGAGTTAAAAAGTTGCATTTTGTAATCAATTCGCAGGCTGGAAAGGGGAAATTAGCGCAAACGGGGGGCTTTTGGATTTGCAATATTGGTATATACTAAAGAGGAAATCAGAAACCAGCCAATTCTGCCGGCGGTGTGAAGATTGGGCGGCAGACTGCAAGGAGGAGACTTCATGAGCGCGTTTTACCAAATTGTCATTCGGTCTGGCCCGAACGCAGGGACGGCGTACCCGCTGGAAAAGGCGGAGCTGTTTATCGGGCGGGATTTGAATAATGAAATTGTCATCAACGATCCTGAAATGTCGCGCCGCCATGCGCGCCTGTACCTTCAGGGGGCCAACTACGTGCTGGAAGATTTGGGCTCCACCAACGGCACGGCGGTGAACGGCCAGCGTTTGATGGGACCGTATTTGCTGCGGCCCGGGGAAATGGTGACCTTTGGTGAGCATGTGGCCCTGCTGTTCGAGACGGTGCAAAGCGACCAGGCAGCCACGGTGGCCGCACCCGTGCGGGGGAGCGCGCCTTACGCAGCCCCGCAGCCGCCCGCCGCGCCGCCCGCCTATGCTCCGCCGCCGCCAGCCTATGCCCCGGCCCCTCCGCCGCGCCAGGCCGCGCCTGCCTATTCTGGACAGGTTCCTTTGCCGCCGGAAGAGGATGAGCCCAAGAAGAAATTCCCAGTGTGGCTGATCATTTTGATCGCCCTGCTGGTGGTGGTGTGTTTGTGTGTGGTGGCGGTGGTGGCCATTGACGCTTTGAATTTGTGGTGCAGCCTGTTTGGCTGGGCTTTTGGGCCGGGCGCCTGCCCATAGACCCGGCGGTATGAAAGATAGACCCCTGCGCGCAGCTTGCGTTTCTGCGTCGGGGGTTTTTTTACGCCGTTATGAGACTTTTTGGGCGGTTTCCTCGTATAATTAAAGCAGAGCAAGTCAACGATTAACGGACAGGGCAGGCAGATCAACATGGAAGAGATGGAAGCAGAGCAGCAGTCAGCCGAAGAGGGGAAGCGAACGCGTAAAGAGGGCAGTTCGCCGCGGTGGAGCAACACGACCAAGCTAATCGTGGGCCTGACGCTGGTGGCCATGCTGGCGGGGCTGCTGATTGGTTATAAGAGCATTGTGGGGCCGCTGCTTTTGGCGTTCATGATCGCTTATTTGCTTCAGCCCCTGGCCGACGGGCTGCGCCAGAGACTGCACTGCTCGTGGCGGGTGGCCGTGAACTTGCTCTATCTGGTGGTATTGGTGCTGCTCTTGGGTCTGCTGACCTGGGGCGGGATTGCCCTGGTGGAACAGGCTTCCAGTCTGGTGACTTTTTTGCAAAAAGGCATTGCGGACTTGCCGCGGCTGCTGAATGATTTTGCTGCCCAACCTCTGCAATTTGGGCCGTTTGTGATTCCGGTGGAGACGGAAAACCTGGCAAATCTGGCGAATCAGGCCCTGGGGGTGGTGCAGCCGGTGCTCTCGCGCCTGGGTGGGGTGATCACCAGTCTGGCGTCGGGGGCAGCCACGACCATGGGCTGGCTGTTCTTTATGCTGCTGGTGTCGTACTTTATGCTGGCCGAGAGCGGCGGGCTGCGTGAGGAATTGTTCAGCATTCAAATCCCCGGTTATGAATATGACCTCAAGCGCATGGGGGCGGAGTTATCGCGGATTTGGAATGCTTTCCTGCGCGGCCAGATGATCATCATGCTCATCACTGTGGTGGTGTACTCGGTTTTGTTGGGCGGACTGGGCGTGCGCTATTTTTACGGCCTGGCGCTGCTGGCAGGGCTGGCGCGCTTCGTGCCGTATGTGGGCCCGGCGGTGGCCTGGACGGCGTATGGATTGGTGGCTTTTTTCCAGGGATGGACCCTGTTTGGGATCAGCCCGATCGCTTATGCCCTGGTGGTGGTGGGCGTAGCCTGGGTGACGGATGTGATTATGGATAACATGGTCGTGCCGCGCCTGCTGGCCGACACGCTGCGGGTGCACCCGGCGGCGGTGATGGTGGCAGCTTTGGTGGGGGCGCGGTTGTTGGGCATTGTGGGCGTGGTTTTGGCGGCGCCGGTGGTGGCCACGGGTAAACTGTTGGTAGAATATGCGCTGCGCAAGCTGGCGGATCGGGACCCGTGGGAGGGGATTGTGACCCCGCCGCCCCCGCCGCGCTTATCCAACGTGATTCGCGGTTTGCGCGAGCAGTGGACCAACCGGGCGCGTGCCCTGCGCGACCGGCTGCAGAAACGCTGAGGGTTAGCGTCTTTGCAAGCGGCGCAAGGTGTGAGATAATCAATTTATTGACAAGCTGAAGGATAAGAAAGAAGGAAAAATATGAGCAACCCGATTGAACCCAAGACCGAGACGTTGGCTGAGACCGACAATTTTTTGGCGTGGAAGGCCGAAGAGCCGGACGGCGAGACCACTTTCCACATGGAACTGAACAATGTGACGCTGCACTTCTTCGATGATGAATGGGAAGAATTTTTGCAGCTGGCGCGCACCCTGATCGAACGGCACTAGCCGCACAGCGGGTGATTCAACCAAAAAAACAGGTTCGCTGAATGGCGAGCCTGTTTTTTGATATCGGAAGCGATGAGCTTTAGGGTCGGATGACGATGGAGAAGAGCAGCACGGCGGCGATGACGGCGCCAATGAAGAGGATGGCGGGGGCAGGGTTGTTTTGTTCCACCATCTCGTTGCGGATGGCTTGCAGGGATTCAAACCCGAGGAAACGCAGCACAGCCCACACGATGAGGGTGGTGAGCAGGGTGATGATGGGCACCCAAAAGGCGATCATGCTGAGGATGATGGGCAGCCGCTGCAAAAAGGCCGCCCAGGAGGCCGGGGCCAGGAAGTAAGAAGCCAGTTGTCCCAGGATCACAAAAGCGGCCAGCGCAGCCACAATCACCCAAATTTCACGCGAATTCTTATTCATGAGCCTTCTCCTTGAATGAACAGAATGATGGAGCCCTGCGGTCAGGCAGGTTGGATATCGTTTTCGTCAATTTGAACGCCGAGCCAGACCGTATCTGGCCCACCGCCGCCTTCGTAATCCTCCAGCACCAGGGCGCGTTGGCTGTCGCCGGAACAATGGATGAAGCGCCCGACGGCGTGGGGGGTGAGGGTGTTGAAACCTTCGCCCTGCAGGTCGGCGATGGAAAACTTGCCGATGTCGTCAATGTGCCAGACCGCGGGGGGGTATTCAAAGTGGATGTCGGCCGTCTGGTTGGACTGGGCAAACTTTTTGGCGTGGGGGGCAAAATCCCGCTGAATCTCCACATCGGAAGTGGGGATGGATTCATCCAGCAGGTAGAAGCGGTTCTGCCAGTTGAGGAGAAAGCGGTTCGTCTCTAACCAGAAGCCGATGAACTGCTGACCGGTGGGCACCCAGGGGGCCTGCGGCCCGCGCGAGGTTTGCCACAGCTCCGCAAAGGTGACGGAGCCGAGAACATGCAGGGTCAGCTCGCCCTGCTGCAGGCCGCGGATGCGGATGCGGCTGCCAATTTTGATCCAATTGAGTTTTTGGGGAGCATTCATGGCACCGCGCGGTTCGGTAGGAAGGGTGGATTTGGCCGGCTGCACGGGAGGCAGCGGAGCCGAAGGCTTGAGGGGGTTGTTGGGAACGGGTTTGAAATTGGGGTTGCGGGCAGGCATGGGCGGGGCACTGCGGGTTGCAGACCCGCGGGAAGAGAGCAATTCCACAATACCGACCAGGAAGAAGAGACAGCCAAGCGCGAAGAAGCATCCGTAGAGCATAAGAACCTCACCATGAACCGCTGTCAGAACCGCCGGAATCCCACCCCCCGGAATCCCAACCGCCAGAATCCCAACTGCCCGAATCGCTCGAATCCCAGCCGCCGGAATCCCAGCTGCCCGAATCAGAGCCGCCCCAATCCCAACTGCCGGAGTCGGAGCCGGAATCTGAACTGTCCCATTCCCAACTGCCGGAGTCGGAGTTAGACTCCCAACCGCCGGTGTCGCCGTCATCCCAATTCCAAAAACTGTCGGAATCTTCTTCTGCCGAAGAATCTGGCAGCGGATTGGAATAGGTGGGTTCGGAGCCGCTGTTCCAGGCCGGACTGGAGGAACCGCCTCCCAGGCCGAGCAGCGAGGTGCAGCCGCCGCAGAGCGAGATGAGGATAAAGATTGAACCCAGAATGAACCAGGGAGCCGCGCGACGCAGGCGCATGAACAAACCCTCCTTTGGCAAGGTTGGGGCCGCCCGATGGAAAAATCGGGCAGGTTGATTCAGATTATATAGCACACCTGGGGGAGAGTCAATTAACGGGGGATATTAAGGCCAAACCCCCGTTTTTCCTGCGGAAACGGGGGTTTGTGGACTTTGACGCTTCCCCTCGGTCGCGTCAAAAGGAGGGGGGCAAAGCAAGAGGGGTGAGGTAAAGGTACGGAACAATGACACTCTGTTTATACAACAAGCGGCTGACATTTTACTGACAAATTGAGCAAATTTGAGATTTTTTTTACGGGAATTTTGGCAGAATCTAGCGCTGGCGGATTTGATCGGCCAGATCGCGCAGTTCGGGGGAGGGGCGCGTATTCAGATCGTTGAGCAGGTTTTCTTCCAGCTGGCGGTAGAGCTGCAAGGCGCGCGGGGCGTTGTTCAGGCGCATGTGGGCTCGCATGCCGATCCACACCGCCATTTCGTTCCAGGGGTCCTTTTGAATGATGAGCCGGGCACACTGCAGGGCGCGGTATTCCTGATGGTTGTTCAGGTAGGCCGAAGCCAGGGTTTGCATGCCGCTGAGGTACAGATCTTCCAGGTTCTGCCGCCGCAGGGCGCTCCAATCGTTGTAACGGTCCATGGGGAAGAGTTCGCCCATGTACAGCGACAGGGCTTTTTCCAGAGGTTCAATGGCCCCCCGCTGGACGGCCACAGGCAGGGATTGTTCAAATTCCTGAAAGTCCATATGCGAGCCAGGAGGCAGCAGCAGGTAGACGCGGTCGCCTTCCACCTTGAGGTAGCGGGAGGGGAATTTATCGGGCAGGTCTGGCTCTAAGAGATGGCGCAGGGTGGAGGTGGCCTGGTGGAAAAGGTCGGTGAGGGCGGCAGCGTCGCTTTCGGCCCACAACTCGTCCAGGAGGATATCGCGGCTGGCGGAGTACTGCTCTTGCAGGAGCAGGAAGCGGAACAATTCACCGGCTTTACGGCGCTTCCAAACCTGGTCGGGGATGGGGCTGCGGCCCTGCCAGACGGTGAACTGGCCCAGGCCGTGGATACGCAGGGGCGGGGGGTCCACCAGCACCAGTTTATGGAGCAGCTTTTCGGCGGCGGGGCGGCCGGGGCCGCGCAGGTGGCTGGCCAGGAGGGGAAAGGTGGTGCGGCGTTCGCGCTCGATGAGGAAGGCGTAGCCGCCCTGTAGGATGCGCTCGGCGGCCTCATTCCAGGCGTTCAGGGCGTTGGGGCTGGCTTGCTGCTGTTCCCAGGCGGCCAGCAGGAAGGCGGCGCGGGCGGCATCAAAGCTGTTTTCGACTTGGTCGAGGATGGCGAGGGCTTCACGCAGATCCTGGGGGGGCGAGGTGAGGTCGCCGCATTCCCAGGCTGCCTGGGCGCGCTCGATGAGGGCCGTGCCCAGCAGGCTTTTGTAAGCCACGCGGCGCGCGTAGTTGACGGCGTCTTCAGCCCAGGAGAGGCCCACCGGCGCTTCACCGGAGAGGCGGTAAAAGCGGCTGTATTCCATGCGCATCCAGATGTTGAGGTCGGGCGAGCCGGTGGTGGTGGCGATGCGCATGCCCAGGCGCAGGTATTCGGCTCCCTTGTCCAATTCACCGTCGTCCAGCGATTGGCGCGCCCACAGGAAGTAATAGCCGCCTGCCACGCGCGTGCCCGGTTTGATCAGGGGCAGCAGCTCATCCAGCGCCTGACGGGTGCGGCTGCGGTCTCCATACAATTGGTAAATATAGGCCTGCACCCAGGGCAGGCCCCAATGGTCGGTTTGGTCTGTGGTGCGCAGGCTGGCGGCTTCTTCAATGGTGATGAGGGCCAGCTTGAACTGTCCGCGGTGCATGAAAACACAGGTGGTCAGGTCGTGCAGGGCGCGGCCGACTTCAGAGGGCAGGTCGGCCTGCCGGAAGATGTCGGCAGCATGGTAAAAAAGTTCTTCGGCTTCGTGCAGACGGTCGGTTTCACTGGCGCACACCCCCAGGGTGAGGGTGGCGTCGCCCTGCACGTGCAAAGGGCAGTTGGGGGCGCTGATGGCGGCGGAAGCATGTTCTTCGGCCTGGGCATATTGACCGGTAAGAACCAACACCCGCGCCAGGCGGGCCTGGGCGTGGACCCACTCCAATGATCCGACCTGATCGCGCACGCAGTTCAGGGCTTCCTGGGCGGCCTGAAGCGCATCCAGGGTTTTGCCTTCTTCTTCTAGCTGACGGGATTGGTTTAGAAAAGTCTGAATTTGCGGCAGCATACGGACTCACTGGGTGGTGAGGAGAGGTAATTTGTTTATACCCCAGACGGGGGTGAGGCGCAAGACCTGGGAATCCGCAGCAAAACCGCCCAGCGTGCAAGCTCTACCTGCCGCTGGGCGGTTGGCTGCAAAAGGGGTGGGGATTAGTAGCGGCCTCGGCTTTGGAAGGCTTGTGGATCGGGCAGTTCACTTTCCTCCACCGGCGTGATGCGCACGGCGCTGACCTTATACTCTGGGATTTTGGCCTGCGGGTCCACGACATCATTGGTGAGCAGGTTGGCAGCGGCTGGGCCGTAGAAAAAGGGGATGAAAACCACGCCGCGCACGGCTTTGGAGGTGACGCGGGCGCGCAGGACGATGGTGCCGCGGCGCGAAGTGACGCGCACCGGCCCGTTGGGGGCAACTCCCAGGCGGGCGGCGTCCTCCGGGTTGATCTCGATCAAAGCTTCGGGCCACAGGTCGTTTAGGCCGGAATTCCGCGTGAGGGTTCCGCCGTGCCAGTGTTCCAACACGCGGCCGGTGGTGAGGATGAAGGGGTAGTCGTCATCGGGCATTTCGGCGGAGGGCACGTATTCCAGGGGGTGGAATTTGCCGCGCCCGCGGGGGAAACTTTCGGCGAAGAGGAAGGGCGTGCCGGGGTGTTCATCATCCAGCACGGGGACCTGCAGGCCGAGGTTTTCAATGCGGTGATATCTGACCCCGGCGTACTCGGGAACCAGGCTGCCCATCTCTTCCAGCACTTGCGCGGGGTGGGTGTAATCCCAGCGGGCGGTGGGGCGGCCCAGGCGCTTTTCAATGCGCTGGGCCAGATCGCAGACGATCTGCCAATCGGCGCGGGCTTGACCGCGGGGCGAAATGGCCTGGCGGACGCGCTGCACACGCCGGTCGGTGTTGGTGAAAGTGCCCTCTTTTTCGGCCCAACTGGCGGCGGGCAGGAAAACATCGGCAAAGGCGCCGGACTCGTTGATGAACAAATCCTGGGCGACGACAAATTCCAACTGCTCCATCTGGTGGCGGGTGTGGTTGAGGTTGGGTTCCGACATCATAGGGTTTTCGCCCATGATGTACAGGGCGCGCACGCCGTTGGGCTGAACATTGCCGAGAATTTCAGTAGTGGTGAGGCCCAGCTTGCGGTTGAGGCCGCCCGGTTCGATATTCCAGGCGCGCTCGAACTTTTGGGCGGCATCTTCGTTGGCCACAGACTGGTAGCCCGGATAGTGCCAGGGCATGGCGCCGGAATCGGAGGCGCCCTGAACGTTATTTTGCCCGCGCAGGGGGTTCAGCCCGTTGCCGCGGCGGCCGATGTGGCCGGTGAGCAGGGCCAAATTGATCAGGCTGAGGGCGTTGGCCGTGCCGTGTGAGTGTTCGGGGATGCCCAGAGACCAGTAAATGGCGGCGTTGTGGGCGCCGGCATACAGGCGGGCAGCTTCGATGATCTTATCGCGGCTGACGCCGGTGATGGATTCGGCGTATTCGGGGGTGAATTTTTCCATCGAGGCGGCAAATTCGGCGAAGTTCTCAGTGCGGGCGTCAATAAATTCCTGGTTGTAGCGGTTTTCCTTGAGGATGACATGCGCCATGGCTGAGAAAAGGGGCACATCGGTGCCGGGTTTCTGCGCCAGCCACAGCACGGCGTAATCCACCATCTCGATGCGGCGGGGGTCAGCCACAATCAATTTGGCGCCGTGTTTTTGGATGGCGGCCTTCATTTGCAGGGCGATGATGGGGTGGTTTTCGGTGGTGTTGGAGCCGGTGAGGATGAACACATCGTTGTCTACCACTTCATCGGCGGTGTTGCTCATGGCCGAGGAACCCACCGCCATTTG
Organism: Levilinea saccharolytica; assembly: GCF_001306035.1. Classification (GTDB taxonomy): domain Bacteria; phylum Chloroflexota; class Anaerolineae; order Anaerolineales; family Anaerolineaceae; genus Levilinea; species Levilinea saccharolytica. The sequence continues at coordinate 13,307 of NZ_LGCM01000059.1, forward strand.
CAGGGCCACCACGCTGGCCGCGTGGCACAGGCGGGTGCAGTGATCAATGTGGTTGGTGCGGAAGAGGGCGCGGTACATCTTTTGCAGGAGGTAATTATCTTCGTTGGTGGCCTTGGCGCAGCAGTAGGCGGCCATGGCGCGCGCGCCGTCGCGCTGGTAAATTTCTACCAGGCGGTCGGCTGTGTATTCCAGAGCCTCATCCCAGGAGACCTCGCGCCATTCTGCACGGTCAAAAGCCTGGGTGCGGCTGCCGGGCTGCTGGGGGGACTTGCGGATGAGGGGGGTGGTGACGCGGCGGGGGTGATACACAAAGTCGTAGCCAAAGCGGCCTTTGACGCACAAATTGCCTTTGTTGACGGGGGCGTCGAAGGGGGTGGTGACTTTGTAAATGGTATCGCCCTGGATGTGCAGCTGCAAATTGCAGCCGACGCCGCAGTAGGGGCAGGTGGTGGAGACGATTCGGTCGGGTTTCAGCATAGCAGGTTCTCCTGGGCGGGTTATTCGGCGGAGAGGGGAGCGCGTTTTCGGCGGCGGCGCTCGGTGCGGGTCATGTCCATAATTTCATCGGTGCTGTAGCCCTGCTCCATCAGCCACTGGCGTTTGGGTTTGAGCGCATTGGTGGGGCAGACGCCCACACACTGCCCGCAGAAGACGCAGCTGGTATCGGGCAGGGGCTTTTCAAAGAAGGTGCCGATTTGGGTCTCAAAGCCGCGGCCGGTGAAGTTGATGGCGAAGGTGTATTGGGCATCTTCGGCGCAGACCTGCACACAGCGCCAGCACAAGACGCATTTGGCGTAGTCGCGCACGTACATGGGGTTGTCATCCACCACGGGCGGCTGGCGTTTTTCGGCATCGGGGAAGCGCTGGGGGTCGGCGTTCAGCTCCTGGGAAAAGGCCTGAATTTCGGGCGCTTCGGAAAGGTCCACTGAGGCTTCCAGCATTTCCAGAACGGTGCGGCGGGCGCGCAGCACCCGCTCGGAATGGGTCTGCACCTGCATGTTGGGGGCGGCTTTGGCCACGCAGGAAGCCACCAGGGTGCGGGAGCCTTCCACCTCCACCACGCACAGGCGGCAGAGGCCGTTGGCGGTGCAGTAATCGTGGTAGCAGATGGTGGGGATGGAGATGCCGGCCTGCTCGGCAGCTTTGAGCAGGGTGGTTCCGGCGGGCACGGTGACCGGTTGGCCGTTGATCGTAAGGGAAATCGATTCGGACATGGCAGCAGCTCCCTATACCTGCGCCTGAGGGGCGGATTGGGCGGCGGGGACGAACAGTTCGGGCCAGTGGCGCATGGCGCTGAGCACGGCGGAGGCGGCGGTTTGACCCAGGCCGCACAAAGAGGCGTCGGTCATGGTCCAGCCGACGTCCTGTAAGCGGGCGACATCTTCGGGCAGGGGGCTGCCCGCCGCCACGCGCTGGAGAATTTCGTACTGGCGCTGGGTTCCCAACTGGCAGGGGTAGCATTTGCCGCAGGATTCATCGGCGAAGAAGTGCCCCAGGCGCAGCAGCACATCGCGCAGGTCGCGGTGCTGGTTGAAAACGGTGATGACGCCGGAGCCCAAGGGCAGGCCGGCGGCGCGCAGATCTTCAAAAGTGAGGCGCACGCCGAGGTGCTGCGGGGTGGCAAAGGCCCCGGCTGCGCCGCCGAACAGGGCGGCTTTCAGCTCGCCGCCGCGCACGCCGCCCGCCAGATCGTTGAGCAGGTGATCAAAAGTGACCCCGAAGGGCACTTCGTACAGCCCCGGGCGCACCACATCCCCCGATAGGCAGAAGAGCTTGGGGCCGGGGGATTTTTCGGTGCCCATCTGGCGGTATTGGGCCGCGCCGTGGGCGAGGATGTAGGGCAGGTTGGCCAGAGTCTCGACGTTATTGATGACGGTGGGGCGCCCAAACAAGCCGTGGGTGGTGGGGAAGGGGGGTTTGATGCGCGGGAAGCCGCGCTTGCCCTCGATGGATTCAAACAGGGCGGTTTCTTCGCCACAGATATAGGCCCCTGCGCCGCGCCGGATTTCCATATCAAAGTGAAATGGCGAACCGAGGACGGAACCGCCCAGGATCCCGGCCTGGCGGGCTTCTTCGACCGCATGGGTGACGATTTCCATTTGGGCGGTGTATTCGCCGCGGATATACCAGTACCCGTAGGAGGCGCCGACGGCATAGGCGCAGATGAGCAAGCCTTCCAGGATGCGGTGGGGGTCATTTTCCATGAGCACGCGGTCTTTAAACGTGCCGGGTTCGGCTTCGTCCGCGTTGCAGACCACGTATTTGGGATCGCCGGAGGCATTGGCGGCGCCTTCCCATTTGAGGCCGGTGGGGAAAGCCGCGCCGCCGCGCCCCACCAGACCCGATGCCTTGACCTCGGCGATGATCTCGGCGGGGGAGCTTTGCAGCGCGCGGCGCAGACCGGAGTAGCCGCCGGATTGAGTGTACTCTTCCAAAGTGGTGGGGCGGTTTTTCCCGCAGTTGGCGGTGAGGATGGCGATATCGCCGCCCACCAGGGTGCGGGGACGGGGCAGCCGTCCGCGCACGAGGTCTTCATACGAGCGGCGGTCAGCCTGTGCCACCTGTGCGCCCTGCACCATCAGGGCGGGGGCATGTTCGCACAGGCCCAGGCAAGGGGCGCGCTCGACGGTGACGGAGGTCCCAGAGGGGGCGTCGAGATTGAGTTCAACGCGGCTGGTGAGGTTCTTGAACAGCGCGTCGGCCCCGGCCATGCCGCAGGCGGGGTCGTTGCACACATGCAGCACGGTCTGGGCCACTTTTTGAGGGTAAAACATGGCGTAGAATTCGATGACGCCGTGCACATCGGCGAGGGGTACGTGTAAGGCGCGGGCAACGGCCTCCGCTACCGGCTCTGGCAGATACCCATAGAGGTCTTGAGCGGCGTGTAAGGCAGGGAGAAGGGCGGTACGGCCTTGAGGGCCGTAGGTTTGAAGAACAGGCTCCAGAAGGGTCAGGTCAATCTCGTTCATACACGCTCCGTGGCAGGTCTAGAAAGGGGGCAACCCGTGGACGAGGTGTGACAGCCATTTTCCCTGGTGAGGCAGGCAAAATGGAGTATTCATATAATAAAAGTGTACCATAAAGCCGAAATGAAAGCGATGAATCGGGTAGAATAGAGGGACTCAGGCGGTGCCGTGTGCGCCGCACGATGTAAGATTCGAGGGTGCCAGCATGAACGAATGGTTGCGAACCAGTGCGGTGATTCAGGCGGGGGGGGAATCGCGGCGGATGGGGCAGAATAAGGCTTTGATGGAATTTTGCGGCCAGCCGCTGATTGCGCGGGTGGCGGCGCGTATTCGTCCGGCAGTGGACGAGATGTTGGTGACCACGCAGGAGCCGGAACTCTATGCGTTTTTGGGGCTGCCCATGTTCGCAGATATTTTTCCTGGCAAGGGCGCGTTAGGGGGGCTGTATACGGCGCTGGCGGCGGCGCGGGGGGAGCGGGTGATGGTGGTGGGCTGCGACATGCCCTTTGTCAGCCGCTCTATGCTGCTGCGCATGTTGGCGGTGATGGACGGTGAGGGGGTGGATGTGGTTATCCCGGAGACAGAGAATGGTCTGGAACCGCTGCACGCGGTGTACCGGCGCGAGACCTGCCTTCCGGCGGTGGAGCGGGCGCTGGCGCGCGAACAGCGGCGCATGATTGCCTGGTTTCCAGAGGTGCGCGTGCGCGTGTTTGGGCGGCAGGAGGTGGCCGCGGAGGACCCCCAGGGTTGGGCGTTCTTAAATGTAAACACCCCTGAGGAATTCGCTCAGGCCCAAGCGCAGGCGTTTCAGTTGGACGGCTGTTCGGAGGATACGGAATCGGCCAGCGAGAAACAGGGCAAGCCGCACAAGCGTTCGGGATGCGTGTAGACGTTGAAGCGGTTGCCGCGCACATAGCCGATGAGGGTCAGGCCCATGTCCTCTGCCATCTCGATGGATAGGGTGGTGGGGGAGGTGCGCGAAGCCACTGCCAAGGCACCCAAACGGGCGGATTTGCGCAGCATTTCGGAACTGATGCGGCCGGTGGTGAGCACCAGGGTGGGGGTGAAAGTCTCTTTTTGCAGAAGATACTGACCGGTCAGCTTATCCACGGTGTTGTGGCGGCCGATGTCTTCCGACAGGAGGCGCAGGCTTTGCCCATCGGACAGGGCCGAGCAGTGCACCCCGCGCGATTCGCGGTACAGCGACTGCGAAACGGCCAGTTGTTCCATGCCAGCCAGAACGGCCTGGGGGGTCAGGATGGGGCCTTCTTCGCTTCGGCGCGCGGCGCCTGGATTTTGGGGGTTGGGGCTGCTGACCCCGCCGGTGCAGCCAGAGGTGCGCTGCCAATGAGCAGGCTTTTTGACGGGGATGGAAGTCCACACGTCGATGTTGGTGCCGTTTTCACACACACGCACATCGGCAATATCGCCGCTGGATTGGATGAACCCTTCGTTGTATAAGAATCCCACTGCCAGGGCTTCGAGCTGGAGGGGGGTGCACATGAAGGTGATCCAGACTTCGGCGTTGACCGTCAGCGAGACGGGGACTTCGGCGATGATAGAATTTTCTTGTGCATCCCAGGCGCCATCCAGGAATCTCCAAAAGGCGGCATGACGAGCGTTTTCAGACATGAGGATCTCCAACCACGTTATCAATAGGAATAATCCCCCTCATTATATCTGAAAAAGCATCAACGGCAAGACCCGCATAGAAGCCTGGGCAAAGGGAAAGTAGGCGAATTTCAGCCGTGATTCAAGGTACAATTTGGGCATGAAACGAATTGGTGCGGCCTTTTGGATCGTGAGCTTGTTCCTGTCGGGCTGCGGTATGCTGCCGCAGGCGGTAGAGCAGATGGAAAGCCAATTGGGTGAGGCGGCCCTGACCGCGGAATTTGGCGCGCCGCCCCCGCCAGAACAGGAAGCACTGCCTACGCAAGCCCCCGCTCCCACGCAAGCGGCGGCAAGTGAACCTATGGAAGCGGCGGCGGCCGAAAGCCCCTGCCACAGGGCCGCGGCGGGACGGCCGATTGATGTGACCATCCCCGACGGAACGGTACTGCGTGAAGGCGAAGGATTCACGAAAACCTGGCGGCTGATGAACCAGGGAAGCTGCGTTTGGGACGAAACCTATGGGCTGGTGTGGTTTTCAGGGGAGACCTTTGGCGCGCCGGAGCGCATCCCCTTGCGGGGCGAGGTGGCGGCGGGTGAGAGCGTGGATATTTCGGTGGAGATGACCGCGCCCAACGGCCCGGCGGTGTACCAGGGCAACTGGATTTTACAGGCCCCTGACGGCAGCTTTTTTGGGATTGGCCCCAACGGAAAATCTCCATTTTGGGTGCGGGTAGAAGTGGTCAAAAACGAGGCCTCCGTGTTGAGTATTACCCCCACTGCGGCTGCGCAGGTGAATATCCTCGCGGCGGGTGAGGCGACCCTGTACCTGGAGGATGATCTCGACCTGGATCAGGGCCAGATCAACGCCGAAGCCGGGGATGAGCTGCGCTTTATGCTGGCAGAAGCGGGAGCGGCTCAGTTGGAGCTGGGGCGCAACACGCGCATGGCGGTCTTTGGGGCGCGCGAGCCGCAGATGGTAGACTGCCAGTCCATCCCTTTGGGAGATGAGCCCATTTTGCTGGAAAGTTTGCGGGACGGGGTGTACGTGTGTTACGCCACCAACCGCGGGTTATACGGCTTTTTACAATTGAGCCGGATCGATCTGGAAGAATATATCCTCAATGTCGAATATGTGACCTGGATAGGTCCATGAATCATGATACAGGCATACAGCCTGAGAAACGGAGAACTGCTGAATGGATTTGGACCAGTTAGATCGCATGCGGGCGCTGGACACGGAAGGGATGTATGCCTACATTGACCATTTGCCCGAACAACTGCGGGAGGCCTGGGAACTGGGAATGAGGCTGCCTCTGGAAAAGATGGCGGGGGTTCGCCAGGTGGTCATCGCTGGGATGGGCGGGTCAGCCATTGGCGGCGATTTGGTGATGGCTTACGGAGCCGCGGATCTGTGCGTGCCAGTGGCGCTGCACCGCAACTACGGGCTGCCGGGCTGGGCGCACGGCCCAGAAACCCTGGTGATTTGTTCGTCTCATTCCGGCCAGACCGAAGAGACGTTGGAGGCGTTTGAGGCGGCGCGCGCGGCAGGCTGCCGCATTTTGACCCTGAGCACGGGCGGGGCTTTGCAGGCGCGGGCGGCTGAAGCGGGCCTGCCTTGCTGGACGTTTGAACACAAGGGGCAGCCCCGCTCGGCGGTCGGTTTTTCCTTTGGGCTGCTGCTGGCGGCGTTTGTCCGTTTGGGGCTGCTGACTGACCCCAGCGCCGAGCTGCTGGCTGCGGTGAACGATATGCAAGCGCAGCGCGAGAGACTGCGCATGGAATCCCCCACGCACCAAAACCCTGCCAAGCGTATGGCCGGTCAGTTGGTGGGGCGCATTCCGGTGATTCTGGGTGCAGATGCGTTGGCCCCCGTGGCGCGGCGCTGGAAAGGCCAGGCGAGTGAACTGGCCAAAGCCTGGGGTCAGTTCGAGGAGCTGCCCGAGGCGGATCACAACACGCTGGCGGGGCTGCTGAACCCCGAAGACGCCCTCAGCCGGTTGGTGGTGCTGTTTTTGCAGGGTGAAAGCGTGCATCCGCGCAACCAGAAGCGATTGCTTTTGACGCGCCAGATGATGACGGCGGAGGGGCTGTTCACCGACAGTTACCAGGCCCTGGGGGCGGGCAAGCTGGCGCAGCAGTGGACGGCGCTGCAATTTGGCGATTACACCATGTATTACCTGGCGGCGGCTTACGGCATGGACCCCACGCCGGTGGAGGCGCTGGTGCATTTAAAAGCGGCCATGAAAGCCGGCCGCTGAAAACGGATGAAATCACAACCGCCGCCCTGGATGGACCGGACGGCGGTTTTTGGTTTAAACCTGGGGGTTAGAACAAAATGGAAGCCAGTTCCGCGCGGTAATGGCGGGCCTGATCACTTTCGTAGCCGAGGATTTCCAGAATTCCCACCACCAGCTGACGGGCGCGGTCTTCTTTGTAATGGCGGTCCTGGCGCAGGATGTCGAGCAGGCCGTCGAGGGCGGGGTACAGCTTTCCCAGGCTGAGGAGATGGACGCAGTTTTGGAAGGCGGCTTCCAGGTCGCTGAGCGGGGTCAGCTCTTTGGCGGCTTTTTGAACTTCTTTCACCAGAGGCCAAAGGTGTTCGGCCTGGCGAAATTCGCGGCTGAGGGGGAAGTGCTGCAGCACAGATTCGGCGCGGGCGGTTTTGCCCTGGGCCAGGAGGGCTTTGGCCAGTCCCAGCAGGGCAGCGGGCTGGTCGGGGAGGGTTTCCAGATATTGCTGATAGGCTTTTTCAGCAGCTTCCCACTTTTCATAGTAGAGCAGGCTGGCAGCTTTTTCCAGGAGCAAATTGGCGGGACTGGGCGGGGTGATTTTGCTCAGGAATTCGCGCAGACGGGCTTCGGGCAGCAGGCCGGAAAATTCGGAGACGACCTGTCCGCCGGAGAAGGCTTTGACGGTGGGCAAGGTGCGCACGCCGTACAGGGCGGTGAGGTTGGGGTTGGCATCGGCATCCAGGCGGGCCAGACGAAAGGCCCCCCCGGCTTCGACGGCGAGCTGTTCGAGCATGGGGGAGAGGGTTTTGCAGGGGCGGCACCAGTCTGCCCAAAAATCCACGATGACCGGGACGTTTTGGGAGTAGGTGACGACGTCATATTCAAAATTCAGCTCGTTGACATCCACGATAAAGTCAGGCGTTGGCATAGTTCACTCGTTGCCCTCATCGCTGGGGGGCGCAGCGGGTTGGTCTACGCGGACGACTTCGCCGTGCAGGTTGATGACGATGCGAAAGCCGAGCATGCCCAAGTAGGCGCGGCCTTCTTCGGGGATGCCCTGCTCAAGGAGCTTGTCAAATTGCTGATCCAGGGTGTCTAACTGGTTGAGCAGCATGGCGCGGGAGAAAATGTCATCCTGACCCAGCATTTTGGCGGTTTGGTCGGCGATGGCTTCTTTGTTTTCTTCTACCTGGCTGGTGAGCAGTTCCAGTACCTGGCGGTCCACCTGTTCGGAGGGGATGTGGCGGCGAAAACCGGCGTCGTTGACCACATAGCACGGCTCTGTGCCGACATAGGTGACTTCGACGGGCTGGTCGTACTCATCCACAATGAGGCCAGCAAACATGGGTCGCGTCATGGTTCTCTCCTTGGGGTTATTATACTGCGAGCCGTGGTGGGTTTTCAAAAGAATTGTATTAACTTTTCGTTGGAATGGTGGCTCACGATGGAATCCAATTAACATGTCACAGTGAGACCGGTGGGTTTCCGGTCGAAGCGGCCTCTATCCTGAGGGAAGAGATCGCCACGCCGCCAAAAAACGGCGGCTCGCGATGACATGGTGGGCCGCGAAAGCACCGGCCTCGCGATGACATGCGAGGGCGAGGGATATCAGGTGTGTTTGCGGTGACAGGTGGGGGGCTAATCCATCACATCTACGGCGGTGCCGTCTTCGGCAGCCCAGGTTTGCTCGCCTTTGGGCACTTCGGGCATCGTCCAGCGGTAGATCCAATGGGAGGCGCGGGAAGAGACGTTGATGCAGCCGTGGCTGCGCGGTTTGCCAAAGTCGTTGTGCCAGAAGGTGCCGTGAATGGCGACGCCGGATTTGGTCAAATAGGAGACCCAGGGCACGCCGGGCAGATCGTAACTGTTGGGGGCGGCAGCGTCCCCGGCGGCCATGTGGCGAGAGGGGCGCTTGCGGTTGGTGATGTAGCGGCCCTTGCGGGTGGTGAAATCGCCGTCGCGAAAGCGCGCGCCGGTGGCCGTGCGCGACATGAACACCGCCTGGCTGCCCTCATAGGCGATGAGCACCTGTTCGTCCAGGTGAATCTCGATGCGCTTTTCTTCAGCGGGCACATGGGGCGAGAGCGGCGAAAGCTGCTCGGCGGAGAGTGGCCGCAGGTGGCGGGCGTCTACATAGTAGGTGTAGCCCCATTTGTCATCCGGCACGTGATACCAGACCTGATCGCGGCTGTCCACGCTGACGCCGGTGACCCAATGGGTGGTGGAGTAATAAAAACGGTAGGCGATGGAGGTGGGGCGGCGGTAATGCCACACGGCGTCAGTGTAGGGCACGCAGATCTCGCCCAGGAAGCCTTTCTCGGGAATTTTGCGCAGGGGGGACATGGGGCTGATTTCGACGGGCTGCACGCTGCCGGAATGTACCCAGCCTTCATTATTGATTTGGTACCAGATGCGGTTGTAGGCCGGCTCCTGGTCGCCGATGGTGATGGCGGTGATGGGCACGATACGGTCGAAGTGAAAGACCTTGATGAAGGTGCTGGAAAAGGACGGGCTGGAATACAACGAGGCTTGATTGTTGAGGATGCGTCCCTGACGCTCCTGGGTGGGGTCCAAAAAGGCGGTTTGGGGGATGGGGGCTTCCAGCAGGGGCAGCGCAAAGAAGCCGGCCAGGGATTGTGCGGCCAGGCGGATGAATTCCCGACGGGAATAGCGTTTCAGGTCTGAAGGGTAGAGCGTATCCATCAGTAATGAACGTTCACGGTTGTTCCCACAGCGGCCCAATCGAAGAGCCAGCCGGCGTCATCCGTTTGCAGGTTCACGCAGCCGTGGCTCATGGGCACACCAAAATTGTTATGCCAATAGGTGCCGTGCAGGCCGTAGCCTTCGTAGAAATACATGACGTAGGGCACATTGGGCAGGTAATAACCCGGGCCAGACATATCCGCAGAGGCGTATTTGACATACACAGCGAACTGGCCGGTGACGGTGGGATGCTCCCAGGTGCCGGTGGAGACGATAAAGGTGTTGACGGCTGCATCGCCTTCGTAGGCGGTCAGAGATTGGGTGGTGAGGTTGACATCAATCCAGCGGCCCTCAAAGCTGAGCGGCGGCGGCTCGTAGACTGGTTCTTCCTCGTAGATGACCTCGGTGGGCGGCACTTGAGTGGGGGTGCGGGTGGGTTTGCGCGTGGGGGTGCGGGTGGGTTTGGGGGTGCG
>NZ_LGCM01000053.1 GCF_001306035.1 Levilinea saccharolytica
TCGGCCGCGGTGATCACCCGGTCGGTCAAATTGCTGATGATATACAGGGACACCACCTGCATTTTGGTGGGGTCGCTGAAATCGAAGAAAATGTGCAGCCGGTCGGCCGACAGCCCGCTGAGATCGGTGCTCTTGTCGTAAATCAGCACCGGCAGGCTCACCGCCGCCCCGTTCTCCACCTCCGCCGCCCGCAGCAGGTCCGAGGTGAACACAAAACCTTCATAGTTCACCGAGGCCAGATACACGCGGTCGCGCGGCAGTTCCACATTCTCAAAGCGGAAGCGTCCCAGCGCGTCCGTCACCCCCGCCTGGGTTTCCACCAACTGCATATTCTCATACGCGCTCAGGGTCACATCCAACCCGGCGGGAACCGCCCCCCCAGAGCCGTTTTGCACCTGCCCCTCCACCTGCGCTTTCGCTGCCGGTGCGGGCTGATCCTGGGGGTCGCTGTTGGGGCTTTCTGCCGCGCTGGGCACAGCCGTGCCCTGAGGAACCTCGCCGCTGGCCGCCGTGCCGCGCTGCTGCTGGTAGCCCAACGTGCGCACAAAGCCCGCTACCGCCCAGCGTTCCTTCTCGTTCAGCTTTTCCGAGAAGCCGGGCATCTGACCCACACCCTGGGTTGTCACCTCGTAAATCTCACTCAGCGATACCAGGGGCAGCACCGCCGGGTCGCCCCAATCCGGCACCGAAACATCCGTCTGCCCAGCGCGCCCATTGGCGCCGTGGCAGCCGGAGCAGTTTTCCATATACAGCACCATGCCCGCCGCCAGCTCTTCCTGCGGCACACTCAGGCTCAGGCTGTAGGCCACCACATCCCAACGCTCGCGGTCGCTCAGGCTCTGGCCAAAGGGCGGCATCATTTGTTCCAACCGGCCGTTGGTCACCACCTGATACCAGTCCGCCGCGGACGCCTGGCGGGCTACCTCGGGCAGGCCAATTTGAGGCGGGCGGGTGGGCAAATTGCCCGACTGCTCCCCGTCGCTCAGGCCGGTCAGGCCGTGGCAGGCGGCGCACTTGACCGCAAAAATGGCCTTGCCCGCCGCGGGGTCGGGCAGCGCCACCGGGAACACCGTCTCCACCCGTTCCGGAACCGGCGTGGCGGGCGGCTGATAATCCGGCGGCGGGGTCACATCCGCCGCCAGCGAAACCCCACACCCGCTCAGCAGCCAACCCAACACCGCAACCCCCATCCACAGCCCAATGCGGGCTTTCTTGAAGCCGCTCAATACGTTGTTCATACCACCGTCCCGCAGCGTGAGCAAAATTGATCCGATTTTTGAACCGGATTACCGCACTTAGGGCAAAAGCCAGCCGATTTTTCCTGGCGGCTGCGCCGCCGCGCGGCGATCTGCGCCTCCAGCTCGTCCATCTCCGCCGCTGCCTTGGGTTTCGGCTGTGAGATGGGCGCAGCGCTGGCGGGCCGCACCGCCACGGCGTTTTCCAGGCGTTCTTCCGCGCTGGCTGCGTGGGTGTCGCCGGTCAGCGCGTCCAACTGGCGCAGCACGTTGGCCGCCGACTGCATCAAATACGCGCGCTGCACGGGGTAATCCTCCGCGGGGATTTTGCCCAGGGTCTGATCAAATTCCAGCTCGCGCAGGGCCGTCAGCAGCCGGTCGCGTTCGGCCAGCAGCCCAGAGCGCACATGCTCTTCCTGCAAGTGAGCTTTGCGCTCCACCAGGGGCTTATTCTCCGCCCCGCGCTCAAAAAAAGGCCGGCTGACAAACATCATCACCAGCACAGCCAGGGAACCAATCAATAAAATAGAGCCAAAATCCATCATGCGCCGCCGTTTCTAGTTGAGAACACTTTCCACCGCCGCCTGAATTTCAGACAGCGAGGTGAATGGGCCAATTTTTTGGTAAGCCAACCGGCCTTCACGATCTATGATATAGGTCTCCGGCACACCGCGAATGCGGAATAGCTGTGAGATAGTAGTGCGCAGATCCGGCCCGTTGGGGTAGGAGATGGCGAACTTCTCCAAATAGGCGCGCGCCTCCGGCTCGGTATCCACGTAGTCCACCCCCAAAAAGACCACATCCCCGCGTTCGCGGTAGAGCTGCCAGGCCTGTTCCAGCTCGGCCGCCTCCGCCTCGCAGGGGGTACACCACGATGCCCAGAAGTTCAGCACAATCACCTTGCCGCGCATCTCCGCCGTGTGGTATGCCTCGCCGTCAAAGGTGGTCACCGAAAACGCCGGAACTTCCTGCCCGATGACAATCGGCCCCTGCTGGGCGCGGCGCAGCCCCCAGGCGATCAGCGCCAAAAAACCAGCCAGAGCCAAAAAAGCCGCCGCCACCACCCACAGAGGAAGCCGCCGCGGGCCGGGGGTATCCCCCACGGTCTTGGGTTCTTCATGGTTCATGCTCAATCCCTCACTCGCTGCTGCTTCCGCGGATCACTCCGGGCGCTGCCGCAGTTCTTTTTCAATCTCGGCCAGGTATGGGTCGGCCGCCGGATCCACTTCTGCCGCGGCAGCCGCTGGAGCCGCCGGTTTGCGCCGTGTGCGCCGCAGGGTTTGGGCCACAATCACCCCGCCCACCAGCAGCGTCGCCAGCGGCAGCACATACACCAGCCAGTTCAAGCCCCGGCGCGGCGGCTCGGCCAACACACGGTCACCGTAATGCAGGGCAAAGTACTCCTCAATCTGTTCACGCGTCCATCCCTCGGCCAGCTTTTCGCGGATCAAATCCCGCCATTGGGCGCAGGCCTGGGTCCCGCATACATCCAGGGGGATGTTTTCGCACACCGGGCAGTACAGCTCTTTGGCGACGGCGTTCACGTCGTCATCCGTGGGCGGTTCACTCTGGGCAGAGACCTGCCCCACCGCGCCCCAGGCCGCGGCCATCAGCAGCAGCAAAACCCACCCAGCCGCCCATACGGCGCGCCTCTTTTGATTGCTCCACACGCTTTTGTCCATGCTCCCTGCCGTTCCTAATCGCCCACTGCGGCGACTTTCACCGCGGCGCGGCGCGCCGCCCGGCGCTCATCCAGTTCTGGTTCTTTGCTCGGCCAGGCGGCCACCATCATCCCCACAATGAACACCATCCCGCCCAGCCACAGCCAGTTCACCAGGGGGTTCACGTAGATTTTGAAGGTCGCATTCTCGGTGGAAATGGGTTCCCAATCCACCAGCAGAATGTAAACATCATCTTCCATCGTCGAGCGCAGGCCGGGGATGGTCATGGGTTGGCCCGAATCAAAGTAAAAATCGCGCCGCGGGTACAGCTCACCCACCGGTTGACCGTCGCGCGACACGGCCATCACCGCGCGGGCCACATTGCGCCCGTCCTCCGTGTCAAAAATGGCCAGCGAACGGAAGGTCACCTCGTAGCGCCCCAGCCGCAAACTTTCACCGCGCTGCAGCGTGCCCTGGGTTTCCGTCTGGAACATCTCAATCCCAATCACCCCCAGGGCCATCATCACCACGCCCAGGTGCACAATGTACCCGCCGTAGCGGCGGCGGTAACGCCCCACCAGCCGCCACAGGGCCACAAAGGGGCTTTCGCCCGTGCTGCGCATGCGCGCCCGCACCCCGCGAATGTAATCGTAGAGGGTTACCGTCACCACCAGGGCCACCAGCCCAAAGCCGGCCAGCGCCCAGGGACTGCGCACGCCGCTGGCAAACACCGCCCCCACCGCCGCCAGCGAAGCCAGCGCCGGAAGCCACAGGGCCTTGCCCAGCGTCTTGGCGGTGGAATGTCCCCAGGCCGAAAGCGGGGCGATGCCCATCAGCGCCAGCAGCGCCACCCACAGCGGCCCGGTGGCGCGTTCATAGAAAGGCGGCCCCACCGTCACCTTTTGGCCGGTGAACAACTCCGAAATCAGCGGGTAAATCATGCCCCAAAAACAAACCGCCAGCAGGCCCATGAAGAGCAGGTTGTTCACCAGGAAAAGTGCCTCACGCGACAGCAGCGAGGTCATCTGCCCTTCGTCGCGGAATTCGTTCCAACGCCACAGCAGCAGCCCCAAGGAAATGGCCGCCGAAAGGGCGATAAAGGTGAAGAACAGCGGGCCAATGGCGCTCTGCGCAAAGGCATGCACCGAGGTCAGCACGCCGGAGCGCGTCAGGAAGGTGCCCAAAATCACCAGGAGAAAAGTGAGGATGATCAGGATCATGTTCCAGCGTTTGAACATGCCCTTCTTTTCCTGAATCATCACCGAGTGCAGGAAAGCCGTGCCCGAAATCCACGGGTTGAGCGCGGCAATTTCCACCGGGTCCCAGGCCCAATAGCCGCCCCAGCCCAAAACGTCATAGGCCCAGCGGCTGCCCAAAATCAGCCCCAGGGACAGGAACAGCCAGGCCACCAATGTCCAGCGCCGCGTCACGCGGATCCAGCGGTCGTCGCTGCGGCCGGTGATCAGCGCCGCGATGCCAAAGGCAAAGGGGATCACGAAAGACACAAAGCCCAGATACAGCATGGGCGGGTGAATGATCATGCCCGGATGGCGCAGCAGAGGGTTCAGCCCGCGCCCGTCCGGAGGCGAAACCGCCAAAGCCCCAGCCGGTTGGAACAGGGCCACCACCTGCTGGCCGCCCGCCGTCTGCCAGAAACGCTCAAAGGGGTTTTCCAGGAAGACGCTCATCCCCAGGAAAAATGCCAGGGTCACCAAAGACACCGCAATCACCCACGGCTGAAATTCCCGGTCGCGGTCCCAACGCCGAAGCATCACCGCCGAGGCAAAAGCCGCCAGCAGCCAGGACCAAAACAGCAGTGACCCGGCCTGCCCGCCCCACAGCGCCGTGATCTTGAGATACAGCGGCATGGTGCTGCTGGTGACGTTGTACACGTACTGCACCTGGTAGTCGCCCCGCACCAGCAGGGTCACCAGCGCCAGAGCCGTCAGCGTGATCAGCGGGAAGGTTAACAACATGGCGGCCCGGGCGCTTTCCACCCAGGCCAATGAATTTTTCCGCGCGCCAAAAATGGCTGCGCCGATGCCGTACAGGGAAATCACAAACGCAAGCAGAAGCGCCCCAAAGCCAAAGTTCGCCAGCATGATCGCCTACTTTCCAGCCTGCTCAGGGACCGCCTCTTCGTACTTGGTCGGGCATTTCAGCAGCAGTTCTTCTGCATAGAAAACCCCGTCCTCGCCCAGTTTGCCGGTCATAATGGCCTGGGCCTCATTTTTCAGCAGGTCGGGCTTCACCCCTTCGTACACCACCCGCATGCGCGCCAAACTGGAATCCTGCGCGGCTTGTTTGAGCACCGTGGCCATTCCGCCCAGGCGCTCAATTTCCTTATGATCGCCGGGAATGTTCGCCACGCTGAAGCGGATGGTCAGGTTTTGGGAATCGTATTCAATCGTGTCGCCCAAAACCACGCCCGAAACGCGCACTTCGCGCCCCTGCATCTCGCCCGCGCGCGCTTCCAGCTCTTCTACCGTTAAGAAATACTGTGCTCCCGCACTGGTGGAGGAGACAATCAAATACACAATCGCCGCAAAAATGAGAACCGCACCCACAATAAACTTAGCCCGCCCACCCGACCGCATTGGCAGGGCCGTTTGAGGTTGTGTCACCGAAGATGCATCCATAACGCTCTCTACCTCCAATCGTGAATACCAGAACAAGTCGCAGAATATCTGTATTTTACCGTCATTTTGTCTGATTTAGATTAATCTTGGATGAGAGGGTAACTTCACCGGCTTGAAATGAAATTGCAAGGTGCTTTGGTTAAGATTGCATGAGATTAGATTAATTCAGGATGAGAAAAATATGGTAAAATAATCCCAAATTGGATGGTTATTATCTGTTGACATTTCATCGCGCTCCCCTTCTTCTTCATTGTCCACGATACATCAGCCATCCTGCCGCATCCTTCGGTGGACCTCAAACCCACCAGCGCCGGAAAAACCGCCGGACGCCCCATGAGAGGAGGTGGTTGGCTCAAGTTTGACAAGACAGCAAAAATTTCGCTTTTTAGCTTGAACTGGTTGAAACCTACGAGGAGAATGTTATATGCAGCGAACAACCAAACTGATTGCATTGACGGGTGTGCTGGTGCTGCTGGCCTTCGGCCTGATCGGCGCGGGCGCAGCGCAGACTGCCGCCGCCACACCCACCCCGGTGCCCACGGTCGTGAAGACCCTGCCGCCGGTTGTCGTCCCCTTTGAAGAAGAATGGAAAGCCTCAGGCCACGCGGCCTTTGACGCCCCTGCCTTCACCCACTGGGACACCGAAACCCCCGTCGAAATTCCGGTGACCTGTGCCAAGTGCCACAGCTCCGGCGGCTTCCTGGATTACATCGGTGCTGACGGCAGCGCGGCCTTCGCCGTCAATAAGCCCGCCGCCATCGGCTCAGTCATCTCCTGCACCACCTGCCACAGCGGCACCAAGCTCGACACGGTTCAATTCCCCTCCGGCGTTGAGCTGACCGGCCTGGGCGCCGAAGCGGTGTGCATGACCTGCCACCAGGGCACGGCCTCCAAGGCTACCGTGGATGAAGCCATCGCCAAGGCGAACCCCAAGGACGATGACACCCCCGTGGCCGAGATGGGCTTCACCAATATTCACTACTTCGCCGCCGCTGTCACCCGCTATGGGACGGTGGTCAAAGGCGGTTATGAATATGAAGGCAAAGCCTACGACGCTCTCTTCGATCATGTCGAAGGCGTGCAGGCCTGCACCGACTGCCACGATTCGCACACGCTGGAACTGAAGCTGGATTCCTGCGCCGACTGCCACACCTCGGTCAAGACCGTGGCGGATGTGCGCAAGATCCGTTCTCTGGCCTCCACCGCCGATTATGACGGGGACGGCAATGTGAAGGAAGGCGTGGCCGAAGAAATTGACGGCCTGCGCGCCATGCTCTTCACCGCCATCCAGGCCTACGCCAAAGAGGTCGCCGGCAGCCCCATTGTTTACGATTCCGCCGCCTACCCCTACTTCTTCATTGATACCAATGCCGATGGAAAAACGGGCAAGGACGAGGCCATCTTCCCCAACAAGTACGCCTCCTGGACCTCCCGCCTGGAAAAGGCTGCCTATAACTACCAGATGTCCGTCAAGGACCCCGGCGCCTACGTTCACGGCGGCAAGTACATCATCGAGCTGCTCTACGACTCGATCGAAGACCTGAACACCAAACTCGCCAAGCCGGTGGACCTCTCCAAGGCCAACCGCATTGACGCCGGTCACTTCGCTGGCTCCGAAGAAGCCTTCCGCCATTGGGACGAAGACGGTGTCGTTCCGGGTTCCTGTGTCAAGTGCCACACCGGCGCTGGCCTGCCCCAGGCGATCAAAGAGGGCGTCAACACCTCGATGGCCCCCTCCAACGGGCTGATGTGCGAGACCTGCCACGACGACCTCACCAAGTTCACGCGCTACGTCCAGAAGGAAGTCACCTTCCCCTCCGGCGCCAAGATCTCCTTTGGCGAAACCGCGGACGACAACCTGTGCTTGAACTGCCATCAGGGCCGCGAAAGCACCACCAGCGTCAACAAGGCCATCGCCGGCATGGACGCTGACACGGTTTCTGATAAGCTCGGCTTCCGCAACGTGCACTACTTCGCCGCTGGGGCCACCCTCTTTGGCACCGAAGCCAAGGGCGTTTACGAATACGCGGGCAAGACCTACGTGGGCAAGTTCAACCACGACGGCAAGCTCAACACCTGCACCTCCTGCCACGACACCCACGCTCTGGAAGTCACCGCAGACTGCAAGACCTGCCACCAGACCGAGGACGCCGCCGCCATCCGTATGCCCACCAGCCCGGATGACTACGACGGTGACGGCGACGTGAAAGAGGGCATTCAGGGTGAAATCGACACCCTCCAAACCCAACTGCTGACGGCCATTCAGGCCTATGCCAAAGACGTGGCCAAAGCCCCCATCGCCTACGATGCGCACGCCTATCCCTACTGGTTCGCCGACACCAACGCCAACGGCAAAGCGGATCCCGACGAAGCCAATTATGGCAACGGCTACAAAGCCTGGACCCCGCGCCTGCTGCAGGCCGCCTACAACTACCAGTACGTCCTCAAGGACCCCGGCGCCTTCGTGCACAACGCCAAGTACGTCATGCAGGTCATGATCGACTCCATCCAAGACCTGGGTACCAAGGTCAAGGTGGACTTCAAGGGCAAACGCCCGTAATTCACATGCACACGCGTGGGAGGCCCGCCATCGAAAGCTGGCCTCCTGCGTAGGCTTCACGAAATCAGGTAGAGGCGCTTTGGGCAGCCAGAGCGTCTCTACCTCCGTCATTTTCAATACCCTATGCCATCATCCGTTCGTCTATTCCAACTTCACACAAAAGGAGACCAACCTATGAAGGGAGATCTGCTTAACCCCCGCACAGGTTTCCGGATCCTCACGGTCGCCGCGCTGGCTTTCCTGGCCCTGGGGCTGGCTTTGCTCTTCCCAACCCCCCCCGCCCAGGCTGCCCCAGCCGTAGAGAAGGCCGCCGTTCCAATGGCGGAGGCGCAAGCCCCCCACCCGGCCCTGCAAACCGATGTGGACTGCCTGACCTGTCACAGCAACCCCGATATGCAAATCGCCCTGCCCAACGGCGACCCGCTGCGCATCGGCATTGACCCCGAAAAGTACGCCGCCTCGGTGCACGGCAGCCGCGGGTTTGTGTGCATCAACTGCCACGCCGACATCACCGGCTACCCGCACCCCGAACAAACCGCCCAGGACCGCCGCGACTACACCCTGCAGTTCAGCGAATCCTGCAAAACCTGCCATGAGGATCAATACAGCGAAATGCAGGACGGCGTGCACATGCGCGCCCTGCAGAGCGGCAACCGCAACGCCCCCGCCTGCGCCGACTGTCACGATCCGCATTATTCCGCAGCTTCAGCAGACGACCAGGGCGGCTCATCGCCCATCGCCCGCGCCGAAATTCCCCAAACCTGCGGCAAATGCCACGCCGGCATCTTCAACGATTACAAGAACAGCGTCCACGGTGCCGGCATCCTGGCAAACAACGATCCCAACGTGCCCACCTGCACCGACTGCCACGGCGTGCATTCCATCGCGGATCCCACCACGGCCGAATACCGCATCAATTCGCCCCAGTTGTGCGCGGAATGCCACACCAACGCCGAGATCATGGAACCCTATGGGCTGTCCACCCAGGTGCTCAATACCTACGTGGCCGATTTCCACGGCACCACGGTGACGCTCTTTGAAAAGCAGTCCCCCGATCAGCTCACCAACAAACCGGTGTGCTACGACTGCCACGGCGTCCACGATATCCGCGCCACCGACGACCCCGAAAAGGGCTTGCAGTTGCGCGGCAATATCCGCGCCACCTGCGAAAAATGCCATCCGGGTTCGGGCGACAACTTCCCCGATTCGTGGCTGAGCCATTACATCCCCAGCCCCGAAAAATACCCCCTGGTCTACTACGTGCAGCTTTTCTACCAGATTTTCATCCCCACCGTCCTGGGCGGCATGGGCGTGTTCGTCCTCTCTGATATTTACCGCCGCCAGGTGATCAACCGCCGCAAACCGACCCCGCCCGCCGAGCCCACGCCGGAAACTCCGGCTGCGCCCCAGCAGGATTCGGACGCAAAGGAGGAAACCCATGACTGACACCCCTTCCACCTTCCTGCGCTTTCCGAAATACCGGCGGTTGGAGCATATCGTTCTGATTGCCTCCTTCACCACCCTGGCCCTCACCGGCCTGCCGCAAAAATACCCCACCGCCGGCATCTCACAGGCCTTCATCGCCATCCTGGGCGGCATCGAGACGGTGCGCATCATCCACCGCATCGCCGCCACCCTCTTCCTGCTGGAGTCCGTCTATCACCTGGTGGTAGCGGGCTACCTGCTGTACGTCAAGCGCGAGCGGGCCACCATGCTCCCCGGCGTCAAAGACGCTGTGGACGCCTGGCAGGCTTTCTTATACAACCTCGGCCTGCGCAAAGAAGCCCCCAAAATGGGCCGCTACAACTTTGCCGAAAAAGCCGAGTATTGGGCTATGATCTGGGGTCTGCTGGTCATGGCGGTCACCGGCTTTATGCTCTGGAACCCCATCGCCACCGCCAGCGTGCTCCCCGGCCAGTTCATCCCCGCCGCCAAAGTGGCGCACGGGGGTGAGGCCGTTCTGGCGGTGCTGGCCATCATCCTGTGGCACTTCTACAATGTCCACGTTAAGATGTGGAACAACTCCATCTGGAACGGCAAGCTTACCCGCCACCAGATGGAAGAAGAGCACGCCCTGGAACTGGAAGAGATCGAATCGGGTGCGGCTGCGCCCGTGCGCCTTTCCAGCGCCGACCACCGCAAACGCATGAACCTCTTCATCCCCGTTGCCGCCGTCGTCAGCCTGGTTTCGCTGGGCGCAGTGTACTGGTTCGTCACCCTGGAGCAAACCGCCATCGAAACGGTTCCCCCCGCCCTGGAAAACTCCGGCCCGGCCTTCCAGCCCATGCCCACTGCCGCCCCAGCGGGTGAAGCCGCCGCGGCCGCGGACGGCGCCCTCAATTGGGCGGTGATCGGCCCAATCTTTGGGGCCAAATGCGCCGCCTGCCACGGCACAGCCGGTGGCGTGGCCCTGGACAGCTACACCAACGCCGTCCAGGCTCCGCTCATCCTGCCGGGCGACGCCGCCAACAGCCTGGTGATCCAGTCGCAGGAAGCCGGCGGACACCCGGGTATGTTCAGCCCCGAAGAGCTGCAACAGATCAAGCAGTGGATTGACGCGGGCGCGCCGGAAGAATAAAGCCCCCGCAGACCTGCGCTGTCGTGCTCAGACTGGCCCTTACCGGCCAGTCTGTTTTTTTGTACCTGCGGGCAGAATCCGCTATAATACCCTTGGTCATGGACTCCGGTAGCCAGTAGGGCGCGTTCGCTTTGTGAACGCACCACCCTACCGAAACCTTGCCGCCGGTAGGTTGTCTTCTTTTGTAAACGCGCCTTCTGGACGCACCGCAGCCGCGAAAGAACCCTAACCGCCGACCCGCTTCACCCACACCCCGCACACCAGGGAGGATCATCCTCATGCCGCAAGCCGTCCTGCATTTCCCCGCCGGGTTCCTTTGGGGCACCGCCACCGCCTCGCAGCAGGTGGAAGGCGCCAACACCAACAACAACTGGGCCGCCTGGGAGCAAACTCCCGGGCACATCCACAACGACGAACGCGCCGGGCTGGCCTGCGACTGGTGGGGTGGACGCTGGAAAGAAGATTTTGACCGTGCCGCCGAAACCGGCCAAAACGCCCACCGCCTGTCCATCGAATGGAGCCGCGTCCATCCCACCCCCGACCGCTGGGATGAGCACGCCCTGGACGTCTACCGCGAGATGCTGCGCGGTCTGGTCAGCCGCAATATGACCCCCATGGTCACCCTGCACCATTTCAGCGAGCCTTTGTGGCTGGTGGAACGCGGCGGCTGGGAAAATGACGAAGCCCCCGCCCTGTTTGCCGCCTACGCGGCCAAGGTGGTCGAAGCCCTCAAGGAATACACCAACCTGTGGATCACCATCAACGAACCCAACGTCTACACCTATTCCGGCTGGCTCAACGGCGGCTTTCCCCCCGGCAAAAACGACCTGGGTCTGGCCTTTAAGGTCCTGGCTAATCTGCTGCGCGCCCACACCGCCGCCTATGCCGTCATCCACCGCCTGCAGCCGCAGGCGCGCGTGGGCGTGGCTCACCACCTGCGCGGCTTCGTCCCCGCCCGCCCCGGCTTCGCCCCCGACGGCTGGATGGCTTCCATCCTCTCCAACAACTTCAACTTCGCCTTCCCCAACGCCCTCACCACCGGCAAACTGAACTTCGCCTTCCGCTCCGCCGCCGTCCCCGAGGCCCGCGGCACCCAGGACTTCCTCGGCATCAACTATTACACCGCCGATCAGGTCACCTTTGCCCCCCTGGCGTTTAAAGATTTCTTCACCCGCCGCGCCTACGACCCCGCCGCCGCCCTCAGCGAAACCGGCTTCATCGCCTCGGTGCCCACCCAGTTCTTCCGCTTCCTCAAATGGGCCAAGGGCTTCAACCTGCCCATCCTCATCACCGAAAACGGCGCCGAGGACTCGCGCGACCATTTCCGCCCGGCTTACCTGGCCGAGCATATCCATCAAGTGTGGCGCGCCATCAACTTCAACTGGCCCATCAAGGGTTATTTCGTCTGGTCTCTGGTGGATAATTTCGAATGGGAACGCGGCTGGAGCCAGCGCTTCGGCCTGTGGGGCCTTGACACCGCCACCCAGGCGCGCATCCGCCGCCCCAGCGTGGATTTATACGCCGCCGTGTGCAAAGAGAACGCGCTTTCCTCCGCGGTCGTTGAAAAATTCGCCCCCCAGGCCCTGCCGCGCATCTTCCCCGGCTAGCCCGGCCGCTTCTCTCTTACAGCTCGCGCAGCATATATAAATCCCCCGTGTCAAACCCGCGCGCGCGGTAATAGGCGCGCGTCCCCACCGCCGCGATCACCGCCAGCCGCCGGAACCCCGCCTGGCGGGCCAGCTCCGCCGCCCGATCCAGCAGCTGTGTGCCCAGACCGATGTGCTGGGCCGCGCCGCGCTGGGCCTGCCCCACCCCCAAGCTTTGGCCGTACACATGCACCTCGCGGATGATGGCTGCCCCCTGCAAATCGGCAAACAAATCCGCGGGCAGGCGCATGCTGTGCGGCAGCGACAGGCGTAAATAACCCGCCAGCCGGTCGGAGGGGGTCACAAAGCTCAGGAACACTTCCTCCGCCGCCCCGGCCGCGTAGCGCAGCTCTTCCAGCTCCAAATGCTCCGGGTTGACGGCGATGGCCCCCACCTCGCGGCAGCGGATACATTGACAGCGCTGCCCCCGCCGCTCCAGCTCGGCCAGCACATCCTGACGCAGACTGGTGCGCTTGTTGCCCTCCACCACATGAGTAGAAGGGATGTCGCGGATCACGCGGTTCACCCGGCAGTAGCGCGGGATCTCCGGTTTAACATCCGCCAGCAGGCGCGTCAGCGTTTCGGTGTCGTAGGGGCGGTATTCTCCCCGCTCCCAAAAACGGTACAGCTCGGTGCCTTCCAGCAGCTGCGTGGGGTAAATTTTGATCTCATCCGGGCACAGCCCCAGCCCGCCTTTGGCCGCTTCCCACAGGCGCAGGAAATCCGCGCGGTCCGATTGCGGTGTGGCCCCCAGCAGGTTGGGCATCCAATGCAGCACGATCTTAAAACCCGCCGCCCGCAGCAGCTCCACGGCCGCCGCTGCCTGGGCGGTGGTGTGGCCGCGTTGGTTCAGGGCCAAAATGGCGTCGTCCAGGCTCTGCACGCCCATCTGCACCTTGGTCACCCCCAACCGCCGCAGCCAGGCCAGCTCTGTGGGGTTAATCTCGTCCGGCCGCGTCTCCACCACCAGACCCACGTTGCGGTGTTCGCTGTCCTCATTCCAGGCGTGCGCCTCATCCAGGGTGTCCGCAGGGCGGCCGTTCATGGCGTCAAAGCAGCGCCGCACAAATTCTTCCTGATAGTCGCGCCGGTACGCGCTCCAGGTGCCGCCCAAAATGAGCAGCTCGATCTTATCCGTGGGGTGTCCCACCGCCTCGTAGGAGGTGATGCGCGATTCCACCTGCCGGAAGGGGTCAAATGCGTTTTGAAAAGCGCGCGCCGCCCCGGGTTCATCCGGCAGGTAGCTCTTGGGCATACGCACATCTGTGGGGCAAAAAATGCAGTGCGCCGGGCAGGGGTAGGGCTTGGTCAGCACCGTCACCGTGGTGACCCCCGAAAGAGTGCGCACAGGTTTGCGCCGCAAGCGGGCCAGCAGTTCGCCGTCCTCCGGCCATTGGCCGCTTTCCACTTTCTGACGGTAGAGCGCCACCAGCAAATGTTTGCCCACGTGCCCGGCGCCCCCCGGCAAGGGGTTGCGCCGCACCGCGTCCGTCACCTTCACCCCCGCCCGCACCGATTCCAAAATGCGCTCTGCCGCGGCCAACTGCTCGGGGGTATATTCGCGCCGTTTTAACCACTCTGGCTGCGCCATGCTGCTCCTCACCGTCAAATCTTAACGTCTCGCCCTTCGCCGCGCTTCACAGGGTATAATGAGAGCGGACCGCCCCAAAGCGATCCCCTCACCTTCTTTCAAACGCAGTCCCAGGGTTTGTTCCACCATGCAGGCAGAAACCGTTTCCTTCTTATTAGACCTTAATCGTCAATTCTACCAGACTTTCGGCGAGGCCTTCGCTGCCACCCGCCGCCGCATTCAGCCCGGCATCCAGCGCGCCCTGGAAAGCATCCCCCCGCGCGGCCGCTGGCTGGACCTGGGCTGCGGCAGCGGGGCGCTGGCCGCCCGCTGGGCGCGCGACAACCGCAAAGGGCTGTATCTGGGTCTGGATTTCAGCCCCGTGCTCCTGCAGGAGGCCCGCGCCGCCCTGCCCGAGCCCCTGCCCGCTGGTCTGGATATCCAATTTCTCCCCGCCGACCTCAGCCATCCCCACTGGCCCCAGGGGCTGCCCGCGGGGGGCTTTGACGGCGTGCTGGCCTTCGCCGTCCTCCACCATTTGCCCAGCCGCCAGCTGCAAGCCCGCGTGCTCAGCCAGGTGCGCGCCCTGCTGTCTCCCGGGCAGCGCTTCATCTTCTCCGTCTGGCAGTTCCAGCGCAGCCCCAAGCTGATGACCCGCGTGCAGCCCTGGTCCACCCTGCCCCAGGTGGACTCCACCGACCTGGAACCCGGCGATACCCTGCTGGATTGGCGCTGCTCCGTGCCCGGCCAGCCTGAACAAAGCGGCCTGCGCTATGTGCACCTTTTTACCCCCCAGAGCCTGGCCGAGCTGACCGCCGAAACCGGCTTCGCCCTGGTGGAGTCCTTTGATTCCGACGGACATACCGGCAATTTGAGCAGTTATCAGATCTGCAAAGCGGTCTAAATCCGCCTCCCCGCGCCTTTTCTCATTTTAAATTAATGCTATACTCCCCTTTGGATGTCTCTGTGGGGAGAATATCCTTTTTTAACATCTTCCCTTTCCCCTTAACCGAATCAGGGGCCTATCCTTCTTTCATCTATCAGGAGAGTAAAATGAAAAGAGTCTGGTCTGTTTTATTACTGCTGATCTTCAGCCTATCGTTTTTCCTCTCCCCCATGCCGGCCCAGGCTCAGGCCGAAACCCCGCCGCCGCCCGCCCCCGCCGCCGACCTGCCCGAAGGTGTTTTCCAGGATGGTGAAGGGCTGCTGTTTGCCCAGGAGGAGTCCCTCACCGCCCAGGGCCAGGAACCGGCTGCCCCCCAGGCGGCCTACGGCTCCGCCACCGACAAATTCGGCTACAAGCGCAGCGCTGTTCCCATGCAGTGGCTGGATGTAAAAACCAACGGAACCCCGCTGAGCATTGACACCGGATATCTGTTTGAGGATGTCAGCCTTGCGTTTGACTTTCCTTTTTATGAAAACCTGTATGACCAGCTGTCTGTAGGCGGCTACGGCTACCTTCAGTTTGGCGAGGTGTATGCCACCAGCCAGGGTTATCTGCCCGCCCTCGAACGGCCCAATTCGCTTATCGCCCCCTTCTGGTTCCCGGCCAGATATTCGGACACCGAGGCCGGGGTGTATACCATGAGCGGAACCTGGGATCGGGCCACCCCCGAGGTCGGTCTAAAGTACACCGCCGTGGAATGGCACCGCGTTCAGGATGGGTATGGCAATACCTTCACCTATGAAGCCATCCTCTTTGAAAACGGCACCATCCTGTTTCAATATGCCGATATGCTGCTGAACGCAAATAGTTGGTACTGCGGCACAGCCGGCATCGAAAACATCTCTGGCGAAATCGGCCTCAACACCCTGCGCTTCTGTTCGCAGCAAAAGAGCAACACCGCCTGGAAGATCACCCGCCCCAGACTCAGCGCCCGCATTCACATCACCAAACCCTATCAGGGCGGCCTGGCCAGCGCGGGCGGCTCCTTGACCTACCGGGTTATGTCCAAAAACGCGGGCGACCTCGGCCCCGATACCTTTGACATCACCGCCAGCTCCAAATGGCCGGTGACCTTCTTCCAGAACGACGGCGTCACGCCCCTGGAAGACACGGACGCCGACGGCAAGGTGGACACCGGTTCTTTGGAACCCAATGAGACCTTCGTCTTTCTAGCCCAGGTCAATGTCCCCGCTGGTCTTCTGCCCGGAAAAGCGGTGACCTCGCTCGTGACCCTGCGCTCCTCGCTCAACCGCAGCAAAACCGCCAAAACCACCCTCACTACCGCCGTATCCAACCAGTTTACCCTGGTCTTTTTCGGAGATGAGAACCCCCGAATCTACCAGGCCGCTCCCGACCAACAAAACCTGTATGAAGCGGAATTTAGTTCGAGCCTCTACCAACAAGCCGACGGCTCTTATATCCAAACTGGAGATTACTGGGATTGCTTGGATGAAGATTGTGAGCAGGACTACCAATCCATCGCATATACCCACATCAACCATGACGGCTCCGAGTTAACGCCCTTGACGGTCCTGACGGATTTTGGCAAGGATCCGAACATTAATGTCAGTTTGGGTCAGACTGCGTTTCTGCCTGATGGACGCTTTGGAATCTTATTTACAAAAACTGAATTTTCACCAGATCCAGATGATGATACTTACCGTCGAAATATTTATCTAGGGATTGTTAATCTCACCCCTGGTGAATCCTTGTGGACGGAAATCAACCTGACGGGGGATGATGAACTTCGTCAGGGGGCCCACTTATATAGCTACCTTTCCCTGGCCGCCACCGCCGATGACCGCTTTGTGGCCGCCTGGACGCGCTGGGAACGCGACTTTGTCGCTAATAAATACCTGTCTCCCGCAGTGTGGGGCGCTTCTGTGGCTGCCGATGGGCAGGTTGTTACCCCCGCTGCCCTGCTGACCCCCGAACCCGGCTCGCATTATTCTTCCGTCGTCATCCCGCTGCAGGCGGGGGATGTCGCTATCCATTGGATCGGGTATCATCAGGCCAAACCCAGTTGGGGCTACCAGGTCTACGCCTCCGCCTGGGACACTAGCCTAAATCCCCTGGTGGCCCCGCGCAAGATCGCCAAAGCGGACGGTTACCTCAACGCCCTGCAGCTGCCCAACGGGAAAATTTTGGTAGCCTGGTATCGGACTTTCGGAAACTGGTCCACCAAATTTACCGCCCGCCAACAATATACCCTGCTCAAGCCCGACACCCTGGCGCGCGCCTCCGGCGTGCGCACCCTCAAGAAACCTTTCTCCGAAGAGCGGTACGGCAGCACCACCGCCCTGACCTACGACGCCGCCGGGGACGGGGTGCTGATCTGGCGGGCCAACAGCGGGGACAGCTTCTCTGACCTGTTCTACACGCGCATCAGCGGCCGCTCCGGCGCGGTGCTGACCAAGACCATGCCCATCGCTGCGGGCATGGACACCTACAACGTCTGGAATTTTGACGAGAACAACCTCACTACCAACTTGGTTCCGTGATGGGCTAGTTGAAGGTTACCCCGCGGGGAAGGGTTGTCATTCGCCCTTCCCCGCTTTTTGATTCGACCTCATATTCCCTCTTTATTGCAGCTTCTCAATGATTAAAACAATGCTATACTCAGCGGTGAGAGTGTTCGCTGGGGGGAATCCTGTTTCAATGCACCCCGTTTCCTCCAGCTAAATCCACAGCCCATCGATCCACCACAGAGGAGAACTGCATGAAACGGGTTTGGTCCATTCTTTTTACGCTGATCTTCAGCCTATCGCTGCTCATCCCCCCCACCCCGGCTCAGGCCCAGGCCGAAACCCCGCCGCCGCCCGCCGCCGCTGCCCAGGGCCAGGAACCCGCCGCCCCCCAGGCGGCCTACGGCCCCGCCACGAGTAAATTTGGTTACAAACGCCAAGCCGTCCCCGTCGAGTGGCTGGACGTCAAAACCAGCGGAACCCAGATCAACATTCACGATAGGAACGATGCCGTTCCAATGGACTTGGGGTTTAATTTCAATTTTTATGACCAGTATTACAACCAGACCATGATTGATGGGGGCGGGCATCTCGAATTCGAACGGGGCGAGTTTTATGGCCCTGGGATGATCCCCACGGTGACCGAAACCTATCCCTTCATCGCACCCTACATGTTCGGCGCGGAGTATACCGATCCATGGGGGGGATATATCGATCCTGAAGTGGGCGTGTACACCATGAGCGGTATCTGGCCCACAGGAACCGAAGCGGGCCTGAAATATACCGCGGTCGAGTGGTACCGCGTTCAGGATTCGGACGACAACACGTACACATTCGAAGTCATCCTCTTTGAGAACGGCACCATTCTGTTTCAATATGAGGATATGCTGATTTCCGATGACTACAGCTGCGCCTTTGGCGGCATTATGAATAATACCGGCGATAGCCTGGTTACGCTGCGCTCTTGCACGGTGCAGAAGAGCAATACCGCCTGGAAGATCACCCGCCCCCAACCCAGCGTCCGCATCAGCATTCCTAAACTGTATCAGGGAGGCCTGACCAACCCTGGCAGTCCCTTAAAATATCGGGTCGTCCTTCGCAATTCGGGTGACCTTGGTACCGATACGTTTGACATCACCGCCAGTTCCAGGTGGCCGGTGACCTTCTTTGCGGCCGATGGGGTCACCCCATTGACGGATACCGATGGAGATGGAAAGGTGGATACCGGCGCCGTGCCAATCTACGCATCAACCGCCCTCTATGCCCACGTCACCATCCCGATTGGAACCCCGATCGGTGCCGCCAATACGTCGAAGGTCACTTTCCGCTCTTCCCTCAACCGCAAGAAATCCGTCAAAATCACGCTCGTCACCGCCGCAGCCAACCAGTTCACCCTGGCCTTTGACGGCGACAACGGCAGCAAAATTTACCAGGCAGCCGCCGATCAGCAGAATTTAAGCGATGCCCTCACCGGCTCCAATATTCAGCAGTTGGCCGACGGCTCCTACCTTCAACTGATCCATCCCCGCAAGTGCCTGGACGAAGAATGTCTGGAAGAGTACACCAGCCTTGAATACACGCTGGTTGAACAGGACGGTATACAGTCTGCCCCCATCGTTTTAACAGATTTCGAGAAGGACACCCACACGTTTGTGGATATCGGTCAGGTAGCTCCCCTGGCAGACGGGCGCATTGGCGTCCTGTTCCTTAAGATCAAGCCCGAAGGTGGCAGCCTCAATGATTTCGACCGGGAGCATAGCATCAGTTTAGGCATCATCAACCTCAACCCCGGAAGCCCTGTATGGACGGAGGTGAACTTGACGGGTGATGAAACGTTCTTTTGTGATGTTCTCGAGCATCTGTCCCTGGCCGCCACCACCGACAACCGCTTTGTGGCCGTTTGGACCCATCAGGAGTTTGATTACGACACCTATACTTACAAGGCTCCCAATATTTGGGGCGCTTCGGTCTCTGCCGACGGGCAGGTCGTGACGCCCGCAGCCCTGCTGGAGCCTGAACCCGGCAACTATGCGTACTCCCATGTGATCCCCCTTCAGAACGGCGGGGTATCCATCCAGTGGGTAGCCTATTTGAGTGGAAAACCCGCTTGGGGCGCTCAGGTGTATGTGTCATCCTGGAGCTCCGGCCTGGAGATGTGGGTGGCCCCACGCAAAATTGCGAAATTCCAATCAGGAAATCTCAATGCAGTGCAGCTTCCTAACGGAAAAATCCTCCTCGTCTGGAGTCACAACGGCAATTTCAAAAACAATCGCTATCAATACACCCTGCTCAGTCCCGACACTCTGACGCGCATTTCGGCCATCCGCACCCTCAAGATCCCCTTCCAGCAGAATTACGGATTTTTGTCCGGGGCTCTGAGCTACGACGCTGCCGGGGACGGGGTGCTGATCTGGCGAGCCTACAGCAGCGACGGCTTCTCAGACCTGTTCTACACGCGCATCAGCGCCCGCAACGGTGCGGTGCTGACCAAGACCATGCCCATCGCTGCGGGCCTGGAGACCTACAACGTCTGGAATTTTGACGAGAACAACCTCACCACCAACCTGGTTCCGTGATGGGTTAGTTGAAGGTTGCCCCGCGGGGAAGGGTTGTCATTCGCCCTTCCCCGCTTTTTTGTTTAGAGCGATGTTCATCTATACCACCCTGACACTGCCAGGAAAGTTCTACTGGGTCAATCGGCGAATGTATACACGCGAAAGTCATCATTTTCAAAAATCAATTCGAAATATTCAGGGCTTTCTTGAATGAGCTGAATTAATTCCGGCTGACTTTCATAGGAATAATTCAATCGTACAATTAATGTACTTACATTCAGGTCTTTGATTCGCTGGAGCGCATCTCCATTCGGTGCGGGAACAGCAAGAGCCACCGATTTTCGATCTGTGAACAATGCTAAAACACGCGGCTTGAAAAACGCAATTACGTCTTTTGACGTTGTTTCGTTCTGAACAAAATGGAACAATTCCTGTGTTTCCTGCCTTTCAATATCGCTCACCGTTCTTGGGATGAGAGAAACGAAGATGCTGTGATAGCTAAAAAGTATAAATAAGAGCAATGAAAGGGAAAGGATCCTCGGTACCCAGAGGGAATATTTTTTTACCCGGTCAAAAAGAAACTGGACCCCTTCAAGAAAAAATAGAAAATAAAAAGGGATCATTGGCAAAATAAATCTCATCCCCTGATACGAGGGCCAAAATAATAAGGCAACGTTATAAACAAGAAAGAACAGTTCGTAACTGGTGACTGTTTGTTTTAATCGCACAAATAGGCCAACAATTACAAGCTCCAAAACCACTAAAAATACAATCGTTTGAATAATATAGCTATGAAAGGGAATGATGGTGGAAATTGACGCATACATTCCAAAATAATGTAAAAACGAAGCTGCGAGCATTGAGATGATCCCTAAAAGGGATTTTGGCAATTGATCTGCGTAATTCCCTGTTTCAGGGATCAACAAAAATTGGAGCATGATTAAGGCAAAAGCTGAACCGATCGTGATTATGGTTGCTAGAGATATTTTTTTATTCTTCTTCCAATCTAAAAGAAGTAACACAGGTATTAAGCATATCCCCAATGTTCTGGTTCCATACGCAAGGTAGATCAAAATTCCGGTGAGGCAGCTTTGCAGCCATTTTGTCTTGTCACTCGAAAGGATCGAGGTCTGATCATTCATTCGACGTAAGGAAATGACGCAGAATAAAATGAAAGGGATATCGGACATAATGCTGTCCGCTTGGGCAAAGAAAGGCGGATATAAACCGAGCGTGATAATAAAAATTACCTTAAGAATTGGTGAAAAATACCTGGGAACTACTCTCTCGGATAAATAAAGAAGAAGCAAAATAAAACTGATCACGCCAATCAATTTGAGAACTTTCAAATTGACACCCCAAATCGCTACAAACGGGGCGAGCAGGAGCGGGAAAATTGGCGGGTACGCTTTTGGCCCATAAAAGGAAGTATCCACGTTATAAACATAGTTCGTTTGTGCGTATGGGGTTCCAGAGACAATATTCTTGGCATGCATAATATACATACTAAAATCTCCCCCCCAATCATGCCCATTGCTCATATTGATCAGATAAAAAAATGAAATCCAGGTGATTAAAAGATAATAAATGAAATCTTGTTTGCGTAAAACAACTCCAACGGGTTTCTTCATAAATTTCCCCACATTGTATGTTATTAAAAGATAGTATAGATTACGCAACCTTTTTTCTGTAAATTCGAGTCAGAAATATCCAATGTTCTTTAACAATCGGTACATCAACACAATAGATTAATTTTCAATTTTATATGAGAGATATAGAGTCTTAACCATTCTATAACTGCAATCGTATCCTCATTTTCGTCGCTTCCGCAGGTACAGCTTAGGATAAAAGCTAACATCAGCATGCCTAAATGGTAAATTGACATAAGATGACTGGAAAAATCTCCATCTATTACAGAAAATCGGGGTGGTGTCCAGGTGAGAATTGCTAGAAAACCAGAATACAAAACAACAATCGGTATTGCTTTCAATCGCCGCACTCCTGAAAGGGTTAGGAGAATGGGCAAACCAGGCATACCGTAAGGCATTAAAATCCCCGCTAAAGCTCCTCCTAGTTCCCAATACTTCCATTTTCGCGATACCAAAACAAATAGTGCCACAATGAAGGCTGTTCCCATGCCAAACTTTGCTAAAAATGTGTGAGAAGCAACTGTTTGAGCAAGGGGAGGATCGTTCAGAAGCACAAATAACCAGTCGGGATATAGTCGCCAAAAGAAAACACCGTAAGCCAAAACGGAAATTAAAGATCCTATCCAATCACGACGAGTTAGTATGTATAAAATCACAATAAAAATGCCACCTTGTGGCTTTATCAGTAAAATCCCGTACGCAAGCACACGGGACAGAATCGCCTGCCATTTGGTTTGCGATCTGTCTCCAGATATCAGTAACAAAAGTCCCGCACCAATAACAAACATATCAATTCCACCTGCTGCAACGATCCATATAAATGTATTGGTCGCAAACCATGAAAAGGCCGCCCACGACTTGTTATAGAAAAGAAAAGCAAACAATAGTGCTCCTCCCAACACAATATAAACTTTAGGCGTAGTAATAAAACACATAGGCCATAGAAATAAAACTGCAAAGGGAGGATTATAGAAATGAGGGATGCGCGTCTCGGTTGACCAGGGGTTTATCCCCGATAGGATTAGTCTAACACCTCGTTGCATATTCTCAAAATCAAAGCTGTTAACTAGAAGAACATTCGTGACCACAATCATAATTAAAATTCCGGTAAAAAAGCCCAGCATAGCCCTGGTTTTATCAGATATGTAAGTTTTATTACCAGGAAGTTTTGTCGAAAATTTCATAATGTTCTCCTAGTAGAATAATTATGGGGAGGTATTTAACCCAAGTTGCTACCACAGGAAGTTGATGGAGGTCGCGAGGACAAACAGAGCGACTTTAAGTTCAAAACCACGTGCGGTCACCGCATGAATTGATTTTGGCAACAGCCGCTCCAACAAACTACCAGTCGTTTCAACCATTTTGCGAATGGAGGCTTGCAGATACGTGAAGAAAGGCGGAACGGGACGCAAGG
>NZ_LGCM01000015.1 GCF_001306035.1 Levilinea saccharolytica
CCAGTTATGATAAAGGAGGTCGGTCGGCATTGGTTTACTCCGTTTCTAAAATGCTTCCGGAAAACCTATTTTAGTGGAGATCTGGTGCCGATCAACTATTCTTTTGTTAAAGTGTCAGGTGGCTAGTGTTCCCGGAAAAGGAAGAAAACGTAAAGCATAAATGAGAGAGATAGAAAAAATAGGACTTAAACAATTAATGAGTATCAATGTAGAAATTTTCTTGAAGTTTCGGCCGGTGATGGCTGTACACAATTATTAACTCGTGAAATTGACGGGGATTACCAAAAAAATATATTAGTTATGAAGCTACGTGATATAATAATGTAACTCTTGTTACATTATTGGCGACTCAATGATCACCTGGCTTCTCCTCACATACAAACTCCCTTCAGATCCCTCAGCGCGGCGGGTATATGTCTGGCGTAAGCTTAAAAAGCTTGGCGCGGTCACCATCTTCGAGGCCGTCTGGGTGTTGCCAGATTCACCACGCACACACGAACAATTCCAATGGCTGGTGGCCGAGATCCAGGAGATGGGCGGCGAGGCTATGTTCTGGAAAGCACACGCGGAATTAGCTAGCCAAGAACAGGAATTAACCTGCCGTTTCTCCAAACAGATAGACGCCGCCTATCAAACTCTATTGGAGAGAATTGAACAGCCCGAGCCGAACCTGTCAGTGCTGGCTCAAGAATACCAACAGATCGCTCAACGCGATTACTTCCATTCGCAATTGGGGCAGCAGGTTCGTACTCGTTTGTTGGCTTCCAGAGGAGACGAATCATGAAATGGGTAACCTGGCAGCACATAGGTGTAGATCGCATGGCTTGTATCTGGTTGATTAAGCGCAAGATTGATCCGGAAGCGGAGTTCATCTTCGTTCCGGCCGGCGCCAAACCCCTACCAGAAGGAGCCGAACCCTTCGACATCCCCGGGACACGTTTCAGCCACCATCGCGGACACTGCTCTTTCGTGGCACTGCTTAAAGAACATCAGCTGAAAGACCCTGTTTTACAGAAGATCGGTCAGATCGTGGATGAGGCGGATGTGGTTCAGGAAGTTGCCCTCGAACCGGCTTCCCCCGGGCTAGACCTGATCTGCCGCGGGCTGTGCCGGACCAGTCGGGATGATAACGAGGCTCTGGAGCGGGGCTGCCTGGTTTTCGATGCCTTGTATGCCGAGTTATCGAGCTCCAATTCACCCTCTTGAGGGAAAAGATTACTGAATGAAACATTATCTGTGGGATATTCGCCCGTATTTTCGTCAGGTTGCCGGTGAGTTGGTGATTGGTTCGATCTGCGGTATCCTGATGAACACCATGATCGTCCTGCCAGCGGTGCTTCTGGGGCATGCCATCGACGTAACCCTTGCATTCGATAAGGGTCAGGCCAGCCTGAACGACGTCACTTGGGCTGCCCTGGCTTTCCTGGGGGGAACGCTGGCGACCCAAGTTCCGCGCCTGGGCAAGCGCTGGTGGTTGATGACCGCCAACGCCCGTATCCGCGCCAACCTGCGTGCGGATGCAATGCGCGGAGTCCTGGCCTGGCCGATGGAACGGCTGCATGCCACGTCGATTGGAGAACTCATGGCCCGGATCGTGGCGGATGTCGAAGTGCTGGGGGTGGGCATCCGTGAATTTACCATAGAAATGTGGGACACGGTGCTCTATTCGATCTCATTTATAGTCACGATGTTCATTTATGACCCAGGGCTATCCCTGCTTGCGTTGCTGCCAGTGCCTTTTGCCATGCTGCTAGCCCAGGCTACCGGACGGTGGGTGCGCACGCGCACTACTGCCGCCCGTGAAGCCAATGCCAACCTGACCACAATTCTTCAAGAGCAATTAGCTGGCATCCGCGTACTAAAATTGTTTGGGCGTAAAGACGCCTCAGCCAAGAAAGTAGAGCAAAAATCCAATAATTTGGTGGAAGCCAATCTATCCGTTGTTCGATTGCGTGAAGGCTTAAAACCAATCTATTCAACCCTCATGGTGGCTGGGATTATCCTGGTAGTAGCAATGGGCAGCCAGCGGGTAATTGCCGGTGCAATGACAGTGGGCGCCTTTGTCGCCTATATCCAGCTCTTTTTACAATTTACCGGTCGTGGTTATCGCATTCCCCAGTTGTTCAATTCGGTTCAATCCGGTGGCGCAGCTTACAAACGCTTGAAACCATTGCTCGCGCCAGCACGCGGCGTTGCGAATGAACCGCACAATGCTTCGTTTCAGCCGGATCGTATCAACGGTCTGGACGAACCGCTTCCACCATCTCCGGCCATAGAACATCAACCGCTGGCGGTTTCACTCGAAGATGTCACATTCCGTTATCCCGGTGCTCCCCAATTGGCTTTAAAAGGGGTGAGCCTGAATATTCCCGCTGGAGCGTTCGTGGCGATCACTGGACCGGTGGGCTGTGGAAAAAGTGCTTTGCTTCGAGCCGTGTTGGGTTTGTATCCCTTGGAGCATGGTCAAATTCGGATAAAAGGGCAAAACCTTAATGAAATTCCGTCGGAAGTGCGCACCGCTCAGATTGGCTATCTTCCTCAGGATCCATTTTTGTTCTCTGGTTCGATTCGTGAAAATATCGCTTTTGGGCAAGACGAACAAAGTGAAGAGTCCAGGATTTTGCAGGCTGTCAGAACAGCCACTCTTGAAGAGGACTTGCTGACCTTCCCCGCGGGTTTGGATACTCAAATTGGTGAACTCGGTACGCGCGTTTCGGGAGGTCAGCGCCAACGGATAGCTCTGGCACGCAGTCTGGCTGCTACGCCTACAATTCCTGGGTTGTTAGTTCTGGACGATCCATTCTCCGCTGTTGATCTTGACACTGAAGCAATGTTGATCGAATCCTTACGACAAACTTATGGGCCAGATGCACCAAAGGGTCTTCAAGCTACTGTGCTGCTTAGTTCACATAGGTTGGCGGCATTTCCACACGCTGACCGCATCATCGTCCTGGATCAAGGGCGAATTTTGGAAAGTGGTTCCCACGCTGAATTGATGGACGCCGGTGGACTGTACGCGCGAATCTTCAAAGCACAGGCGCTGGTTTCGCTAACCAACGGTCGGACCGGAGGTAAATATGCCTGATTCTCGTGGTGAATCGACATCCATCCGGTCTACCACCCGCCAACAATTGTTGGTGATCTTGGCACCTCGCAAGTTGCGTATTTTGGTCATCGCCATTACCATCTTGACGGGTGCTGGCCTGGAATTGGTTCCACCTTTGGTGCTGAAACAAATCATTGATAATCACCTTACCCCTGGGAATCCACAAGGTATCTGGGGGTTGGCGTTTGTTTACCTGGCTTCAGTAGTCGGTGTGCAATCTCTGGGATTTCTTACAAGTTATTTAACAGCGTTGACCGCTCAAGGTGCGTTGAATGATCTGCGTGTGCGTCTCTACAGGCATTTACAACATCTGCCCATTCAATATTACGATCAGAACCCATTGGGCGATATAATCAGCCGCTGCACAGCGGACGTGGACACCGTAGATACGTTGTTTTCATCCGGTGTAGCCGGGTTGGTTACTGATCTGGTCCGACTTGTAACCGTTTCTTTTGCGATG
Source organism: Levilinea saccharolytica (assembly GCF_001306035.1). Taxonomy (GTDB): domain Bacteria; phylum Chloroflexota; class Anaerolineae; order Anaerolineales; family Anaerolineaceae; genus Levilinea; species Levilinea saccharolytica. The sequence goes on from NZ_LGCM01000015.1 coordinate 3,567, forward strand.
ATCGCTCTAAGTCCGATCCTGGCATTGATCTCTGCTTTGGTCGTACCTCCTTTGTTATGGATTACCAATGCCTTCCGAGTGCGTATCCGTGATGCCGAACGAAAAAATCGCATCGCCGTAGGACTTCTCAACACCCACCTGCAAGAAACGTTTGGAGGGGTGGAGGTGATCCGCGCATTCGGACGCGAACCAGTCATCGTTGCGCGCTTCCGGCTGGTGTTGGAGAAAACTCTTAAAGCCTACAACCTTTCCGCAAAATTTTCCGCACTGTATACCCCCATCATGCAGATCCTGATGGCCATTGCGATCACCCTACTGCTGTGGGGTGGTGCACAGGCTGGATTACATAAAGTCGAAATCAGCCTGGGCACATTGACCGCCTTTGTGCTGCTCTTCAAACGTTTCTTCGATCCAATAACTTCTGTCGGAGAGGAATGGCAAACTGTGCAGAGCGCTTTATCTGGCGCCGAGCGAATTTTCCAGGTGCTGGATCTGCCGGTGGAAGAAGAAGCCATGTCCGAATCTGGCACTCATATTAAGCCAACTGGCGGTATTCTCGTCAACGATATGACCTTTGGTTATTTTGAGGATCAACCAGTCTTAAATCATGTGACGCTCAAAGTTGCACCCGGTGAACATGTTGCCCTGGTTGGACGGACTGGCGCGGGGAAGAGCAGCATCTTGAACCTTCTGGGTGGACTGTATACTCCCTGGCAGGGTGTTATTCAGGTGGCAGGACTCGATCCACACCAGATTCCGGAAATAGAACGCCGGCGTTTCATCGGGGTGGTGCCGCAGGCAGTCCAGCTGTTCAGCGGCAGCGTACTGGAAAACCTAACTCTGGGCGACCCGGATGTGCCGGAGGAAGCGGTCGAGCGTGCTGTCCACATCGCCGGAGTCGAAGGACTGATCCAGTCCCTTCCCAAGGGCTATGACACGCAGATCAGCAACGGCGCGGGTGAAGGCGTCCAGCTCTCATCAGGCCAGCGCCAAATGTTATCCCTGGCTCGTGCCTTGATCTGGGATCCGGCGGTACTGCTGTTTGACGAGGCAACATCAGCCATCGACAGTGCCAGCGAAGCTGCTTTCCGCCAGGCTTTACTGGCTGAGACTTCTCGCCACCAGCGGGCTATCCTGACGGTGGCTCACCGACTCTCGACTGCCCGAGAAGCAGACCGCGTGATCGTGCTCGAAAATGGACTTATTTTGGAAACCGGCACCCCAGCGGAGTTGATCCACAAAGGAGGGCGTTTTGCTGCCCTGTTGGAATTGGAAGCTGCCGGTTGGGATTGGCGTGCAGATGCATCGGATACCGTTAACTCTTAAAATCAAGGAGACATAAAATGGCGAAAGACTATTATTTCCAGCCCGAAGCCCTGGATTCTATATTGAGTGAGGATCAGGTGCTTGCGTTGGTCCGCCAACACCTCCCTGCAGCCCAGCACGTAACGGCGGTGGATGAAACTGGCGGTGAAGCACGTACTTACTGCATCGATGATGCCTACATCCTTAAAACCCAGCGTCCACACCAACTACGCCCTCGCACAAGCCTGAAGAAAGAGGTGGTTTTTCTACAGCAGTTGGAGGGGGTGAAAGGATTGAACGTTCCAAGGGTTGTCGGGTATGGGCATCCCGAGCCTTTGATCGAATATACATTGATGACACGCATGCCTGGAATAGCTTTTCGAAATGCAAAACTTGATGGGGATTCGCGGCAAAAAGCCCTCAAAGCCTTAGGGAGTATGCTTCATAAGGTTCATAACATTCCTCAGGAAGTGCTGCGTGAGAGCAATCTATTCTTCGGGGATCAGTCAGGTGTGGATATCCTTTGGCGGATGGGTAATGTGTTCGATGATCTGACTGAAATGATTCGCCGGGATGGAAAAATCTGGAATTATCCCCTCGCGCCTGAGGTCATCGGACGCCGCGTGATGCGCACGCTGCCAACCAAAAGTCACATTGTTGCGCTGCATTCAAACCCCGGACCGGAGCACACCTTTGTGGATCCGATGACAGGAGAATTAACGGGCGTCATCGATTTTGGCGATGCTTATTTCAGCCATCCAGTTATTGATCTGCGCCGTTACCGCGCCCCAGCTGACCGCGCGGCCGTATTGGCCGGCTACCTGGACGGGGGGGCGGTGGACGATGACTTCATGGCCACTTGGCGAGTAGCTTGCGCTCAAAGCGACATCACGGCGATTGCCTTTTCGCCCGAGCTTCAGGCTGCCGCCGCTGCGGAGTTAGATCAAATTTTATCTGAGATCTAGAAAAGGAGAAATGCAATGAAATGGGTGACTCGTTCACATGTGCATGTCGACCGCGTGGCTTGCCCGTGGTTAATTACCCGCTTTATCGACAATGAAGCGGAATTCCTGTTTGTCCCTAAGGGAGAAATCGACCGGGTTGTAAAGGAAACTGGCGCGATTCCCTTCGATGCACCGGGAGTCGAGTTAGGTCACCACGATGGACGCTGCTCCTTCGAATCGATACTGCTCAAATACGACCTGAAAGAACCTGGGCTGGTGCGCCTGGCTCAGATCGTTCATGCCGCGGATATTGACGAGGATATTGACAAAGAACCCATCGCTCACGGGTTGGAAGCTATCGCGACTGGCTACAGCCTGCGCTACCCGGAAGATATGGAGAACCTGGAGCACCAATTCGAGGTTTATGACGGATTGTACGCCTGGTGCCGGCTACAAGTGGCAAAGAAATAAAGGATGAAGTATTTCCATCATCGAAAGTATTCTCCATAGAAATGCTGAGGATGGATTATGGTAAAGAAGTTTTACTACCCGGATAATTTTTATTAGCGGCGTGGATGATTAGCGAGAATCACTTTTATTTGCATATCCACGAATATATGCGAGGATGGAGAGTCCCAGTATTGAGAAATTGACTGGTGCACATTCCAGGTCGGAAAAACCAATCCTGTTCATTAGGGGGAGCAATTCACCTAATTCGTGTTCCAGACCGCCCGAGAAAATTACTCGTTTTGCGATAGCCTGTTGTAATCGATGTGAAGGCATGGCAAGATCTACAATTAGCATTCTTCCTTTTGGCTTGAGAACCCGGTATATTTCTGCGATCCCTTTCTGACGAGTATCTTCAGACATATGAAAAATCATGAAACTAGCCATTACCACATCGAAAGTGTTGTCAGGAAAGGGAATATCGTTTATTGTTCCCAATTTAAAGCTGATATCCAAATTAGATTGCGCAGCTTTTTGCCGACTGTATTCGATCATTTCAGGAATTACATCAATCCCATACACTTTACTGTTTGGACCTGATATTTTTTTAGCCATCAGAGTTAATGAACCTGTACCACAACCTACTTCAAGTACAGAGTCTCCTGCCTTGATTCCAGCCAGTTCGACAGTCCGTTGACGCAAAACCTGCTCTCTCCCTAAAGTCATCTTACGCATATATGCATCGTAAGTTGAAACCATTGGTACCATCGGCTTGTTTATTTCCAGATCTTCCTTAGTCAATTTCAATTCTTCCATTTCATAGCTCCCTTGTGTTGACAGAATGTAACATATGAGACATACTGTTTCATATCAATTACCAGAGAGTTTAACGCACTTGATTCCAAGAAGCAAGTATCAAATAACGGTAATTGTCACATATGCAACAAGGAGTAGAAAATGTCTCAATCTGTGAATGATTTGCGCGTAACACGTTCACAACGATTTATACGAGAAGCCTTGATCGATTTAATTGAAGAACGAGGTTTTGATGCACTCAGCGTTGGCGAAATAACCGCAAGAGCAATGGTTAGCAGAGCGACATTTTACCGCCACTACCGGGACAAGTATGACCTGGTCGAGCAAATCTACGCGGAAGCCATGCAGGCTTTGTTTGGCGCGATAGCCGTACAAGAGACAGTCCACTCCCCGCAAATCTGGGTGACGTTCTTTGACCATGTTGCCGAATATGACCGGTTGTATGGCGCACTGCTTGGCGAGAAAGGTAGTCCCTGGTTCGTGCGCAAGATGCGAACCTCTTTAATCAACCTGATCAAAGAGTTTGGACGGGCAGCTCCCCAATGGCAAAGCGATTCTGCTCATCCCATATCCCTTTACCCGGCTGAGGATGATCTCATCCCGGATGTTATAGCGACCATGTTTGTGGAAGCTATCACCTGGTGGCTGGAACACGGCAAGCCATTTCCCCCTCAGGAGATGGCCAGGCGAGGAGTTGCCTTGGTCGGAGCCATTTTTAAAGAAACCAGCACCTGGTAAGCAGGTGCTGGAGGTCGATGAGTTAACCGATGAATTTATCCAGTGAATTCTTCAAGTCTTTCAAAGCCCGTTGATAATCTTCTTTTTCGACGGCATCCACCATGCAGGTCTGCAGATGATCTTCCAAGATGACTCGACCAACGCTGTTGAGAGCTGAACGCACTGCTGCAATTTGTGTGAGAACATCCGGGCAGGAAGTATCGTTTTCAACCATACGCTTGATAGCCCGCACGTGCCCTTCAATTTTTGCTAATCGTGCGATCACTTGCTGATGGTGTTCATGCCTTTGCTCGTGATCAATAGATTGAACGACTGGTTGATCATCGATTGGTTTCTCTATATCATCTGTAAATTCTATATCCATTTACATCTCCAAATTCCCATTATCGACGGTCTCTACTAATTTGCATGTTTCTTACGATAATTAATCAGTCGTACAGAGTTGGCTAATACAGGTAAAGCTGATGTTTCGTGCATCAATGCGCCAACAACTGGCCCGATGATACCAAAACCACCTAAAACGACGGAGAGCAGATTCATTCCCATTGAGAATATCACGTTTTGGCGGATAACACGCAATGCGCTGCGGGAAAGATCGATAATCTGGGGAATCCGCTCAATCTCATCTGCCATCAGGCCAATATCTGCGGTCTCCAGAGCCACGTCCGTCCCGGCCAGCCCCATTGCGATACCGATCTCTGCCGCGGCCAGCGCCGGGGCATCGTTGACGCCATCGCCCACGAATGCCACTTTCTTGCGCTCATCCTGAAGATCGCGGATGATACGCAGTTTATCCTGCGGTAACACTTCCGCAAAGACTCTGTCGATACCCAATTCTTTTCCAATCCGATCAGCAGTACGCGGGTTGTCACCGGTAATCATAATCACCTCGCGGATTCCAATCCGCTTAAGCTCAGCAATAGCTTGCTTGGCCTCCTGCCGGGGAGTATCCGCCAAGGTGATCAAGCCGCGCAGGGCGCCGTCCACAGCAACCGGTATGACCGTCTGTCCCTGAGCTTCAAAACTTTGAATGCGTCCATCGGCTTCTCCTGCCCAGACCACCCCATGTTCACTCAATAAAGCCCGGTTTCCGATCACCACCTGGCTCTGTTTCACCCGACCGGTGATGCCGTAGCCAGGTAACACGGTACAGTTATCTGCTTTTGTGATTTTGATCTGTCGCTCCTGTCCGGCCAAGACAATGGAGCGGCCAATCGGGTGTTCACTGTCACGTTCTACAGCAGCCGCCAACCCCAGAATTTCGTTTTCGTCCATTCCATCCAACGGGATGACCGATTGGACCACCGGACGACCGTGAGTGAGCGTACCAGTCTTGTCAAAGGCAACCACATCGACCTTCCCGATTTGCTCGATGACTGCGCCGGATTTTACGAGCATACCGCGTTTGGCTGCATTGCCGATTGCCGCCACCACCGCAGTCGGGGTGGCCAACACAAGCGCGCAGGGGCACACCACAACCAGAACGGTAATCGAACGGGTAATATCTCCACTCAGAAGGTAAACCAGGACCGCGATGCTGAAAGTCACTGGCACCAGGATGCGCGCATACTTATTGGCAATACGCTGTACCGGCGCTTGGGTCTTTTGGGCTTCTTTGACCAGTTTGACAATTTGCCCCAAGGTCGTATCTTGACCCAACCGGGTAACCTGGATTTCCATCCCACCGACTTCATTGAGCGTGCCGGCAAAAACTTCATCCCCGACCTTCTTCTCGACCGGCATCGACTCGCCGGTGATCGCGGATTGATTGACTGAACCAGAGCCGCCCAGCACCTGCCCATCCACACCGATGCGTTCACCGCTGCGTACCAGCACCTTTTCGCCAAATTGGACCTGTTCGATGGGGATCGTGATTTCTTTACCGTCGCGTATTACCACAATCGTTGCAGGAACCAGTTTAGCCAGATCCTTTAATGCATTGTCTGCGCGAGCGATAGTCAGGCTTTCCAACCAATCCCCTATGGCAAACATGAACACCACCAGCGCAGCCGCGCTATACTCACCAACAATAATCGCAGCGATCATGGCAACAGAGGCCATGAATCCAGCAGTAATGTCATGGTTGATGAAAACTGCCTTGCCAGCTAATAAAAACAAAGGAATTCCACCAATAACTGCCGAACCCAGATATAGCCATTTACCAATTTCAGGTCGTCCAAAAACAGAGACTAGAAATCCAGCGAGAAGTAAAACCGCATTAATAAATGCAATAATTGTGTCCCGCGATAGCAGGAAGTCGCGATAGCGCATAAAGAAATTGGGGTTGCTTGCCCGACAATCGACACAGTCTACAGATCCAGTGATTTGATTTTCCATGAAGAACACCTCATACTTCTTGAAATAACCCCCTAGGGGGGATAGGGGATATTATAATCGCAATGTAATGATATGTATAGCTCTTGAAAAAAATGTGCGAACTTTTCTAGGAATAATGGTGGATTATAAGAAAAGAGCCTATGTTTTTGATCAATATACTTAATAAAACAAAGGATTATTTTTCAGGCAAAGGCATATGGATTGAATACTTTACGGATTATTTTGTTTTTCTATTGTCAGAATTTCCATCCAGCACATTCTTCCCCCTTAAGACTCTAGAGGAACAATGTTGTCAGAACGGAGTGCACATCGTTCTATTTTTCATTACCTTTTCTTTGAGAAAACCAGATGCTACCATCCTTTGTTGCTCTCTTCCCATTTCGTAATCCATGAAGGTTTGTCAGAAAAGAGCTGTAGTTTAACCCACTTAATGCAAGATTGATTTCTCCCTGAATAGCTCTCTGGCAGTTTAGATTATCGCAAAATACATACAGGTTTCCATTCGAGGCTTCGTAAAACTTCATCCATTTCATTTTTCGGGATATTTGATCTTTACTCACATCCCGTTCTACTTCGACGAATATTACCTCGCCTGTTTTTGGATCCACAGCAACAATATCTGGGATATACGTTTCACCATTGGATAAATTAATTGCTTGTGCCCGCCCTTGAATTCTGTAACCCTCCTCTACCAGGATTTCCCCGGCCTGAATATTCAGGATAGTATGTTCCGGTGATGAATGATGCCGAATAAGGGTATCAAATTCATTTTCCTTGGGAATTTTGCCAGTTAATACCTGGTATGCAACCTGACCCTCCCGAGTCAAATGCAGTACTGCAGGTTGATTTCCACCCGAGCTGGAACCTTGCTCAACAACACCACTAATTTGTTCAACCAGGATTGGGAGTTCATTCCCTTCTGGTGCCATTAACCAATTCAAGGCTTCATCCAGGTTTTTATTTGCGACCGATAAGGAAAGGCGGTTTGCCATCTGCTTTATGATGGATGGTCGTAAAGCAATCCCCATTTCGCCCATCACTAAAATAACAGCTGATGTTTTTTCAAAGTTCTTGGTGGACTGCCAGGTTTTCACCCAATCTGGAACAGGTGTAAGGTCCCTCGATTCATCATTATCTGTTTTTGGGGGTTGAATGTTCCGATCTATATCATCTTTCTGTATCTGTCGAAGGGCAGCTAAGTGGGCTTCCAGTGCCGTCTTCTCTGCCTGCAATTTCTTTTTCGATTCCTGAGTGGCAATGAGCTCTTGTTCCAGATCAGAATATTTCTGATTGAGTTCCATCAAGCGCTGCTTTATCTCATTTATTTCCACTGGCTCAATTTTCTTCGATGGTGACCCTTGCAAAGCTCGCAGCCGAACATGAATCAGATAGGCCAGGTCATCATCGCTAAACGATTCCAGGGGTCGGGTCGCTTTTTCGCAGGATTCATCGTAATCCTGATCCAGAAACCTTAAAAGTATGACAAGATGCTTGTGGGCATTTTCCCATAATTTCTGAGCATTGGCTTGCATTTTTTGCTCGTGCTCCTCACTTTGCCCGATGATTTCTCTGGAGATCCGATTAGACTGATTGCGTTGGAATTCTTCTAACGTGAGATCAGCCACTTGTTTTTCTCCAATTCCGACTTCATCTGCCGAGCATCTTCGAGCAATTGGATAGCCTGGTCCTGATTTTCTTGCTCTGGCGCGCTGACCCACTTTAAAGCGCTGCGAGCAGCTTCAAGATAACTCATTGTTGTCGAGAGCATTTGCTCATGCATCCCCATGCCAATTGGGGGCACTCGTGTCCGATCAACCTGTTGAGCAAGTTCAACAGCGTGCTGGAGGGTTTGTTGGGCGGATCTGGACTGTGAAAAGAGATCGCCTTGTTGGTCCGCAGCAATGATATGAGCGATCTCGCCATCCAAAATGTTCAACTCAGATATCCATGATTGTGCTGCCTTTCTGTAATCTTCCACTGCTTTGACCTCCGGCAGGAGAAGTACTGGTTTTCCCTGGTCATCCAAAGGGGAGACAAAGGCACCAATAATGGTAAAAAACACCGCAAGGCCGAACAGAATCCAACCAAGCTTTTGCAGTTTTTCTTCAGAGATCTGGATTTCCGGTTCACTAGGATTATTCACTGTCATGGCCTAACTCTCCAACTTCAAGGATTTGTGTGATGATTTCCAGATCGGTTGCTGAATTTCGTTTTCCACGTTGTTTTAATTCTGCGATCACTTGTTTTCCGCGTTCATAATCAATATTGCGGATAAATTCAACCCGTTCAGCGACAACTTCAAAAACAGGAGTCGTCGTGTTTGGCCGGTAACGCAGTTGAATATGCCCTTCAACACCGATTCGACTACCTTTCTGAACATGTCCGTATACCAATTCAGCCAGGGTGCCATAAACCAGCACTCTTAATCCCTTCACCGGTTTTGATTCCGGGCTGCCATCGATCATCAGGTACAGGCGAACATAAGGGATAGGGTCCTGATTCTGAGGGCGTAAATAATCAAAATAGATATCCCCAGTGATGTCACCACGTTGCCACGTAAGATTTCCTTGCGCCATAATTTGTTGTCTCCTTTTTATGAGTTTGTGATTGAATTCAATTCCCTTTAAAAGGTACGATTGCCCTAATTACTCATCCACCCTGTTTCCTCCCCGATTTCTAGAACCAACCCCAATGCATCTGCTAAAAGCCGGATCCGATCCCTTTTTACATCCGCAAATAGCATTCGCCAATTTTTGTCGGTTGGGGAATAAAAAGTGAACGACTGCTCAATCAGGCGGGCAAGATTTCGCGGTTGTAACGCTGCCAAGCGTTCACTGGCTCCACCGGCACCGATGCCAGGATTCTCTTTTAGCTTGGCAATGGCCAGACTGTACGGATTCTGGATGTTGGCTTGGGAAGCGCCATGAATGATCCAGGATACAAAAGGTAAAGCATTCTTTTCTTGATCGAGGAAAGACTCCCGATTTTTCTTGTCTGCGCGCGCCAACAATTTTTCCAATGACCAATTTCCACTCGAATCAGTTACCGCTGCCACCGATTGATTAGTTGGATTGTTCAGCAAAATCGATGTATCTTGGGTAGAGGAGGTATCTTTTTCTTTTGGGGAATCTTTAAAGCTTTTGAGAATCTTTAAAAGGGTCTCAAAACAACCCTTGGCTTCCAGGTCGAGCGTCGCAAAACAATCATTGAGGATACCCTTGAGAGTCTCAGAACAATCCTTGGTTAAATCTGAGAGTCTCAAAACAACCTTTGGTTCTGTTTTGACAGTCTCGAAACAACCATTGCCCAATAAAGTGATCCAAGAATCTAATTCGTCTTGAACACGATAATCTTCTGATTTCACAAGAAGGGACGATACAGCCTGTTGGATGGTTCGGTGTTGTGGTGTGAGAGGATCCACCCTCTGTACCTTGAATTTCCAGCTATAACAGCCCTCAGAATTGATCCGATGATCGATTCGCTCAACAAAAAGAGCTAAAAACTCCTGAAGACGTTGCCGGCGAGAAAATTCATCAACGGTCCGATCACTTAGTTCATCCTTGCGTTTTCCTCTTTCTATCCAGGCTGGTAGCCAATTCGCCACCACGCGAGCGTTATTGATCCCTAGACGATTTGCGATAGCTTGATATCCACCCTCAATCCAGACTTCATCTCGGATTTCACCTGTCTCATCATTGAAGTAGCACAGATTGCGCAAAATCAGGATAAACATGGCAGCATCGGCTCCGAGAACCGGTAACCAGTTTCTGAGGAAATACCAGGTAACCAGGATGAAATCCCCCTGGCCCAACAATCGGCCCGCAAGCTGATCTGCCAGAGTTCCAAGTTCTCCATCGAGCCTGTGACCAATCAACTCCCGGATGACATCCTGAACGGTTAAATAGTGTGGAATCATTTTGCCGAAATCTTCCTGAGGCAAGCGTACCGGATATTGCAAGATGTCCTTCGGATTGGTGTTGATAGCGATTTGCAGAGCAGTCTGAGGGGAATCCTGGATCCCATGAGCCAGTAAAAAAGTCTTCAAGTCTTCGGCGTCCCCGGGTGTCAATGGGTATTCAAAAAGTTCATATTTATTGGAGGACTTTTTGGCTCTGCCTGAGCGCTTATCTATTTCATGATCGGTGTCAATTTTTCTCGCAAACCATCCCAGACTACTGCCGGGTTGCAGTAAGCGAAAGAATTGAGCCCGGCTGATCCCAGCCCATTGGCAAATACGCTCAGCCCGAACGGCAACTTTACAGCTCCCTTTTCGCTCCTTTCCACTACTTGCCAGGTAATACTCCTGCCATAATGCCATGATCAAGAAAATAGTTTGCGAACCAACGTACGGCAGCCAACGCAGGTAATAAACCGGCAAGCGAACTACCCGGCTTGGCTCTATTAGAAAATTCCGTATGGAGCTGAAGTGGACATCCAACGCAATGACATTGTCCTCAGAATCTTCTTGGTCTAAATCCTCTTCCTGAAAGAGATCATCCCCATCACCAATTTCCTGATCACTGACGACAAAACGAACCTTTACTTCTCTGTTCATCACCCCCATAAGGAATCGCTGTAAGGTGGTCGTTAATCGGTTTTCTAACCACTCACGGCCATACGCATTTATGCAGCCGATCACAAAAGTGTCATCTGAAAAATCCACCAGATGGGTTGGTTTCACCCAGGTGCTAAAAGCCGCCCGCGACATATCCATTTCGAGGTTCGCAATTGCCGCTTGCCAGGCTTTTTCCGGTGAAAATTCAATAACTGCATTCATAAAAGAAATCCTTATCGATAAAAAAAATCAATATCGAATAAAGCGAGAATTACAGCTCTTTTTGGAAGCACGGTGATTATTCCATTTCTTCCTGAAAAGACCCCTTTACGGGCTTCCTGTGGTATCAACGTCAGCAACTCCGTCTGCGTCAACGTCTGCGGCGTGTCAGCAGTGCGTCTGCGGCACGTCAGCATGGACGCAGACGGAGTTTTTGGAGTGAAATTGAAATTGTTGGTTTTCCAGGAAAGGTCAGGGGTCATTTGTATCACTCTAGAAATAATGTCTTTCCTATTGTTTTAGGGGATGGTTGCAGGACTAGGCTTCCATTGTGAAAAGCCTGTGAACCTTCCATTACGAAAAAACAGACAACTTCTCCGACCGGTAAAGTATGCTCCCGCGCAATCGACCGAACTTCTTCCTTTAATAAAGTTGGAATTCGAAATGTCGCCCTTATTTCCCATTGGGGGGTGGCTTCTTGGTCTTTCTTGGATTTTTTCTTTTGGGTCCCACCAGCTTTCTTTTCCGGGACTGGGAATGCATCGGCTAACCATTTATGGTTTGTCGGTTTTTGAGCAGGCAAGATGGTATTTCCTTTATCGCCTTCAGAGTACAGGGTCATTCGCTGCGCCTTGGGGTACGCTAAAAGTTTGATCTCTCCATCGCGGTAAAGCCTTGCGCCAAATTCAAGGAACGCCCTAAAGATTTCATCTCTAGGAACTGAAAGAGACTGAGCATCTTTGGTAATCAACTCCACAACCTGCCGAGGAATTCCCCGGTACGTCGCAGTTTCGAGCCGATGTTCCTTTTCCCACTTACGTGATCTTTTCTTCCTGAGATCTGCTGTGGGAATTAAATCCAAGGGCTGTTGTTGGACCATCTTGGATCCTTGCTTTTGATCCTCCTCATCCTCGATTATCGGATTAGGATCGCGTAGTCCTGTAAATGCGTCGCGCCTGGCCATGGTGTCCTCTAGTATTTCAACACGAGAGCTGCTAAAGATTTATATTCCTCAGCTGCCCGCGTTTCTGGTGCATACTCAAAAATGGTCTTTGCTTCAGACCAGCACTCACGCAAGACAGTCGCCCGATGAATGGGAGAAAGCACCTTGTCGTTGAATGTTTCCTGCAGATCCTGCAGGGAGTCGCGTGACTCGTTGGTACTATCAAAGAAGGTTGGTAATATTCCCAGCAATCCGCCTTGCCAATTCTTTTTGTCCCTCAAGGTTTGGATGGTCGTGATTGTCTTTGCTAACGAATCTAGTGATGCGAATTCTGTTGCAGTAGGAACAATTACCAGATCAGCCGCCCAGATTGCACGCTCCTGTAAGCCGCCCACAGATGGGGATGTATCGAAAATGATGTAGTCAAACCGGTCTTTAGTGAATGTTTTCAACAGCCCTTTTATGTAGGAGATCGGTTGATCCTGGACACCCAACATCATTTGCGCAGCGGAGGTCATTGAGTTGCCTGGAATCAACTGCAAGAAATCACGACCTGTCTCACGGACCCATTGGCGAATAAATGTTATTTCACTGGGAGAGCCTGGTTGTGTTGTCAAAAAATAATACGTTCCCATTTGGCTATCCATACCCAACTTGGTTGCGCATTGTCCTTGTGGATCAAGGTCAATCAATAATGCTTGTTTATTTTTCAGAGTGAGAGCATGTGCCAGATTTACAGCGGTGGTTGTCTTTCCTACCCCGCCTTTTTGGTTTGAGATGGTGATGATTTTTGTAGTCATTTGATCTCTCCTTAATCGATAAATTGCAGCTGTGTTCGGCCTTCATGACCGTGGACAGAAATGACATCTTCGAGAGTCTGATAAACACCCATAGCATAAGGTTCCCTGAGCCAATGAATGACTGCCAAACCGCTGCTAAATACAGTCCCTTCTGCTACCTCGCCAGTCCCTGAAACACCAGTGAGGTCTTCCACTCGAATTAACATAAACCTACGCATCTGACTGTTTGAAGGAATTTGATTAGGTTTTCGAGCCATACTTTCACCTTTAGCTTGGTTTCTGCATCCTGTCCGCCGGCTGCGATCACGGACTCTTGGCTTTTTCTGAATGACTTTGGAATTTGTCAGATCCATCAACAAGCCATCTATATAAGAAAGGCGGCATCCTGAGGTAATGTGTTCAAACACGATTCCTTCCGGCCAGGTTGATTTCTCGTCCCGGTTGAGGCGGATATCGATCATTCGAAATAACCTCCCAAAGAACATCCCTGGATCATCATCGACCCTGGTTGGATCCACAATGACTTTCCAAACGTAACCTCGAAGTTCAACGGGGTTCTTTTTATCTTGAGCAATAAAAAAATCTAAGTCTTTACCTGGCATCTTGAATGGCTCTCCGAACCTTACAAAATAAGCCGGCAAACAGGTGCGCAAATAGACGGGCAGGGGAAAAGGATTAGCCCTTACCTTATGCAGGCTTAATGAGATTGTGGAACACCCATGACTGGGGAATCAACAACTAATAGTACGATGCACGATTATTGAATCAGGGAGGACGCATCCCCCATGAGAAAATAGATTTGAATAAATTGAATTGGAAAGAGGAATGAAGAAAAGCTAGAAAAACTACTTGACGAACCCACGTAAAACAGATACTATACGAATATCGATTAGCTACCGCAGCGTGCCCGGCAAGCGTGGACCAGAGTTCGTCAGGTCGGCTGATTTGCAGAGCCCGCCGCACAAATGGCACGGATTCAGGATTTTGACTCATAACCCGGAGGTCAGTGGTTCGAATCCACTCCCCGCTACTAGAGAGAACCGTAGTCCCTGGGGCTACGGTTTTTTGATAGGCCTGAGGGTCGATGGTTACGAAAAATCACTTTTAGGAGGATTTTTCGATGAACCGTAATCCCTCAGGCTTGTTATTTTCTCTTTGTATTGACGGTTTCGTCAAATACAAAACCGCCGAAGGCTTAAGCCAACGGACGGTCGATTCGTATGAGTGGGTGCTGCGTAAGTGGATGGAAAAGATAGGCGATCAACCGGTAGGGAAGATCACCTCTGCCGATGTGCTCGATTACATGACCTATCTGCGTACCGAGTATGTTCCCCACACCTTCGCCAAACCGAATCCTGCGCATGAGGCACCAACGCGCAAACTCTCCCCCAAGACACTGCGAAACCACTGGATCACTTTCAAAGCTTTCTTCGGTTGGGCGGTTGCAGAATTCAAAATCAAGAATCCCATGGAAGGCATTCCGGGGCCGCGCTACAAAGAAGCACCGGTAGCCGCATTTACTCAGGAAGATCTTGCGGCACTGCTTAAAGCCTGCCTCTACTCGCGTGAGTACAATCCAATCAATCGCCATAATTTTGTCACCCGACGACCATCCGCCAAAAGAGATGAAGCCATGATCATGTTCATGTTGGATACCGGTTTGCGCGCTTCCGAGCTTTGCAGTTTGAAAATCGGCGAACTGGATTTGCGCACCGGTAAAGTTGTCATCAAGCATGGAGACGAAGGTGGGGCAAAAGGCGGCAAAGGGCGCACGGTGTTCATCGGAAAGAGCACTCGCCGGGCTGTATGGCGCTATCTGGCTGACCGCGAAGATCGCGATGACCCAGAATCGCCAGTATTTATCAATCGTGGCAATCATCCGTTTAACTCCAATAGCCTGCGACATTTGATCGTGCGCCTGGCTGATAAAGCAGGCGTCAAAGGGGCTCATCCACATAAATTCCGGCATACTTTTGCAATCACTTACCTCCGTTCAGGTGGGGATGTCTTTACCCTGCAAGCCCTCTTAGGCCATAGCTCATTGGATATGGTTCGTCATTATGCTCAAATCGCTGAGATGGACATTGAACGAGTGCATCGGAAAGCCAGCCCAGTAGATAACTTGAGGTTCTAAAAACGATTATTTTCTCTTTACGCCAGAGCTGGAGGATGGGATTCAATAAACCCTTCCTCCAGCCATTCAGGTTAATTCCGTTTTTGGGCCTGGCAGGGAAGTTTGCATGTTGGCCGGAGCGACGGCGAATCGCAGCATTCCTTGCGCGCCAAAATGATTGAACCATTTGCCATGACTTCATAATCAAGGCAGTCACCAGGTTGTAAATCCAACAGGTAACGAACCTTTTTAGGGATTGTGATGGCGTTGGTCGCGGTAATGATTATCGGTCGTTTTTTCAAATAATCACCTCCTTTCCTTCCGAGATTTCTGAAATTTTTAAAATCCAATTCAGCCGGATATTTTGAAACTCAATAGGGAACATGGCTTTCACCCACAAGAGGAAACGCTGGTTGGTATTCAAGATGCTCTGTAATTCTGCCTGATCCAATCCTTTCTCGACTTTCTGAAAAAGGAAATCAGGGAGACTGGTGTTGATAGTCGGCACCGATCCAAATGGTTGTGAGCCAGCCCAGAGAAGCAGCGCTTTAAGATGCTCGAAATCATTAGAGATCTGAAGCGATGAACGCCCATGAACTTCCCGTGCAAATTTCAAGAACAACTTAACCTTGAGATAGTTCTGGCGATCCAGCATTCCAAATCCCGCGATTGACAATCCCGCCGCAGATGGGACATATGCCTTTCAGATGGCTCAGGCGGCCTTTGACAGGGTGAATTTCCCCATTTTGGATTTTGACGATGGTATTGCAGCGCATGCAAAAGCCTTCACCCGCTTGAAGCGGATGGGTTGGTTTCTTTCTAGCGTTTCGTTGACTGTCAACCCAGGCGGCAAATTCCCTGCCGTTGATCCAGATATGGTTGTATTCATCCCGGCTGTGTGGTGCGCCATGGTTGAGCCAATCCCGCAAGGTGGTTTCAGGAACGTCCAAGTCTTCAGCAATTTCACGCGGTGTGTATAGCATGGGCAGCAAACCGGGTGCTTTGATCAAGACATTCCTGGAAATCCGGCAATTTGAGCTATTTTGGCTTTCTGACATTCTTCTCCTTTGTTATTTGTAAACTTTGCAACGAACGAACATACGCCAGCCATGCCAACCCCTTAAGAGTATGGCGTGGCTGGCGTATCCTCTTCCCATTGATAGGTGTTGAATGATCCTCGTTTTGTAACTCTGATTCGCGGATCATTATTGAGTTTTGAAAATGCCCGGTCTATCGTCCTGGCACTGCTGTTGATTTGAAGCGCTGAAAGGAGCTCGTTCTTCTTGAATTCCTGCGCTGGTACGGTTTGCAGATATTCCAGAATATCCGCAAAGATCAATTCCGCCTGACCAGGAACGCGCACCAGTTCAGAAGCATTTGTTTCAGAAAATCGAAGCGCGATGCTCTCTTCGGTCGATTCAATTTGAAACTGTAACTGCGCAGGTGGTAGGGATTCACGCACCTTTTGTGGAATGATCGTTCTCAATGAGTGTGCTGAATGCTGGTTTTCATGCGCAACCACAATGGCGGTATCGACAGACCCTAAAATATCGGAGGAGCCCCGGACGCGATAGGAAAGATCGGTGTTTCCACCCTTATTGAGGTGATGAATCAGAATAAAAGTCGTACCGGTCTGGTTAGCAATTTCACGCAATGCGTTCATCATCGGTGAAATTTCTGCGACCGAATTTTCATCAGCGCCAGGCATAAACTTGGCCATGACATCAAAAATGACTACTGAGGCATCCAATCGATGAATGCGTTGACGTAATGCCAGCGCTTCGGAAGTGACTTTTAAGTTAAGCGGGGAAAAGTCGAAAATTAAGTTAGCAGGCGGTTGAATGCCCCGCGCGTGGCACAATTTGAGAACACGCGAGCGCATACCCCGGTAGCTACCATCCAAGAAGTGATACAACACTTTGCCCTGGGTTACCGGCCGGTTATCCCATGCTAAACCCGAAGAAGCAATGCCAATCGCCAGGTCCAGAGCGAGAAAACTCTTTCCTGCTGCCGGCATACCGGCGATCAAGTTGATTCCACCAGCCATAATCCAGTCTTTGAGGATCCAGGTCAATTCACCCATCTCCGACAAACACAATTTCTCTGCGGTCATAACCATTCGCTCCGTGACTCCCGACAAGGCGGATGAGCTGATAAAAAATTCTTCCATTTGCTGCAGAGCTTCAGATAACGGTTTATCTTGAATAGCATTTTGCGCAAGGTTTGTAGCGACCTCCAACGCTTTTCGCTTAAATGCTTTTTCACGCACGATCTTCGCGTAAGACTCGGCGTGCATGGAAGTCGGAGTTGCATTGAGCAAGCCCATGATATATGCCGGCCCACCAATTTCCTTTAGTTTTCCGCTGGTATTCAAGGCATTACACAAGGTGACATGATCGATCTGTTGCCCAGATTCCAACAGGTGATGCATTGCTTCCCAAATCCAGCGGTGTGAGTCGCGATAGAAATACTCCGCTTTTACGAAGGTGACCAAATCTTCAAATAGATAAGGTGCAATCATGATCGAACCGAGCAAGGCCTGTTCGGCTTCAATATCTCTGGGCGGAATGGGATCTGGCATCAAAAACTCCAAATGGTTTGATATTTACTACTTTCGACAACGCATAGATCGTCTGGGAAAACGAAAAGCGACCGGCACAACAAAGTTCTTTGTTATGCGGCCGCTCCTACGATTTGATTGATGCCCAAGGAGATCAGCGACCTAAGATGGTTACATTTTTATTCTACAAATAAATCAGGCATGATCCAAGGTGGGCAGAGATCAATTTACTCTTTATCCTATTGTTTGGCTGCGGGTTTCAAAGTCTAGAAAAGACAGAAGTATATTTTTGATAAAACGATTGTGCAAGGGTTTTTCTGTAGGATTGGTCAGGTGACCCAATTGGATTTTTAAAGAACCTTAAGAATTGAACATCGAAAGATAGACTTTGCCTGTCTGCCACTCTTCATCGATCTCCATCAGAAC